>NZ_JAIUID010000010.1:0-182414 GCF_020165435.1 Mesorhizobium sp. BR1-1-2
CCGAACGGTGCCTTGAACGGCCTGTTCCTGGACGGCTTCGTTCCCAATGGCGACGCCTGGGGCGCGGGCAGCGGCACGAACACCAAGGGCACGGCCGGAGCCTGGACCATTGAGGCCTCGGAGACCAACGGCGCCACCAGCGTCGAACTAGAGAAGGTCGGTGACGGCTATCGCGGCGCCGATAGCCCGACCAACAGCGTTATGGTCGACCTCGAGGCCAGCCCCGGCAACATCCAGATCTCACAGACCATGATGCTCAGCGCCGGCGAATACCGCATCTCCTTCGAGATCGGCGCCGCCAACGACACCAGCGTCCCACACAGCGCCAAGCTCGAAGTGCTGTGGAACGGCGTCTCGGTCGGAACCTATGATCCGGCCTCCGGCTCCATGCAGGCGATCGGAATCAACGTCACGGCGATCGGTGGGAACAATTCGCTGATGTTCCGTGAGATCGGCGAAGCGGGCGACAACACCGGCACCTTCCTTGCCAACATCAAGGTCGGCGACATCATCGTCATCGACGAGACCGCAGGTGTCGATGCCGATTCCGACGACACTCTCGGTCTCGCGAACCTGTTTGCCGGCATCAATGCCGGAGCCGATCCCGACATGCCGCTGCCGCAATACGCGCAAGGCAGCGGCGGCGTCGTGAACGCCACGGCGCTGTTCGGCGCCGATGGCCCGGCAACGAGCAATTCGCTTGTCTATGCGCTTACCCTTGCCAGCAATACGGGCGTGGATTCCGGCCTGAAGACCACGGATGGCCAAGCAATCTCGCTGTTCAACGACGGCAGCGGCCGCGTGATCGGCGTCTATGATGCCGACAACAACGGCATCACAGCCGACGACAAGGTCGCCATCGCGCTGCATATCGATGCCGCTACCGGCCAAGTCGCGGTGGCGCAATACGTCTCGCTCCAGCATCCCGACACCAGCAGCAACGACGAGGGCATCGCGCTCGGCGCCGGCTCGGTCTCGGTCACCGTGACAGCGACCGATGGCGACGGCGACCACGTCACACAGAGCGCCGACATCTCTCAGACCGTCGTCTTCGAGGACGACGGGCCGAAGGCCGTCGGAACCGCCTCGATCACGGCGAATGTCGACGAAGATGGGCTTGCCGGGCACAACCCAGATGCCGGCAGGCCGGGTGAGACGGGAGCGATCGGCCTTTCCGCGACCGTCACGGGCGCTGCCGGCGCGCTGATCGCGCTCGTCGACTTCGGCGCCGATGGCCCGGGCGCCCAGGCGTTTCATCTTGCCTCGACGGCCGTGCCGGTGGATTCCGGCCTTACATCGCAGGGCGCGCATGTGCTCATCGTATCCGATGGGAACACCTTGCATGGTTATGCCGAAGCAGGAAACGGCGCCGGATTCTCGGACGGTGATCGCGAGGTCTTCCAGCTGACTGTGAAAGCCGACGGCTCCTACGTCTTCACGCTCAAGGATCAGATCGATCATCCGGCGCTGGACAGCCAGGCCGGAGACAATGGTGAAAACCAGCTGACGAGCCCGATCGATCTTTCCTCGTACATCGTCGCGACCGACGGTGACGGCGACTCGATCTCCCTTGGCGCCGGGACCTTCCTGATCCAGGTCCTCGACGACATTCCGGTGCAGACCAGCGCCACCGTCGCCGGCAATGTCGGCGAGGACGCGCTTTTGCTGGCGAACTCGAATGGTCATTCCGTCGGCAATCCCGATGGAGATGGCCTCGGCACGGTCGCAACCGGTTCGCTGAGCTCGCTGGTCTCCGTCGGGGCGGACGAACCCGGTTCCTTCTCTCTCATCCAGAACCCCGCTGGCTTGCCGGCCGCCACATCCAAGGGCGAGGCAATCGTCTACCACGTCGACGGCACGGTGCTGACCGGCTATGTCGAGAGTGGAACACCCGGCCTCGATGCGGGCGACCGCAAAGTCTTCACCCTCGATGTCCAGCCGAACGGCACCTACACCTTCACCTTGCTGGACCAGATCGACCACCTGCCGAACTCCCCCGCCAACGATGACAACCAGAAGCTGGTGCTCGACTTCACACATGCGCTCCAGTTCACCGACGCCGACGGCGACACGATCGCGATCACCGGCGAGACGACGACCACCACAGCCACAACAGGCCTGAGCCTGCATCCCGGCCACTACGACACCTACACCGTGGGCGGAGTTACGTTCGATGGACTGACGTTCAATGGAACCTTGGCTCACGATTTCAACAATGGCGCCGGCGGCGATTCCTTCAACGTTTCGGGCCAGGGCGTCGGCATCGCTGACAACCATATCCATGACAATGAAGGCTTCATCTTCTCGCGGCCCGGCACCGACGCGGTGAGCTTCACCATCAACGGCAACGGTTCGGGCACAATTTCCTGGGAAGCCTACAATGGCGCCGGCGTGCCGGTTTCCGGCAGCTCCGGTTTCCAGACTGGAGCGATGGCCATGCCCGCCAACGGCTCCGTGGTCACGATCGACCCGACGGGCACGTTCGACCATCTGGTGATCCGCTTCGATCTCGGCAGCGGCGACAAGATCCGTGCCGAAGATTTCCTCTATACGTCGACCACAACCACCAGCGGCGGCGTCTTCACCATCGGCATCGAGGACGACATTCCGGTGGCGCTGAACGGCAGCGCCACTCTTCCGACCGTTTATGAAGACACGCTGACGACGGGGCTGTCCACTGGCAATCCCGACGGTGGCAGCCAGCCGAGTTCGATCACGTTCGGGGCATCGGCATTCGCATCCCTGGTGTCGATCGGCGCCGACGATGACGCGACTTTCTCCTTCAACGTTGCCACGAACAAGGCATCGGCGGGCGTGTCGTCCGGAGGCTCGGCGGTTCATTTCGAGGTGGGCGTCGATGCCGTCTCGGGCGTGTCGGACGATGGCCGCACGGTGTTCACGATCAAAGACAACGATGACGGCACGTTCACCTTCACGCTGCTCGATCAGGTCGACCACGCGCCGGGTTCCGGCGAGGACGGGACGCTGGCAATCGACATCGGCTCGCTGTTCAAGGCGACCGACTTCGATGGCGACAGCGTCAACCTCACCGGCACGTTGAATGTCGTGGTGCAGAACGACACGCCGCTCGCGACGACGGCGACGGCTTCGATCATGGTCCGAGAGGACAACCTTAACATGGCCGTCGGTGACGGCGACTTGTCGACCGGCATCACCAACGGGCCGACGGACACGATGTCCACCCACTCCGACGAGGCGACCTTCACCAGCGCGCAGCTGCAGCTGCTGGTCAAGCCAGGCGCCGACGGTCCGGCGGTCTTCGTCCTGAACGCCTCCCCGACGGGCAACGTGTTTACCGTGAACGGCGAGGTCGTCACGTCGCATGGCGAGAATGTACGGCTTGGAGCAGGCCCTGCCGGCAGCGTCGTCGGATATGTCGACGGCGGCACCCACGATTCCGTTTACACGGCCGGCGTCGACCGCGTGGTCTTTACGCTCACCGACAATGGCGGCGGCAGTTTCAAGTTCGATCTCAAGGACCATCTCGACCATAATATTTTCGGTGCGTCGGGGGCTGGCGACGACAAGACGTTGACGCTCGACCTGACCGACGCCTTCAGCGCACGGGATTTCGATGGCGATGTCGCCCCGCTTGGCAATCACGCCATCCAGGTCGTGGTCGAGAACGATGTTCCGGTCGTCGGAACCTCCGCGGTCCAGCTCGACGAGGATGGTTTTGCCGGCGGCAACCTTGGCGGGCCGGCCGATTTCGATCCGGCGACCAGCGGCCCGATGACGGTCGTTGCCAACCTCAACGTCAATTTCGGCGCGGACGGCGCTGGCATCACGGCGTTCCTGCCCGCCAGCATCACCTTGCCGGCGGCGGGTGAGTTCACGCTGGGCACGGTATCGGCGACCAGCGTGTTCATCCAGCAGCACGGCGTCGACGTGCTGGAGATCGATCTGATCAATGCGGCAACGGGCTCCTACACGGTGACGCAGTTGCATGCGATCGACCATCCGGCCGCGGGCACCGAAGACAATCTCCAGTTCACCATCGGCTACCAGGCGACGGATTTCGACGGCGACACCGCGACAGGTTCGTTCACCATCAATGTCAACGACGACACGCCGACGATCGTAGCGCCAGGGGCCACCGTTGCGGAAAGCACCGCGGCGAGCTTCTCAAATACATTCACCCCCGCCTCCGCGACCGGCTCGCTGGGCATCTCCTGGGGAGCCGACAACGCCAATCCCGATACCGGCACGCATGACCGCTCAGTCGCCTTCAGCCCGTTGCTGACGGGTGTCCAGGCCGGCCTGACGTCCAACGGCGATGCCATCACCTACACGCTGTCGAGCGACAACACGGTGCTGACGGCAACCGCCACGCACAACTCGGTCATCCGCACCGTCTTCACCGTGTCGATCAACGACCAGACCAATGGCAACTATTCGTTCGACCTGCGCGACAATATCGACCATACCGCACCGGCCTCCGGCGCCGACAAGAACGACAAAGCGCTGTCCTTCGGCTTTACTGCGACGGATTCGGACGGCGACAGCACCTCGTCATTCCTCACGGTGCATGTCACCGACGACATCCCGGTCGTGACCAGCGCTGCCGAAACCGGTAGCGTCTCGGAGAGCCCGCTGCCTTCGGTGCAATCGGCATTCGGCAATCTGAACATCGACTGGAACGCCGACGACCGCGGAGCCAGCCATCTCGAATTCGGCCGCGATGCCGGCAACAACCTCATCGTGCCCTTCGGGCTCACTTCCGGCGGCGTCGACTTGGATTATTCGCAACGCATGGCTGCCAACGGCGTCGATCAGGAGCTTGTCGCCTACAAGCATGGCGAGACTAACGCCAATCCTGTCTTCATCGTGACCCTGAACGGAATCTTCAACCCGGCATTTGCCTTTAGCCTCTTCCAGCCGCTCGACCACACCGGTGGCAACGATGCATCGATGCCGCTCGGCTTCACGGTCAAGGCCGTCGACGGCGACGGAGATTCCGTCACCCAGAGCTTCACAGTCAATGTCGCGGACGACGTACCGACGGCGTCGATGAACGCACAGGTTCAGCTTGATGACGACGCGCTGGCCGGCAATCCCGACGGCACCGGCGATGTCACTCCCGACACAGCCCACACATCCGGTACGCTTGGTCACACCTATGGCGCCGACGGCGCCGGCACGACGCTGCTCACCGGTGCAACGCTGCCGGCTGCGGGCGGGTTCTCGGTGACCTCGAACTCGGGAACCGACCTGATCATCAGCCAGGTGCAGAACAGCGTCGTCGTCGATGTACTGAAGGTGCATCTGGCCGACACAACGTCCGGCGCCTACACGGTCACGCAGCTTCATGCGATCGATCACCCTGCCGGCGGCGACGAGAACGACGTGGCATTCACGGTCGGCTACACGACCACCGACCATGATGGCGACACGGTACCCGGTTCGCTGACGATCAACGTCGATGACGATACTCCGGTGGCGCAGAACTACACGGGAGCGGCCTTCGCCGAGCGCAGCGCAGCGCACGACATTGGCGATGCGGTGACGCTGCTGGGCATCGGCGCGGGCGCCGACGGCCTGCAAGGCACGCTGCAAGGCCTGGCCTTCACCAACCAGGGCACGACCGGCGGAACGCTGTCGATCGACGGCGCCGGCCATCTGATCTACACCGCGCCGGCCAGCGTCACCAGCGCCAGCACGGTGACCGAGACCTTCAGCTACACGGTCAGCGACAAGGACGGCGACACGGTCACCAAGCAGGTAACGTTCGGGGTCTCCGACACCGGCATCACCAATGTGGCGGCCTCGCAGAACCTCGTCGTCGACGAGGACGACATCGTCGCGGCCGGCGGCAACGCGGGAGGTCCAGGCGACGATGCGCCGGTGACGGGCGGCCACATCTCCTACACGCTGGGCGCCGATGCCTTGAGCTCGGTGGCGCTGTCGGTCGCCAGCACCGGATTGACCAAGCTCGACGGGACAGCGGTCTCGACCAGCTGGGACGCCGCCAGCCACACGCTGACCGGCTACGGCAGCAGCATCGCGGACGTGGTGTTCACCATCACGCTGAGCAACATCACCGCGACCGGCGCGGACTACACCGTGGCCCTAAACCAGCCGGTCTCGCATCCGGTCCATGACGACGCCGCCACCGGCGCGGTGGAAACCGCCTTCGAGGACAATCTCGGCTTCACCGTCACCGCCACGGTGACCGACGCCGACAACAGCACCGGAACCACCAGCTTCACCGTCGCCATCGACGACGACACGCCGCTTGCGCAGAACTACACGGGAGCGGCCTTCGCCGAGGGCAGCGGCGCGCACGACATTGGCGATGCGGTGATACTGCTGGGCATCGGCGCGGGCGCCGACGGGCTGCAGGGAACGTTGCAAGGCCTGGCCTTCACCAACCAGGGCACGACCGGCGGAATGCTGTCGATCGACGGCGCCGGCCATCTGATCTACACCGCGCCGGCCAACGTCACCAGCGCCAGCACGGTGACCGAGACCTTCAGCTACACGGTCAGCGACAAGGACGGCGACACGGTCACCAAGCAGATAACGTTCGGAGTCTCCGATGGCGCCGCTCCGGTCGCGGGCGCTCCGATCACGCTGGCGCTCGACGACCAGAACCTCGCGGACGGCTCGACGCCGGGCGCAACCAGCGACCAGCACTCGATCACCTTCACGCCGGGCTCGGATGCGATCGCGTCGATCGCCTTCGGCACCGATCTGACGGCGCTCAACGCCGCCAACCTGACCTGGGAGCGGGTGTCAGACACCCAGATCCTCGGCAAGGACACGGGCAGCGGCGTGACGGTGGTGACGCTCGACCTGTCGGTTGCCGGCAATGTGGCGACGGTGACGGCGACGCTGAACGACAATTACGACACGCATCCCGACATCACTCTCGACGATCTGGTCGACCTCGGCCATGTCGGCGTGGTCGCCACCGACACCGACGGCACCCAGGCAACGGGCACGGTCAACGTGACGGTGTCGGACGACGTGCCGGCGGCATCGGCGGAGGCCTCGCAGGCAGTTGCGGAAGGCGCGACGGTGACGGGCACGCTGGACTTCGTCACCGGCGCCGACGGCGCGACGGTGACGCATATCAACGGCACGGCGCTGACGTTTGGCCTCAACGGCTGGTCGCCGGCAATCGACATCGGCGCAGGCACGATCCAGGTAAAGGCTGACGGCAGCTACTCGTTCACGGCCGATCCCTCGGTCGACAACTCGGGTCCGGTCGTGGTGAACGCGACCTATACGGTAACGGACGGCGACGGCGACACCTCGACGGCGGGGCTTGCCTTCACCGTCACCGATGGCGCCGCTCCGGTCGCGGGCGCTCCGATCACGCTGGCGCTCGACGACCAGAACCTCGCGGACGGCTCGACGCCGGGCGCAACCAGCGACCAGCACTCGATCACCTTCACGCCGGGCTCGGATGCGATCGCGTCGATCGCCTTCGGCACCGATCTGACGGCGCTCAACGCCGCCAACCTGACCTGGGAGCGGATGTCAGACACCCAAATCCTCGGCAAGGACACGGGCAGCGGCGTGACGGTGGTGACGCTCGACCTGTCAGCTGCCGGCAATGTGGCGACGGTGACGGCGACGCTGAACGACAATTACGACACGCATCCCGACATCACTCTCGACGATCTGGTCGACCTCGGCCATGTCGGCGTGGTCGCCACCGACACCGACGGCACCCAGGCCACCGGTACCGTCACCGTCACCGTCTCCGACGACGTGCCGACGGCGCACGCCGATACCGACAGCACGCTTGCGGGCACTGCGACCGGCAATGTGCTTACCGGCGTGGGTACCACCAATTCAGGAGCGGACGCGCTTGGAGCCGACGGCGCCTCGATCACGGGCGTCGCGGCCGGAAACGTCGGCACACCGATCGTCAACGGCACAGGTGTCGGAACCAGCGTTTCGACCGCGCTTGGCACGCTGGTTCTGGGCGCCAATGGCAGCTACACTTATGCGGCCAACGCCAATTCGTCCGGCACGGACGTGTTCTCGTATACGCTCAAGGACGGCGATGGCGACACATCGGTCACAACCCTGACGATTTCCGTCATCAATAGCTCGCCTTCATTGACGGCCGCGACATCAGCGACAAACGATGCGGCCGGCGATGACAATATCGTCAATTCCAATGTGGATGCTTTCGTCGCGCAGAACCAGACCGGCTCGATGAGTTTCAACTTCGGCGGCGACGGAGAGAACGCAACCACGCCATTCGCTTATGTTTACGATGGCGGCCTGGGTTCGGCTGTCGCTTCGGAAACGATCATCGCCGGTCAGAAGGTCTTGACGCTGACGAGCGCGGCCTGGGTGCTTACCCTCAATGAGGTGACCGGCGCCTATTTGTTCACGCAGACCGCAGCCTACCAGCATGACGCGGGAGCTACCACCGAAAGCGGCATCGTCACGGTCACCCTCACTGACGCAGATGGGACCACCGCGGCCAAGACCTTGACCATGACGATCGGCGACGATGTTCCGACGCTTGGGACCATCGACCACGGCACGGTGTCGAACGAAGCCAACATCTCAATCACCGGACAGTTGCCGGTCGACGGCGGCGCCGATCACCCCCTCACGGCGAGCCTCGCGGGCAATGCCGATCCGGTTGGTCTGACAGTGGGTGGAAACGCCGTTCACTACTATGTCGATCCCACCCACCCCGAGACCCTGGTGGCCTATACGGGCTCCGACCACTCGCAGAACAACGTCTTTACCCTGACGGTCGATCCGACCAGTGGAACCTATAAATTCACCGAACTGACACCGCTCGACACGTTCCACGCAAATACGCTGATCGGCGGCTCCTCATTCGGGTCCGGACCGCATGACTATCAGCAACTGACCGCCAGCGGCGGTGCACAACTGTCGATCGTCAGTGGTTGGGATACCAGTGGTTCGTTTGACCTCAATGCCTGGATGGCCGCCGGTGGGACCACGGCCACAACTGGCATTGTGTTCGACCAGGTCAACGGTTCCACTGGGGGTTGGGGTGTCCAGAACGCCAACTTCAACAATGGGGAGTTGCTCAGATTCGATTTCGGCAGTGTGACCGATTACGATGGAGCTGGGACGTTCGCTCCGCCAGCGGCCGCGTCGACAAATGTGACGGCCGCGACATTCAGTTTTGACGCCGCCGACGCCAACTCGATGGCCTATGTGATCCACTACACGGATGGATCCATCGCATCCGCCAAGTTCCAGCCTTCGGCGGCCGGAATTACCATACCTTCCAGCACGAACACGAAGTTCATCGACTACATCGAATTCTACGATATCAGCGCCAACAACAACAAGGTTCAGCTTGTCAGCGTCACGACTGTCGATAACAGCGGAACCAAGGACCTCACTTTCAACGTGGCGGTCACCGATCAGGACAATGACAGCGCTACTGCTACGATCGGCGTCACGGTCGATGGCGATCACACGTTCAACGCTGCAGCCAGCGTCAACAACGTCCTTGCCGGCGGATCGACCGCGGATACGTTGATCGGAGGCACGGGCAACGACTTGCTCATCGGTGGTGGCGGCAACGACACGCTGTCCGGCGGCGCAGGTGCCGACCAATTCCGGATGGCGACCAACACCGGAACAGACACCATCACGGATTTTGCTGCGGGGACGGACAAGATAGGCCTGCTGGACGCCGGCATGAACGGCAGCGGCGGCGTCAATTTCGTCAACACGACGGGAACATCCGCCGGCGCTGTTCTCAATGCCGCCGACTTCGCCTTCCGGGGTTCGATCGCCGCGATCACCGCCGCGGACTCCGCACACATCATCCAGATCACGGCGATGCAGACCCCAACACAGATCGCCGCGGCGACGGTCGCGGTGGCAGCCAATGCCTATGTGCTCGTCTTCAATTCCACGACTCTCCACGGCGAATTGTGGTTCGATGCCGATTGGAGCACCGTCGGTGGTCGTACCCAGATCGCAACATTCAACAATATCACTTCACTGGGACAGCTAACCGCCATCACCAACACGGACTTTGTCGTCCACAACAGCACAGCCGACCCGATCATCTTCGACCTCAACCACGACGGCTTCGCCTTCTCCGACATCAGCCACGGTGTCCAGTTCGACATCAACGGCGACGGGCACAAGGATCAGGTCGCCTGGAACAACTCGAATGACGGCATGCTGGCGGTCGATCTCAACCATGACGGCAAGATCGACGACGGCACGGAACTGTTCACGCCGAGCTTCGGCGGCGGCAAGTTCGCCAGCGGGGCGGCGGCACTAGCCTCGCTCGACGGCAATCATGACGGCGTCATTGATCACAACGACGCCGCCTTCGACAGCCTGCTGATCTGGAAGGACGCCAATGTCAACGGCGCCAGCGATGCCGGGGAATTGTCGCACCTCGCGGATAACGGTATCGTCTCCATCAGCACGGCGGCCAGCCCGGCCGTGGGTGAAATCGACGGGCAGACCGTGACAGGCAACGGCACGTTCCAGATGGCGGACGGCACCACCGGCAACTATGTCGAGGTCGAACTCGACACCTCGCTTGGTGTCCCCGCACAGCCGACCGTCGCCTCCGACGGCACGAAGACCTTCGCCATCGGCTCTCTCGAGGTGACCGATCTGATCGCCGACTTCCACGACGGCGCCAAGGGCGACCAGATCGATCTTACGGCATTGCTGAAGGGCCTGGCCGGCGTCACCGATCTCGAAGCCGGCGGCTTCGTGGAGATCGCGCAGTCCTCGGCCAATGTGGCGAACGCCGAGGTCAAGGTCGACACCAATGGCGGCGGCGACAACTATCACACGGTGGCGGTGCTGGAGAACTATACGTTCCACAGTGCGGCCGAAGCAGTCAAAATACTCTATGACGACAGCCATGGTACCAAGCAGGACGTGGCCTAAGGGGCGAAAGGAACGGGGTGAGCAACATGAACAGAATCTTGCGGGTGGTTTTGGGGGCCGGTCTGCTGTCGATCTTGTCGACGGGCCTCAATGCCGCCGACATCATCGAAGGACCCACGGGCGATTATTGCGGTGTCGTCGGCACCTCCAACCTGGTGCTGAACGACAATATCGTCGATCTCAGGGATCAGGTTGTGAAGCTGATGGACGAGTCGGTCGCCGTCGCCAACAGCTCGGAGTGGATCAATTCGTCCCGGCCGGTTTTCGTCTGGGCGTCGGAAGCCAAGGTCGCCTGCGGCATGGCTTACGGCTATCTTAAGACGAACTACAAGGACGAAGACACGCTCAATAAATGCGAGTGTTTCCACGATCGCATGGTCGAGTACATGCACTGACCGGATAGGCAACCTGCGCCTGTTGGCCACCATGGCAGCGGACGGATCAATCCTGAAGGCGATCGTCGCAACGATCGCCTTCGCCGGCTTTGGCCAAGACGTCGCGCTGGTTCGCGCCAACTGGCTGGAACGGCCTTCCGTATCACCAAATTCTGTCCTCCGGCTCGGCGCGGCCGATGCATTTTGATCTCGGCTTTTCGAGGGCCAAAGAACAGGACGGCGAGGCAAGTTCGCCGTAACATGGGTGCAGGGCCAGACCGGGAGGATAACCCGGCGGCATACAGGGTGGGACGATCATGGAAGCTGGCCGGCAGGTCTACCGTCCGCGCAGTTGGGCAGTCACCTTCGCGCTCGCCGCGGTATTGTCGGGCTGCCAGTCTAAGGGCAGCGTTACCGAAGCGCTCGATCCGGCGACGATTGCCGCGCCTGCCGGGCAGCAGGATGGCGCCGCGGGCGGCGGCCCTGCCCAGGCAACCCAGTCGCTGGGTACCGGTTCGACGAAAATTACCATGCTGCTGCCATTGTCCGCCCCGGGAACGGCGGGGCAAAATGGCCGCAAGATGCTCGATGGCGCCAAGCTCGCGATGACCGATATCGGCAATGGGTTGCTTACGCTGACCGTGGAGGACACCAAGGGCGACAACGCACAGGCCGGCAAATTGGCGCTGCAGGCCCTGACGACCGGCACAAAAGTCGTCATCGGCCCGACCGAATTGCCGGCAGCCCAGCATATCGCCACATTGTCGGGATCGAAGCGGCCGCCCGTATTGGCGCTTGCCGACAATTTCGCGGGCGGCGCCGGCGTTTACGCCGTGCGCCTCAGCGAAGCGGACAGTGCGGCGGCGGGCGCCGCGGGCATCGCCGCGAAAGGCGGAAAAAAATTCGTGTTGTTTGTTGCGGGTGGCTCGAACGCCAGCACGGTCGAGAAGCGGGTCGCCAACAGTCTCAGCATCTATGGCGCGACGCTCGCCGTCACCGTTCCATATTCGGCCGGCGACGGCGCCGCCAAGGCGGTGGACGAAATGGCCTCGCTCGTGGACACTCCCGACGCGGTCATCATTGCCAGCGGGGATGCCAGCCCCTCGCCTATACTTGCCGCCCTCAAATCAAAGGGCATTGGGGGCAAAGCGACCTCCGTCGTCGGAACCAGCCGTTGGCTGGAGCATCCCATGGAGCCGTCCTTCGAGGGAGCCTATATCGCAACGCTCGATCCGGGCGAAACCGGGCCGATCGCCGACCGCTTCAGGACGACATACAATTATCCGGCCGACGTCAACGTAGCCTACGCTTATGATATGGTTGCGCTGACGGCAGGGATTGCCAGCGCGGTCGGACCTGACGGCTTCAGCAAACAGGTGCTCGAAAATCCGAGCGGATTTCGCGGATCGACCGGCCTGTTCCGCTTTCGCGCAGATGGATCCAGCCAAAGATCGATGCCATTCTACCGGATAGAAAAGGGTGCGCTCAAACTGGTTGCCAAATCGACCTCGGGGTTCTGACCGCCCGCTAACGAACGCTGCCGCCGGCGTGATGGAGGTGCCAGGGCGTGTCCGCCTGGTCATTGCGGTCGGAGGCCTCGAGCTGCTGTTCGGGATTGCCCTGATCATGCATGCCGGAGCCTTGCTTGCGACCGACCGGCCTGCCCTTGCGACCCGTGTCGAGAATGCCGGGCAAGCAACCCGGCCGGAGACGACTGTTCTCGTCGGAAGATGGCGAGAAGCGCGCGGGGTTGCCGAGGATGTTGTCGCACCGCCGCCAATTGACCTGTCCGAGATCGAGCGGATCGAAGCCCGGCCCCCGCTCGGCGATCTCGGCCTCGCCGTGCCCCCTAAGGCGCCGATGCCAGGCGATTGGGGCGAAACCCTGCTCTTCCGGCCAATAGCAACGTCATCGGCGACTTTCGAATCCATGGGACGCAAAGTGGCCGTCAGTGGTGTGGCCAGCATAGAACCGGAAGCCACCTGCTCGTTTCACGATGTCGCCTGGTCTTGCGGCCAGCGCGCACGCGCCGCCTTCAATTCCTGGCTGCGTGGACGCGCGCTGAAGTGTGTCGTGCCGCCGGAGGTCGAGCGTTTTGCCATTGCCGCGCCGTGTAGCCTTGGCAAGCAGGATGTCGGCGCCTGGCTTGTGTCCAACGGCTGGGCGATCGCGCTGCCCACCGGCATCTATGGCAAGGCGCAAGCAGTCGCCGAGGACGCGGAGGTGGGAATTTTCGGCCCGCCGCGATAGGCCAAAATCGATTCACGTTTCGCACATCGATCAAATTGTATGGTTTGCCGCAACTGAAATTGCGCATGCCGGCGCTATGCTCGCCGATCTGACAGGAGATTGGTAATGGCACAAGCCGAAACGACCGCCACCGAGCCGGTATGGAAGGGTGTCGCGTGGCTCGCCTTCCTGGGGACCATTGGCAGCCTTGCCCTCTCCGTAGGCCTCAATTACCTGCTGTTGTTCAGCGATGTCCTGACCCCGTTCGGGCGCAGCATGGTCACTGCCGTGCTGCTGCCTCTGATCATCGGTCTGCCGCTTTTCGTATTGATCGGCTTGAAGCAGGCCCAGATCCGCGGCTACCGGCGGGAGCTCAACAGGGCCGAGACCTATGACAGGGTGACAGGCTGCCTGAACGGTCCGGTTTTCACCTCGATGGTCGAGCGGCGCGCGGCGAGGCCGTCAGCGCCAGGGCCGCGCTCGGGCGCCTTCCTGGTGATTCATGCCGAACATCTTCGCTCCATAAATCTTCGCTTCGGCCCAGATTGGGGCGATGAGGCCTTGCGGCTCGTCGCATCGGCCATTCAGTCTTCGGTCCGCAAGGAGGATATGGTAGGTCGCATAGGAACATCGATGTTCGGGGTCTTTCTTCCAGGTACGACCGAAGCGGAGGCCGCGGAAATTGGCGAGCGCATTCGGGCAAGCGTCGCGCAGGTCTATTTCGCGCCCAAGGGGACCGAGGACGCTCTGACTATTAGCCTCGGAACCACCGTGTTTGAAACAGAGCTTGCATTCGAGGACATGTTTCGCTCGGCGGAAGCTCAATTATCCGCCCGCGCACCTGCCGAAACGCGCCCTACAGGTCTCCAGTAGCCCGGTGTTACGTGACGAAGCCAATAGCTGGCGGCAAATCGACGTTTGGACACATTCCTAAAGCTTAGCGAGCGGGGCCGCTCAACTGGCACAAGCACCTGATCGATTTCGTTGCCGGAACCTCATCTGCGCGGAAAAAGAACCTCGCCCATCCCAAGCACCGCGTTGTCACCGCCATATTTATGTGGTGCGCGCCCCAGCAGCGGCCGTTTCAAAATGCCTTCGGCGATCAGATGACGATCGATGATGGTGGCAAAAACGCTCTCGGGCGCGCCACACTCGACGAAGCTCGGCGACAGATGTCCTGGCGCGCGATCAAGAAGGATCGAACCGCGGCGCATCAGATAGCCGGGCATTTCACCGATGCCACCGGTTACCACCAGCGTACCCGCGATCATGCGGCTGCCTGCATGGTCGCCCGAGCCTTTCAGCACCGCGATCAGGCCGCGCCGCATGCGGTCCGCGGCGAAGGCGCCCGCCCTGCCCCTGACGATCAGCACGCCGCCATTCATGCCGGCCAGTTCGCCCACGAGCGGCGCACCAAGGTGATCGCCGGCGTTACCTGTTATCTCCAGCCTGCCGCCGCGCATGCCAGAGCCGGCGTGCGGCCCAGCATTGCCTTCGATCGTCAGCTTGCCGCTGCGCATGGCGCGCCCGGCCTGCGCGCCAGTATTGCCGATCACGCGGACCGATCCACCTCCCATGCCTTGCGCCACCCGGTCGAGGCGCGCGCTTCCACCTTCGAACACGATGCTTAGCGGATCGCTGCCGGCGAGGCGAAAAATGTCGCCCACCTTCGATCCATGCTTCGACATGCCGATTCGGATTTTTTCGATATCCCGTCTTTCGCTCCCAGCAAGCCGTTCCGGCGTCAGCGGCGACAGGTCGAGGCGCTCAGGCGGTTCGGCAACAAGAGTGAAGGTCAGCGCCTTCATGGCAACATATCCTTCAGCGAATAGATGAACTTACCAAGCTTGCCGCCGTAATTGCCGGCGCCGATGCGAACCGCGCCTTTCTTCGGGCCGAGCTGGATGACGGCCTTGATGCCGGCCTTCATCGCCGCGGCAACGGCATCATTCGTCTCACCATCAATGACGATTTCCAGGACGGCGTTGATGTCGGGACCGAGTTCACTCGCAACCACGCCGCGCAGTGTCGGCGCGTAGGCTTCGTTGGCCGAGGCGATCATGCCCTTGTATTTGCCACCTATCTTGGAACCCGAACGGGCGATGCCGCCCGGGAACGGCACGATGGCACCAGGCACCATTCCGATCGCGGCGACCGCGGCCTCGGCCGCGACCAAAGCGTTGGCGCTGCTTTCGGCCATGACAAAGAAATTGCCGCCGCCGACGGCTTCCTTGGTCAGTCCGGTTGTTGCCTCGCAGAGGAATTCACCATCCATGACGGGAATACGCCAGAAATGCCTGTCGCCGATCTTCTTGGAGATTTGCCAGCCGTCGCCGAAATAACGCAGCGCCGAACCGAGCTTGAGCTTGGCGCTGCCCTCCAGTCCGGCAAAGCAGGCGGAGCCCGGCGAGGTCAAAACGCACTGTCCGACGCGATTGAGCAGTTGCTTCTGCAATTCATCTGTTCCCATCGCAAAGATCATCACGCGGCAGCCGGGCCGGCCATCCGGGGTGGCTGACGGCGGCAGGTCGGCATCGATTGCCGCTTCGCAGCCGCAACCGATTACCGAGGTGGCGAAGCCGGTCATCGTGATCGCCGCCTGCCGTGCCCATTTCCGGTTCGACGCGGTGATGATGATGGCGGTTGCCCGCATCCCGAAGGCTTCGGCAAAAGTATCGTCGATCGTTACGCCATTTACGCTCACGTTCGGCATGGCACCTCGCCGAATGGCTGTTCACGCGCAATCGCGGAATCCGGGAAATTGAACCAATCCAAGGACAGGCCGTAGCGCTGCTGGTGATAGTCCTCCAGACGCCGCACCATCGCCTTGTCCATAGGTGGATTAAGCCTGAGGGCCTTGCCCCAGCGGTAATGGATGATCTCCCCGTCCTGCACGACGAGATCGCCATCCTTGAAAACATACGCTGCCTGTCCGAGCATCTTCGCGATACTTTCGTTCCTGCGATAGACAGCGATGTCGGCTATCGCGCCGACGCCGAGATGGCCTCGATCCGTCAACCCGAGCAGCCTCGCCGGCGCTGCACGCGTCATGATGGCGATTTCCTCGAACGTGTATTCGCGGTCGATTGCGGACAGGGTAGAGAGCGCTAAGGCGGATCGTGAAAGTCCAGCGGCCATTTCGGTGCGCGCTTCCCGCCTCATCAGCAGCTCGAACAGAGCCGGATAAGCGGTAAAGGGTGCACCGTTGGGGTGATCGGTGGTGAAGAACACACGCCAGGGATCGTCGATGAGGAGAAAAAGCTCGAGCCCGATCGCCCACTGCATCGTGCCATAGAAGTCCTTGCCATAGCTGTAGGGCACGATGCCGCCGCCATTGCCATCCCCGTCATGAATGACGGACTTTTTCGGATGTGCGCTGCCCCGCGCCGAGAACTGCCGCATGACGTCGGAGGAGACCGTGACTGTTTGGCCGAACATCACCTGACCGATATCGATGGTGACTTCCGGCGTCGTGTTGACCAGTTCGGCAAGCCGCGCGGCGGCGGAGGAAAACCTGCGCTTTCCTTCCGTGCCATAGCCATAGAACTGGAGGTGGGCGAGGTGCAGTGGCTGCCCATCCGCCGCCGCAATCGTCGCGGCCGCCGTATCCGCAGATCCAGGGATGCCCAGATTGTTGCAATGGACATGCAAAGGATGCGGCAGACCAAGACTGTCGACGGCGGCCTGCAGCGTCTTGACAATCTTGCGCGAGCTGACGCCATAGGAAGGCACCACATCGTCCAGCGCGAAGGTGCGTGCGTTTTCCTTGAAGGCGGCCGCCGCACCGGCGTTGATCACCTTGACCCCGAGCGCTCGCGTCGAGGCGACCGTCCAGGCGACATAGTCCTCGATCATTTGAGGAGTGGCGGCGTCACGGATCATTGACAGCAGGAAGTCGTCGTTGCCGAGAATGGCCAGCGTCGCCTTGTCGATGATCGGGATGTCGGCCAGTTCGAGATGGGTGTGGAGTGCAGATCCCGGGGACATCGCCGGTTCGACGACCGTCGTGAAGCCCATCTTGGCATAGAGACAGCCGGTCTGGAAGGTCGACCAGCCGGCATTGGAGAGCGGCGTCGTCGCCGGTCGCGCCTGATGGGCGGCATGCTGTTCGGGCAAGAGAAGCCGCGCGGTATTCACGTTACCGCCGCCAATGTGGGAGTGGATGTCGATGGCGCCCGCCATCACGATGCAGCCGGCGGCTTCGATGGTCCGGTCGGCCGACCCCTCAGCGGGCGCCGCGACGATCTTGCCGTCCTTGATCCATAGATCGCCCTTGCCGAGCCGGCTGTTGACGGGGTCGACGATCTCGCCGTTGGCGATTTTCGTCAGCATGGCAATGCCTCGGCGAAAACCCGACTGGCGACCAGGCGAATGATCGTCGCGGCGGAGGGCAATTTCGAAGCAGCGCGGGTATCAGTCGACTTCAGCGAGCCGGTACGGCTGGAATAAACAACCGCATCGTGATCGATCCCAGCTTCGCCAATGGCGATGGTGACCGCGGCGCCTGCGACCGGCTCTTCCGTTTTGGCCAGCGCAATCAGTGCCGTGCGTCCCCTGTTTCTCGGGAGTTGGGCAACCGTGGCGGAGATCCGCAGGTGCAGGTCGGCTTCGCCGGCGGCGATCATGCGCTCCACATCGTAGCGCCAGGGATCGAATTCCGGGAAGCCCCGCGCAAAGCCGGTGCGCAATGGAAAACCTGTCATCCAGGTCGAGGCGAGCACACTTCCCCACCCGTTTTCGCTCGCGGGCAGATGAAGGCCAGATGCACGTGATTTGCGATTGAGATCGGCGATCAGCCCCTGCAGCATCTCCAACGCCAACCCATCGGTGGCGTGGCCTGAAAACAGGAACACGGGAAAATGCGCAGCCGTCAGAGCCTTGGCGAAATCGTTGAAGTTCGACACCGGTCGCGATGTTTGCCGCCCCTTGTACTGCGCCCTCAGCGCCGCCAGCGTGGCGCCGAGGCTAGCTTGGCCACAGGAAAGGAGCGTTGCCTTGCGCCCGTTTTTCAACGGCACGGACACCCCGTTCGATCCCACCAGGAAGAACTCGCGCTTGCTCCTGGTCGAGAGATCGGGAACCGTGCCAGCGAGCTCGGCAACAAGATCATGATGGATTTGTGCGAGTTCGCCCACGATCACCACGATATCGGCACGCCGGCGCGTCTCCCCAGGGGCGACGGTCATCGCGCCCCTGTCGGTAAAAAGCATGGTCTCTCGGGCAAGTGCCGCGCCGTCGGCGTGATCGTATGCCGCGCCAAGCCGCTCGGCCAGCGCGATCGCCGCCCTCGTGCCGTGTATGTCCGTATCAAAGCTGAAAACCGGGCACCGGCTTGACGATAACAGCGACGCGGCATGCGCAGCCGCGCGCTCGACCAGCGCTTCCCGGTTGCCTATCCAAGCAACCGCCATTCGCTACACTACTTTCTGGTGCCGGCCCGATCCTAGACGAAACTGGATTGGCCGTGAACCCCGCTTGCCAGCAGATTAACGAATGTTTTCATACGCTATCAACAAACTCCGACCGCGCTTAATCATATTTGATGTAAGCGAAGCGTTGATCGGTCGGCGGAGTTCCCTCCAGCGCCCCGCCTTCCTTGGCCGGCTGCCACTGGACAACGTCCTCGATCTTTCTCGCCAACTCGAAGTCCTTGTCGGTGATACCCTTCGCGGCGTGGTTCATAAGGCGTACCTCGACCCAGGCATAGGAAGCGGTGATATCGGGATGGTGCCACGCCGCCTCGGCGAGATGGCCAACCGTGTTGATGACCATCAGCGTCGACTTCCAGCTGTGGGTCTTGTATTTGCGCCGGATCCAGCCGTTTTCGTAGCGCCATTTCGGCAGCTCCTTCTCAAGCCGGTCGGCAATCTCGGCGTCCGAATAGATCTTCTCCTTGACCGTTTCGCTCATCTCGACCTCCCCGAATTGCTCGGTCCGTCAACACGACAGGCCAAAGCAGAAACATGAATGCACTCTCTTTGGCTTGCTCCCTCGACGAAAACAGTTATCATCGTGGCGGGCACCTAAACTTCCATGATGCATCCATGATGCACCCATCGGGGGGCAGATGTCGAATTTTGTTACCGTACGAGTGCCCGCTCGCCTTCACCTTGGCTTCCTCGATCTCAATGGCGATGCCGGACGTCGCTTTGGCAGCGTTGGGCTTCCGTTGAGTGAACCCGAAACCGTTGTCACCCTGTCGCGGTCCGGCGAGACCCTAGTCGAAGGTTCCGAGAGCGTTCGCGCCGGTGAGCACTTGTCGACGCTCCGCAGGCATCTCGGCATTCGCGGCCAGCACCATTTGGTGATCGAACAGTCGATCCCGAGTCACGCCGGCCTTGGGTCCGGCACGCAGATCGCCCTTGCCGTCGCCTCGGCACTGCGAACGCTGCACAACCTGCCTCTCGATGTCGCCGGCGACGCGACCCTGCTCGAACGAGGCGGCCGATCTGGGATCGGCATCGCAAGTTTCGAAGACGGCGGCGTGATTGTCGACGCGGGCAAGGACGAGCGTGGCGGACCGCCTCCGGTCGTGGCGCGGCTGCCGTTTCCCGAAGAATGGCGCGTCATCCTCATCCTCGACCATGCCGGGCATGGACTGCATGGCGAGGCCGAGGTCGCGGCGTTCCGTTCACTGCCACCCTTCCCGACGGCGGGCAGCGGCGAGATCTGCCGGAGGGTGCTGATGGGTATCATGCCGGCCCTGGTCGAGCGCGATCTTGCGGCATTCGGCGCTGCCGTCACCGCGATACAGATGCTGATCGGCAGCCATTTCGCTCCGGCGCAGGGCGGCGTGTTCACCTCAAAGCGGGTCGAGATGGTCGCTCACCGTCTCAATGAAGCGGGCGCCGTCGGAATCGGCCAGAGTTCCTGGGGACCGACAGGGTTTGCCTTCGCGCCGTCGCATGACGCCGCGCTCAAATTCGTCGGCGCGGTTCAGAAGACAACCGTTGAAGACGGCCTTCAGATCAAGATCGTCAAAGGCAGGAACTCCGGCGCGAAGATCAGTTCGACCGGACTCGGTCTCGTCGGCAGCTGACGCTTCAGATTCCAAGCAGAAAGGCGAGAAATGGCCCGCAAACATATCCTGCATATGCTGACGCCGTTGAAGCACATGAGCCCCTTCGACGTGAACATGGCGCTCGACGCGGGCTTCGACAGCGTCGTCCCCTATGTCGATGTTGGCCTTGGTGAGGTGACAGGCCTGGTTCAGGACGCGATCTTTTCGCGTCCGCCTGATGCCGGCGTCGATACCGGCATCTTTATCGCCGGGAAGGACGCTTCGTTGGCGCTCGACATGTTCGATGCCGCGAAGAAGGCGATGGTGCCGCCTTTCCAGGTTTCGGTATTTGCCGACCCGGCCGGCTCTTTCACCACGGCCGCGGCGATGGTGGCCAAGGTCGAAAAGGCGTTGGAGAAGAAATTCGAGCGCGGGCTGAAGGACACGAGGGTGGCTGTTTTCGGCGCCACCGGCGTGGTTGGCTTCTGCACCGCCGTCATCGCGGCAAGGGAGGGCGCCCGCGTCACACTCGTCGGCCATGACGGCATCGAAAGGGTGAAACAGATCGCTGCCGAGATCAAAAGCCGATTCAAGATCGGTGTCGATGCGGCTGACGGATCGAGCGATGCCCGGAAAGCCGATCTGGTCGAGGCAAGTGAGGTCATACTGGCTTGTGCGAAGGCCGGCGTCCAGGTGGTTTCAAAGGCCCAGTTGAGAGGCAGCGGCTTGCTTATCGCCGCCGACGTCAACGCGGTTCCGCCCGCAGGCATCGAAGGATTGGCCGTCAATGCCAATGGCGACCCGCTAGAAGCGTCAAAGGCCGTCGGGATTGGCCCGCTTGCCATCGGCAACGTCAAATATAAGGTCGAGTCCGGCCTTTTCAAAAGAATGATCGAATCCGAAAAAACGATCGCGCTCGATTTCCAGGAAGCGTTTTCCCTTGCACGCGAGATTGCCAAATAGCGCCAGATCTCTGCTGATCGCGGCGATTTCAGGCCGGGCATTGGCCATGGCTGCGCGGCGTGCGGGCTATCGTCCGTTGGTCGCTGATTTCTTCTGCGATACCGATACGGTTGCGCTGGCAGAACGAACGACCAAGCTGCCGGGCAACCTACAGGACGGCATCGACGGAGAGCGCATCATCGAGACGCTTCGGGACCTGACCGGCGAAGACCAGCCGGTCGCCGTCGTCCTGGGCTCGGGTTTTGAGCGGATGACGGGGACTGTCGACGCCGTCGCTCGCCATTTTCCGCTTGCCGGCAATCGCGGCGCGGCGATCAGCAGGATCAAGGATCCGCAATTGCTGGCCGCGGATTGTGCCGAACTCGGCATCCCACATCCGGAATTCCGGTGGGATCGGCCGCCTGAGCCGGACAGCTGGGTGGCCAAGACCGTGGGCGGCGCCGGGGGTGGGCATATCAGACAGGCGGCCGGAGAAAGCCAGACCACCGGCCGCTATTTCCAACGTTTCGTCGCCGGACGCAGCGTCTCGGCCCTTTTCGTCGGCGACGGCCAGGCCGCGCGCATTGTCGGCTTCAGCCAACAATGGACCTCCCCCGTCTCCGCGGCACCCTATCGCTATGGCGGGGCCGTGCGGTTGAGACGCTTCGACCGCAGGCAGGCGGCGCTCATCGGCGGCTGGCTTTCAGCCCTGACGCGCCGCGCCGGCCTGGTTGGATTGTGCAGCGCCGATCTCATTCGCGGATCGGACGGCTACAAGCTCATAGAGATCAATCCGCGGCCAGGCGCCACGCTGGACATTTTTGACGAGGACGAGGCGCCGCTGATCGAAGCACATCTGCGAGCTGCGGCCGGAGGAACCTACCGTTTGCCACGCTTCGTCGATTCGATGGCTTCAATGGTGACCTACGCCGCGACCCCAATCGCCCGGTTTCCGTCGATTGTGTGGCCCGAATGGACTGCGGACCACCAGTCACCCGGCACCCGTCTGATTGCCGGCGACCCCGTCTGTACCGTCTTCGCGCGCGGTCCGAACGCCGGTTTGACCAGGCGGCTCATCAAGGGGCAAGCCCGCCGGTTGCAACTCCAATGGGAAGGAGACCGGACATGAAGAACGGTTCGGCATTCCTGAACGACAATGCACAGCGCATCGCCGACGGCATGATCAGCGATGCCGAACGGCTGCGGATCGCCGCTTCCAAGGGAACCTTGGGCGAGCTCCTTATCGATGTCGGAGCCAAGGCGCCCGGCAGCGTCGAGGCCGGGCTGCGCATGGCAGAGGCGGCGATGGGTGGTCTCGGCAGCGTTTCGGTGTTCATGGACCGCACGGAGCGGAAATGGCCGTTCACGGTCGAGGTGCGCTCGTCGCAGCCCGTACTGGCCTGCCTAGGCAGTCAATATGCGGGCTGGAACCTGTCTGCCCAGGACTATTTCGCCATGGGATCGGGACCTGCGCGGGCACTCGCCCGCGTCGAACCACTGTTCGACGCGCTTTCCTATCGAGACACCGCATCGTCCGCCGTGCTTATCCTGGAGACTGCCAAACCGCCTCCCCCAGCAATCGTCGAGAAAGTGAGCAAGGCAACCGGATTGGCAACCGACAAGCTCACCTTCCTCTACGCGCCGACGCAAAGCCTTGCCGGCAGCCTGCAGATCGTTGCGCGCGCGCTCGAGGTTGCCCTGCACAAGGCCAACGATCTCAAATTTCCGCTGGAGAACGTTGTCGACGGCATCGGAGCGGCGCCAATCCCCGCCCCCCACCCGGATTTCCTGACCGCCATGGGCAGAACGAACGATGCCATCATCTATGGCGGCAGCGTCCAGCTCTTCGTAAAAGGGTCGGCAAAAGAGGCCAGCAACCTCGCGGAGAAACTTCCGAGCCGCGCCTCACGGGACTACGGTCAACCGTTTGCCGAGATATTCAAGCGGTTCAAGGGGGATTTCTATGCCATCGATCCGCTGTTGTTCAGCCCGGCCGAAGTGATCGTGACGGCGATCGAAACCGGCGATACGTTTCGCGCTGGCCGGCGTGATCCGAAGATGCTCGAACGGAGCCTCGGTTAGAGCATGGCGGCACAAAGGGAGCCGTCCGTCATCCGCCATGTCCGAGGCGCCATATGATCCCTCGCATCCTGATCGTCAGTGACAGTTCGGACACCGGCTCCAGAGGCCTCGCGGCAAGGCTTAGTCGACGGGGCGCTATTGTTGCTACCGCGCCGCTGGCGGCAATCGCGTTCGACACCGGTAGCCCGAGCGGACTTTCGATCCCCGGTTTCGGCGGCGCGCTGCCCGACGCCGTGCTCGTCCGTTCGATCGCCGCCGGATCGTTCGAGGCGATCACCCGGCGCCTCGGGGTGCTGCACGCGCTGAGCCGGCTGTCGGTTCCCGTGTGGAATTCGGCGCAGGCGGTCGAACGCTGCGTCGACAAGTCGATGACGACGTTCCTCTTGAAAAATGCCGGCCTGCCAACGCCGCCGACGTTCGCCGTCGAAGGCCTTGCCGCCGCCAAGGAGATCGCGGCGCGGGAGCTTCCGGAGGGACCGCTGGTTCTGAAACCCTTGTTCGGGGCGCAAGGCCGCGGGATAAGGCTGATCCGTACGCTCTCCGACCTTCCCGCCGCAGACGAGGTGAACAGCGTCTACTATCTCCAGCATTATGTGTCGCGCGCCGGCCCGCCTTTCCGGGATTTTCGCGTTTTTATCTGCGCCAGCGAAACCGTCGCGATGATGAGCCGCAGCAGCGACGACTGGATCACGAACGTCAACCGGGGTGGCGTGCCGGAGCCGGTTTCGGGACATGGCGAGGCTGAGCTGGCAGCGCTGGCTGTCGCCGCGTCGGCCGCCGTCGGCGCGGATTTTGCTGGCGTGGACATTGTGCGAGCCGACGATGGCAGCTTGTTCGTGCTCGAGGTGAACAGCATGCCCGCCTGGTCAGGGCTGCAATCGGTGGTCGCTGTGAACATCGCCGAAGCGATCGCCGATGCCCTGCTGAAATTCCTGGCCGACCGCACCGAAGCCACCGCCGCGCCGCGCCCCTTCCGGTTCACCGCGCCGGCGAATTCGTAACGGAGCGGCGGAGGATGACGTTATCGCGTGAACGCCTCCGGGCTAGCTACAAGGATGCCTGCAGGATGGAGATCGAAGCTCTGAAGCCGGGCAATGTCCACCTGTTCGCCGACGGACACGGCATGTCCGCCGCTCAGTTCATGATAAGTGCCGAGGTTTCGTCCGAGCCGCTGACCGATCCTCGCCTCTCGGCCGGGCAGCGCATGCTGGAGGCGGTGCGTGCGACACGTCTGGCGGTAGCGACCAATACAAATCTCGGTATCATCCTCCTGGCGGGGCCTCTGATATGCGCCGCCGAAATGAGGAGTGGCAGCTTGCAGGATAATCTCGACTCGCTGCTGCGCGCGTTGAGCATGGACGATACCAGGGCAGTGTTCGAGGCGATCGCCATGGCAGCGCCAGGCGGCCTGGGAGACGCCGCCAATGATGTGCGGCAGGAGCCGAAGGTTCATCTCCTGGAAGCAATGCGGGAGGCTGCCGACCGCGATATGATCGCACGCCAGTATGACACCTGTTTCGGCGACGTGTTCGGGGTCGGGCTGGCGGCGCTGGTAGGGGCGCTAGCGCGCGGAGAAAGCGGCATGTGGCCGACCGTGTTCGCCTATATGGCGTTTGTCGCAGGCTTCCCCGACAGTCACGTGGTTCGCAATCACGGAATTGAAGTCGCAAATCAGGTGCGACAAGACGCTCTTGCCGTTCAGGCGGCGCTCCATGCCAACGGCGACGAGCCGTCACGCATTCGCCTGCTCATGGAGTTCGACCGCCGGCTGAAGGCGGTCAAAGTCAACCCGGGCACCTCGGCCGATCTGACCGTGGCTACTCTTTTAGTCCACACCCTGGGCGCTCGCTTGCATAATCGCGGCGTTGGTGCTTGACTTCCAAAAGCGGGAGCTGTGCTTCCGCGGCTATCTAGCCAACCGGCCCGGGCAATCCGGGCGCTGCCAACAAGGATAGCTGTCCATCGAGCGCCTGCTCGGTTGCAGCGTCCGTGGACATCATAATTGTGTCTTGGAGGAAATTGGCATGGCAAAAATCTCGAAGGTAATGGTCGGTGAATCGCTGGTAGGGGACGGCAACGAAGTCGCGCATGTCGACCTGCTCATCGGCCCGCGAGGCAGTGCGGTCGAAACGGCATTTTGCAACGCGCTCACCAACAACAAGGACGGTTTTACTTCGCTTTTGGCGGTGATCGCGCCTAATCTTCAATGCAAGCCCAATACGGTGATGTTCAACAAGGTCACGATCAAGGGCGCCAAGCAGGCTGTCCAGATGTTCGGGCCGGCGCAGCACGCCGTTGCAAAGGCCGTGCAGGACAGCGTCGCGGACGGGACCATTCCGGCCAACGAAGCGGACGACGTGTTCATCTGCGTCGGCGTATTCATCCATTGGGACGCGGCCGACGACGCCAAGATCCAGAAATACAACTACGAGGCGACGAAGGAGGCCATCCAGCGCGCTATCGCAGGAACCCCGACCGCCGCCGAAGCCACCGCTCAGCGCGACAAGGTCAAGCATCCGTTCGCGGCCTAGACAAGAGACAGCCCCGCACAGGAAAAGCCATCTTCCGAAACGGATGGTCTGTTGCGCCGGCTGAAAAAGGTTCTGGGCTTTTGAAGCGACACTCCCGAAGGGCGCCCGCCTTTCGGGAGTGAGGAGCAACTATGATCAGGCGCCGAGCGACGCCAGGTGACCGGGTGTGAGCGTGGCGTTGTGCAGTGAGGTTGCGACCAGCGCTGCGGCGATGCCCATCGCTGACAACGCGTGGATATCGTTGTCATCGCGGACGCCGCCGGCCGCGATGACCGCGCGATCTCCTGCTTTGGCCTTGACTTCCTCCAGCCGCCTGAAGTCCGGGCCGGCGGCCGCACCGACTTTGGCCAGCGTCATCACGATCACCTTTTGCGGCCAAAGCTCGGGCTCATCGAGAAGAGAACGCGGTCCGCAAAAATCATCACCGAAGAAATCAAGGGACAGGATGAGATCGGGATGATCGCGAAAATGCCGGAGCAGCATATCGTCCTGCTGCGATTCGGAACCCAGGACGGGGTACACGGAACGTTGAGCAAGCGCCGCCAAGAGCGTTTTCCCGTCTGCTGCGCCGGCATCGACCCAGAGCTCGGGCGGCTGCGTCATCGCCCTCAGCCGGGCAAGTGCGTCACTGTTTGGAGTACCGCCTTCGATGGCGTCCAGATCGGCGATGTAGAAGGTCGAAAAGGGATAAAGCGTGCGCAACCCTTCGGCGACGGCGAGGACATCGGAACTTCGGCTGAGCGGCGTAACGATCGGCCGGTAGCGATCGCGTTTTCCTTGCTGGGCGCGAACCACCTCGCCGCCTTTCAAGTCGAGAACCGGAATGATGCGCAACGCTTTTCTCGCCGACCAACTGCTGTCATGAAAGCTTGAAGTGTGGAAAAAAGAAAGAGCATCATTGCGGGCTTCGACATTGGCGGCGCGCATCTGAAGGTGACGCGCGCGCAAGGCGGCCGCATCGTCGGCGCGGTAACGCTCGCCACGCCGCTTTGGCAAGGGTTGCACAGCCTGACCTCGGCCCTCGACGAAACAGCCCCGCTCTATGCGGAAGCCGATCTCAACGCGTTCACCATGACGGGCGAACTGTCGGACATCTTTGCATCCCGCGATATCGGCGTGACGACGCTGCTGGGTCAGATTTCCAACCGTTTTCCCACAGGCGAAAAGCTGATCTATGCCGGATCATCCGGCTTTGTCGAGGTCGAGCAGGCAGCGCGGCTGAGCACCGATGTCGCCTCCGCCAACTGGCACGCGACAGCCTCGTTGGTGGCAAAACTGGCCGGCGATGCCCTGTTCGTCGATATGGGCTCCACCACCACCGACATTATCGCAATCAAGAATGGCGCCGTCGTCAATGAGGGCTACACCGATGCCGGACGGCTTCTGACTGGCGAACTGGTCTATACGGGATTTACCAGGACATTCCTGTTCGGCGTAGCCTCGTCTGCTCCTGTCCATCGAAGACTGACGCCATTGATGAACGAGTATTTCGCCTCGATCGCCGACGCGCACCGGATCCTGGGCGTGCTCGATGAGGAGGACGACATGCACCCTTCCGCCGACGGCAAGGAAAAGACCGTCCACGGCTCAATCGCGCGACTGGCGCGCATGGTCGGGCGCGACGCCGCAGAACTTTCGCCGCCGGAATGGGGTGAAGTCGCACGCTGGTTCAGCGAGCAGCAATTGCGGAAAATCCACGACGCAGCATCCCTGGTTGCCTGGGGTCTTGCTCAAGACGTTCCGATCATCGGCGCCGGAACGGGCCGCTGGCAGATCAGGCGGCTGGCCGAGCGCATGGAACGTCGCTTTGTCGATTTCGCCGACATCGTCCCTGCCCATGACGCTGTTCGCGGCGAGGCCAGCCGCGCCGCACCAGCATCGGCGGTGGCGCTGCTGGCCGGATATCGATCACAAGCAGCGTAGCGGCGCTCGCGTCGTCACGCTCATGCGTCCTTGCTGCTGGACCCTTTGACGGCCAGGTGATCGCTGACACGCTGCATCAGCCAACCCCAGGCTTCCCGTTCGTCGGCGCCGGCTGTCTTTTCGATAGAGATCGAAAGATACCCGATCTCGGCCTCGATCTTGTCGCGGGGTAGCATGCCAAGCCGGCTGACCAGGATGGCCAGTTCCAGAACAGCCGCCTTGGCACGGTTCAGGCCGGTGAAGGGCGCATGCGTTTCTTCTCGAACCACGCGGCAGAAATGGCGAGGGCGCACGCCATCATCGTCAACGCTCTCGACTTGGAGAACCGAATGCGCCAGCGCAGTCGCCAACCGAGGGACCAGAAAATCTTCAACGGGAACGGTTGGCCAATCCTTGCGCCCGGTCAGGCATCCAGCGAAGACGCGCACGTTGTCGGTGTAGTTGGCGATGGCGAACGGCACCGCCGCCAGATTGTCGAGCGTAACCGAGGGACGAAACGGTGCGATGACCCAGCCGTCCTTTTCGGAGATTATGCCGATCGGCGCGATATGGACCTTTCCTGTCTTGTCGACAGTGGTGATGATTGTCTCGCGAATGTAAGGCACCTAGCCCTCCCTCTTCGCGCGAAGCGTCTCGCCCGGTTCGGCAAGACGGGTACGGTCGGCTTCGAGAGCCGGTGCGGCGACGCCCCATGTGAGCGGCTCGTCCTGAACATAGCGCTTGCCGAGGCGCCACGCGATCTCGGCTTTCGTCAGTTCCGCGCCCAGATAAAAAGCATGCGCACCGTCGCTCTCCACGCCAAGCCCGGCGAAGAATTCGAAGGCATCCTTAGCAACCGCGTGCGTTTTTCCATTGAAAATATGGATGCCGTCCTCCGCTGCAGCAATACGGAAGTTGGCGTCGCGCACCTCGGCCGCCAACGCAGCGATATCATCGGTCGAGGCCGTGAAAGGCTTGCGATCGTGGATCTGCAGCAAGCCTGGGTGATAGCTGCGCGGCAGCGCACCGTCATTGCGGGCGGCAAACATGATGCGGCGGGCAATATCGTGCTCCTCGATCGTCCGCACCGTGTGTGGGCTGACATGCACGGCTAGCACGTTTCGAATCCCGAGTTCCGAGCAGAGCCCCGTCAGAACGGCCGTAACGCCGGAACTGTCGGCATCGGTAAGTTCGGTGAGATTGCCGGTGCCCATCAGCAATTCGGCCTCCGGCCAGCGGCGCCGCGCCTCGATGAAGCGGCCGATCGATTGGGAAAAGCCGAAGTGGATCGGATCCAACACGGGGTCCGCGATAAAGGGAATGCCAGCGCTTCGCGCCGCATCGATAGCGCGACCAAGCGAATCCAGATCGCCGGGGGCGGACGGGATCAACACCGCCGTAGCCCCATGGCCGAAGATTAACGGCAGCGTGTTCTCGTCGAGGCTGAGAAGATAGTCCGCGCCGGCGCGCGCACCGATCGACAGTTCGTCCGCGCTGGCCGAATCGACGCTGACCCGAAATCCCTGTGCCTTGAGCTCGCGCACGGCCTCCGACAGCAACGGAAATGGCGTTTCAGGCAGGCAGCCAAGATCGATGACATCGGCGCCGGCCGCAGCTAGCGTCCCCGCCCGCAGCATGAGCGCTTCGATCGACAGCATGGGCGCGTCGACGATCTCGGCGAAGATGCGCATATCGTGACGCGTAAGATCCGGCGGCTCGCCGACACGGCCGAGAAAGGCCGGCAGGTCCGCGATCTCGTCAGGACCGCGCGCAAAGGGCACGCCGAAATGGTTCGACAATTGCTCGATATCGCCGCGATAGCGCCCTGGCAGGATAAAGCGGTCAACGGCGTCGGGCGCGATGAGACGCCGCTTTATGATGTCTTCGGTCATCAGTGCGGCGACCTTGACACCTATGTCGACCACCTCCCACGAAAACTCCGTCTCGCCCAGACCGGATAGCAGCTTTTCCAGCCGTGCCCTGGCCAGATGTCCCGTGAGAAAGACCAGCCGCTCAGCCATGGCCGGACAGCTCGGCCCGGCGTTGATGAACCGCCGCGTTGAGGTCCGCGAGCGACTCGACGACCTGGGTTCGTTCGAACTCCTTCAGCCGCTCGGTGTTTTCCAGGTCGATCCTGCGCGGATAGACTTTGACCAGGCCATGCGGTGCCATGGTTTCGAGTTCGGGCGCGGTGTCGCAGGCAAAGACGATGATCGGCACGCGGCACTTTCCGGCTTGCGCAAAGACGTTGGTGGCAAGCGTGTCGGAAATACCCCAGACGCATTTGGCAACCGTGTTGGACGAGGCAGGCGCCACCACGACGGTATGGTAGACGCCGTGATAAAATTCGCCGACGGGAATGGCGCTCGCCGTCTTGTCGTGCAGCACGCGCGTCGTCTCCGGAAAATCGAGTTTGAGCTTGTACATGCGCAGCACTTCATTGGCGGCCTTCGACACGAAGACATCGCAATGTTCGAGTTGGCGAACAAGTGCGAAGCTCTCCGTGAAAAAATGCCCAGAGCCCGTCAAAACCCACGCCCAACGCGGCACGTGCAGCTTCACCATCGGCTAGCCTGCCTTCTTTGCCGAGCGGGTCGAAGCCACGATCGCGATGCCGGGCAGCTTGCCCGATGCGAGTAGCGCGCCCGCCTCGGCGGCATCCTTCGGACCGGCGAGACGGAAATCGATGCCGTCGGGCAGCATGGCGGCAAAGCCTGGGTCGACAATGCCCCTGGCCTTCAGGCTGTCAGGGGTATCGTTGTCGAAGAATGCATCGGTCTGCTTGATAAGCAACAGCGCGTTCGCGCCAAGCTTCCCGGCAAGCCACGCGGCCAGGGAATCGGAGGTAATGTCCCAAGAGGCCGGGACGTCCGGTGCCGGCAGCGCAAGTGACGACGGCAGCCACACCGGAACCTTCCCTTCGTCCAATGCTCGGACAATCTCCTCCAGCGACCGTGCCGGCGTCAGTCTTTCGTCCCGATCGAGGATGACTTGACCGAACTGCTCCATGGCGAGGATCGCCATGGCATGTGCGGCGGTGTCGGAAAAATCCATGCGGGTCTGCGTCTCGCGCACCTGGTCGGCAAACAGGCCGCCGCCGGGCACGATGACGATCGGCAACCTGGAACCCGCCAGCGCCGCGATCCAGCTCGTCATTTCCGCCGCATGGGCAGTGCTGCCGCCAAGCTTGACGACGGCCCGCCCGAGGACGTCGGAGCCTTGCTGGCGCGACCGGGAAACACTGCCTCGGTCTTTTCTGCCCGCAGAGCCGGAGGCGACACCGCGTCCTGCCGCTTGGCGCTTGCGTTCGATCTCGACGCCGACACCGCCAGGCCCGAGCTCGAGTTTTTCCACCCTTACCGTGACGCGCACGACGCGCTGGTTCTCCAGAACGTGCGTCGCCACTTGCTCGGCCAAAGCCTCGCTGAGCTGAATGTGTCCCCTCGCGACGATGGTGCGAATGCCATCCATGATGATGTCGTAGGAGAACACATGGCGCATGTCCTCGGGATGGTCGGTGACTTGTAGCACGTCGGCGATCACATCAAAGCGCACCTTTTGAGTATGACCATGCTCGAAGCTGTACGCACCGATCTGGACCGGCAGAACAAAATCCCGCACGAAAATCCTGTCCGTGCCCAGTGTCGGATCAGTGCCCGGCGAATAGCCTCTCGCTGCCAACAGGCGATAGTCGATGCTCGATTTACCGCCTGTCCCAGGCTCTGCCGGGACCAATTCGCGAATCTGCGAGACCGCCTCGGCGCTGATTGAACCCGCGCGGCCGGCATGGCCACACAGCGCTCCGCGAAAGCCGAGGAAATCGGGAGCGAAAGGCAATAGGCGTGGAATATCCGGGGCTTCGAGCGATCCGCTCAGGCCAACCATCAGACCGAGCGACTTCGCTCGATCGACGAATCCCGGAATGCGCTCCGGTGGCAAATGGTCCAGCAGCCGGCCGTTGCCCTTTTGCGCGGTATCGACCATCACGCCATGGAAGCGGTGCCTGCCGAACACCGGCAGGAGCTCGAAATCCGGCGCCAGATCGGCAAAGAGCACAGCGATCAGCTTCGTTCGCGCGGCGAGTGGTTCCAGCGCCTCCGCGCAGGCGGAGATGTCAGCCGATGGGAAAAACCCAATCTTGACATAATCCACGCCGGTCGCCGCGATCTCTTCAGCCTTGGCGCGGATCGTTTCGGGTTCCATCGGCAGGTCGCCGCAGACCGCGCTGACCGGAGCCCGACCCGCGATGAACGAAATCGTTCGGCGGATGGTTTCGGTGGATACCGCGCCCAGCGCTCCCGCCTTCGGGTCCTTCAGATCGACGATGTCGACGCCGCCCGAAAGAACGATCTCCGCCTCTTCGATACCGGTGACGCTGGCCAGCATTCTGGTCATTTGAACAGTTTCTCCAGTTTGGAGGCCAAGATTCTTTTTTGTTCTTGGTCCGCGCGATTCTCACGCACGTCGCGGATGACATAGCTGCGAACGACCTCGAAATCGAAGATGGCAATCTTTTCAGCCGCCATGGCATATTTGTCAAAAAGACATCTAGCCTGGGCAGACGCGAAAAGTCGTCCGATAGGGTTTGATAAATTTCGCGGGTCGGCTAAGTTGACCATGGGCACCTTGACTTGGCGCTGGTCCCGACAACCGTCGGACCTCAGCGCAAGAATGGGTAATTACTATCGATGACGAGCGCGGTGCCGGGCACTCTCGCCGCCTTTTTGTGCTTTTTTTCCCTGACCGTCAACGCTCCGGGCGCGATAGCCCAGGAAGCGGCGGCGAAGCCGGAAAAAAAAATCACTGAAATCAAGATAGGTTATTTGCGCGCCTACGCGCCGCAACTGACGCTTTCCATGCTCGACCTGCCGCCGCGTGACGAAGGTGTCGCCGGCGCCAAGGTGGCAGTCGGTGACAACAACACGACCGGAAAGTTCACCGACCAGAAATTCAGCCTCGACGTGACCGAGATCAAACCCGAAGCCGACGCGGTCCAGGCATTCGAGGACCTGATCGCCAAGGGTGACCACTATGTCGTCGCGGACCTCTCGGCCAAACAATTGCTGTCGATCGCCGATATCGCCCGCGACAAGGGCGTGCTGATCTTCAACATCGGCGCCACCGACGACAGCCTGCGCGAGGAGGACTGCCGCATCAATGTTTTTCATATCGCGCCGACGCGCAGCATGCTTGCCGATGCGCTGGCGCAGTATCTCATGGTGAAGAAGTGGCCGAATTGGGTGCTGCTCTACGGCTCGCACGAGCAGGACCATCTCTACGCCGACGCGTTGCGCCGTGCGGCAACTCGTTTTGGTGGCCAGATCGTCGCCGAGAAGGAATTCAAGGACACCGGCACGGCCAGGCGTACCGATACCGGCGCCACGCAGATACAGCAGCAGATTTCCGTATTCACGCAGGATCTGCCGGAGCACGACATTGTGCTTGTCGCCGACGAAAGCCAGGTTTTTGGCACCTACGTGCCCTACCGCACCTGGACGCCGCGGCTGGTCGCCGGCACGGCCGGGCTTGTTGCATCGTCGTGGCATCCCGCCAGCGAGCAATGGGGCGGCATCCAGATGCAGAGTCGCTTCCTGAAGACGGCGGGCCGGCGGATGCTTTCCAAGGACATGTCGGCGTGGACGGCAGTGCGTGCCGTCGGCGAAGCCACCACGCGCACCAAAGGCGACGATGCGAAAAAGATCAGCGACTACATGCGGTCGGGAGATTTCTCGGTTGCCGCCTTCAAAGGACAGAAGCTCACCTTCCGCAAATGGAACCTCCAGCTTCGCCAGCCGATCCTGCTTGGCGACACCAAGTCGGTCGTGTCGACATCGCCGCAGGAAGGCTATCTCCACCAATTCTCCGAACTCGATACGCTTGGTATCGATCAGCCGGAAACAAAATGCGTTCTCAAGTAGGGCCAAAGGGGAGGAATTTGCGTGCAGACACGAGCTTGTGCATTCGCCATTCTCGCGGCCGGCCTCACGGCCAGCCCGGCATCCGCCTATACGGCATACGTTTCCAACGAGAAGGACAACACGATGACGGTCGTCGACACGGCCACCATGCAGGTGGTGAAGACCGTCGAGGTCGGCCAGAGGCCACGCGGCATCACCATCTCGCATGACGGCAAATTCGTTTATCTATGCGCCAGCGACGACGACACGGTCGAAATCATCGACACCGCGACGCTGCAGATCGTAGCCACGCTGCCATCTGGCCCCGATCCCGAATTGTTCGTGCTCTCGCCTGACGGCAAAACACTCTATGTCGCCAACGAGGACGACAACCTCGTCACCGCCATCGACGTCGAGAGCAAGCAGGTCATGGCGGAGATTCCAGTCGGCGTGGAACCGGAAGGCATGGGTATCAGCCCTGATGGCAAGACCATGGTCAACACCTCGGAAACCACCAGCATGGCGCATTTCATAGACACTGGCACCCACGATGTAACCGATAACGTGCTGGTCGACACGCGCCCGCGCTTTGCCGAATTCAAGCCCGACGGCTCGCAGGTGTGGGTCAGCGCCGAGGTCGGCGGCACCGTCAGCGTCATCGATAACGCCAAACGCGAAGTGGTGAAGAAGATCCAGTTCGCGATTCAGGGACTGCGGGCTGAGACCATCCAGCCGGTAGGCATCGCCATCAGCGCCGACGGCAAGAAAGCCTATGTCGCGCTCGGCCCGGCGAACCATGTCGCCGTGATCAATACCGACACCTACGAGGTCGAGAAATACATCCTCGTCGGCCAACGCGTCTGGCACCTGGCCTTCACACCCGACCAGAAAACGCTGATCACCACGAATGGCAACTCCAACGACATCACGTTCATCGATACGGCGACCGACGAGCCGGTCCAATCGCTCACCGTGGGCCAGCAGCCTTGGGGTGTGGCCATTTCGCCCAAATAGCAGACATTGATCTAGGGGAGGATCGTGACATGAAATTTCGCCATGGGTTTATCTTCGCCGCGCTCGCCGGATTCGTCTTTGCTCCGATCGGCGCAAGCGCGGATGACGCAACGCCAAAACCCTCGCGTGCCAGCAAGAACCTGCCGGAATTGATTATCGGCTCGGCCGATTCCACCTATGCCGTCAATCAGAAGGATTTCGAACTGATCGCCGGCCAAGGCTATCGCTGGAAGATCACCTCCAAGGGCGGTTTCGAATACAAGTTCGTGACGGACCTGTTCCGCAATGTGTGGATGGACCAGATCGTCATCGACGATCTGGAGGTGCATATGGACGGCGGACCGGCCTGGCTGGAATTCGACGACGCGGGAACGATCCAGGTGCAATTCCACACAGTTCGCCCGGGCGAATATACCTGGTCGGTTCCCGACCTCGCCGACAGGGGCCTGAAGGGCAAGATCACGATCAAGTGAGACCAAAGGCAATCAGACGCGCTAGATAGCAGTGCGTCCTGCCAACGCGTCCTGAAGGAGCGATCCGGGCATGCAGCATGTGAGGACAAGCGGACCGGGAGACGAGGCGGCGGCGCTCGATGTCAGTGCCGTCAGCCACTCCTATGGACCGAAGCGGGCACTCAACGAGGTTTCGTTCTCGATCTTGCCGGCGACGTTCACCGTCCTGCTCGGCCTCAACGGGGCCGGCAAGACAACGCTGTTCTCCCTGATCAGCCACCTCTATGACACGCGTCACGGGTCGATCCGCATCTTCGGTCACGACATCCGCAGCGCTTCGGGCGAAGCGCTCAGACGGGTCGGCATCGTGTTCCAGGCGCGCACGCTCGACCTCGATCTTAGCGTCTACCAGAATCTCTCCTACCATGCCTCGCTGCACGGCATTGGCGGACGCGAAGCCCGGCAGCGCATCGCCGCGCTGCTTGACACTGTCGACATGCAGGGCCGCCAGCATGACAAGGCGCGCAGCCTCTCCGGCGGTCAGATGCGGCGCATCGAGATCGCCCGGGCGCTGCTTCACCGACCTTCCCTGCTCCTGCTTGACGAAGCGACCGTCGGCCTCGACATCGAGTCGCGCGCTGGCATCCTCGCCACCATCCGCAAGCTCGTCGAAACCGATGGCATCGGCGTGCTCTGGGCCACGCATCTGATCGATGAAGTCGACGATACCGATCATGTCGTGGTGCTGCGGCGAGGCGACCTGGTCGCCAGGGGCAAGGTGTCGGATGTCGTCCAGGCAAATGGAGGAAATTCCATTCGCGATGCCTTTTCGAGGCTCAGCCGCGTCGACGCGGCAGGCATGGCGGAGACATCGTCATGAGCGCTCCTGCGATGCCCGGAAAAGTAGTCGGCGTCAAACCGGTAGGGTCTGAACCATTCGGCCTCCGTCACTATCTCATTTGCCTGAAAGGCATCGTCCTGCGCGAGTGCCTGCGCTTCCTGCACCAACGCGAACGGTTCATTTCCTCACTGGTGCGGCCGCTCGTCTGGCTGTTCATCTTCGCCGCCGGCTTCCGCCAGGTGCTCGGCGTGTCGATCATCCCTCCCTACAAGACCTATGTGCTCTACGAGGTCTACATCACTCCGGGTCTGTGCGGCATGATCCTGCTGTTTTCCGGCATGCAGTCTTCGCTGTCGATGGTCTACGACCGCGAGATGGGCAATATGCGCATCCTGCTGGTCAGCCCATTTCCGCGCTGGTTCCTGCTGGTGTCGAAGATGTTGGCCGGCGTGGCCGTGTCGATCGTGCAAGTCTACGCATTCCTGATCGTCGCCTGGTTGTGGGGCGTCAGGGCGCCGCCGCTCGGCTATCTCTACGTGCTGCCGGCACTGTTTCTGTCGGGCATGATGCTTTGCGCGCTCGGCATGCTTTTGTCGTCCATGATCAAGCAGCTCGAAAACTTCGCCGGCATCATGAACTTCGTCATCTTTCCAGGCTATTTCGCGTCTCCGGCGCTGTATCCTTTGTGGCGTATCCAGGAGGCAAGCCCCCTGCTCTACAAGATCTGCCTCACCAATCCGTTCACCTATGCCGTCGAACTGATCCGCTTCGCCTTCTATGGGCAGATCGACTGGCTGTCGCTGGGCGTCGTCGCCGGTTGCACGCTGTTGTTTCTGGGCGGCGCCATCATTGCATATGATCCTTCGCGCGGCCTGATGACCCGCAAACAGGACACGGGAGGAAACGGCTGATGGCGCGAATGAGACTTGTGCACACCCTGGTTCTGGTCGCCATGCTTGTCCCGATGGACGCCAGGGCGGCAAACACCGATCCCGACTGGCCCTGCATGCAGCGCAAGGTGCCGCAGCTCTCGCTCGGCCAGATCTGGAATGGACCGGAGCTTCCCCCGGCAGCGAAGGATTGGTCGAAGGATTCGGGCGTCTCCGCGCTGGTCGAGGCGGTGGCGGCCCGACGGACGCCGATTGCCGAAGCCCAGAAGGAGATCAAGGACTACGCGGCTTCCCTGCCGGCGGAGCAGGTCGCACCAAAGATGGCGATGCTGGTGCAGGGAATGTTCGATCACATGGACGCCGAGCGTTCGCACGTGATTTCCGGCATTTCCCGCTATGCCCACAAGCAGCTCGAAATGGCGGCTGAATTGCGCAAGGAAGCATCCGACGTCGACGCCCTGCGTGCCAAAGCCGACGCCGATCCGGACGAAGTCGAACGGCGTACTGACCAGTTGAATTTCGAGACGCGCATTTTCAACGAACGTGTCCAGTCGCTGACCTATGTCTGCGACGTGCCGACGATAATCGAGCAGCGGCTCTATCAATTGTCCAGGACCGTCTCGGAAACGCTCGGTCAGAAGAAATAGACCTTCACTCGACCTCACGCGACGGATTTAACGTCCCCTAGGTCATCGACACGTCTGGCGTCTCGCTCCGAGCGCCGTGCGGCGGCCCATCCCGCTCAGGAATCGGGATAAAGCTTACCGAACAGGGGCAGATACATCGCGCCCTTGCGCATCAGGAAATCGTTGAACGTAGCCATGGCCGGCGAGATTGCGTGATCGGTTCGTATCACAGAGAACCATTGCCGGCGGATCGGCATGCCGACGACGTCCAGGATGACGAGCCGGCCAGCTTCGGTTTCCGCAGCGATGGTGTGGGCAGAAATGAAGGCGATACCCAGGCCAGCCATCACCGCCTGCTTGATCGTTTCATTCGAGCCCATCTCGACACCGAGTTCGTCGATGCGGCCAGGCACGTCGCTCAGGAATATCTCCAGCGAGATGCGGGTTCCGGAGCCGGGCTCGCGAATAAGGAAATGCTCCTCGGCAATGCGCTCCTTGGAGATATCGCGCGCCGCCGCCAGCGGGTGTTCGGGCGGCGCGATGATGACCAGCGGGTGATCGCCGAAGACCGAGGCACGCACCGGAACCTCTTTCGCCGGACGCCCCATCAGCGCGATGTCGATGTCATGATTCTTGAGGTTGTCGATGGTCTGGGCACGATTGCCGATGGCAAGCCGCATATCGATGTCAGGATGTTCCTTCATGAATGCAGCCATCAGCCGCGGCGCGAAATACTTGGCGGTGGAAACGACGCCGAGCCTCAGGCTGCCGGTACGAACGCCCTTGATGGCGTCGATCTTGTCTTCGAGCAGGCCGAGATGCTCCTCGATAGCCTGCGCCGCCTCAACGACCGCCAAACCTGCGGCAGTGGGACGCATGCCGTCAGACGTCCGGTCGAACAGAGCCAGTTGGAATTCTTCCTCCATTTGCCGCAACTGAATTGTCAGTGCTGAAGGAGACAGACCTAACGCCTTGGCCGCACTCACAATTTTTCCGTTCTTGATGATGGCCTGGATGGTCTTGAAATGTTTGAGCGTGAGGTTTCTCATGCCTCATACTAAATTATTTTTAGTGCCAACGTAAGGTTATTGAATTTTACTTATCGAGTGTCGTTTGTTTTCATTCCCCGATCCAGCCGATCCGAGGAGACGCGGCTGGATCGGGAGGTTACGATGCCAGCGGCAACGCTCGACGCTTTTCTGAACTCCTATCTCGGCCAGCCGGACGAACTCCGCTCCGCGGTCGTAACGACCGTCCGTCAGCTGACACAGGCCGCCAGCAAGGTCCGCAATACCATCAATCAAGGTGTGCTCGGCGCCGCCTTTGCCGGGACCCGTGGCGCCAACGCCGACGGCGATGTCCAGAAGGATCTCGACGTCTTCTCCGACGACATCTTCCTCGACGCCATGCGCCACGCTCCGGTCGCGCTCTACGCTTCCGAGGAGCTGGAGCAGCCGGTCCTGCTCGACAGGCAAGCACCACTCGCCATTGCCATCGACCCGCTCGACGGCTCTTCCAACATCGACACCAATGTGTCGATCGGAACGATCTTCTCGCTGTTGCCCATAAATGGCGCGCCGGATGCCGATCCGGCCGCCTCTTTCCTGCAGGCAGGCGCGAATCAGCTAGGCGCCGGTTTCTTCATCTATGGGCCGCAGCTGGCGCTCGTCCTGTCACTCGGCAGCGGTACGCATATCTTCGTCCTGTCGGCCAGGCTCGGCACCTTCGTCCAGGCCTACGAGAGCCGGATCATTCCGCAACGCACCCAGGAGTTCGCCATCAACGCCGCCAACTACCGGCACTGGGACGAGGCCGTGCGGCTCTATGTCGACGACTGCCTGGAGGGCACCGAAGGACCGCGAGAGAAGGATTTCAACATGCGCTGGATCGCCTCCCTGGTCGCCGACTGCTACCGCATATTGATGCGTGGCGGCGTGTTTCTCTACCCCGGAGACCGGCGCAAGGGCTACGGTCAGGGACGGCTGCGCCTGGTCTACGAGGCCAACCCGATTGCCTATCTCATAGAACAGGCTGCCGGTGCGGCCACGGATACGATCAACCGCATCCTGGACATCGAACCCGACAGCCTGCACCAGCGCGTGCCGGTGGTCTTCGGGTCGGCGCGGGAGGTCGCGCGCATCACCCGCTACCACACCGAGCCGAGCAACATCGGTGAACGAGCGCCGCTGTTCAGCCGCCGTGGCCTGTTCAGAGCCTGAGCAGCACCATGTCAGCCAAGCATCCCATCATCACCATCACCGGCTCGTCCGGCGCCGGCACCACCTCGGTCAAGCGTATCTTCGAGCTGATCTTCCGGCGCGAGAACATCGAGGCCGCGTTCATCGAAGGCGACGCATTCCACCGCTACGACCGCGCCGCGATGAAGGCGAAGGTGGCCGAAGAGGAGAAGGCCGGCAATCCGAACTTCACCCACTTCAATGCCGCGGCCAACGAACTCGGGATTCTCGAAGAGGTGTTCGCGGAATATGGCCGCCGGGGATCCGGAAGAACCCGCACCTACATCCATGACGAGGAAGAGGAAAAGCAGTACGGCACGCCACCGGGAAGCTTTACCGAATGGCGCGAGTTCGCTCCCAGCGACCTGCTCTTCTACGAGGGGCTGCACGGCTGTGTCGTCACCGACACGATCAATTTGGCCAAACATGCGGATCTCAAGATCGGCGTGGTGCCGGTCATCAATCTCGAATGGATCCAGAAGATCCATCGCGACCGTTCGACACGCGGCTATTCCACCGAGGCGGTGATGGACGTGATCCTGCGCCGGATGCCCGACTATGTCCGCTACATTGTCCCGCAATTCTCGCAGACCGCCATCAATTTCCAGCGCGTGCCGATTGTCGATACGTCCAACCCCTTCATCGCGCGCTGGATTCCGACGCCCGACGAATCGATGCTGGTTATCCGCTTCGCCAATCCGCGCGGCATCGATTTTCCCTATCTGCTGTCGATGATCCACGACTCGTTCATGTCGCGGCCAAATTCCATCGTGGTGCCAGGCAACAAGCTCGACCTTGCCATGCAGCTGATCCTGACGCCGCTCATCCTGCAGTTGATCGAACGCAAGAGCCGTGTGTCGTGAGGAGGACGCCATGACCAGCCAAACAGCACTGAAGCCTGCCGCCGTCGTCGTCTCGGAGCTCGACATGGCGAACGCCATTCGCGTGCTGGCGATGGACAGCGTCCAAAAAGCGAATTCGGGACATCCCGGCATGCCGATGGGCATGGCCGATGTCGCAACGGTGCTGTTCAACCGCTTTATCAATATCGATCCATCCAGGCCGGACTGGCCGGACCGTGACCGTTTCGTTCTTTCAGCCGGCCATGGCTCGATGCTGCAATACGCGCTGCATTATCTGCTCGGCTATGAAGACATGCCGATCGAGGAGTTGCAGCGGTTTCGGCAGTTGGGCAGCCGCACGGCCGGACATCCGGAATATGGCCACGCGCTTGGTGTCGAGACCACCACTGGCCCGCTCGGACAAGGCATTTCCACAGCGGTCGGCATGGCGCTGGCGGAGCGCATGCTTGCTGCCCGCTACAGTGCCGATCTGGTCAACCATCATACCTATGTGATTGCAGGCGACGGGTGCCTGCAGGAAGGCATCAGCCACGAGGCGATCGACCTCGCCGGCCACCTGAAGCTTTCCCGCCTGATCGTCTTCTGGGACGACAACGCGATCTCCATTGACGGGCCAACCTCCCTGTCCACGTCGATGGACCAGCCGGCGCGCTTCAAAGCCGCCGGCTGGGATGTCCAAACGGTCTCAGGCCACGACATGGAAGCTGTCGCGGCGGCTATCGAGGCGGCGCGGCGGTCGGATCGACCGTCGCTGATTGCCTGCCGCACAGTGATCGGCAAGGGCGCCCCCAACCTCGGCGGCTCGGAGAAGACGCATGGCGCGCCGCTGGGCGAGGCAGAGATCGCCGCGACGCGCGAGAACATCGGCTGGACCTTCGCGCCGTTCGAGGTGCCGGACGACGTGCTTTTCGCCTGGCGCGAAATTGCCAGCCGCGGGGAAGCGATGCGGGGCGCCTGGGAGCAGCGGCTTGCCGCCTCGCCTCAGCGAGAGGCCTTCGAGAACGCGGTTGCCGCCAGACTGCCCGACGCGGTCTTCGAAGCGCTCGATGCCTTTCGCCGCGAGCATGTCGAGAAGGCAACAAAGGTGGCAACGCGAAAAGCTTCCGAAATGGCGCTGGCGGTCATCAACGGTGCCACGGAGTTGACCGTCGGTGGCTCGGCCGATCTGACGCACTCGAATCTGACGATCACCAAGGGCATGAACCGCATTGCGCCGAGCGACTATGCCGGCCGCTATATCCACTACGGCATTCGGGAGCACGGCATGGCCGCCGCCATGAACGGCATCGCACTGCATGGAGGCTTCGTGCCCTATGGCGGTACGTTCCTGTGCTTCGCGGACTATGCGCGTGGCGCGATACGGCTCTCGTCGCTCATGGGCCAGCGCGTCATCTACGTGATGACGCATGATTCCATCGGCCTCGGCGAGGACGGCCCGACGCATCAGCCGGTCGAGCACCTGGCGATGCTGCGTGCCACGCCGAACCTCAATGTCTTCCGCCCGGCGGATATCATCGAAACGGCGGAGTGCTGGGAACTTGCGCTGAAGAGCAAGGATCGGCCGAGCGTGCTGGTGCTATCGCGCCAGAACCTGCCGATGCTGCGTGAGGCGCACAGCGATGCGAACCGCTCCAGCCAGGGCGCATACATCCTGCGCGAGCCAGCCAGGCACCGCGCCGTCACCCTGATCGCCACCGGCTCGGAGGTCGAGATCGCGGTTGCCGCCGCTGAAAGACTGGAGACCGAGCATGGCGTCGCCGCCGCTGTCGTCTCGATGCCGTGCTGGGAACTTTTCGAGGAGCAGGAAAACGCCACCCGCAAGGCCGTTCTCGGCTCCGCGCCACGCGTCGCGGTCGAAGCGGCAGCCCGGCTGGGCTGGGACCGCTGGGTCGGCGAGACGGGCGCTGTCGTCGGCATGGCCGGCTTCGGCGCCAGCGCCCCTGCCCCCGATCTCTACCGGCATTTCAACATAACGTCCGAAGCGGTTGCCGCGGCGGCGCTGAAGCTCATCATCTAGGAGGACCCACAATGGCCCGCATCACCCTTCGCCAGCTTCTCGACCATGCCGCCGAGCACGGCTACGGCGTCCCTGCATTCAACATCAACAACATGGAACAGGGCCTCGCAATCATGGAGGCGGCCAAAGCCTGCGACGCGCCTGTCATCATCCAGGCCTCACGTGGCGCCCGGTCCTATGCCAACGACGTCATGCTGGCCAAGATGATGGAGGCATTGACTGAAATGCACCCGGCCATTCCGCTGTGCATCCATCAGGACCACGGCAACGACGAGGCCACCTGCCTTTCCGCGATCCGCCACGGCTTCACCTCGGTGATGATGGACGGATCCCTGATGGCAGATGCCAAGACGCCGGCAAGCTATGCCTACAACGTCGCCGTAACCGAACGCGTCACACGCATGGCGCATTGGGTCGGGGCTTCCGTCGAAGGCGAACTGGGCGTGCTCGGATCGCTGGAAACCGGCCAGGGCGAGGCCGAGGATGGCCACGGCGCCGAGGGCGCGCTCTCCCACGACCAACTCCTGACCGATCCCGATCAGGCGGTCGACTTTGTGGCCGCAACCCAGGTGGACGCGCTGGCGATCGCCTGCGGCACCTCGCACGGCGCCTACAAATTCACCCGCAAGCCGGACGGCGACATTCTGGCCATGCAGGTGATCGAGGCGATCCACGAGAAGCTGCCCAACACGCATCTGGTCATGCATGGCTCTTCCTCGGTGCCACAGGAACTGCAGGACATCATCAACAAATATGGCGGCGAGATGCCCCAGACCTTTGGCGTCCCCGTGGAGGAGATCGAGCGCGGCATCCGCTACGGCGTGCGTAAGGTCAACATCGACACCGATTGCCGCATGGCCATGGCCGGGCAGTTCCGCCGCGTCGCAACGGAGAATCCGCGCGAGTTCGATCCCCGAAAATTCCTGAAGCCCGCCATGGATGCCTTGCACGATCTTTGCCGAGACCGCTTCGAGCGTTTCGGCACGGCGGGTAACGCCTCGAAGATCAAGGTCATCGCCCTGGACGAGATGGCCAAACGCTATGCCGCGGGAAAACTCGCGCCACATATCGCAACCGCGAAAGCCGCCTGAGCAACAAACAGGAGACCTGTCATGAACAAGATCGATATGCTGCCAGCGGGTACGCTCCAGGAAGGCAAGGAACGCTACAAGTCAGGGGTCATTCCCTACAAGAAGATGGGCTACTGGGAGCCGGACTACAGGCCCAAGGAGACCGATCTGATCGCCATGTTCCGGATCACGCCGCAACCCGGTGTCGACCACGAGGAGGCAGCGGCCGCCGTCGCCGGTGAATCGTCGACCGCAACTTGGACCGTGGTGTGGACCGACAGGCTGACGGCCTGCGAGCTCTACCGCGCCAAGGCGTTCAGATCCGAGCCGGTTCCAAACACCGGTCCCGGCACCAAGACCGAGCAACAGTACTTCGCCTACATCGCCTACGACCTCGACCTGTTCGAGCCGGGCTCGATCGCCAACCTGACCGCGTCGATCATCGGCAACGTGTTCGGCTTCAAGGCGGTAAAGGCGCTGCGGCTGGAAGACATGCGCATCCCGGTCGCCTATCTCAAAACCTTCCAGGGACCCGCAACCGGCATCGTGGTGGAGCGTGAGCGGCTCGACAAGTTTGGCCGTCCGCTGCTCGGCGCGACGACGAAGCCGAAGCTCGGCCTGTCAGGCCGCAACTATGGCCGCGTCGTTTACGAGGCGCTGAAGGGTGGCCTCGACTTCGTCAAGGACGACGAGAACATCAACTCGCAGCCCTTCATGCACTGGCGCGACCGCTTCCTCTACTGCATGGAGGCGGTGAACAAGGCTTCAGCTGCCACCGGCGAGGTCAAGGGCCATTATCTCAACGTCACCGCCGGCACGATGGAGGAGATGTACGAGCGCGCCGAATTCGCCAAACAGCTTGGCTCCTGCATCATCATGATCGACCTCGTCATCGGCTACACGGCGATCCAGTCGATGGCCAAGTGGGCACGCCGCAACGACATGATCCTGCACCTGCACCGCGCCGGTAATTCGACCTATTCGCGCCAGAAGAACCACGGCATGAATTTTCGCGTCATCTGCAAATGGATGCGCATGGCCGGCGTCGACCATATCCATGCCGGCACTGTGGTCGGCAAGCTGGAAGGCGACCCGCTCATGATCAAGGGGTTTTATGACACGCTGCGCGAGGAGCGCACGCCGCAGAACCTCGAAACCGGGCTGTTCTTCGATCAGGACTGGGCCTCGCTCAATAAGGTGATGCCCGTCGCCTCGGGCGGTATCCATGCCGGCCAGATGCACCAGTTGATCCATTATCTCGGCGAGGACGTCATCCTGCAGTTCGGCGGCGGCACGATCGGCCATCCCGACGGCATCCAGGCAGGCGCGACGGCCAATCGCGTTGCATTGGAAGCGATGATCCTGGCCCGCAACGAGGGACGCGACTATTTGCGCGAAGGAACCAAAATCCTCGAACAGGCGGCCAAATGGTGCACCCCGCTGAAGGCTGCCCTGGAGACCTGGAAGGATGTCACCTTCAACTATGAATCGACCGACACGGCCGACTTCGTGCCAACCGCAACGCCCAGCTTCTAGAAGAAAGGAACCGTCGCCATGATGACCAACCCGGGAAACAAGGTCACGCAGGGACAGTTCTCGTTCCTGCCCGACCTGACTGATGAGCAGATTTCGGCGCAGATCAAATACGCGCTGAAGAACCACTGGGCCGTCAGCGTCGAGTACACCGACGATCCGCATCCGCGAAACACCTATTGGGAAATGTACGGCAACCCGATGTTCGACTTGAGAGACCCGGCGGGCATCCTGCTTGAAGTCAACGCTTGCCGGAAAGCCTGTCCGAACATGTATGTCCGGGTAACCGCCTTCGATTCGACCAAGGGATGGGAAGCGCCGCGCATGTCGTTCATCGTCAACCGGCCGCCCAGCGAACCCGGGTTCCGGCTGCTGCGCCAAGAGCGTGACGGCCGCAGCCAGGGTTATTCGATCGTGCCTTATGCGACCGACAGGCCCGAGGGCGAGCGGAGCTAGCTGAGCCATGCTGGACACGATAGCGAAGGGCGCTGGCGCGCAGGACGAGTCGGTTGATCTGCAGGCCGAGTTCGAAGCGTCCAACATCGACGAGGTGATGGACAAGCTCGACCGCGAACTCGTTGGCCTGAAGCCGATCAAGAACCGCATCCGCGAGATTGCGGCTCTTCTCCTGGTCGACCGGCTTCGCCGCAAGTTCGGTCTGACCTCTGGCGCACCGACGCTGCATATGAACTTTACGGGAAATCCCGGCACGGGCAAGACCACCGTGGCGCTGAGGATGGCCGAAATCCTGCATCGCCTCGGCTATGTCCGCGAAGGCCACATGGTCGCGGTGACGCGCGACGATCTCGTCGGCCAGTATGTGGGCCACACCGCACCCAAGACGCGCGACGTGATTAAGCGTGCCATGGGCGGCGTGCTTTTCATCGACGAGGCCTATTACCTCTACAAGCCCGAGAACGAACGCGACTACGGCCAGGAATCGATCGAGATCCTGCTGCAATGCATGGAAAACAACCGCGACGACCTGGTCGTGATCCTTGCCGGCTACAAGAACAAGATGGATCGTTTCTTCGACAGCAATCCCGGCATGCGTTCGCGCATCGCCCACCACCTCGATTTTCCCGACTACGGTGTCAGCGAGCTGAAATCGATCGCCGAAATCATGCTGGCGGAGCAGAATTACCGCCTCAGCGAGGCGGCCGCCCAGGCCCTCGAAGAGTATCTTCCGATCCGCATGAGGCTGCCGCATTTCTCCAACGCGCGCTCGGTGCGCAATGGGCTGGACCGGGCGCGGCTTCGCCAGGCCAATCGGCTTTTCGCATCGCGAAGCCGTGCCCTGACCAAGGCAGACCTTATCACCATCGAGGAATCCGATATCCGCGGCAGCCGCGTATTCGCGGAAGGGAAGCTCGAAGGCGAACCGGAGACGAAGGCGCACTGACAGGACGAAGCCGGCTGGCGGGCGACCCGAGATGGAAGACAGAAATTGGAGACGACGACCATGGTCACCAGGACAATCATTGCGCCCTCCGTGCTTTCCGCGGATTTCTCGCGGCTCGGCGACGAGGTCGAAGCTGTCGTTCAGGCGGGCGCCGACTGGATCCATCTCGACGTGATGGACGGGCATTTCGTACCCAACATCACCTTCGGTCCGCCGGTCATCAAGGCGATCCGTGGCCGAACGGACAAGGTCTTCGACTGCCATCTGATGATCGCGCCGGCCGACCCCTATCTGGCCGCCTTCGCCGATGCCGGTTGCGACATCATCACGGTGCATGCCGAGACTGGACCGCATCTCGACCGCTCATTGCAGGCGATCAGGAATCTTGGCAAGAAGGCCGGGGTGTCGCTCAATCCGTCGACGCCGGAGAGTGTCATCGAGTATGTGCTCGACCGGCTCGATCTGGTGCTGCTGATGACGGTCAATCCAGGCTTCGGCGGCCAGGCCTTCATTTCCGCGGTCGTCGAGAAAGTCAGACGGATCAAGGCCTTGGTTGGCCATCGCCCGATTGACATCGAGATCGACGGCGGAGTCACGGCCGAAACCGCCCCGCTGGTCACCGCGGCTGGCGCCAACGTACTGGTCGCCGGTTCGGCTGTATTCAAGGGAGGCACCGAGGCAGCCTATCGTGCCAATATCGGCGCCATCAGACAGGCGGCCGATGGCGCGATCCGGAAAGCCGCGTAAACCGTTGTCGGGGAGACGAACATGGCTGCGGTCCCGCCTGTATGCGATTTCGGCTGGCCCGCCATCGATGCCGTTTTGCCCGGCGTCGACGGCACGTCGCATTCCATCTTCGGTCACGCCGGCCCGAATGGCCTGGTCGTGGCCTTCATCTGCAATCACTGCCCTTATGTGAAGGCCGTGATCTCTCGCATCGTGCGCGACGCCAATGATCTCAAGGCCGAAGGTATCGGCTTCGTCGCGATCAACTCCAACGATGCCGACGCCTACCCGGACGATTCCTTCGACCAAATGAAGCGCTTCGCCATGACGAACGGCTTCAGCTTCCCTTACCTGCACGACGAGGCACAGACTGTAGCGCGCGACTACTCAGCGGTGTGCACTCCCGATTTCTTCGGGTTCAACAGCGAATTGAGACTGCAATATCGCGGCCGGCTGGACGCCTCGCGACGCGAATCCGGACCGCTCGGGCTGCGACGCGATCTGTTCGAGGCGATGAAGCAGGTTGCCCGAACCGGCGATGGCCCGTTCGACCAGATCGCCTCGATCGGCTGCTCGATCAAGTGGAAGGATGCTGTATGAATGTCGGCGCAGGTCGGTCGCTTCGACTGCCGAAGGCGATCCTGTTCGACCTCGACGGCACGTTGGTCGATTCGGCGCCTGATATAACGGCCGCCGTCAACGAGTTGTTGGCCAGCCGCGATCTGCCGCCGTTGCGCCTGGACCAGGTCAAGGCCATGATCGGTGGTGGCGTCAGGAAATTGATCGAGCGGGCCTTCGCGGCATCGGGGACGCCGCTCCTCGGCAACGCGCTCGATGAAGCCAACCGCGTCATGGCGCCGATCTACAGCCGACATCTGACCGGCCTGACAAGGTTGATGCCTGGCGTCAGGGAGGTTCTCACACACTTCTACGCGAAGGGAGTGGCCATGGGCGTGGCAACCAACAAACCGCAGTTGGCGACTCGCGAGATCCTGCTGCATTTCGGGCTGACGGAATATTTCGGTGCGATCATTGGCGGAGACGCAGTGACATGCCTGAAACCCGCGCCCGATGCTCTGCTGCTGGCGCTCGCCCAGCTTGGAGTCGACCCTTGTGACGCGCTGCTGGTCGGAGACAGTGGCGCCGACGCAGGCGCCGCACGCGCCGCCGGCATGCCCGTCATTCTGCTGCGCGGCGGATACGCCCATTTTCCGGTTGAAGAGCTTGGCGCCGACCAGGTTTGCGACAGCCTTTTCGACCTGCCTGCGGCGATGCAGGGGCTGCAAGCCGGTGCTTGATCGGGGCGAACGCCGGCCGGACGCAAGTTCGAACGGCCGGCGCCGCCGCTATTTCGAGAATTGCTTCAAATAGGCGATGACGTTGGCGATGTCTTGGTCCTGCTTGAGGCCGACGAACGCCATCTTCGTTCCTTTGACCATGGCCTTGGGATCGCGAAGGTAAGTCGTCAGCGTGGGTTCGTCCCATTTGACGCCGGACTTGCCTGCGGCGACCATCGCTTGGGAGTAACTGAATCCCGGGTGTGTGCCAGCCGTCCGGCCGATGACGCCGTTCAACGACGGGCCGACCTTGTTCTTGTCCTGGTCGGCAACATGGCAGACCTTGCATTTGGCGAAGACCTTCTCACCCGCCGCGGCATCCTGTGCCTGGGATTGGCTTGTGATAAAGGACATAGCAAACACGACTGCGAAAAATGCGATTGCGCGCATGGCATTTCCTCATGGATCGTCTGGGTGCCCTGGACGATTTTGCACATGCCGATCTTTCATCCGTTGGCATGCACCTTACGCGGTGGAGTGGAGTATCCGCTTCCCCTTTGTGAAGCGGCGCCGCGTGAATCGGAAAGCTAGTTGGCGTGCGGTGAAAGTCAATCGTATAAAGGTACAGAGGCTTGGGTCCCCAGGGTACCGGTATTCGTCTTTGTTGACGGCCATCGGGCGAATGCGTAGCTTCAACACATTCCGGTTTCTCCACTGGCACCTCGGGAATCCGGCAACTGGCGATTCTGTCCAGGCTCCTCACTGGGCCGGACCAGTCGAGACAGGCGTCGCGGAGCGCAAGAGGTGCTAAATGGATATGGTCGATCTCATATTGACGGTGTGCCTCAGCACCAATCCGGGCAATTGCCGAGACGAACACCTCTATTTCGAGAGCCGCGGCTCTCTGCTCCAATGCATGTTCCTTGCGCCCAGCGAGATCGCGAAATGGTCTCAGGAACACCCGACCCTCAAGGTCATGCGCTGGAAATGCGCATTTCCGAGCAAGGAACGAGCGATCTGATTGACGTCCTGGAGCCCAGGGAGAAGGTGTCATGATGATTTCACGGCGCAACACGCTGCGTCTAGCGGTTCTCGGCACAGTCGCTGTTCTTGCCGCCAGGCCTGTCTTTGCAGCAGCCAGGATTCGCATCGGCGTCCTGAAATTTGGAACCGTGAGTTGGGAACTCGACACGCTGAGGCAACACAAATTCGATGTGGCGAACGGGATCGATCTGGAGATCATCGATTTCGCCGGGGAGGACGCGACCAACGTCGCGCTGTTGGCCGGTGCGATCGACATGATCGTCTCCGACTGGCTATGGGTCTCGCGCCAACGGTCGGAAGGCGGCGACCTCACATTGGCCCCCTATTCGACCGCTGTGGGGGCGATCATGGTGAAGGAGGGATCGCCGATCCGGACGGTCGCCGACCTCAAGCACAGGAAGATCGGTGTCGCGGGTGGTCCGCTCGACAAGAACTGGCTCCTGATACAGGCCCTGACCAGACGCGACTACGGGATCGACCTGTTGGCAAGCAGCGACATCATCTTTGGGGCGCCACCGCTGATTTCGGAAAAGGCCATGCAGGACGAACTCGATGCGGTGCTGAATTTCTGGCATTTCTGCGCCCGACTCGAGGCCAACGGCTTTCGTCGATTGATCGGCGTGAACGATGCGGCGCGGGCGCTCGGCGCCTTGGGACCTGTGTCGGCACTCGGTTACGTCTTCCATGACCAATGGGCGAACGAGAACCCCGATGCCGCCGGGGGCCTCGTCAGGGCCTCCGCGCAAGCCAAGGACTTGCTGGCGAGATCCGACGAGGAGTGGCTACGCCTGGCGCCGATCATTCGCGCGGAAGGCAAGGAACTGGAAAAACTGCGCGACCGCTACCGCCAGGGCATCCCCAGGCGGGCGGTCGCCGAGGAAGCGGCCGACGCCAGCAGGCTCTATCATGTGCTGGCGGCGATCGGTGGCGCGAAGCTGGTCGGCAGCGCGCCCGAGATGGCGCCCGGCACATTCTGGCAGGACCGCGCAAAATGACCGCACCGGAAACCAGCAACGGCACGCGAGGTGCCCCGACGAGCATGTCCGGGCGAGCCAGGGTGGCGACAACGCTGATGCCCGCTCTGACCGTGGCGGTGTCCTTGCTCGGGCTTTGCCTGCTGTGGAGCCTTGCGGCGAGTGTCTGGCGGAGCCGTGCCCTCCCGGGGCCGGGACAGGTCTGGCAGGTGCTCCTCAGGGAGGCTGCGAGCGGCGACCTCTTCTATCATCTCGGCGCGACCCTCGGCCGGGTCGCCGCGGCATATATCGTCGCGATGATCATCGGATCGGTCATCGGCGTTTTGCTCGGCAGCTATCGTCGCGCCGACCGCTTTTTCAATCCATGGGTAATTCTGTTCCTCAACATCCCGGCGCTGGTGGTCATCGTCCTCGGCTACATCTGGTTCGGCCTCAACGAGGCGGCGGCGATCGGCGCGGTGGCGGTGAACAAAATCCCGAATGTCGTGGTGACGATGCGTGAGGGCGCCAGGGCGCTTGATCCGAGCTATGCCGAAATGGCCACCGTCTATCGCTTCGGCCCTCTCGATCGCATCCGCCACATCCTGCTGCCGCAATTGCAACCCTATCTTGCCGCCGCGTCACGATCCGGCATCGCCCTCATCTGGAAGATCGTCCTGGTCGTCGAACTGCTCGGCCGCTCCAACGGCGTCGGCTTCCAGATCCATCTCTATTTCCAGCTCTTCGACGTCGCCGCCATTCTTGCCTACACGCTGGCTTTCGTGGCGGTGATGCTCGTCATCGAACTCCTTCTGGTGCAACCCGTTGAACGACATGCAACCCGTTGGCGCCGTCGTCCCGCTTAGGGTCGATATCGCTGAAAAGACTTTCAGGTCCGCGCAAGGCGTCTCGATCACGGCGCTTCAGGACCTTTCTTTCGAGGTCCGGCAAGGCGAATTCGCCTGCTTGCTGGGGCCGTCGGGCTGCGGCAAAACCACGACGCTGCGTATCCTGCTTGGGTTGGACAAGGATTTTTCCGGATCCTTCCAGTTGCCGCAAGGAGGCTCCAACCGCATCGCGGCCGTGTTCCAGGAGCCGATCTTGCTGCCGTGGCGAACGGTGGAGCAGAATGTCAGGCTGGCGTTGCCGAAAAGCTTGAGAACGAAGAACCTCGACGATCTGTTTGAAACTCTCGGCCTCGCCGGCATGCGCTCGCTCTATCCTGCGGAACTGTCACTCGGCCTTGCGCGCAGGGCAGCGCTTGCCAGGGCCTTCGCTACCGAGCCGGCGATGCTTGTCCTGGACGAACCCTTTGTCTCGCTCGACCACCGGACCGCCGAGCGGCTTCGTCACCTGCTTCTGTCGGTGTGGTCGGCACGGCCTACGACCGCCTTGATGATAACGCACGATCTACGCGAGGCGCTGATGCTGTCGGATCGCATCATCGTGCTCGCGCCGCGACCAGCACATGTGCTCGGCGTGTTCGATGTGCGGCTGCCTCGCCAACACCGCAATTCACAGGTGATGAGCGACCTTCTGCGGTCGTTCCGTCAAAGATTTCCGGGCGTCACCTGACCGCCCTGATGGCGAAATGCATATCGGAGGACCCGATGTCGATTGATCGGCTACGACGCAGGGTTATGAGTGGCTTTGCCTGCACCGCCGCCAGCGCCGCCTTGCTGCCATGCTGCCTCGGACGAGCCGCCCTGGCCGCGGCCGGCAGCCTGCGGTTCTCGGTTGGCCAAATCGCCGACGGCGTCTTCGCCTTTCAGGGCGTGGATGAATTGATGACCGCAACCAACGACGGTGCAATCTGCAATCTGGGCGTCGTCGTCGGCACCGATGCGGTTGCCGTCATCGACAGTGGCGGCAGCCTGATCGAGGCGCACGCCTTCCTCGCCGCGATCAGAAAGATAACCGCAAAACCGGTTCGCTTCCTGATCAACACCCACATGCATCCCGACCACATTTTCGGCAATGCGGCATTCCGGGAGATCGGCGCGACCATCGTTGGCCATCGCAATCTGCCGCGTGCCCTCGAGGCGCGGGGCGCGTTCTATCTGCACAATTATCGCGAACAGGTCGGCGAAGCGCTCATGAAGGGAGTCGAGATCGTTTCGCCGGCGATGCTGGTCGACGATCGCCTGGAACTCGACCTCGGTGGGCGCATGCTCGAACTGCGGGCATGGAAGGCTGCGCACACCGACAACGACCTGACCGTCTTCGACCCCGAGACCGGCACGCTCTTTGCCGGCGATCTCGTGTTCATGGGTTCCTTGCCGACGCTCGACGGATCGCTGCTTGGCTGGCTCCGCCAGATGGATGCGCTCGCGGCGATCGGCGCCGCGCGCGTCGTTGCGGGTCATGGCCCGGTACCGGCCGACTGGCCGCAGGCGCTGGCAGGAGAACGGCGCTATTTCGAGATACTGGCGCGCGATATCCGCAAAGCGATCGCCGACGGGACGCCGCTCCGAGAGGCCGTCAAAACCGCCGCCGGAAGCGAACGGGGCAAATGGCACCTGTTCGACGACTACAATGAGCGCAACGCAACGGCTGCTTTTGCTGAACTCGAATGGGAATAAACCACACCGACATGCCCCAGAGATCATGGAATTGGGGCGATTTGCCAACGCGTCATCAAAGGCATATTCTAGAAGCCAGCCTGGGCACCACCTCTGTTGCATTGGTGGAGGCATCGAAATGCAAAATCACGCTTACGCGAGCAGGCAGTTCGCCTTGTCGCTTGCATCGTTCCTGTCCACAATCATCTTGACCATCGGTACGCTGTTCGGCGTCTCCTCAGCCGCGAACGCACAGCAAACAACGGCTTCTTCGGAGAAGATCTGGGAAGACTTGAAAGGCGACGTGTTCGGCGACCGGGCTATTCTGATCGATACCGGAGTCGTCAGGATCGAAGCGCCAAAGCGGGCGCAAGATGCCGCCATCGTACCTGTCGACATCTATGTCGACCCAGCCAGGGCACCGGACGGCATCAAATCCGTGACCTTGATCATCGACGCCAATCCTGCGCCGGTGGCGGCAACGTTCCAGATCGGCAAGGACGCCGGCGTGACACATCTGTCGACACGCGTGCGCGTCAACGACTATTCCTATTTGCGTGCCATAGCGGAGACTCAAGGCGGCCAACTCCACATGGCTCAGACCTTCGTCAAGGCGTCAGGCGGCTGCTCCGCCCCTGCGGTCAAGAACCAGGACGAGGCCATGGCGACGATGGGGCAGATGAAGTTACGCCAGTTCCCACCCCAGGAGACGATGAGCAAGGCAGAGGAGTTGCAGTTGATGATCCGCCACCCGAACAATTCGGGCCTGCAGCGGGATCCACTGACACAGTATTTCATTCCCGCGCATTTTGTTCAGAAGCTGTCGATCTCGCAAGCCGGCCGGCCGATCCTCTCGATGGAAGGTGGAATATCGATTTCGGAAGACCCCAATTTCCGATTCGATTTCACGGCGCACGGCAATGGTGAAATCCAGGTCGAAGCGATCGATACGGATGGCAAGGTATTCCGCAATCAGTGGCCGCTGGAGAAAACGGGGCTCTGAAGTCTCGAAATATGATATGCCGCACTGCCACCGCGATGGCCACGCTTGATCTTTAGAAGCAACGCACGTCGGCTTCCGACTGCGCACGCTTCAGCTCGGTACGGGCTGCCTTCGCCGGTGCGCTTTCGCGAAACAGCCCTGCGTTTTCCCCCGTTGTCAAAGACATGCTCTTGAAGGTCTCAGCCGTCTCATAGTGGTCGTAGGGAAGGATCGAGGCGATGACGTCGATCGAGCAGGAACAGCTTTCCAGAGCCTGACGCGTCTGGCCGTTCGTTCGCATGCAGCCGAGCACGTAGTCGACAACCGTTACTGTGGGATAGTCTCCCGCAGCGCCCGCCGGGTTTGCGACGGCCAATGTCGCGGTGAAGAGCAGCGGCAAGGTCGAAAATCCAACATATCTGATCATGAGGAACCTCCGGTTGGTCCGGGTTCGACGCGCCCGGACGGGATCGGCGTGCCAGTTGGCTACGCGCCGTAAAGCCAGTCAAGCACCCATGGGTTCCGTATACGACCAAAGGAGGAAAGGGCTGTCCACGAGCGATAGCTGTGCATGACGACTTGATGACCGGCTCCGCGCCCAGGCTCCCACGACCGCTTCGTATCTCGCTCAATACCGGGGAACGACGAGACTTTTCACATGCCATCCACGATGGGCATCGATAAACATTAGCAAATAACCTCAGTGTATATTAGAATCAAAAGATCGACAGAAAGACTATTTTAATACCGTTCTCGGTCTCCCCGGGGGCGCAAAACACTTCATATTAGGCTTGTAGCTCTGTTCATTTCTGTATATTGCAGTGCATCATTTAGAGTATTGCGGTGCAACAATGCACTAGGCCTTTTTTTCTTGCCTAGCCTTTTGGGATGACATAGCCTTTCCCTGTTTCCGGCTTCAAGGGCGTCACCGTCATTAGGGAGCGGCGACAGTCTTTCGTAGGCCAAAGTGAGGTGGGCAGTAACGGTGCCCTCTGCACATCTGGCTTAGGTCGTGACACGCTGCCGGAAATATTTCCCCCCCGTGAATCGCTTGGGCGAGCCCTTGTGGGCCTAACAGTCGATTCATCACTGTGAACCCCGGGAGGAATTCGGATGCGTGTACTTACGAAAGCTACGTATATTCTAACCACTGCGGCGTTTCTGTCGCTCGGCGCGGCCTATACGGCGTCGGCTAACGAGGATCTTGCAAAGCTCGCTTCGGATGCGAAGAACTGGGCGATGCAGACGGGTGACTACGCCAACACCCGCTATTCCAAACTCAACCAGATTACTGCGGATAATGTGAAAAACCTGCAGGTCAAATGGACCTTTTCCACCGGCGTGCTGCGCGGGCATGAGGGTGGACCGCTGATCATCGGCGATGTGATGTATGTCCATACGCCCTTCCCGAACAATGTCTTTGCGCTCGACCTCAAGAATGACGGGAAGATCCTCTGGAAATACGAGCCCAAGCAGGATCCGAATGTCATTCCGATCATGTGTTGCGACACGGTCAACCGCGGTGTTGCCTATGGTGACGGCAAGATCATTCTCAATCAGGCCGACACCACGGTCGTCGCCCTCGATGCAAAGACCGGCAAGGTCGTCTGGTCGGTCAAGAATGGCGACATGACCGACGGCGGCAAGGGCGAATCCGGCACGGCTGCCCCCGTCGTGGTCAAGGATAAGGTACTCATCGGCGTGTCCGGCGCCGAATTCGGCGTTCGCGGCTGGCTGGCCGCCTACAATCTGAAAGACGGCAAACTTGCCTGGAAAGCCTATTCGGAAGGTCCAGACGCCGACACCCTGATCGATCCCGAGAAAACCACGCAGCTGGGCAAGCCGGTAGGCAAGGATTCCGGCACCAACACCTGGGAAGGCGAGCAATGGAAGACGGGCGGTGGCACGACATGGGGATGGTATTCCTATGATCCCAAGCTGAACCTGGTCTACTACGGCACCGGCAATCCCTCGACGTGGAACCCGGTCCAACGGCCTGGCGACAACCGCTGGTCAATGACGATCATGGCCCGCGATGCCGATACCGGTGTTGCCAAATGGCTCTACCAGATGACCCCGCATGACGAATGGGACTATGACGGCATCAACGAGATGATCCTCGTCGATGGCATGGAGGTCAATGGCGCCAAACACGACGTGCTGGTGCATTTCGATCGTAATGGTTTCGCCTACACCATGGATCGCGCCACCGGCGAGCTTCTCGTCGCCAAAAAATACGATCCAGCGGTGAACTGGGCGACGGAAGTCGTCATGGACCCAAAGAGCGAACAGTATGGTCGCCCGCAGGTCGTGGCGAAATATTCGACCCAGCAGAATGGCGAAGACACCAACTCGACGGGTATTTGCCCGGCGGCGCTTGGAACGAAGGATCAGCAGCCGGCTGCCTATTCGCCGAAGACGGGTCTGTTCTATGTTCCGACCAACCATGTCTGCATGGACTATGAGCCTTACAAGGTAAGCTACACCGCCGGTCAGCCTTATGTTGGCGCCACCGTGTCGATGTACCCGGCACCTGGCGGCGACGGCAGCATGGGCAACTTCATTGCCTGGGATGCGGCCAAGGGCGAGATCGTCTGGTCGAAGCCTGAGAAGTTCTCCGTGTGGTCAGGCGCGTTGGCGACAGATGGCGACGTCGTCTTCTACGGTACGCTCGAAGGCTACATCAAGGCGGTCGATAAGGACGGCAAGGAACTTTACAAGTTCAAGACCCCGTCCGGCATCATCGGCAACATCACCACGTACGAACATGACGGCAAGCAGTACATCGCCGTTCTGTCCGGCGTCGGCGGGTGGGCAGGCATCGGTCTGGCAGGCGGTCTGCTTTCGCCTGACAACGCCGCTGCCTGGCATGGCGCCGTCGATCAGGGCCGTGCGCAAGGCGATCAGTCCGCGGTCGTTGGTACCGCTGGCCTGGGTGCCGTCGGCGGCTATGCGGCACTTGCCGACTATACGACGCTGGGCGGTCAGCTCACCGTCTTCGGTCTCCCGGACTGACGGGCGGGGAACCTTAAGCACGCCTCAGGTCTTGTTGGACCGGAGGCATGAAAACGAGAGCCCGGATCATCCGAAACCATGGCCGGGCTCTCGATGCGGTTGCACCCCCAACACACCGATCAATGCCGGCCACGACAGCAAAACCGTGTCCACGGCAAATGAAGGAAGCGTCTGAATGTCCGTTCGCATTGTAATTTCGGCTTTCGTCCTGGCTCTGCTGCCTCTGGCAAGCTCAGGCGTGGCGTGGGCCGAGGACAGCATGGAAAAAGCCAAGGCGGTGAAGCAAGAAGGCGGCAAGTATTTGGATGCGGATGGAAATCCGACCTACAAGATCGAGAACGGAACCGTCGACTGGTACACGTTCAGCGGCTACCGCCGGTATCACTCCGATTGCCATGTCTGTCACGGACAGGATGCGACAGGTTCGAGCTATGCGCCGGCCCTAGTCAACAGCTTGAAAACCATGGACTACGCCACGTTCCTCTCGATCGTCGCCGAGGGCCGCAAGAATGTCGGCGGCGGCAAGGAAAACGTCATGCCTGCCTTTGGCGACAACAAGAACGTCTATTGCTACCTGGACGATCTCTATGTCTACCTGCGCGCGCGCGCCGATGGTGCGGCGCCACGCGGCAGGCCGCCCAAGCACGAAGACAAGCCGCAGGCGGCGAAGGATGCCGAAGCATCCTGCATGGGCGGATGACATGAACGGCTGCGGTGCATCGAAACTGCGCGTCGTTCTGCCGATTCTCGGCGCGCTGGCCTTGTTGCCATCGAACGCGCAGGCGCAAGGCGCCGGCCTCGGCGCGGCGGGAGAACTGGTCGATCCCGACATTCTGCGCGTCTGCGCCGATCCTTCGAATATGCCCTTCACCGACAAGAGCGGCGAAGGCTTCGAAAACAAACTTGCCGAACTGGTAGCAGCGAAAACCGGACGGAAGTCCGTCGCCTACACCTGGTTTCCACTTGTCACCGGCTTCGTTCGCAACACGCTGGGGGCCAACCGATGCGACATCATCATGGGCTATGCCCAAGGCGATGAACTGGTGCAGAACACCAACGCTTACTATCGCTCCGCCTATGTGCTGGTCTACCCGAAAGGCAACGATATGGAAGGCGTCGAAACGATCGAGGATCCAAAACTCACGGGCAAGACGATCGGGGTTGTCGAGCGCACGCCGCCAACCGCCAATATGGCCGCCAACAAGCTTCTGCGGACCGCCAAGATCTATCCGCTTGCGGTGGATACGCGTGTCACCCCCTCCATGGGAGAGGTCATGATCAAGGACATGCTGGCCCACAAGATCGACGCGGCGGTCCTGTGGGGACCGATGGCAGGCTACTATGCCAAGCAACTTGGAGCCGATGTGGCGGTTGTTCCGCTGCTAAAGGAAAAAACCGGCTCCCGCATGTCTTACCGCATCACTATGGGCGTACGTCCGTCCGACCAGGAATGGAAGCGGACGCTCAACCGGGTGATCAGGGAAAACCAGGCGGAGATCAACAGGCTCCTGCTGAGTTACAATGTGCCGCTGATCGATGAACACGACAATCCGATCACCCAATGAAGGGAAAGGAGGCTGTTTTTTTGCTGGTCGCTGCGAGCCTTATGGGTCTGGTCGAACCGACGCGCGCTGGCGAGATCGCCGAACCCAGCGGGTACCGGATGGATGACTATCGGGCGCCGGTGCCGCCGACGCTGCGAGGCGCCAGGGTGGTGACGACGGCGGAAGCTGAAGCGCTGTGGCGAGCGAAGAAAGCAGTCTTCTTCGACGTGATGCCGAATACGCCCAAGCCGACCAATTTACCGGCAGGAACGATATGGAGAGACAAGGTTAGAAAGGACATTCCAGGCAGTACATGGCTGGCCAACGTGGGATACGGCGCTATTTCGCAGGAGACCACCAGCTATTTTCGCCAAGGCCTCGAAGCCAAGGCCGGCACGGACAAGTCGCGAGCGATTCTGTTCTATTGCATGACGAATTGCTGGATGTCCTGGAATGCCGCCAAACGGGCGATCGAGTGGGGCTACAGTTCGGTAATCTGGTATCCACTCGGTGCTGATGGATGGGAAGGTGCAAATCTTCCGCTGGAGGTGAAAAAACCGTATGAAACGAACAATTGAAGGAATGTTATGCAAATTATTCCCGGTAGTTTTGCTTTTCGATTTTTCAAAACCTACTTTTTCGTTTGTCCATTTGAGACGTGATGGACGAGCCATTGCTTCGGTGCCCTGCAATGGTTGGCTAACAACAGGGATCGGTCCCTTCGGACTGGTATAAGAGGAGAAATGTCATGAAGAAGAACTGGAAAAAACCGACCATGTGCCAGGTTGCCGCGGGCATGGAAATTTCCCGGTATCTGCCTGCCGAAATTACTCCCAAGAGGTAGGCCGCAGAGGTGCGTGTCCCTGGCAACAGGGGCACGCATCCCCGCATGGGTTTTGGCGAAAGGTTTTGACGCGTGTAGGGCGCGCGCGGCACTTTTCAGGGCTGCAAATTGCCTGCTGGTCAGAGAAGCCGCGGGGCGGGCATTTTCATGCATTTGAGGATTATCGGATCGGCGGCAGGCGGCGGCTTTCCGCAATGGAATTGCAATTATCGTCTCAGTCGCGCGGCCCGCTCCGGGATGGCTGGCGTGCATTCACGAACCCAATCAAGTGTCATCGCCTCGGCGGATGGGGTCGGATGGGTTCTTTTCAATGCCTCTCCCGACATTCGCCAGCAGATCGCGGCAACCCCTGAGTTGCAACCTGCGGGCGACGCGCCGCTGCGCTCGACCCCTATCCGCGCGGTGGTGCTGACCAATGCCGATGTCGATCATATCGCCGGACTGCTCAGCCTGCGCGAGCGGCAGCCTTTCGCCATCTACGCAACGGCGCAGGTTCTGGCGACGCTGGAGGCGAATTCGATTTTCAACGTTCTCGATCCGGCGGTCGTGCCGCGGCGCATCCTGCCGACAGCGAAAGAATTGGTCATCTGCGATGCCGAAGGCAGCGAGACCGGCGTGATGATCGAGAGCTTTCCGGTGCCCGGAAAGATAGCACTCTATCTTGAGGACAAAGACCATCCAGATGCCAATTTCAGCTTCGACGCCGGTGACACGATTGGAGTCCGAATTGCGAGTATCGGCAGCCGCGATTCTGTCTTCTACATTCCAGGCTGCGCACGCATCGATGCGAGGCTGCGCGCCCGTCTTTGCGATGCAGCCTGTCTTCTGTTCGACGGCACGGTCTACACCGACGACGAGATGATCGTCGCCGGCGTCGGTCAGAAAACCGGCGCGCGCATGGGGCATCTGGCGATTTCGGGAGACGCGGGTTCGATCGCCAGCCTGGCCGATGTGAGGCTGGGCCGCCGCGTCTTCGTCCATATCAACAACACCAATCCGATCCTTGACGAGAATTCGGCCGAACACGCGGCGGTCAAGGCAGCAGGCTGGGAGGTCGCAGGCGACGGCATGGAGATGGAATTTTGAACGATTTCCGCGATGCGGCCAAAGGCGGCCTGTCCACGAGCGATCTGGAAGCCGTGCTGAGGCAGGTCGGCGCCGAACGCTACCACAATCATCATCCCTTCCATCACAGGATGACCAGCGGCGCGCTGTCGAAGGCCGAGATGAAGGCCTGGGCGCTGAACCGTTATTGCTACCAGGCTGTCATCCCGCGCAAGGATGCCATGATCCTCGCACATGCCGAGGATCCGGCGTTTCGCGCCGCCTGGCGCAAACGTATCGAAGACCATGACGGGGAGGACGGCTGGAGCGGCGGTATCGCGCGCTGGCTGCATCTGGCAACCTCGCTCGGCCTGGACGCCGAGGCCGTGAAGAGCGAAAGGCTGGCACTGCCGGCGACACGGTTCGCCGTGGGGGCCTACCTCTCCTTTTGCACCAACCGGACGCTGTTCGAGGCGGTCGCGTCGTCGCTGACCGAGATGTTCTCACCGCTTATCATCGGCGAGCGCGTACCAGCGATGCTGGCCAAATACGATTATATCACCGAGGATACGCTGGCCTATTTCAAGCAACGACCCGAACAAGCCTCGCGCGACGCCGACTTCGCCCTCACCTACGTGCTCAGCCATGCCGATACGGCGGAACGCCAGCAGCAGGCAATAGATGCGCTGGTATTCAAATGCGATATACTCTGGGCCATGCTTGATGCGCTTCAACACGCCTATGGCGAGCCAGGAAATATACCGCCCGGCGCCTTCCGCCCCGAGGCAGCCCCATGATGATGCTGCGCGAAAGAGCCTTGGTGTCGCTGCGATCGGTACCCTTCCTGCCGAAACATGTGCGCATACAGTACGATTCCGTGCGGCAGGCATTCGCCGTGCTTTCACCCGAGAGAATATTCTGGCCGAACGATATCAGCCTCGACATATTGCGGCGCTGCGACGGACGGTCCACGGTCGGCGAAATCATCGCCGGCCTTGCCACGGATTATGAGGCCGAGGAGGAGGCCGTGGCGGCCGACGTCATCGCCTTCCTGCAAGAGTGGTCGGACAAGCTGCTGGTGAAGCTATGAGCACGCCCCTCCTCCCTCCTATCGGCATGCTGGCGGAACTGACACATCGCTGCCCGTTGCAATGCCCTTATTGTTCCAATCCGCTCGAATTGCAGAAGGCCAATCGCGAACTCGACACACAGACCTGGCTCAGCCTGTTCTCGGAGGCCGCCGATCTCGGTGTTCTGCAGGTGCATCTGTCCGGCGGTGAGCCGACGCTGCGCCGCGACCTCGAGCAATTGATCGCCGGACTTTCAGCGCGCGGCGTCTACAGCAATCTGATTACCGCTGGCGTCGGCATCGCCGAGGGTCGCATCGAAGCATTTGCCGAAGCCGGGCTCGACCATCTGCAATTGAGCTTTCAGGGCGCACGGCCGGCGACCACCGAACGCATCGGCAACCACAAAGGCAGCCACGACAAGAAGCTGGAGACGGCACGCCGCGCGCGAGCTGCCGGCTTGCCTCTCACCATCAACGCGCCGATCCATCGCCATAACATCGAGGAGGTACCGGATTTTATCGATCTTGCCCTTTCGCTGGACGCGGAGAGGCTCGAGATCGCCAACGTCCAGTACGCTGGCTGGGCTTTGATAAATCGCGATCAGCTGATGCCCGAGCGTGCAGCAGTCGACCGGCAGGCGGAGATCGTCGCGGAAGCACGCGAGCGGCTGGCCGGCATTATCAACATCGATTTCGTGACACCGGACTATTTCGCAATCTACCCCAAACCGTGCATGGGTGGCTGGGCGCGTGACGCGTTCATGGTGGCGCCTGACGGCACCGTGCTGCCGTGCCATGCCGCGCAGACGATCCCGTCGCTCAGTTTCGAGCGTTTCAAACCACACACCCTATCCTCGATCTGGGCCGATTCGCCGGCATTCAATGCCTTCCGCGGCACGGACTGGATGCAGGAACCCTGTCGCAGCTGTGAACGGCGCGAGATCGACTGGGGCGGTTGCCGCTGCCAGGCGATGGCGATCGCCGGCGATGCCGCCGCAACGGATCCGGCTTGCGCGAAGTCGCCGATCCACGCGCGCATGGCGATGCTGATCGACGAAGCCAAGCGCACCGCGACAGTTTCTTCGGAGGACGAACCATTCACCTACCGGCGTATCGGCGTCGTGACAGAGCCCGCCTGACAGGTTCTTTCATTCCGCCGTATTCTCGCGCTCGCGCACTGCGTCGGCGAAAGCCAGGGCATCGCGATTGATCCCGACATTGTGCACACGAAAAATCGAAGCACCCTTCAACCGCAGGATAACGCTGGTTGCCGCTGTGCCAACGTCCCGCCCTTCGTCGCTTTCGCCGACCAGGTGATGGGCAAGGCGCTTGCGCGAGGTGCCGACGAGCCATGGAAAACCAAGAGCACGCAGTTCGCCGAAGCGAGCCATGAGTTCAAGGTTCTCCTCTCCGCCCTTGGCGAAAGCGAAGCCTGGGTCCAGCACGATGCGGTCGTCCGGGATGCCGGCGTTGCGCGCGATCTCCAGCGATCTGTTCAGGAACAGGAACTGGTCGGCGATTACATCCGCCAATTTTTCCCGGTCGCGCCCGGTGTGCATGATGACAAGGCCAGCGCCGGTTTCCGCCGCGACGTGCGCGATGTCGGGTTCGCGCTGCAGGCCATGTACGTCGTTGACGATATGTGCGCCCGCCGCGACCGCGAGACGCGCCGTCTCGGCCCGATAGGTATCAACCGAGACGATGCTGTTGCCGTCGGACGACAGCGCCTCGATGATCGGGAGGATACGCGATTGTTCCTCAAGCGCCGAAACGCTGCCGGCGCCGGGCCTGGTCGACTCGCCCCCGACGTCAATGATCGCCGCGCCCTCGCCGATCATACGCCGGGCCTGTTCGAGTGCCCGCTCCGGCCGATCGAATTCTCCCCCGTCGGAAAAACTGTCCGGCGTAACGTTCAAGATCCCCATCAACAACGATCTCGCACCAAGATCGAGATAGCGTCCATGAGCAAGTTGCCAACGGTTCATCCGGCGAGCGCGGCAAGCATCGACGCCATGCCTCCATGGTGATCGCGCGGACATAGTCTGCCGGGTGCATTCTCGCGAGGGATGCTGACCTCCGTGCCACGCAATACCGCGGTTGGTGTCGTGGTCATCGTCATTGCGGAATTCGTGTCTTATTCGATCTTTCGGCTTGCCTAGGCTTATCATAACCCCGCAGTGCGAAAAGCCAATGTTCGGGCACCGCAGGTGTGCGAAAACGTTCCGAGGGAGGAACCCGCGGGATGGCAATTTCGATTTTCGGCTGGTGTCGTCAGTTCGGGCCAGAGACCACGGAGCCGTCGCCTGGTAGGCGTCTGCCTTCGTGGGTATGGACGGCTTCACTCATGCGCAATATGTATGAGGATGAGGCCTGCCGTGGCGCTCACATTGTCGTCGCGTCGCTAAGGCAGGTAATGTACGTTCAACGAGGCTCCGCAGGCGGGTAACGCCACCCGCATAAGTGTCGATATCGGGGGATCTGGTCAATGACCGACAACAAGCCAGACGTTACCAAGGATTGGCAGGCGACGCAGGGCCAGAAGTCCTCCGCCACGCGTCTTCGCCTTTTCGCAGCACTCTCGTGGATTGTCGCCATTGGCGGCGAGATCTACGGGATTATGCTGCTTCGCCAGAACAAGTTCGACCAGGCACACCTGCCGCTGATCATCGGCCTTCTGGTCGGCATCGCGATTTTCGCAATCGCCGGCAACTTGCTGTGGAAGGCGGCCAACAGGCACGATCCGGCCCGCGCATCCGACACGGCCAGGTTCTTCTTCCAAAACCAGCTCGGCGCAATCATCACGCTGATTGCCTTCCTCCCGCTGGTTTTCCTGATCCTCACCGACAAAAACATGGATCCACGGACCAAGAAGGTTGCCGGCGGCGTCGGTGCTGCGCTGGCCGTGCTCGCGACGGTCATGGGGATCAGTTTCAAACCCCCGTCGGTCGAACAATACACCCAGGATATGAACGCATGCGCAGCCCAGATCAAGTCGGGGCAGCCCACCACCGCCTGTTCGCCCGACGTCGCCGCTCAGGCGCAGGCGATCGCGGCGGACACCGCCGCGGTGGCGGCGGCGACGAAGGACGCGAGCCACCCCGCAGGGCAGGACGTCGTCTACTGGATCGCGCCCGAAAACGGAGCCGCGAAATCCACCGAGCCGCATGTTTTCCACCTCTGCGCAGGCGTGAGTCCGCTGAAGGACAAGACCGTGAATAGTGGCTCCGTGACGGAAGCCTACGCACAGAACGCCGTCCGCATCACGAAGCAGATCGATATGGAGCAGAAGCAGTGCGGGTTCACCGCCAGCACCAACTGATCTTGCACTCGATCGATCGCGTCCAGCCGTTGGTCTTGTCCACGGAAATGGCGGGATCGTTCCGCTGGCCATTATTGTCCAACTGCTAGCTTATCCGTGGCGGGCGATGACCGGGCGTCTTGCGCACGGCGAATTCCGGCCTGCGATGGCTCAAGCCGGGAAGTCCCGCATCGCGTTGCTCGCCAACAGTGACGGCCCGATGTCTCGGTCGAGCGTAAAGCGCTCGCAACGCTCGCCGTCGGACTCATCGATGAAGCTCTCGACATGTTTGAATCCGAGCTTCGCAAATATCCGCACCGAGGCAAAATTGCGCGCCGCCGCTTCGGCCATCACCCGTTCAAGTGCCAGAGTTTCGAAAGCGTAGCGGAGAACTTCGCGCGCCGCCTCGCTGCCCAGTCCGTGCCCCCAATGCGCACGCGCGAGCACGAATCCCAATGCAGCTGCCTTGGCGTCGGTTGCGTCGAAGGAAAGGGTTATTGTCCCGATCGCTTCCGAAACTCCTACTTCATCTATGGACCACTGGATCGCTGTACCGTCAGCGAACCGCTGACGCGAACGTGCGAACCATCGCTCGCCCGCGCTTATGTCGTCGGGAACAGGATCGCCGGCAAGAGAGGCGGATTCGACATCCGTCGCGCGCGCAAACCATGCCGGGATATCCCGTTTTCTCGGCGCCCGAAGCACGAGCCTTGGTGTCGTGAGCCTGGGAAATCGGACAGTTTCCATCGAAGCAATTTTCCACCTGAGACGGCGCCAATGATAGCCGGAAAGCGGCGATCATAAGCAGCCGGCAAGCCCCCCAAGAAAGCCGTCGGCAAAGGCAGGCCGTCAACCCGCCAAGCGTCAGTCGCGCGATAGGGACAGTCCCGCGAGAAGCGGAGCGTACGCCGCGAGCCTGCGGGATAAGAACTCCGTGAAGAGCCGCACGCGCTTCGTCTTGCGTGTCTCCCCCTGCGTGAGAAGCCAGAGCGTTCCGTACATGTGCAGGTCGGTGCCCGGCACCCTCACCAGCAGGGGGTCGGCATCTCCGACGAAGCACGGCAGTGTCGTGATCCCGAGCCCTTGCCTTGCAGCAACGATCTGCGCCTCGGCGTCCGTGGTCCTGAATGGAACCCCGGTGGTGCGAACCTCGCCCTCGCGGGCCCAGTCCGGAATTCCATGAATACTTATGACGATCCACCGGATGGGATCAGGCGCGCCCGCATGCCAAGCGGCCAGTCGATCGCGGGACATATAGACGCCGCCGAACAACTCCGGCCCCTTCAGGCCGTGAAGATTGAGCGGCAGGGTTTTGCGGTCATAGACGACGCGGATCGCCACGTCGGCCTCTCGGTTGGTCAGATTTGCCAGTTCCCCGGACGACAAGACGTCCATCTCGATGTCAGGATGCAGACGCGCGAACTCGGCGAAATCCGGCATGAGCAGGTGTGTCGCGAGGGTCGGAGCCAATGTCACTCGCAGAAGCCCGCGCACGCTCTGGTCGCGCCCGAAGACACGTGTCTCCAACTGATGCGACGACGCTTCCATCTGGTTCGCGAGTTCGAGCACCTCCTCGCCCGCAGCCGTGAGGCGGTAGCCCGAAGGCAGCTTTTCGAACATCTGCGCCCCGAGGCGCTCCTCGAGCTGTGCAACGCGTCGCAGCACGGTCGAGTGGTTCACACCGAGGCGCTCGCCAGCAGCCCGCACCGAGCCTCCGCGCGCCACGGCCAGAAAATAGCGAACATCATCCCAGTCGATCATGGCGCGATCCCGCACCGCGCGGTGCGCTTTCCAAAGCCCGTATTCAACGCAGTCGTACAGCAGTGTGGGCGGTTATCATAGCTTATGTCGACCAGCGCGGCCCAATTCCGAACGACGGACACCGATTGGCGGCTGTCGTCCGACCGGATCGATTTTGCACCACGGATGTGCGCACTTCCGCACTCACAGCCTGACCCCTGCAGACTTATTTCCAGGCTCTCGGGGTTCTTCCCGAACGATCAAAGGCAGAGCCTGGAAGGAAAAGTCATGGGAAAGCTAAACGGTAAGGTTGCAGTCATCACGGGCGGCGCTACCGGCATCGGCCGCGCCGCGGCAAAGCGCTTCATCGAGGAGGGGGCTTTCGTCTTCATCTTCGGCCGCCGGCAGGAAACGCTCGACGCGGCTCTGGCCGAGCTCGGGCCCAATGCCCGCGCGGTGACAGGCTCGGTCTCGGATGAGGCCGACCTCGACCGACTCTACGCGACGGTGAAGGCCGAGCGCGGAACCCTCGACATCGTCTTCGCCAATGCCGGGGCGGGAAGCCAGCTTGCGCTCGGCAAGATCACCGCCGAGCACATTGACGAAACCTTCGACACCAATGTGAAGGGTACGATCTTCACTGTCCAAAAGGCGCTGCCGCTGATGGGCCAGGGCGGTTCGATAATCCTGACCGGATCGAGCGCCGGCACGACGGGCGCCGCGGCAATGAGCGCCTACAGCGCTAGCAAGGCGGCAGTGCGCAACCTCGCGCGGACTTGGGCGGAGGACCTGAAGGGCACCGGCATCCGCGTCAACGTGCTATCGCCCGGGGCGACCGCGACCGAACTCGCGAAGGAAGCGCTGGGCGAGGAGGGCCAGAAGGTCTTCGCCGCGATGACGCCGCTCCAGCGAATGGCCGATCCGGCGGAGATCGGGGCCGTCGCCGCCTTTCTCGCATCGTCGGACAGCAGCTTCATGACCGCCAGCGAGGTCGCCGTCGACGGCGGCCTTGCGCAACTCTGAGGCGCCACGGCCGGTCACTCCATTCAATTGACCAGCGCCGTTGAGGGCCGGGAATCGACATCAACACGGATCGGAGAAGCATTATGAGCTACGCAATTGTAGGATTCGGTAAAATAGGCCAGGCCCTCGCCCACGCCTTCGCCCGTAAGAACATCAAGGTGGCCGTGGCGAGCCGCCGGCCGCCCGAGGCATTGGCGCCGCAGGCTCGGGCGATTGGACCCACGGTCATCGCCAAGTCGCTGCGGGATGCGCTCGAGGCCGACACAATCATCTTGGCGGTCCCGTTCTGGGAGCATCGCGAGGTCGCGAAGGCCCTGCCGAACTGGGAAGGCAAGACGGTCATCGACGCGATGAACACTTTTGGAGTTCTCCCCGAAGAACTGGACGATCTTCCGTCCTCAGCCTTCGTCGCGAAGGCGTTTACCGGCGCCAAGCTCGTCAAAGGGTTCAATCACCTGGCTGCGGCCACCCTGGCTGCCGATCCGATCGTCGAGGGCGGCCACCGGGTCGTCTTCCTGTCTGGTGACGACGAGGACGCGACCGCCCCCGTGGCGGCCCTGGCCAAACAACTCGGGTTTGCCCCCGTCAAGCTGGGAAAGCTCGACGAGGGTGGCGCGCTGGTGCAGGCACGCGGCCGCATTTGGGGCCACCTCATCTTCCAGGATTTGTTCAAGAAGGAGCAGTAATCGATCTACGACCGCGTGATCGACGCCGAGAACTGGTCGCGCGCTAACCTCTTCGAGCAGCGCGCGATCAAATATTTGAAGACCACAAGGTCGCGAAGCTGGGGGCCTAGCGGCGTATAGGCGCCGTTCGAAGAGCGAGGAGCGGTCAAGCGTGCGCCATGCGGCGGCCGCAATTGGTCGTAGAGCTTTGGGCTGCGGACTACCGATTGGGCCGGCAGCGATGTCATGCGGCGGCGCGAAAAGGCACCTGGTTGCTGGGCGACGTCTAAAAGGGCGGAAGTACCGCGGTTAGTCTAATGATCCCTGACCAGCTGCATGAGGGCTGATGTCGGTGATTCAGCCGATATCGACGTTCATGGCGAAGTCCCAGGTGCCGGCGCCATTTTTGGCGAGGCCAATCATCATCAAACCGAGCGCCTCCAGCGTCTGGGCCATGTGCAAGCCGCCCACGTCGAGCGGACGCAGCCCGAGACTTTCGAGGAACGTCGAGACGCGCGCTTTCGCCTCCGCATCGTCGGCTGCGATGAACGCGTCGAGGCGTCCACCCTTCGCAAGCACGTGACCAAAGATCGTGTTGAACGCCTTCACAACATGCGCGCCGGCGGGGAGGCCCTTTGCGCTCTCCTGCGCGCCAGAACTGCCGTGGGGCGTGACGAGGCCCGAGAGGTCGGGGGCAACCGGGTTGGCGATGTCGACGATCACCTTGCCATCGAGCGCTTTCCCAAAGTCGGCCACAGCCGCCGCTGCACCGCTGTACGGCACGGCGAGGATGACGATGTCGCCCGCGGGGGCGGCTCCGTATATCCCAGTGGTCGCTCCGGCTCCAAGTTGGTCGGCGAGCGCCCGCGCCTTGGCGGGGTCGCGGCCGACCACCTCGACAGTGTGTCCGGCCTTGGCGGTACGGCCCGCGATCGCGGCAGCCATAGTTCCAGAGCCAATGATGCTTATAATGCTCATGTGCAGTCTCCTATTGAGTGGGGGTATTGCTGGTAGTTTCTAAAAGGGGATCCCGTTTGTTGGTTTGACGAATTACGGGGTCGCGATATGGCCAGCCTGGAAGTAATGGCCGTTGTCGAGGTCCTCGATCAGGCCCGGCTGAACTGGATGCCAGCCGAGAGTCCGGCGGGTGATGGCGTTGGACGCCGGAAGGTCCAGCGTGACCAAATTCGCGAGAAAGCCGAAGAAGCCCGGCAACATCAGTACGTCCGCAGGGATGGGCACGGCGGGCACGCCCATACGGGTGCCAATGGCCTCAGCGATCTCGCGGAACCGGATGCCGTCGCCCTCAATCCCGTGCCAAGTTTTGCCAGCCGGCCCCTTCTCCAGCGCCAGGCGGAACAGGGAGGCCAGGTCGCGGGCATGCACGGCTGGCCAGAGGTTCGCGCCGTCACCGGGGTAACCGATAACGCCCTTCTCCTTCGCGAGACCGATCAGCAGCTGGAGGAAGCCGGCATCGGTCGTGCTGTGCGCGATGGGAGGAATTCGGACGACCGAAGACCGCACGCCCCGCTCCGCGAGGCCGATCACGGCGAGTTCCACGGCGTTACGAACCCGCAGGGTCCCCTTGTATGCTTCGCCGCCGGGAAGAGCCGGATCTTCCTCGGTGGCTGGCCGGCCCAAGCCTTCCCACCCCGGCGAGCCGATGCTCCCCGAAACGACGAGCGGCTTTCCGGTCCCTGCCAGCGCCTCGCCGTAGGCGAGCATGATCTGGAGCTCCGCGGCGGCCACGGCGTCGATCCCGCCAGAGGGCAGCAGGTCTTGCCGGTGTGCGACGTGGATGACGCCGTCGGACTCCGCCGCCGCGGCCTTGAGCGCGTCGAGGTCGGTGATATCCCCGCGACGTACCTTGGCGCCGAGCGCCGACACCGCAGTCGCGGACGTGTCCGACCGGGCCAGGCCAATGACCTCATGGCCGGACGCGATGAGCTCGGGAATGATGTGCGAACCGATATGGCCGGTCCCGCCAGTAACTAAAACGCGCATACTGCTGCTCCTTGGGTAATGTGATGCGAGGCGTGGTGCCGCGGGCTCAGCCGAGGAGGCTGACGCGGATTGAGAAGTTGGTGTGTTTGATGGAGCGGGTCATGAGGCCCAGCCACAGCATGCAGGCGTGCTCCAGCGTCCGCGCCATGATCAGCCGCCCGGCATCCATCGGGCGCAGTCCGAGGCTGTCGATGAACGCCGAGACGCGCGCCTTAGCCTGAGCATCGTCCCCGGCGATGAACACGTCCAATGGATGGCCCCCGATCGGGCCGGCAGCCAGGACATGGGCGTTCTGGGTGTTGAACGCCTTGACGATAGTGGCATTTGCAGGAGCAACCTTGGCGATCTCCTGCGCGCCGAAACTGTCTTCAGGAGTCAGGAAACCCGTGAAGTCGGAGTTGATGGGGTTGGTGATGTCGACGAGGAGCTTGCCTGCCAGTGCTTTGCCGTACTGCTTCACCACGTCGAGAACGGCCGAATAAGGAACCGCCAGGATGACGATGTCCCCGACCGGGGCGGCGCCAAATGTTCCGGTCGTCGCGCCGGCTCCAACCTGCTCGGCCGGCGCCCGCGCCTTGGCGGCGTCGCGGCTCATCACCTGGACGGCGTGTCCGGCCTTGGCGGCAAGGCCGCCGATCGCTGCGGCCACACCGCCTGACCCGATGATGCTGATAGTGCTCATGTTCGTGTTCCCATGACTTCGCTTTTCGGGTTGCCGGAAAGCGCCTTCGGCTCCATATACTTATGGATCAGTGATCCGTATATCTGGATCACTGATCCGATTGTCAAGGTGAACTATGCGAGCCGACGCCAAAAAAAATTACAGCCACATCCTTGCGGTCGCGCGTGAGGTCGTCACCCAGCACGGCGCCGACGCATCGATGCGCGATATCGCCCGTCGAGCCGAGGTCGGGCTAGCCACGCTGCTTCGTCATTTCCCGACGCGAGAAGCCCTGTTCGAGGCGCTACTGTGTACGAATCTGGACGCATTGACGCAGAAGGCAGATGAACTCGAAACGTCGAACTCACCTGACCAGGCACTCATCTCCTGGTTCCAGGAATGGTTGGTGTTCGCCCAAAGCTACAGGGGCGTCGTCGCCATGATGGCCGCCGCCCACAAGAACCCGGACTCCGCTCTTTATGCTTCATGCGCTGCGGTGCACTCGGCGAGCGCGCGACTGCTGGTCCGCGCACAGGCCGAAGGCGCGGCGCGGCCCGACATGAATGGGGATGACCTGTTCGCCCTGATGACGGCGCTCGGCTGGGTGGTCGACCAACCCTCATTTGCGCTGCGGGCCGATCATCTCTTTCGCATCATTACGGGCGCCATCCTGGCGAACCCGTCGAGCAAGGACGTCAAAAAGGCGACGCGGTGAATTCGATAGCATCGGATAGTCGATCGTCGCCCGGAAGCAGGCGAAAAACCGGCTGAGCGCCATCCGTCCATAAATGGGTCCACCTTGTTCCAGCCGTAGCAGCTGACGCAGACTGGTCCCCGCGCACAGAGGCCGTCAGCGATGGTGAAGTCCGTCGCGTCGGTAGCGTGGCCCTCGCGCCGGTTGCGCGCAACATTCGCGAATTGAACAGCGCTGCTTCAAGCGGACGCAGCTCGGCTTTCGACCGGATTATGGCAAGCGTCGCCGTCAACCCGCCAAGCGTCGGTCGCGCGATATGGACAGTCCCGCGAGAAGCGGAGCGTACGCCGCGAGCCTGCGGGATACGAATTCCGTGAAGAGCCGCACGCGCTTCGTCTTGCGTGTCTCCTCCTGCGTGAGAAGCCAGAGCGTTCCGTACATGTGCAGGTCGGTGTCCGGCACCCTCACCAGCAGGGGGTCGGCATCTCCGACGAAGCACGGCAGTGTCGTGATCCCGAGCCCTTGCCGTACAGCAACGATCTGCGCCTCGGCGTCCGTGGTCCTGAATGGAACCCCCGTGGTGCGAACCTCGCCCTCGCGGGCCCAGTCCGGAATTCCATGAATGCTTATGACGATCCACCGGATAGGATCAGGTGCGCCCGCATGCCAGGCGGCCAGTCAGAATATGATTGTCCGCGGTAACCGGAGAAGGGAATCTGTGCTCTCAAACCAGCATCGACTGTTGGGCGAAGATGCCCGCCATGGTGCCTTGCCATGATGCCGTGGTGACCGAGGGCATTCCGGGGGTGGCGAGGTCGCCGGCGGCGTAGATGCCGGGCATGCTGGTTTCGCGGCGCTCGTCGACCTTGAGGGCGATGCCGCCGGGCGTATCGACCGTGGCGAGGCCCAGTGATTCATGTAGGCTTGCGGAGGGCTTGTTACGCGGATGGGCGAATAGGATGTCGACCGCGACATTGCGGCCGGTATCGAGATTGACGGTGGCGATATGGCCCTCGCGATGGGCGATCCCGATGATCCGGCCATCGACGACAGGTATGTTGCGGCGCGCCAGATCGGCCCGGACATCGGGGGGAATGTCGTGACCATCGGCGAAGAGCGTCAACGTGTCGGTCCAATCGTGGAACAGCCTGACATGATTGGGCGACTGCGGGCCGGACCAGACGAGGCCCCAATGCCGGCCGGCGACTTCAAAGCCGTCGCAATAGGGACAGGACACGATGGACGTGCCCCAGCCTTCGGCAAAGCCTGGAACATCAGGCATCTGGTCGGCGATGCCATAGCTCAGGATCAGGCGGCGCGCCGCAAGGCTTTCGCCCTCGCCAGTGAGGACGGAGAAATCGTCGATGGCACCGGAGACGCTGTCGGCCCGGGCATTGACCAGCCTGATCGTGGGATAACGCGCCAGTTGCTGCCGCGCCTTGGCCAGGATGTCCAGCGGTGGCTTGTGATCGTGGCCGAGCAGGCCATGCGAATGGCCGGCGAAGCGGTTGCGCGGCAGGCCGGTATCGAGAACGGTGACCTTGCGCCGGGCACGGCCGAGCTGCAGGGCGCCGGCGAGACCGGCAAAGCTGCCGCCGATGATGATGACGTCATCCATGGTGATGGGCTCCGTGTTGTGGATGGAGGGGTTGGGGCCGGGCCTGGCGCGAAATATCGTCCAGCGATACGCGCTCGAGACGGGCAGCGAGCAGGGCTTCGGCATCGACGAGAAAGTCGCCCATCATTGTTTTGGCCGGCCGGACAATGCCGCATCGATATCGCCGGGCGGCCCGAGGAAACTTGATTTGGAGGACACCTACCCATTGGCTTGCACATTTCAGATACTACATGGTATCGTAATGCAAGTATTAGGATACTGTCAAGTACTGGAATTCTCGTGACCGAAGACAGCCAGGGCCGGCGCGGCCGGCCCGCCAACGAGGCACTTGGCCAAACGATAGTCGACGCCGCGTGCGAACTCTTTGTGGAATTGGGTTTTCAAGCGACGACATTGGACAAGGTCGCCCGGCGGGCCAAGATTTCCAAGCTCAGCATCTATCGGCACTTCGAGAACAAGGAGGCGCTGTTCAGCGCGGCCATCGCGGCCCGCTGCCATCAGTTTGCACCACGGGCCCTTTTTGAAGGCGTTGACGGTTCGGCCGAAGATCAGCTCATGGCGGCGGGATCATCCCTGCTTCGCACGCTGTTGAGTTCGGACGTCCGCAATGTCGAAGCCATGATCATGGCCGACAAGACGAATCAAAAGTCGTTAAGCAGGCTCCATTACGAAGCCGGCCCCGCCCATGTCATCGCCGAAATCGAGGCCCTGTTGCGTCAGTTGCACGCGAAGGCGGTTCTGAACGTGCCCGATCCTCTCCGGTCCGCCCGCTTGTTTGCCGCGCTTTTCAAAGGATCCGATCTCCTGATTATCGCGCGCTTCGATCAGGCGAGAGCAGAGGACGACAACGAAATCGAATCCTATTGCCGGTCGGCCGTCGCCATGTTCATCGCCGCGCACGGTGGCAACGACCACGCGAACGGATAACCTAGACGAGGCCGCGAAGGAGTACTTGCTGGTGCCGAAGTAGGACCAGAACTCCCGCCTTCGGCGCGCCCCATCACTCCCACTCGATTGTCCCCGGCGGCTTCGAGGTCACATCATAGACCACGCGGTTGATGCCTTTTACTTCGTTGATGATGCGCGTGGCGGCCGCACCCAGGAAGGCCATGTCGTAGTGGTAGAAATCGGCGGTCATGCCGTCGACCGAGGTGACGGCGCGCAGCGCGCAGACGAATTCATAGGTGCGGCCGTCGCCCATGACGCCGACCGTCTGCACCGGCAAGAGCACCGCGAAGGCCTGCCAGATCGCGTCGTACAGCCCCGCCTTGCGGATCTCGTCGAGATAGATGGCGTCGGCCTCGCGCAGGATTTCGAGCTTCTCGCGCGTGATGCCGCCGGGACAGCGTATGGCGAGCCCCGGCCCCGGGAACGGGTGGCGGCCGATGAAACTTTCGGGCAGGCCGAGTTCCTTGCCCAGCGCGCGGACCTCGTCCTTGAACAGTTCGCGCAGCGGCTCGACCAGCTTCATGTTCATGCGCTCGGGCAGGCCGCCGACATTGTGGTGCGACTTGATCGTCACCGACGGGCCGCCGGTGAAGGAGACGCTTTCGATGACGTCGGGATAGAGCGTGCCTTGCGCCAGGAAATCGGCGCCGCCGAGTTTCTTGGCCTCCTCCTCGAACACCTCGATGAACAGCCGGCCAATGGTCTTGCGTTTCTTCTCGGGGTCCGCCTCGCCTTCGAGCGCACCGATGAAACGATCCGACGCGTTCACCAGAATGAGCGGCAAATTGTAGTGTTCGCGAAACATCGCAACGACGCCGGCGGCCTCGTCCTTGCGCATCAGACCATGGTCGACGAGGATGCAAGTGAGTTGATCGCCGACCGCCTCATGAATGAGCAGCGCCGCGACAGAAGAATCGACACCGCCCGAAAGCGCGCAGATGACCTTGCCCTTGCCGACCTGCTTGCGGATCGCCTCGACCGCGTGCTCGCGGTAGGCGCGCATCGTCCAGTCGCCCTCGATGCCCGCGATGTTGTGGACGAAATTCCTGAGCAGCCGGGCGCCGTCGGGCGTATGCACCACTTCCGGATGGAACATGATGCCATACATCCTGCGCTCGACATTGCCGAAGATGGCGAAGGGCGAGCCTTCCGACTTGCCGAACACCTCGAACCCCTTGGGCAAGGAGATGACGCGGTCGCCATGGCTCATCCACACCTGGTGGCGCTGGCCGATCGCCCACAGGCCGTCGAACAGCGGACTTTCCTTCTCGATCTCGACGAAAGCGCGGCCGAATTCGCGATGGTTGGAGCTTTCGGCGACGCCGCCCATCTGCACGCACATGGCCATCTGGCCATAGCAGATGCCGAGCACCGGCACGCCGGCGTCGAAGACGATCTGCGGCGCCCGCGGGCTGCCGATATCCGTGGTCGAGGCCGGACCGCCGGACAGGATCACGGCTTTTGGGTTGATGCGCTTGAATGCCGCCTCGGCCGACTGGAACGGCACGATCTCGGAAAACACGCCGGCTTCGCGGATGCGGCGGGCGATGAGCTGGGTGAACTGGCTGCCGAAATCGACAATCAGGACGGTGTCGGGTTGATTGGCTGTTTTCATGGCGAGCGTTTAGAGAAAGAAACGAGTCGGCGCAATGGGTAGCGAAGCCTGACTTTCAGGCCGGTCCCGCCACATCGCCAGGAGAACCCATCCGAAGCAAGCCCGATCCGATCGCCTGTTCGAGGCGCATGACGGCATCCGCCAGCTTTTCGTCGATGACGTGCAGATATTCGGTCCAGTCGCCGACATGCCTGAGATCAGCCGCACCGTCGGAAATGCCGCGCAGCCCAATCAGGGGCACGTCGAATAGCTGGCAGGCGCGCAGGCAGGCGAAGGTCTCCATGTCGACCATGTCGGCGGCAATTGCATCAAAGGCCGCGCCGGTGACGATCGCACCGCCGGTCGACAGCGTCGCCTCCTTGACGTCAGGGATGCGCAACGGCAGCGGCACCGTAATCGGCAGGTCGAGGAACGGCGTCGCGCCTTTCTCGAAGCCAAGCGGCGAAGCGTCGATGTCACGATAGCTGACCGAGATGGCCTGGTAGATCTCCGTCTGCTCCAAGGTCCGGCTGCCGGCAGAGCCGAGCGATACGACGAGGTCCGGCAGCGCCTCTTGCGACTTCAGCCAGGACAATTCGGCGCCAAGCCGGACGGCTGCCTCGACCGGGCCGACACCGGTCATCAGCGGGGTGAACAGCCGCTGCAAATGCGGCCCGTATTCGGCCTGCGCCGCCATGACGAAGAGGACATCCTTGCCGGACAGGCGCGACAGTTTAGCGGTCATGATGATCTACTCCTCCCTGCCCTGCGGCCCGCCACCTGCTCGCCGGGACCCGCTGCCTCCGGCAGCTCCCGGCGTTCGTGGACTTTCATCGTGCCACTGGCACGATGAATTCGCCTATGGCGAACCGGCCACTCACCCAGCAATCCCATCACGGCCGACCATGGTCATCATGGTGCCGGTCATGGTGGCGATCAGCTTGGCCTCGCCGTCGGCGGCGAAGGCATAGGCCTGGCCGTCGGCGACGATGATGGTGCGGCCGGGCTTGGTCACCGAACCGCGGAACAGGAAGCGCTCGCCCCTGCCCGGCGCCAGCAGATTGACCTTGAACTCGATGGTCAGCACGCCGGAATTCTCCGGCATCAGCGAAAAGGCCGCATAGCCGCAGGCCGAGTCCAGCGCGGTCGAGATGACGCCCGCATGCAGGAAACCGTGCTGCTGGGTAAGTGCGGCCGAATAGGGCATCTCGATTTCGATGATGCCGGGCGTCACCAGCGTCAATTCGGCGCCGATGGTCGCCATCGCCTGCTGGCGCGCGAAGGACGCCCTGACGCGGTCTTCATAATCCGGGGCGGGTACGATCTTTGCTGCCATGGCCGTCGCTGCTTTCACCTTTGCCGAAAAGCTTATTGCAGAGGCGTGACCGGCAAGCAATCATCCGATGCTGCACTGCAGCAATTTGACCCCGAGGGCGCGCAGGACGGCTTCGCTTTCCGCTTCATTCAGGCTGCCCTGCGCAGCGCGCAGACGTAGAAACCGTCGGTGCCGCTCAGCGCCGGCGACAGGCAGATACCGCCCAAAGCGCCAAGCCGCATCGCCGTTTCATGGCCGGGAAAACGGCTGTCCCAGAGCCGGCGATGATCGACCGGGGCAAAACCGCCATTACGCTGGCAAAACGCGGCGACCTGTTCGCCATTCTCCTCGTCGAACACCGAACAGGTGACGTAGACCAGCAGGCCACCCGGCTTGACGAAGCTGCTGGCGGTATCGAGGATCGCCATCTGCTCGCCCTTGCGGGCGTCGAGCTGCCTTTGCGTCAGCCGCCATTTGGCGTCCGGGCGCCGTCGCCAGGTGCCGCTGCCGGTGCAAGGCGCGTCGACCAGGACAAGGTCCATATGGCCGGTGAGCGGCGACAGCTCCGCCGGCCTTGTGACGGTCTGCACGTTGCGGTTTTCCGAGCGGCGGATGCGGTCGAAGATGGGCGCCAGCCGCGCCTTTTCGGCATCATGGGCGAAGACCTGGCCTGTATTGGCCATCGCCGCCGACAGGGCCAGTGTCTTGCCGCCGGCACCAGCGCAGTAATCGAGCACCTGCATTCCAGGCTCGGCGCCGGCAAGGGCGGCGGCGATCTGCGATCCCTCGTCCTGGACCTCGAACCAGCCTTTCTGGAAAGCCGGCTCGGCCTGCACGTTGGGATGCCTGCCGTCGCCGTCGATCGGCGGAATGCGAATGCCTTGTGGGGCGATGTGAGCTGCCTTGGCGCCGGTTTCGGCAAGTTCCGCCAGCACTTTGGCCCGATCGGCCTGCAAGGTGTTGACGCGGATGTCGAGTGGCGGGCGGGTGGCGAGCGCTGCGCCCTCCTCGACCCAAGCCTCGCCAAACGCACGTTGCAAAAGCGGCTCGCACCAATCCGGTATGTCGGCGCGCACCGCGGGCGGCGCGTCGGCAAGCCGCCGCTCGTCGGTTGCCTGGAGCTCCGTGGCCGTCAGCAGCGGCGGCGCGAACCTGTCGCCGTCGAGCGCTTCGTTGAGCGAGCGCGCGGTCTGGCCCCATTCGAGCAGCAGGGCGCCGAAGCCGATGGCGCGCGGCGTGTCGCCGCCCAGCAGCCAGCCTGCCGAGCGCTTGCGGCGCAGCGCATCGTAGACGATGTTGCCGATGGCCGCGCGGTCGCCGCCGCCGGCAAAGCGGTGCGACAGGCCCCAGTCCTTCAGCGCATCGGCCACCGGCCGGTGACGCCGGCCAATGTCTTCCAACACTTCGATGGCCGCAGCCAGCCGTCCGCCTAGTCGCATTCTTCAGTCCACCAAATCGAACGCATCATCTCGGCCTGCTCTTAGAGCCTTTCACGCCGAGATTGAACCCCGCTCCGTTTTGCGACGACAGGCAGCCTGTTGGCGATCGGCGAAAACTGCCCGAGCAATGAATCTGCCGGTGCGGTCAACAACAAACCGTCAATAGATGCAAGCTCTCTAATGTTCGTAACTGGCGGCTGCAAGCACCGCAGGGGCGCGACAGCTCAGCTTTCCAAGTTTTTCGGTTGGGAATACTCTTGCCGCCATGATTCGCGGCGCGGAAAACGTGGACCGGCGGATCGTCACGAGGAGAGGGCAATGAAGACTTATCTGGCGGAAGTTCTAGGCACATTTCTGTTGGTGTTCATCGGTACGGCGTCAGTGGTGACGGGCGGCTTCGGCGGCGCGCTGCCGCTCGGGCAGGAAGGCATCGGACTGGCCTTCGGCATCGGCCTTATCGCGGCCGCTTACGCGATCGGCCCCATTTCGGGCGCACATCTCAACCCGGCTGTGACACTCGGCGTGTTTCTTGCCGGCCGGTTGCCAGCCAAGGACGTCATCCCCTACTGGATCGCACAGATCATCGGCGCCATCCTGGCCTCGCTGGCGCTGTGGATCATCGTCTCCGGCCAGGCCGGCGGACACACTGGCGGCTTCGGCGCCAATGGCTGGGACGAGACGAAATGGGGCGTCTCTTCGGCGTTCCTGTGGGAGCTGATCGGCACCTTCACCTTCGTCACCGTGATCCTCGGCGTCACCGCGGAAAGGCATGCCACGGCCTTCGCCGGACTGGTCATCGGCCTGACGCTGGCGGGCATCCACTTCGCCATGATCCCGGTGACGGGAACCTCGGTCAATCCGGCCCGTTCCATTGGCCCGGCGCTGTTCTCGGGCGGCGCAGCGATCAGCCAGCTCTGGCTGTTCATCGTCGCGCCGCTGATCGGCGGCGCCATTGCCGGCGTCGTCGCCAAGGCGCGCGTCTTCGAAAAGGACTGATTTCGAAAGCCTGGACAGGGAAAAGGCGCGGGGCCGAGCCTCGCGCCTTTTTTATTGGGTGGAAAATCCGCCTGGATCAGGCGGCGATATCGAAGCGGTCGGCGTTCATCACCTTGGTCCACGCCGCGACGAAATCCCTGGCGAATTTCTGCCCGGCATCCGCTGACCCGTACACCTCCGACAGCGCACGCAGTTGCGCGTGCGAGCCGAAGATCAGGTCGGCGCGGGTGCCGGTCCACCTGACCGCCTTGGTCTTGCGGTCGCGCGCTTCGTAGATCTCATCCGAACCCGCGACCGGATCCCAGACCGTGCTCATGCTGAGCAGGTTGACGAAGAAGTCGTTCGTCAGCGTGCCCGGCCTGTCGGTGAACACGCCGTGCCTGGACTTGCCGGTGTTGGCGCCGAGCACTCGCAGGCCGCCGACGAGCACCGTCATCTCCGGCGCGGTCAGCGTCAGCAACTGCGCGCGATCGACCAGCATCGCTTCGACCGACATTGGCTGCGGCCCCCGGACATAGTTGCGGAAGCCGTCGACTTTCGGCTCGAGCGCGGCAAAGGAAGCGACATCGGTCTGCTCCTGCGAGGCATCCATGCGGCCAGGCGTGAACGGCACCTTCACCTCGTTGCCGCCGTCCTTCGCCGCCTTCTCGATCGCGGCGACGCCGCCGAGCACGATCAGATCGGCCAGCGAGATCTTTTTTCCGCCGGTCTGTGCCGTGTTGAACGCCTTCTGGATGGATTCGAGCGTGGCCAGCACCTTGGCCAATTCAGCAGGCTGGTTGACGTCCCAGTCCTTCTGCGGCGCCAACCGGATGCGCGCGCCATTGGCGCCGCCGCGCTTGTCGGAACCCCTGAACGTCGAGGCCGAAGCCCAGGCGGTCGAGACCAGTTCGGAAACGGACAGGCCCGAGGCCAGGATCTTGGCCTTCAGCGATGCGATATCCTGTTCGCTGACCAGTTCATGGTCGAGGGCCGGGATCGGATCTTGCCAGATCAGCTCTTCCTTCGGCACCAACGGGCCAAGGTAGCGCACGACCGGGCCCATATCGCGATGGGTGAGCTTGAACCAGGCGCGGGCGAAGGCGTCGGCGAACTGATCAGGATTCTGGTGGAACCGCCGCGAGATCTTCTCGTAAGCCGGGTCGACCCGCAGCGCGAGATCGGTGGTCAGCATGGCCGGCGCGCGGCGATTGGAGGGATCATGCGCGTCCGGCACCGTGCCGGCACCGGCGCCGCCCTTGGGCGTCCACTGATGGGCGCCGGCCGGGCTTTTCGTCAGTTCCCATTCGTAGTTGAACAGGTTGTCGAAGAAGTTGTTGCTCCACTTGGTCGGCGTCGTGGTCCAGGTGACCTCGAGCCCCGACGTGATGGCATCGCCGGCAATGCCCGACGCGTGCTTGCTCGACCAGCCGAGGCCCTGCGCCTCGATGCCGGCGCCTTCCGGCTCGGCGCCGACCAGCGAGGCATCGCCTGCACCATGGGTTTTGCCGAAGGTGTGGCCGCCGGCGATCAGCGCCACCGTCTCCTCGTCGTTCATCGCCATGCGGCCGAAGGTTTCCCTGATGTCGCGTGCCGAGGCCAGCGGATCGGGCTGGCCGTTCGGGCCCTCCGGATTGACATAGATCAGGCCCATCTGCACGGCACCGAGATGGCCGCGAAGTTCGCGGTCGCCGGAGTAGCGCTCGTCGCCCAGCCATTTGGTTTCCGATCCCCAATCGACGTCCTGCTCGGGTTCCCAGACGTCGGCGCGGCCGCCGGCGAAGCCGAAGGTCTTGAAGCCCATCGATTCCAGGGCGACGTTGCCGGTGAGGATCAACAGGTCGGCCCAGGAGATCTTGCGGCCATATTTCTGCTTGACCGGCCACAGCAGGCGGCGCGCCTTGTCGAGGTTGGCATTGTCAGGCCAGCTGTTGAGCGGTGCGAAACGCTGCTGGCCGGCGCCGGCGCCGCCGCGGCCGTCACCGATGCGGTAGGTGCCGGCGCTGTGCCAGGCCATGCGAATGAACAGCGGCCCGTAATGGCCGAAGTCGGCCGGCCACCAATCCTGCGAATCCGTCATGACATGGTGCAGGTCCTTGATCACAGCGTCGAGATCGAGGCTCGCGAATTCCTTGGCATAGTCGAAGTCCTCGCCCATCGGGTCGGAGAGGCTCGACTGCTGGTGGAGAACGCCGAGGTCCAGCTGGTTGGGCCACCAGTCACGGTTGGTCCTGGCACCGGGTCCATGCGCGACAGGGCATTTGCCCGCGCTGTTGTCGTCGGTTTTCGCGTCCATCTTGCACTCCAATTTTTGCCGAGGGTTCCGGGGCAGCCAGCGGCCGCCATCCTGGAATGATTCCAGACTAGGCCAGGCTGCCGATAAAAACAAATTGCCTTTCCTGTTCATTTCAATAGGATTTCCTTATGATAGGCCTGACCGTCCGGCAGATGCATTATTTCGACGCTCTTGCGCAGACGCTGCATTTCGGGCGTGCGGCAAAACTCGCAGGCGTCAGCCAGCCGGCGCTGTCCTCGCAGATCGCGGAAATGGAGCAGCGGCTGAATTGCCGGCTGTTCGAGCGCGGCGGCAAATCGGTGCGCATGACCGACGAGGCGGCAGCCCTTTTGCCGCGCATCGAACGCATCCTTTCAGACATACGCGAGGTCGAGACGATGGCCCGGCGCGGCCGCCCGGCCATGGGAGGACGCTTCCGGCTGGGCATCATCCCGACCGTCGCGCCCTATCTCCTGCCGCGCGCCTTGCCCGAACTGAAGACGCGTTTCCCGGACTTGCTGCTCGAACTGCGCGAGGCGGTGACCGCCTCGCTCGTCGAGGACATCGCGTCGCAAAAACTCGACGCTTTCATCGCCGCGCTTCCGCTCGACCATCCCGGCCTGGTGACGGAGGCTTTATTCCCGGACCGGTTTTTCCTGGCCGTGCCGTCAGGCGATCCGGCTTTCGCCTCGCCACCGGTGCCGCCTGAAAGCCCGGCGCTGGAAAGGCTGATGCTGCTGGAGGAAGGCCATTGCCTGCGCGAACAGGCGCTGGCTGTCTGCGGCAATGTGCGGCCGGTGGCGATGGCAAGCTACGGCGCCACCAGCCTGACCACGCTCTTGCAGATGGTGGCGCACGGGCTCGGCGTGACGCTGATCCCCGAAATGGCCGCGGGACCTGCCGGCACTATCCCCGACCTCAAGATCGTGCCGTTCCAGGACCCCATGCCGCAGCGCACGATCTGCTTTGCCTGGCGGCGCAACAGCACCTTGCACAATGAGTGCATGGAGCTGGCAAGGATCATTCGGGGGCTGGGGTCGGCGGAGCAGGCGGCGTGAAGGACGACGAGCCCAAGCTTGCTATCGGCCCAGGCAAACCTCGAATGTGCGCTTGTTGGACGGCTCGAGCGGATATAACTCGTCTTCATCCCAAGCAAGTGGATCAAGTGCCACGCTACGCATTAGGCAGAATTACGGACCGAACTCATCGTTGGGTCCGCAATGTGTATCGCAAATGCGACAAGCGACCCGGTCTGTGCGGCAAGCCGGCGGGTGTTGCGGCTTCAGGCGGCGGTGCTGGCGCGGCTTGGCTCAAGAATAGACTTGACCTTGTCCGCGACCGCGCGCCCGAGATCGGCGTTATTGCTAGCGGTGAAATGGATGCCGTCGACACCGTCCGTGGTGACGAAATCGCCGGCATTCAGGAAGTCGATCTTCATGAAATCCGCCATCGCCTTGTACTGCCTCGCCAGATCCCTGGATTTTTCGTGGCCGCCGCCGAACATGCCCTCGAACCAGGGATCGGGCATCGGGGTCAGCGGCGGCGGCGCGATGACCAGCGCCTTCGGAGCTGGATAAGGCGTGCCGATACCGCCGGCGCTCGCCAGGATCTGCCCCACCAGTTTCGCCATTCCGTTGGCGATCTCGTAGGGTGTCCGGCGAAAATAGGACTTCGTGTCATTGGTGCCGAGCATGACGATGACCAGATCCAGCGGCAGATGGCTGGCGATGGCCGAGGGCAGATAGTTGGCGCCATTGAGGCGCGGATCGTTGGGGTCGTCGAGACAGGTCGTGCGCGCACTCAAACCTTCTTCGATGATGTGGTAGCCTGCTCCCAGCGCCGCCGCCATCACACCCGTCCAGCGCTGGTCATAGGGGTAGCGGTAGGTCGGCGACCCTTCCTTGACCGGCACCCAGCCCCAGGTCAGTGAGTCGCCGTAGCACATGATGTTTTTTGGCGGTGACATTCATGTTTCTCCATCTGTTTGCAGTTGTCTGAAGGTGCAGATTTATCGATCCAGGCGAACGCCGGTGCCGGCTTGCCTTTGGCTGTTTCGATTTATGGGGTTCGCACGCGCACTCCATAGAAGATCGCCGCGCCGAGGATGATGGCGCCCTGGGCGATGAGCTTGCCGGGTTCGTCGATGCCGAGCACCGTCATCACGACGAACAAAAGCGCGAAGCACAGCGAGCCGAAGAAAGGTCCCCAGACGCCGCCGTCGCCGCGACCGAAGGCGACGCCGCCAAGGATCGTCGCCGCGACTGCCAGGATCGGCAGGTCGAGACCGACGCGCACGCTGCCGACGGCGATCGAACCGGTCTGTACCAGGGCCGCGATCGCCGCGATCAGGCCGGCGAGCGTATGCGCCAGGATGACCGTGCGCTGGACGGGCACGCCGGAAAAATGGGCGGCTTCGGCATTCTCGCCAACCGAGGCCACGTAGCGGCCAAATACGGTCTGCGACAGAAGCAGCCACACCGCGGCGGTCAGCATGATCCAGAACAGCACCGGCGTCGGAACCGACAGGAACTTCGTGTTGTAGAGGTCGTTGAACAGTTTCGGCACATCGCCGGGTGGATTGCCGCTCGACAGGAACTGCACCAGTCCGACCAGGATGATGCTGACGGCCAGCGTGACGATGACGGCCGACACCCGCCGGATGCCGATCATGAAGCCATTGAACAAGCCGATGACGAGGCCCGTGGCGAGCGCCAGTACGACGAAGAAGGGCAGCGACGCGCCCGGGAAACTGCCCGACGAGATGAAATAGTTGATCAGCAGGATGATGCCGCCGCCGGAGAGGTCGATCGACTTCACGCGCATGACGACGAGCTGCCCCAGCACAAGGATGCCGAGCGGAACGATCTGCCTGATGAAGATGCCCATGATGTTGAGGTTGAGCATGTTCGGCCGTGCGATCCACAGCGTGGCCAGAAGCACGAGGAAGACAAAGTAGGACGGCGGTATGCGAAGCAGACGCCGGGCGATCGGGTTTGCGAGAATGGCAGTCATCGCTCAGAGCCCCATCTTCTTGCGGGATTGCAGCCCGACCACCGCCAAGAGGATGCCGCCCTTGATCGCCGTCTGGACAAAGGGCGAGACGTTGGCGAGGTTCATGCCATTGGCCAGCAGTGCCATCACAAGCGCGCCGATCACCGTGCCGTGCAGGCTGCCGATTCCGCCTGAAAGCTGGGTGCCTCCAAGTGCGACGGCGGTGACCGTGTCGAGTTCGAAAAGCAATCCGACATTTGGATCACCCGACACGATGCGCCCGGCCAGGAAGACACCGGCAACGGCCGCGAAACAGGAGCAGACCACATAGGCGAGGATGATGTTGCGGCGATCGGAGACGCCGAAATTGCGGGCAGCGCTTTCGGCGCCCGACGCGATGCCGCCGCCGATCGCAAACAGATGCAGGCCGTATCGCGATCCGTAGAGCAGCTTCCAGGCCAACAGCATCACGACGATTCCCCAAAAGACCGGATAAGGAATACCGAGGAAACTGCCTGAGACGGCAGCAATGACGATCTCCGGAACGGTGCCGCCGGAGACGGGACGCAAGATGCGCGTGATGCCAAGGACAATGTACTGCGTCGACAGCGTGGCGATGATTGGATGGACGTTGAAACGGGTGATCGCCAGGCCGTTGATCAGCCCGATGAATGCGGCCAGCACGAAGACCGCCGGGATCAGCACGATCGCCGGCTGGTCGAGCGCCAGCACCGCCGTCGTGAAACTGATGACCGAGCCGACCGACAGATCGAGCCCGCCGACGAGCACGACGACGAGTTGTCCGACCGCCGCGATGACCAGCGGCATCGCCTGCGCAACCAGGTTGAACAGGTTTTCGGCCGTTGCGAACTGCGTCGTCTGAACAGACAGCCACAGCGAAATGAGCAAGGCAACCAACAATGGCAGACCCCATTGGCCCTGCCGTGTGTTCCGGCCACCCAGGATATTGGACAGGCTACGATACATGGCAGGCCCCTAATGCCGGCGCGCCGGGCCGCCCGTCAGGGCCGCGTCGAGGATCTTGTGCTCCGTCGCCTGTGCTGCCGGCATTTCGGCCACGATTGTGTCGTGGTGGACGACATAGATGCGGTCGCACAGCCCGATCAGCTCGATCGTCTCGCGCGACAGCACCAGCACCGCGCCACCCTTGCGGGTGAAGTCGCGCAGCAGATGGTAGATCTCGGACTTGGCGCCGATGTCGACACCGCGGGTCGGCTCCTCCACCAGGAGAAGATCGAGATCCGCGGCGAGGTAGCGGCCGAGCAGCACTTTTTGCTGATTGCCGCCCGACAGCGAACCGACCGGAGCGGAGGGCCCTGTCGCCTTAATGTTCATGACCTCCATCATGCGGGCGATGACACTCCGATAGGGCCGCGCCGGTGCAAGTTCGCGGCGCCTCGAATGCAATCCGATGGCGATGTTGTGGGCGATCGGCAAAGCGAGAAAGAGCCCCTCCTCCTTACGGTCCTCGGGGACGAAACCGACCTTCAGCTGCTGCAAATGGCGAACGCCTGATGATGTCGAGAGCGGCATGTCGAGCGTTTTGCCGTTGATGGAAATCGTCCCGGCAAAAGGATGGTAGCGGCCGATGAGCGAGCGCAGGAAGCGCTGCTGGCCCTGTCCCTCAAGCCCGGCGAGGGCGACGATCTCGCCCTTGTGCAACGTCAGAGACAGAGGCTGCGATGTCTCGGTGATCCTGAGATTCTCGACGCGCAGGATTTCGCCGCCCTTCTCGCCCGTGCGATCTGGGAACAGATCCTGGAGTTCGCGCCCGACCATCATGGCGATGAGTTCGTCTGTGGTGATCTCGGACACCGTCCTGGTGCCGACCAGTGCGCCGTCCTTCAGCACCGTTACGGTGTCGCACAGATCGAAGATTTCTTCCATGCGATGCGAGATGTAGACGATTGCCTTTCCCTTGTCGCGCAGGCGGCGGATGTTGCGATTGAGCACATCGACATCGGCCGCGTTGAGAGCCGCCGTCGGCTCGTCGAGAATAAGCACGCCGGCGTCAGCCTGGATGCAATGCGCGATCTCGACGAATTGCCGCTCGGCAATGGTCAGGTTGGAAACGAGGTGCGAGGGGTCTAGCGTGAGGCCGAGTTCGCCGAGTGCCTCGGCGGTTCGGCTGTTCATCGCGGAATAGTCGATCGAGCCGAACCGGTTCGTCGGCTCCCGGCCGAGAAACATGTTCTCGGCGATCGACAGATTGGGCAGCAGCGAGTGTTCCTGGAAAACGGTCGAGATGCCGGCATCGAGCGCGGCGCGCGGTGACTTCAGATCGAGCTTTTCCCCATTCATGAAGATCTCGCCGGAATCGGGCTGATACACGCCCGCCAGGATCTTCATCAAGGTCGATTTGCCGGCGCCGTTCTCGCCCATCAGGGCGTGAACGCTGCCGGCCTTCAGCTCGAGGGAAACGGAGTGAAGCGCCTTGCTCCCTCCGAATGCCTTCGAAATGTTCGACATCTCGATAAGATTGGCCACGAAATCCTCGCTTCACCATATGAAGGGCCTGCGGGGAATCCTTGTCCACTCCCCGCCGGCCACGCGTGTCACTTCTTGCCGTAATATTCCTTGAGCTTGTCTTCGGGGAGTTCGCTCGGCCACCAGACATTGGCCGTCAGGTCGTCGCGATAGTACTTCGCGGCCTTGTCCTTGTCCCAGCCGTCGGGGTTGTAGACATAGCGCTTGTAGAGCTGCTTGCCCTCGAGCAGGGCCACAGCGGCGCGCACGCCGGCAGCACCCTGGGCCGGGCTGTATTCCGGAGAGATCGACTTGAATCCATCCGTGATCCACTGGCCGAAATAGCCATTGTTGCCCTCGCCCGAAATCGGCGGGATCGGCGTGCCGAACTGCTTGAAGACATCGACGCAGGCGCGCGTCATGTCGGCGCCGGACGACCAGATGCCGTCGACCTGCGGATTGTTCAGATAGAGGGTCTCGCACAGCTTCTTGGCCTTGTCGTACTGCCAGTCGCCATGCTCCTCGGCGATGATCTGCACATGCGTGCCCTTGAGCGATTCCAGTAGCCCGTTGTAGCGGTTGGTGTCTTCCGGGTGGCCGGCAAGGCCGCGCAGGACCCAGATCTTGCCGTTGTCGCCAACGGTTTTCACCAGCCAGTCACCCATCACCTTGCCGAAGTGCTCGGCTCCACCCTGGATTTCGGTGGTGTAGGCATCGGAATCGATGCGGCCGGTGTGAAGGATGACGGGGATGCCGGCGGCGACCGCCTTGGCGATGCTGGCGTTGGCCGACGTGCTGGTCACCGGCTGAACGATGATCGCATCGACATGCTGGGCGATCAGATCCTCGATATCGGCTACCTGCTTCTTCTGGTCGAAGCCGGCATCGAGCAGGATGAACTTCGAGATTCGCTTGTCCTTCGCCGCGGCATTTTCCGCCTCATGTGCGACCTGCACGGTCCAGGTGTTGGCGTTGACTCCGAAGTCGCTCATTCCGATGACCCAGGGGGGATCCTTCTTGAATGCGCCGGCCGCGGTCATGCGCGTGTCGTCGGCGCGCGGCGTGACGCCATCCATCAGCTTGACATCTTCCGCATGCGCCAGCGACGTTACGGCAAGCGCTGATACAACGAGCATTCCCAGCCCGACGGTTTTCAGCAATCCTAACATTGAACTCCTCCTTGTGGTTGCTCCGGCCGTACGGACGCGCACGGGCCGCGAGACGCTCTCCCGATGCATGCTTGTCGTCGCGAACCGACCTACGCACGCAATTCTCCCGCCCCCGAACACATGTGTGTCGAGGCCCAATTTCGGCTGGACGATGATGACGGTCGAGAACTCCTCCGGGCACTTTAGAAGCACAGTGGATTTGGCCTGTCAATAGTTAGTCATGTTGAATGACTATTCCTTTGCTTGCGTTTCGCCACTCCGCTATTCATCATGAAGAGCGCTCGCCGAACCGGCGCGCGGTCGGCCCGGCGGGAAAAAACATGCGATCAGTCTTGTGTTACGGCGACTCCAACACACACGGCCAGATCCCCGGCAAGGGGCCGCTCGAGCGCTATGGTCCGGCTGAGCGCTGGCCGGGCATACTGCGCGCTCAGCTAGGCCCCGACTGGTATGTCATCGAGGAAGGATTGAGTGGCCGAACCACCGTCCACGACGATCCGATCGAGGGGGCACACAAGAACGGCAGAACCTATCTTCGCCCCTGTCTGCAGAGCCATGCGACGCTCGACCTCGTCATCATCATGCTCGGCACCAATGACCTCAAGATTCGCTTCAACAAACCGCCGTCGGAAGTGGCTATGGGCATCGGCTGCCTTGTCTACGACATCAAGGAACTGGCGCCCGGTCCGGGCGGCACCACACCCGAAATCATGATCGTCGCGCCGCCGCCGATGCAGGACGACGTCAAGGAGTGGAAGTCCATCTTCGCCGGCGCACCGGAGAAATCGCGCCTGCTGGCGCTCGAGTTCGAGGTGCTGGCGGATTCGCTCGAACTGCACTTTTTCGATGCCGGCTCGGTGGTGTCCTGCAGCGAAGCGGACGGATTTCACATCGATGCCGAAGCGCACAGACTACTTGGCACCGCAATCGCCCGCGCGGTCGATGCGATCGGCTGGAGCCGCTCGACATGAGCAACCAGCCCGCCGCCAGGCAATGCCCTCTTACCGACGGGGCGGCCCTTGCCTGACATGAGATTCGCACCACCCAATCCCTTGCGCATCGCCGATCGTGCGAGCGGGCTGAACGCGTTGAGCGTGCGCAGCTACAACGAGCGTCTGGTGCTCTCGCTGCTGCTTCAGAACGAGGGCATATCGCGGATGGAAATCGGCGAGAAGACCGGTCTGTCGGCGCAGACGGCCTCGGTCATCGTCCGCTCCCTCGAACGGGAAGGCCTGGTCTCGCAGGGCGAGGCGCAGCGCGGCCGTGTCGGGCCCCCCACCATCCCGCTTTCACTCAACCCGGAAGGCGCCTACGCGGTCGGCGTCGGCTTCAGCCGGCGCAGGATCGACATCGCGCTCATCGACTTCATCGGCACCGTGCGCTTCCACACGCAGTTGCCCGCGGATGAAGCCAATCCGTTTCCGCAAAGCAGCGATTTGCTTGCGACGATCAGGCAAGCCATGACGAGCCTGCCGGTCGAGGCGCGCAGCCGGGTCGCGGGTATCGGGCTGGCCGTTCCCGATGAGGTCGACGCCATGGCTGCAACCCGCAACGGATCGAGCACGTCCCTGAAGGCTTTGCAAAGCGAGATCGAAGAGCAGATCAAGCTGCCGGTCTTCGTGCAGAACGACATCACCGCGGCGGCCGGCGGCGAGAGCATGTTCGGCGTCGCAAAGCCGCTGAACGACTATTTGTTCTTCTATCTCGGAGCTAGGCTGCAGAGCAGGCTCATCCTGAACCACCAGATCTACAAGGGAAACTCCAGCGCCAGCTTCGATCATGGCCTCATGCGCTTGGAAAGCGAACTGACCATGCGCGGACGCTCGTCCGAAATCATCTGGAGCAGCAGCCCTGAGTGGCCTGATCTTGGAGAGGCCTACACCGAATGGCTGGGGGAATGCTCAAACCGCCTGAAAGCATCGATCTCGGCGCTGACCCAGTTTGTCGAGTTCAGGACGGTCCTCCTGTCCAGCTATGCGCCGCAGAAAATCGCCAAGACCTTGTGCGCCGATATCGGCCAGGAATTTGCCGCTGTCCAAGCGTTGCCAGCGCGGGTGACCATCAGCCCGAAAGCCGTCGGCGCGGCCAGCCTGCCGTTCAGCTCGCGGTTCATGATCCAATGATCGGAACGCTAACAACAGAAGCGTGCAGAGCCCCATCCGAGACGTTGGATGCACACCCGTTTGAATGTCGGCTACTCCGGTGGAAGAAGCTGTCCCTCACGCCGTCTTCTGTGGCCTCGCGCATCAGCAACGGGATGCCGGCGACCGTCATCGGCAATTCCGTGCGGAAGCGGATGTGCGTGGGACCTTGTAATGCACGATCTGGCCTGCGGCAACGACTCGTCAGCCTGTCGGAGCACCGCGACGCCGGCGTAGTGGCTTCCCAGTTGCCAGAAGGGCAGCGGGAACCGCCCGCGCTCCTCTTCAACGATGCGGAAGCCCGCCGCGCGGATCAAGTGCAGCGGTTGGCGGTTGAGATGACAGCCGCCGGCGAGCCGTCCCCACGGCTTGTTCAGCCGCTCCTGCCATCTGCGGCCGCGCGGCCCCTCGGCCTGGCCGTGCTCGATGAAGATCAACCGGCCCATGGGTTTCAGGATGCGGCGGATCTCGGTCAGCGCCGCGTCAGGGTCGGGAATGGTGCAGAAGGCATAGGTGACGACGACCGTGTCGGCGAGGCCATCGATCAAGGGCAGCCTTTCGCCGCTGGCACGGATGCAGTCGACGTCGAACGGCAGCGAACGGATCTTCGGTTCGGCCAGGCCGAGCATAGTGCCGTCGGGATCGATGCCGACCAGCCGCTCCACCCTGGCGGCGTCGTAATAGGGAAGGTTCAAGCCAGACCCGAAGCCGACTTCGACGACAATGCCCTGCGCCCGCGGGATCATGCGCCTTCGCATGCGCGCGAACACGTTTGCCGAACAGCCGGCGTGGACGAGATAGGGAGCAATGCAGCGTGCATACCAAGAGAGACAGGATTGGCACATGTCTCAGCTTCCTTGCCCTGCGCTCTTGAAGCCGACAGGGGCGCTGCCCCCGGCAACTGGCTCGGACATGCAATGGTGGGATAGAGTATTGACCGGTGACATTTCTCGCTCCAAGGAATCTCCTGATCGGGCCCGATCGGCCCGACGTCGTGGGATGGATAGAAGGCCGGCGTCCCCTGAACGTCCTCTCAATATCCCGAGGCGGCCGCGTACAGGTCGATGGAGCGATTGGAGTTCCGACTTCTGGGTTTTCCGGAGTTCCGTCTGGACGGGCAGCGGGTGGAACTCGCCTTGCGCAAGGCGGCCGCGCTCCTCATTTATCTCGCCGAGGCCGGTGGTCCCGTGGGGCGCGAGGTCGCCGCCACGCTCCTGTGGCCCGAAACCGACGAAGAAGCCGCACGAGCGCGCCTCCGGCGCACATTGCATAAAATCCGCATCGCGTTCGGCACGGAGGTCATCGCCGCCACGGGGGCATCCCTCAGCCTGCACCCGGCGCTTGCCGTCGATCTCGACTCCAAGGTTTTCGAGCATGCCTGCAATGTCGGCCCTCTCGACGAAGCGTCCGACATATATAAGGGCGACTACCTCGACGGCTTCTCACTTCCGGACTGTCCGGAATTCGACGAATGGGTCTTTTTCAGGCGCGAGGCCTTGCGTAGCCGGTTGGTGCAGGCGCTGGAGCGTACCATCGAAGCGAAGATCGCCGGGGGCGAGCCACGCAGCGCGGTCGTGCATGCGACGCGCCTGGCGGCACTCGACCCCTTGAGCGAAAGCGCGCACCGTCACCTGATCCGCGCGCACCTGGCGGCCGGGAACAGGGCGGCAGCCGAGCGCCAGGCCGAAAGCTGCGTCCAGCTGTTACGAGACGAACTCGGCGTAGCGCCGGACCCGGCCACGCTTGCCCTGGTGCGGGAGCCAACTCAAGATGTCACTTTGGACGTGCCCAGGACGCGCTACGTCGAAGTGGACGGCATCCATCTCGCCTATCAGACCGTCGGTAGCGGACCGACGGACATCGTGCTTGTTCCCGGCTTCATTTCGCATGTCGAGCGTATCTGGGAAGACAGTCGCTGCCGCGCCTGGATATCAGCGGTTTCGCGCCGGGGCCGCCTGATCCTGTTCGACCGGCGCGGCATGGGACTTTCCGACCGCGTCGGCGTGCGCTCCACCGTCGAAACGACAGCGCAGGACATCTTGGCGGTCATGAATGCGGCCGGCAGCCGCCGGGCCTTGCTCATCGGCGCGTCGGAGGGCGGGCCGGGTTGTGTCCATTTTGCTATCGATCATCCCGATCGGCTTATCGGCCTTGTCCTGTGGGGTTCGCTCGCGAAAGGCAGCCGCGCGTCGGACTATCCCTTCGCCTTGACCGCCGCGCAATACGATCTGTGGAAGCAGCGGCTGATCGCCGGCTGGGGCGGCCCGGCGGAAATCGAGACGTTCGCCCCGAGCCTCTCCGGAAACCGCCAGGCTCAGACCTGGTGGGCGGGATTGCTCAGGGCAGCCTCCAGCCCCGGCGCGGTCGCAGGCCTGCTCGAAGCGCTGCGTGATACCGATGTCCGTTCCCTGCTCGCAAAGGTCTCGGCCCCGACGATGGTCCTGCACCGGTCCGGCGACCGCGCCGTGCGCGTCGAGGCGGGGCGGCTCCTGGCCGCCGGAATCCCGGGCGCGCGGTTCATCGAGCTGGCCGGTGACGACCACTGGTTTTGGGTCGGCGACCAACAGCCGCTGCTCGACAGCATCGGCGCGCTTGCACGAAGCAGCTGATGCGCGATTGCGGCGTCAGCCGCCGTCAGTTCCGCTGTGGAAATGGCTGTGGGACTGGCCGCGAATGGCGAGGCCGGCGCGGATGCCACTTTGGCCATGCTCCGGGGCGACGCCGGGCGGCGTCGAACATGACGTCCGGTGGAAGGCCGGTTTCCGGCCTATTTCGGTGCAGCGGCAGCGGTTCCGCCCGGCGGTATGATCCGCATCATGGATGTCGACACCGTGTCGCCAGGCTTGAACGGGCCCGGGACCTTGTTGCTTACCGGCTTCACGCTTTGCAGGAACGCCGCGATCGCCATGGCATCGTCCGCTGTGAGATGGGCAAAAGCAGGCCAGGGCATAATCGGCGCCAAGGTCCGGCCGTCCGGCCGCTGGCCGGTCTGGATCGCAGCGACGATCTGCTCCGGGGTCCAGCTGCCGATCCCGGTCTCCTTGTCGGGCGTGATGTTTCGACCGGGAAAGACACCGACGCCAGGTATCTCAAAGCCCACATCCGAGCCGCCAAGAAAGCGCGACATATCGGGTTTGCCGAAGAAGTAGCCGGGCGTGTGGCAGTCGTTGCAGCCGGCGATCGTAACCAGGTACTCGCCACGCGCAACCTGCGCGTCGTCGGCCATCGCGGCGTATGATGGAAGGGCGACGACCGAGGCTGTGAGCAATGCGAGACGAACTGACGCTGGAAACATGATTTCCTCCCTTGGTTTGTTCTTGGCTTCTCCTACGGCCTTGTCGTGCTCCCGTCGGGGGCTGCCGTTACGCAGTTCCCCCAGCCGATTGCGGCGCACCTGATCCGCTCCACGTTGCGCCTTACGGTTTGCGGCCGATCACGGCGCCGTTCGCGGCGGGAGCATCGAACCAGACCGTCTCGACGTGCCTGAATCCGGCTTCCTCGAGCCACTCCGAATACTCGGCCGGGGTGTAGTTTCGTCCTTCCGTCTCGATCAGCATGTTGAGGCTCATCAGCGCGGCCGGCGCCGGTCCGGTCTTTTCATCATTGACGAGAAGCTCGCTGATGACGACCGCGCCGCCGCTTGGCAAAGCCTCGAAGGACCGGCGCAGCAGGGCGCGGTTCTTCGCCTCGTCCCAATCGTGCATGATCATCGACAGGAGATGCACGTCGTGATCCCCGGGAAGCTGTTCAAAGAAATTGCCGCCCGCGGTCTCGATGCGGTCCGTCAAGTCGGCCTCGGCGATCTTGCCCGCGGCGATCGCGGCGACATGCGGCAGGTCAAACACGGTCGCACGCAACGCCTCATACTGTTTGCAAAGCTCGATATCGTACGCGCCCGATCCGCCGCCGATGTCCAGGAGGCGGCGGAAATGACTGAGATCCACGGCTTCGCCGAGCTTGCGCGCGGTCATCGTGGAAAGCGAATGCATTGCCTCCCAGAAGAGCGCCAGCATCGTAGGATCCGCGCCCTCGAACATCGAGGATTGCACTACCGGATCCCATGTGGTTGGCCGGTTCGTGCGCAGCGCCTCTGCAAGCCTTCCCCAGCCCGCGTAGAGCCGCTTGTCGGCCATCTGCACGAAGCCGCCGAAGTAATACGGCTTACCCTTCACGAGATAGGTTTCGCTCAAGGGCGTGTTGCGATAGCGGCCGCCGGTTTTCTCCAGGAGCCCAAGTGCAGCGCAGCCGGTCAACAGCATCTCTGCCGGGCGTTGATGCAGGCCGAGCGCTTCCGCCAGCTCCGCAACCGTGATGCCGGCGCCGCTCGCAAGGCGGCTGAAGAGGTCCAACTCATGCGCGGCGGCCAGAGTCTTGAAGGCCCAGAAACCGGTCGAAAGCGCCATTAGCGGGACAGCGGAAGGAAGCTCTTGCGTGGTGACGATCGGTCGGTCGGCCGCGCGCAGCCCTGTCTCGCCCGGGATCGAACCGGGCTGGTGGGCAAGCGTTGTCATGCGCGTAGCAGCGCGCTGATGGCTGGGCATGGCACTCTCCCAAATGTTGACGGGTGGTTCGAAGCTTTTGAGCCAAGCGGTGACGGCGCGGGTTTCGAAAATGGTGCCGATCGAAGGGTCCACCAGCACGCGACGGCCGCCTTGTGCTCGCAAGGCTGCGCCGATGGCGCGCAATAGGGTCAGCCGTGGCGGCCGGTGTCGGGTCGGCTCCGTGGTCCGACAGGCCGATGGCATGGACCCGATGTCCGCGCTCTTCGGGCGCCGTCACCCTTCCCCAGCACCAGCCGCCGTGCCATCCGCCATGAACGGGCAGGAACCGCATCACGCGTTACCTCATCGACATCAAGTTCGTGACTAAACCTGGCTTGACTTCAACCACTGGCGCGGGGGCCTTACCATGACCGATGTCCCTCAACAGTCCGGGGGGCAAATCCGCGATTGCCCGATGTCCTGAGACGCATAATTGCCAGGTCTTGAGGGCCGCGACTGTGGTTTTCAGCACAGACCAAGGTAGTCGCACCCTCGACGGGTTATGGATTCGAGTTTCCGCTCGAGGCATTTCAGCCTCCCATTGCCGGCCATCCGCTTCTTCCCTTGCCGCCGAAGCAATGGTAAGGAGGCTAGAGGACCGATAGAAGTGCCAATTCAGGGATTCTTGGCCAGTCCAATTCCGGTTGGCATAGTGACACTTGCAAGGTCCTGCCGCTAAGGCGGCGCAGGACGCTGGAGGACTGGCCGCAGGCCGAATTCCGGTGCCTGCGTCAGACCAATTCCGTTGCTGAACAATGACGGCCTTTCACATAAGCCTGGTCGGGCGCAAGAATCTCAGCGGCGAGATTTATCGTCAGATACGGCGCGCCGTTCTGGATCGACGGCTGCGGCCCGGCGATCCTCTGCCGCCTGGCCGCGAACTGGCGCGGACGCTTGCCGTGTCGCGTGCCACCGTGACAGTGGCGTATGAACGGCTCGCCGCCGAAGGGTTCGTGACATCCAGGCAGGGGTCTGGGACGTTCATCGGCGAATTGGTGATGCCGGCCGGGCGAGAAAAGACCGGACGCCGATCTACCGGCGTGCTCCAGCCACGCCAGATCTGGGAGGCGATAGCCCCACCACCCGCATTCGAGCCGGTTCGTTTCGACTTTCACGCCGGGTTTTGCGATGCTTCGCTGTTTCCGCACGGGGCATGGCGTCGGTCGGTGGTTTGGGCGCTGCGTTCGGGCGAAGCGACCGCCGGCACTTACGAACATCCCGCCGGACATCACGATCTCAGGGTCGCAATCGCCAGGCACATAGGCATCTCCCGAGGGATCGGGGCGGCTGCGGACGACATCATTGTCACAAACGGCACCCAGCAGGCACTGGATGTCCTGGCACGCGTCCTGCTGGCACCGGGCGATGCAATTGCCATCGAAGATCCGGGCTACGGCCCTCCGAGGCATTTGTTCAAGGCCTTGGGTATTCGTGTGGTCGGTGTACCGGTGGATCGCCAGGGGCTGGTCGTTGATGCGCTACCGCGCGGAATCCGAGCCGTGTATGTCACGCCGTCTCATCAATTTCCGCTTTCGGTAACGATGACGCTGCCGCGCCGGCAGGCGCTGCTGGCCTGGGCCGAGCGAAATAACGCGGCCATCATCGAAGACGACTACGACAGCGAGTTCCGTTTCGGGGGCCGTCCCCTCGAGCCGTTGCAGACGCTCGACGCAAAAGGCCGGGTCATCTACGTCGGCTCCTTCTCGAAGACAATGCTGCCGACGCTTCGGCTGGGCTTCATATTGACGCCGCCATCGCTGCGAGCGGCCGTGCACAAAGCGAAATTCGTCAGCGACTGGCATTCATCGACCCCGGCGCAAGCAGCGCTCGCGCGTTTCATCGATGAGGGCGCTTTTGCGCGTCACATCCGTCGGGTGAACGCAATCTACCGGGAACGGCACCAGATCATCGCGAAAGCCATCGCCAATGATTTTGCCGAGCATCTCGAGCTCATCCCATCGACAACGGGGCTCCATCTCACCGCCCTTGCCCGGAAAATGTCGGCGGACCGGATCGCCGAGGTCGCCCGCCGCGCAGCCGATCGCGGCGTCGCCGTCCAGATTCTGTCACGGTTCGCCGTGAACGCCATCCCGCGGGCCGGGATCATGCTGGGGTATGGCGCCATTCCGACGCCCCGCATCGAAGAAGGGTTGCATTTGCTGCGCGCCTGTTTCGACAGTGAATCGCCCTGACCTTCAATTTGTCTATGCCACGCGTGGCTCGGCTGGCCTGGGTTTGACCACGGTGGCGAGTACGATGCCGGCGACGATGAAGGCCGCGCCGACCAGATCGTAATCGTGCAAGCCCTCGCCGAGCAGCAGATAGGCAAGCATGGCGACGAACACCGTCTGCAGGTAGAGCAGCATGCTCGCTCGGCTCGCGCCGAGCGTTTCCACGCTTTTGTTGTAGAGATAGTACATCAAGGCGCCGCCCGGACCGGCCAGATAGGCGAGCGCGAGAATGCTGTGGACGTCCATGGCGGAACGTTCGTCGTTGAACAATTCCCAGACATGGAACGGCAAGGCGACCAGCGCGCCGGCGCCGAGCAGCAGCACGACCATCGGCAGGAGTTCGATGCCGAATTTGGCACGCCGCAAAAGTACGGTGTACAGGCCCCAGCAGAACGCGCTGCCGACGATCCAGAGCTCGCCGGCGTTGAACTTGAGTTGCAGCAGCGCCGTCAGGTTCCCGTGGGCAACGATGAAGATCATCCCAGCGAGCGCAACCAGCGCGCCAAGCGACTTCCACAGCCCGAGCGGCTCGCCAAGCACGAAACGGGCGAGCACCATCGTCATCACAGGCGACAGCGCCATGATGATGCCGGCGGTGGTGGCGTCGGTGTCGTTGAGGCCATGATAGATCATGCCCTGGCACAGGGTTAGGCCGATCGCCCCGACGGCGACGACCTCCACGGCGCGCGTTCGCAACAGCCCGATCATCGCGTCGTGATGACGGTGCACGATCGGCAGCAGGATGGCGCAAGCAAGCGTCAGCCGCCAGAAGCACAGGCCCCAGGGCGGCATTTCAGGCGCCACCCATTTGGCCGCGATATAGACACCGGCCGAAAGCAGCCAGCACAGGACGGCGGCCGGATAGCCGGCCAAGGAGGATATGGACCCGAGCTCGGGTTGCGCAGCGTGATGCGCTATCGGCATTGCCTGCATGTCATGCCCTCCCCTTCGATGACGTCGGCCCGATGGGACAATATAGCCTGCGCGGTTGGGTCGTGCATCCGTTTTGAAAGGCGAAAGGCATCTGCGCTCGACCGCGGCGTCTGATACAGGCCCCTGTTCCGACCGTGGGGCGCTCGGTGGCTCGCTCCCGATCCAGACGCGGTTGGAGCCAGGTTGGAAATGTGAGCGACAGATAGAACCAGTGCACAATTGCGATAAGATGCTTCACTATCTCCGGTTCTCGAGGTCCAATGTCTGAAGCGGACTGGCTCAGCCATCTCTTGCAAATCATCACCGTCACCGGCCAGCTCGAGGTCCGCTGCGCCTACGGTGCGCCGTGGCGCGTTGCCTGGAGCAAGGCTGCCGCCAACGAAATTCCCTACCATGTCATAGTCAAGGGCCGAGCCATTTTGGAGGATCCGGACACGACAGCAGCAAGGGAGCTGGTGAGCGGAGATATTGTGCTGCTGCCTCACGGCGCGGCGCATGTACTGCACGACGGTAGCGGGCAAACACCAATCCCTACCCAGCAACGCCGGGGGGCTGCCGGATGGATGCTGAGCGAGAACGATGGCCGGGGCGAGCAACTGGATCTGCTGTGCGGGCGATTTTTTATCGCACCGCCCCATGATCGGCTGGTCCGCAACTACCTGCCTGCGAATTTGGTGGCGCGGTCCATGGACGGCGATGAAGAAAAAGGCATCGGCTCCGCCTCCAGCCAGCTGGCCGGTCTGGTGAGGCTGATGCGAATGGAATCCGCCGGTGACAGAGCCGGAGGACGCGCCATTCTCAACGCGCTTTCTTCGGCCCTGTTCACACTGGTGCTGCGCGCGGCGAGCCAATCCGGGAAAGCCCCCGAAGGCTTGTTGGCCCTGGCCGGCAATCCACGGCTTGCTCCAGCCATTTCCGCGATGTTCGCCGATGCGGCGCGGCCCTGGAAACTGCCCGATCTGGCCGATTTGTGCGGGATGTCGCGCGCTACGTTCATGCGCCAGTTCCAGGACAAGCTGGGTCGCTCCGCCCTCGATTTGTTGACCGATCTGCGCATGAGCCTGGCAGCCAACGAGTTGAAGAAGCCGGGGATCAGCACCGAGGCCGTGGCCGAGACCGTTGGATATCAATCCGTTTCGGCATTCCGGCGCGTCTTCGCCGAAAGGATGGGAATGACGCCGGGGGAGTGGCGGCGGCTGGCGCACAAGGGCGAGTAAGACCGCGGCTTGGAATCGGGAAGGCACAGTTTGATCCTTTCACGCATTAGATTGAGCCAATTCAGTCTCGAAATAATCACTCCTCCTCGTAAATTAGGCTCCTCAATCACTTGATAAGGGAGCCATCCAATGAACTGCCTCGCCACCACCGGACCCGCAACCCGCGTAGCCGCCGAAAGCCTCGGGGAGACCGGAAAGAGCGAAAACGCATTCGCGACGAATGCCGTCATCGAAACGATCCTGAGCCGCAGTGCCGCCAAGTACTACGACCCTGCTGCCACCCTGAGCGACGACCAGATCCGCGACCTGGTGCGTATCGGCACGTCCGCGCCAACCTCCTTCCACCTGCAGAACTGGCGCTTCATTGCCGTACGCTCGGCAGAAGCCAAGGCGCGGCTGCGTCCGATCGCCTGGAACCAGCCCGCGATCACCGAAGCGGCCGTGGCTTTCATCATCATCGGCAGGCTGGCCGATGCCAGCACCGTCCCCGACCGTCTGGCGCCCGTGGTGGAAGCCGGTATCATGCCGGCGCAGCTGGTGCCGGAATGGGAGATCCCCGCTCGCGGTCTGTATGACGATCAGCCGCAGCGCCAGCGCGACGAAGCCGTGCGCTCGGCGACCTTCGGCACCGCGGCGATCATCTACGCGGCCCGTTCGCTGGGCCTGGGTTCGACGCCGATGATCGGTTTCGACGCCGAGGCGGTGCACCGCGAGTTCGGCCTGGCCGAAGACGAAGTGCCGGTCATGCTGCTGACCGTAGGGCCGGAGCGAGCCGGCAACTGGCCGCAGAAGCCGCGCATGCCGGTGGCCGATGTGCTGGACTTTGCATAATCGCCAGCCAAGTCAAGATCTTACGGAGGCTACAAAGGCAAGAACTGCGTGAGAGATCGAAAAGTCCTTCCACGCCGTAAATTACCCCGAACCAAGAAATGTCTGAGGAGACAATTCCCATGAAAGCGATCGTAGTGACGGACCAGGCCGCAGGAACGGCCGGGATGAAGCTGGTGGAGCGGCCCGAGCCGCAGGCAGCGATAAACGATGTCGTCGTACAGGTTCATGCGGCGGGATTCGTCAACACCGAACTGGAGTGGCCCTCGACCTGGGCCGATCGAGCCTTCCGCGACCGGACGCCGTCGATCCTCGGCCATGAGCTGGCCGGTGTGGTCACTGCGCTCGGCTACGGCACCACGGGGCTTTCAATCGGTCAGCGGGTGTTCGGCATCGCGGACTGGCATCGCGACGGCACCCTTGCCGAGTATATAGCCATCGAGGCTCGCAACCTCGCGCCATTGCCGGGCGACGTCGAGTTCACGGTGGGCGCGAGCCTGCCGATCTCGGGCCTGACCGCGTGGCAGGGACTGTTTCAGCATGGCCGCCTTCAGGCGGGGCAGAGCGTCCTTGCGCATGGTGCGGCCGGCGCCGTCGGGTCGATGGTGACGCAGCTCGCACGAGAGGCCGGCGCCTACGTCATCGGTACCGGACGCTCTGCCGACCGTCAGAAGGCGCTCGATTTCGGCGCGAATGAATTCGTCGACCTCGAGAACGACGCCCTGGAAGACGTGCGCGGCATCGATCTGGTGTTCGATGTCATTGGCGGCGACATCCAGAAACGGTCCGCGGCGCTGATCCGAGCCGGAGGTACGCTGGTGACCGTCGTCGGACCGACCGACGCGCGGCCCGTGGATGGCCTGGCGGTCGACTTCATCGTCGAGTCCAATCGTGCTCAGCTCAGCGAGATCGTCCAGCGGGTGCGGGACGGCCGACTGCGGACGAACATCGGCAAAGTCGCAACCCTCGACGAAGCGATCGCCGCCTTCAACTCGACCGAGCGACGCGCTGGGAAAACGGTCATCCGCGTTCGCCCGTGAGGATTTGGGGGAGAGAGGACGGTTCCTCTCTCCCCGATTGCGTCCAGACGGGCGGCCCCAGATAGGTTGCGAGCGGCGAGACCTGATGTCTGGTTCGCCGGCTTAGCTGTCGCATTCTGTTGGGCCGCCGACCGCCGACCGGCAGACACACTCGGAATGGTGATTTCGAGGCCGGACGAAGATGTTCGTCCCGCTATTCCAGATACGGCGTCAGCACATCTTTGATCCATTTCATGAATGCGCGGACTCGGCGCGACAGATTGCTGCGATGTGCGACGACGAAGGACACGGGGATCGCCCGGCGACGCAAATCGGGCATGATCTCCACCAGCGCTCCACTCTTCAAATATTGGCCAATCCCCAGGAGTGGCGCCTGAATCAGGCCAAGGCCGGCGACGGCAGCAGCATCGTAGGTCTGCGCGCTGTTGACGTGTAGCGCGCCTGGCAACTGAAGCGTCGCGTAGCTGTCGCCGTCCGGATATTCCCATCCATGGGGCCTCGCGCCCAGCATCGTCGAAAAATGAACTGTCCGATGTTCCTGGCACCGGAGGTCGTCCAGCGATCGAGGGATGCCATAGCGCGCCAGATAGGCGGGACTGGCGGCGTTGACCATGCGCAACAGGCCCAACGGGCGGGCAATCAGCGTCTCGTCTCGGATGGGACCAAGCCGCAACACGCAGTCAAACCCCTCTTGAACCAGATCGACTTGCCGGTCGCTACTCGACAGCTCCAGCTCCAACTCGGGGTGAGCCGCCATGAAATCCGGCAAGGCCGGGACGATCGTCGTGCGCGCCACTTCGGTCGGAAGATCGACCCGTAAACGCCCGCGAAGCGCCACGCGATCGCCTGCGAACATCGAGTGCAGATCATCGACTTCAGCAAGCAGATCGCGGGCACGGGCATGAAATGCGCGCCCGTCCTCCGTCAACCGCACGCTGCGCGTCGTGCGGTGCAGGAGCCTGACACCGACATCTTCTTCCAGTTTCCGGACCGCCGTCGAGGCCCTCCCCTTCTGGATGCCCAGGCTATCGGCCGCGCGGGTGAAGCTCCCCATTTCCGCTACCGTTATGAAAATGAGGACGGGTTCGAGATTCTGCATCTTCGTGCCTCGTATTGTTTTCTAGAATGAGAACAGTTGGTTCATTTCCTCGGTGTTTATCACACTCAGGAGGCACAGTAAGTTTCGGATATGGGATCTCCCCATCGGAGAACGACAAATGTCCGAAACCATGAACCAGCGCCAGACAGCCGAAACCATGACCTTGCATCGCGCCCCGTGGGCCGGCCGGATCATGAGCGCGTTTGTCGTCATCGTCCTGGTGGCAGACGGCACCATTCAGCTTTTCGCGCCGGCACAGATCGCGAGCATGTTGCAGGAAACCGGGTTCGCGATGGACCTGACCCGTGTCGTGGGTCCGATCATCCTCGCCTGCGCCATCCTTTACGCCATTCCGGCCACCGCCGTACTCGGCGCGATCCTGGTGACGGGCTTTTTGGGCGGTGCCATCTGCGCCCATGTCCGCATCGGTGAGTTGGGGTCGCCGCCGGAGATCATTTCGCTGCTTCTGGGAGCGCTGACATGGGGCGGCCTCTATCTGCGCGATCCCCGAGTCCGGGCCATTCTACCGCTCATCCATTGAACCAACCGGGGTAGCGCCCCGTCCCTCAACATCAGGAGAAAACACATGTTTCTAGTAACGGGAATCACGGGAAAAGTTGGCGGCGCGACGGCAAGGCATTTGCTGGCGCAAGGCAAGAAGGTGCGCGCGCTGGTCCGCGACCGCGAGAAGGCGGTTAACTGGGCGAACCAGGGCGTGGAACTGGTTGACGGCGATTGGAATGATCCGGCAGCCATCGAGCGAGCGCTCAAAGGCGTCGAAGGCGCGTTCGTCATGTTGCCCCCTGTCTGGGCGCCGTCGCCCGATTACAAGGAAGCAAAGGGCGTGATTGCAAACTATGTCGAGGCGCTCACCAAGGCAGCGCCGCCGCGAGTGGTTGCGCTTTCGTCTATGGGTGCGAACCGAACCAGCGGGCACGGGGTGATCGCGGCCTTGTCGCTTCTGGAGCAAGGGTTTCGCGACCTGAAATCGCCAGTCGCATTTGTGCGCGCCGGCGGTTTCTTCGAAAACTTCCTCTACGGCTTGCAGGTTGCGCAGGGCGGAACGCTACCGGTCTACTACAATCCGACAAACCGGAAATCGACCATGGTCGCAACGAACGACATAGGCGCGGCGGTCGCAACCCTTTTGACCGGACCGGCGTGGTCGGGGCGGCGCTTCGTCGAGCTTGGTTCGATGGTCACCGCGGATGAAGTCGCGGGCCAGTTGGGCGAAGTCCTGAATCGCGACGTGAAAGCCTTTGCGATCCCGCGCGCAGGGTGGGCGGAAGCCTTCGAGCAATTCGGCATCCCGAAAGGCCACTCCGGACCTGCCGAAGAAATGTTCGAAGCCGTGAATGCAGGGTGGATGGACCTCGGCGTCGAGGGAACGGAGCACGTAGCGGGTACGACGTCCGCACGCGATGTATTCGTGGCTGCACAGAACGCCGCCAAGGCGTAAGTCCGGGAGAGACGGAGACTTCCCGCTTCTGCGTCGGACGCGTGGCGGGAAGCGCTCAACAGTTCAAAGCAACACGAGGCGCTTCCACTCCCGCCTGACTTTTTCTGTATCCCGGGGAGGATTTCGTTTCTGTTTCCTGCTGCATGCATGCGGTGGTGCGTACGTGACGCGTGTCCCAGTATTCACGGTCCACGCGCCCTTGATGACGATAAGGAGAAGACGCCGCATGCCCGTCCGTGATTCAGATCGTGCCGATCACGTTGACTAGAGTTTGGGCATCGGCGGCAACTCGCCAAGGGGAGCGCCGAACCAGCGTTCGTTGATTTTAGACAGCTCGCCATTCTTTTCGATCTCGGCAATAAATGTGTTCGCGTATTCCTGCAGCGCCGTATTGGACTTGCTGAATGCCATGCCGTTCGCCTGGGACTTCAGCGTAATCTTCGGCTCGATCTCCATTTTCGGATAGTCTTTGGTGAGTTGCGCCAGGATGGTGTTGGAAGCGCCGAGCGCCTGCACTTGTCCGGAAATGAGCGCCTGCAGTGCAGTGGCGTCGTCGTCGAAGCGCTTGATTTCTGTCCCCTGCGGGGCCATCGCCGTAATAGCTGTATCCTGCGTCGATGCGCGCGCGACGCCGATGCTGACGGATTTGAGATCTTCCGGACCTTTAACCTTCAGACTTTTCGGGGCAAGCACATAGATCGTCAGCGCGGAATAGGGATTGGAAAACAACACCTGCTTAGCTCGCTCGGCTGTGATGCCGAAGGTAGCGATCAGCACGTCGATCTTATTGGTCAAAAGATAGGGAATGCGGTTGGGGCCAGTGACGGGAACAAGCTCTAGTTTCACGCCGAGCGATTTCGCCAGAAGCGCTGCGACATCGGCGTCGTAGCCCGCAGGCTGCTGGTTGGCATCGGTGCCGCCAAACGGCGGATAGTCGACTAGAACGCCAACTCGGAGGGTGCCGCTTTGCTTGATTTCGTCGGGAGTTGCGGCGCTGGCTGTGCTAGTGCTCAGAAACGCTGTGGTCATGCCGGCCGCGAAGAGTGTGGCGAAACCGCGTCGCGTGATCGAGTTCAAGATCGTCATACACATTTCTCCCAGGATGTTAGTTTCGACTGCTCTGCGATCCGCGTTTGCCGTTTTCAGCGTCCGGCGACGCCAAGCTTACGCTCCATGCGTCTGCTGTAGGCCGACAGCGGCCAGCAAACGACAAAATAGGCCAGTGCCACAAGCCCGAAAATCGTGAATGGATGAAAGGTTGCATTGTTCACTACCTGCGCAGCGCGCGTCAGTTCGACGAAACCGATGATGGAAGCAAGCGAAGTCCCTTTGATGAGCTGTACCAAAAAGCCGACAGTTGGAGGAATGGCGATCCGTACAGCCTGCGGTGCGATGACCAGCATCATTTTCGGCCAGTAACGCAGCCCCAGAGCCGTCGCGGCTTCAGATTGGCCCCCCGGGACGACCTCGATGGCGCCCCGCCATATTTCGCCTAAGAAGGCGCTGGCGTGGAGCGACAGGCCAAGCGCCGCCGCCGTCCAGGGATCGACGGAGATACCGAAGATGCCGGGCGCGAAGAAGGCGAGGAAAAGCTGCATCAGAAGCGGTGTGCCCTGAAAGACCTTGATGTAGCCAGATACGAGCATTCGCAGCCACGGGAACTCGCCGGTACGCGCGAGTGCGACAAGCACGCCACCGATGGAACCGCCTATAAAAGCGATGATCGACAGAAGCAGCGTCCAGCGGACAGCGCCGATAATATAGAGAATGTCGCCGGAACTAAGTTCGCGCACGGTCGCCTCCTATTGCCGCGCCGGCTTGCGCAGCAGGGCTCTCTCGATTGCGCCAAACACGCCCCAGAAGAACAGGGACATGACGAAGTACATACAGGTGATGACGAAATACACCTCGAACGAGCGGAAAGTCCGCGATTGGATGTCGCCGGCGGCGGCCGTCAATTCGGTAGCGGCAATAGCCGAGCAGACGCTGGAATTCAGTAGGAGCAGGATGAACTGACTGGTGAGCGAAGGATAGATCGCCTGGATCGCGGGTTTGAGTACGATGAGGCGGAAAATCTGGAGCGGCTTCAGGCCGAGCGCCCGGCCTGCCTCGATCTGGCCCTTGCCGATACTTTCAATGCCGGCGCGGATGATCTCGATGCCGTAGGCGCCGACATTGACGACCAGCGCTATCACCGCAGCCGTATTGGAAGATAGGCGAATGCCTAGCGACGGCAGGCCGAAGAAGATCATGAAAATCTGGATGAGGAACGGTGTGTTCCGGATCAACTCGATATAGGCATCTATGACGATACGTAACGGCTTTGGGCCGGAGGTCTTGCCGAGCGCGCCGGCAACCGCAACGACCATGCCTATGGCCATTGCAAGGCCGGACATGACAAGAGTATTGAGCGCGCCTTGTGCTAGCTCGGGCCATGCGGCAAAGACGTCCGCGAAATCAAACTCATAGCTCATCGTATATATCCATGTACAAGCTAATTTCGCAAATTACACATAGTCGTGCTCGACCTTGCGCCAGAGATTCGGCTCCGGCTAATTCCAAGCAGACTTCACGCCCGTCATGAATTCTTGGTATCGACCGGATCACTGATATCTACGTCGAAAATCTCATAAGCTGCCATTGAGGTCCCGATCCATCCATATGGACGTCCATCTCGTCATGGATTTGGGGCATTGTGTCCGTGTAAGTCAAATTGCGTGCCCGCAATGGGTCGCCGGCGGAATGTCAGCTTTCTGGCTCGTGCCATCCTGAAGCCCGACTGACCACTCTCGGCCCCAAACGCGACATTCACAATTGTCTTGGCAACCGCGCCTTCCTGCCCCACGCAGCCCACCCCGGCGCCCGGAAATGTCCTCACGCGGTCTTCTGCGTCACCAGCCCCAGTTCCTCCACCATCGCCTGGCGCATCAGGAATTTCTGCGGCTTGCCGGTCACCGTCATCGGCAATTCCGTGCGGAAGCGGATGTGACGCGGAACCTTGTAATGCGCGATCTGGCCGGCGCAGAAGGCCTTGATCTCCTGCTCGGTGGCGATCTGGCCGGGCTTGAGCACAATCCAGGCGCAGAGCTCCTCGCCATATTTGGCGTCGGGAATGCCGAACGCCTGCACTTCCCTCACCTTGGGATGGCGGTAGAGGAACTCCTCGACCTCGCGCGGATAGACATTCTCGCCGCCGCGGATGACCATGTCCTTGACCCGGCCGACGATGTTGCAATAGCCCTCGGCGTCGATCGTGGCGAGGTCGCCCGTATGCATCCAGCCGTCGGCATCGATCGCCTCGCGGGTCTTGTCGTCGTCGTCCCAATAGCCCTTCATCACGGAATAGCCGCGCGTGCAGAGTTCGCCCGGCGCACCGACCGCGACGGTTGCGCCATCGGCATCGATGGCCTTGACCTCGACATGGGGATGAACGCGCCCGACGGTCGAGACGCGTTTTTCCAGGGGATCGTCGACGCTGCTCTGGAACGAGACCGGGCTGGTCTCGGTCATTCCGTAGGCGATGGTCACTTCGGACATGTGCATCAGCGACACCACCTTCTTCATCACCTCGATCGGGCATGGCGAGCCGGCCATGATGCCGGTGCGCAGGCTGGACAGGTCGAAGGCGGCGAAATCGGGATGGTCGAGCAGGCCGACGAACATGGTCGGCACGCCGTAGAGACCGGTGCAGCGCTCCTGCGCCACGGCGTTCAATGTCGCGCCGGCATCGAAGCCCTCGCCGGGAAAGACCATGGTCGCGCCCTTGGTGACGCAGCCCATCGTGCCCATCGACATGCCGAAGCAATGGTAGAGCGGCACGGGAATGCAAAGCCGGTCGTCCACCGTCAACTTGATCGCCGAGGTGACGAAATTGCCGTTGTTGACGATGTTGTTGTGGGTCAGCGTCGCGCCCTTGGGCGCGCCCGTGGTGCCACTGGTGAACTGGATGTTGATGGCATCGTCCGGCTTCAGCCCTTCGGAGATGCGGTCGAGGCTGTCATGCTCGTCGCGCCCCGCCATGGCCAGCACATCGGCGAAGTTGAACATGCCTGGCGAGTTCTCCTCGCCCATGCGGATGACGATCCTGAGCGCCGGCAGCTTCTGCGCCTTGAGCTCGCCGGGTGTCGCCTTCGCGATCTCCGGCGCCAGCGTCTCGATCATGCCGAGATAATCCGAGCTCTTGAAGCTGGCCGCGGTGACCAGAGCCTTGCAGCCGACCTTGTTCAGCGCATAGTCCAGCTCGGTGAGCCGGTAGGCCGGGTTGATGTTGACCAGGATGAGGCCGATGCGGGCGGTGGCGAATTGCGTCACCAGCCATTCCCAGCGGTTGGGCGACCAGATGCCGACGCGATCGCCCTTTTCGAGGCCCAGCGCCAGGAAGCCGGCGGCCAGCGCATCCACCGTGTCGGACAGCTCGCTCCAGGTGAAGCGCTTGTCCTGGCCGACGAAGACGGCGGCATCGAGCGTGGCGTATTTGACGGCCGTGTCGGAGAACAGCGCGGGGATGGTCTTGTCGAGCAGCGGCACGGCGCGCTCACCGGAGACATGCGCCTTGCCGTCGACGGGCGCGACAAAGACGCTGCCGGCGTACGCGCCGCGTCCGCGCAGATTGGTGGCGTTCTTCAGCTCGTCGAGATTGACCGGCATCGCTCTCTCCTCCCAGAACATCCGAGCCTATCAGCCTGCCGGGACGGTGGAAATCCCGCCGAAGGTAGGGCGGGCTTCGGAAGGCGGGCCGCGCCGCCTTCCAGGGTCGTGAGAATGGCGCAGAAACGAAAAACCCGCCTCGACGGGCGGGTGGCGCAAATCATCACCATACCGATATTTGTAGCATAGTTGCCGGCACAAAGCAAGAACAAAATTTGTCCGCCGCCAGGCACGACGATCGCCGAGGCATGCTGGACGGGCTATGCCTTCACCGAGGCCATGCTCGCCGCTATGTCGCGCAGGATCGCCTCGTCGGCCGTGGAACGCACCTTTCGCGACGCGACAAGGCACGCCTGCGACCGCAGCACGACGCCGTCGGCCAGCACCTTGAGATGGTTGGCGCGCAGGGTCGAGCCCGTGGTGGTGATGTCGACGATGACGTCGGCAAGGCCGGCCGCCGGCGCGCCCTCGGTGGCGCCCAGGCTCTCGACGATGCGATAGACCTGGATGCCGTGCTTTTGCGAGAAGAATTGCTGGGTCAGCCGCCAGTATTTGGTGGCGATCCTGAGCCGCCTTCCGTGACGCTGGCGGAAATCGGCGGCGACATCATCGAGGTCGGCCATGGTCTCGACATCGAGCCAGATGTCGGGCACGGCCACCACGACATCGGCATGGCCGAAGCCGAGACGGGCGACGATTTCGGCGCGCGCCTCCCAGTCGGCGAGGTTCTCGCGCACGAGGTCCTCGCCGGTGATGCCGAGATCGACGGCCCCTTGCCCGATCTCGCCCGATATTTCGGAGGCGGACAGGAAAACGACCTCGACATTGTCCATGCTTTCGACGCGGGCGTGATATTTGCGCTCGTCACCGGGCAGGCTGATGGCGAGGCCGGCTTTTGCCAGCACCTCCAGCGCCTGCTCCTTCAACCGGCCCTTGGACGGGATCGCCAGCGTGATCATCGCGCGTGCTCCCGCAATGCCTCGATGCGGTCGAGCCAGACCGAGAAGCCGACGCCGGGGATCGGCGTCTTCGCGCCGAGCAGCGTCAGCAGCCGGTCGTAGCGGCCGCCGCCGGCCAGCGGCCGGTCGGCATCCTGTGCCGCGATCTCGAAGACCACGCCGGTGTAGTAATCGAGCGGGCGCCCGAAAGCGGCATCGTAGCGGATTCCTTGCGCCGGCAAGCCATGTGCCTCGATTGCGTTGGCGCGCGCCGCGAATTTTTCCAGCGCGGCACCCAGCGATAGGCCCGCGTCGGCGGCAAAGCTCTCCAGCGCCCGTGTCGCCGCGTCGAGCGGCACGTCGATCGCCAGAAAGGTCTTCAACGCCGCGAAGGCTTCGTCGGACAGCCGCACGCTGCGCAGCTCGGCCTTTTCGATCAGCCGCCGCGCGATATCGGCCGGCGCGCGTCCAGCCGAAGCCGACAGGCCGGCCTCTTCCATGCCGCCGGCTATATGCGCGGAGAGACCGTCCAGGTCACCGTCGAGCACGAGTGCCGCGACCGGGCCGGAGAGCTGGCTGTTGCGCGGCGGGTTGGCGAGATCGGCAAGGGCTGCCTCCAGCATCGGCGCCGAGCCGAAGGCGCGGGCGAGCCGCATGCGCCAGCCGCGCGGCAGGCCGAGAGCCGCCAGCACCGCCTCGAAGACGGCCTGGTCGCCGAGCGTGATCGCCAGCTTCTGGTCCGGCAGCGCCAGGGACAGCAGCGCATGCGCATCGGCCACCGAACGGGCATCGGCCGCAGCCGTGTCGCGGTCGCCGAGATCCTCGATGCCGGCCTGGAAGAACTCGTTGCCGCCTTCGCGGCGCTGGCGGAACACCTCGCCCAGATAGGAGTAACGGCGCGGCGTACCGGCCTGGCTGGCGATATGGTCGAGGCAAACGGGAATGGTGAATTCCGGCCGCAGGCAGAGCGTCTGCCCGGTCTCGCTCTCGGTCAGGAAAATGCGGCGGCGCAAATCCTCGCCCGCCATGTCGAGGAAGGGATCGGCCGGCTGCAGCACGGCGACCTCGACGGCGTGCGTGTCGCGGGCGGCGAAGAGGTTGGCGATGTCGGCGGAGATGGCGGGATAGCGGGAGGTCATTGATAGGTTGGGCGCGAGGCCCCCCCCTCTGTCCTGCCGGACATCTCCCCCTCAAGGGGGGAGATCGGCAGCTTGAGGCTTGGCGCCTCTTCAACGCTGGAGATTGGCGAAAGCCCAAACGACGTCCAATCTCCCCCCTTGAGGGGGAGATGGCCGGCAGGCCAGAGGGGGGCGCTCAAGCGCCATCCTTCGCATGATCGGAGGCCTGCGCCGCCAGTATCTTCTTCACCTGCGCAACCAGCTCGCCTTCCGGCACCGTGACCTGCGCCGGGCGGGCGGCGCGCCATTCGGCGTTATCCGTGATCTCGGCCGACAGCCGCGCGCCTTCGATCAGGTCCTTGATCTGCAATTCGCCCTTGGCGCGCTCGTCGCCGCCCTGGATGACCGCCACCGGGCAGCCGCGGCGGTCGGCATATTTGAGCTGCGCCTTCATGCCGGCGCCGCCGAGATACATTTCGGAGCGGATGCCTGCGGCGCGGAGCTCGCCCACCATCTTCTGGTAACGGCCGAGGCTTTCGGTGTCCTTGTCCATGACCAGCACGACGACCGGCGCGATCACGTCGGCGCTGTCGAGCTTGCCGAGGTTCTTCAGCGCCGTCATCAGCCTGGAGACGCCGATCGAAAAGCCGGTCGCCGGCACCGGCTCGCCGCGGAAGCGCGACACCAGCCCGTCATAGCGGCCGCCGCCGCCGACCGAACCGAAGCGCACGATCTGGCCATCCTCGTTGGGGATCTCGGCCAGGAGCTCGGCCTCGAAGACCGGACCGGTGTAGTATTCGAGGCCGCGCACAACGGAGCGGTCCATGGCGACGCGATCTTCGCCGTATCCCGCCGCCCTGACCAGGGCCTCGATGGTCGCGAGCTCGCCAACGCCCTCCTGGTAGACGGCGTTCGCACTGACGCTGGCATCCTGGCCGGCCTGCGCATTGCGTGCGGTCGCCAGAAGAACCGCCTCGGCTTGCGCATCATCCAGCCCGGCGCCCTTGGCGAAGTCGCCCTCGCCTTCCTTGCCGCCGTCCCAGCGCCCCGGGCCAAGCAGTAATCGGACGCCTTCCGGCCCGAGCTTGTCCAGCTTGTCGATGGCGCGCAGCACGGTAAGCCGGCGGCCGGCATTTTCTTCGCCGCCGAGGCCGATCGCCTCGAGCACGCCGTCCAGCACCTTGCGGTTGTTGACGCGGATGACGTAGTCGCCGCGCTTGATGCCGAGCGCTTCCATGACATCGGCCATCATCATCGCCATCTCGGCGTCGGCCGCGACGCCCGGCGTACCGATCGTGTCGGCGTCGAACTGCATGAACTGGCGGAAGCGGCCGGGACCGGGCTTCTCGTTGCGGAACACCCAGCCGGAACGATAGCTGCGATAGGGTTTTGGCAAGCGCTCGAAATTCTCGGCGACGAAGCGCGCCGTCGGCGCGGTCAGATCGTAGCGCAGCGACAGCCACTGGTCGTCGTCGTCCTGGAAGGAGAACACACCCTCGTTCGGCCTGTCCTGGTCGGGCAGGAATTTTCCGAGCGCATCGGTGTATTCGATCAGCGGCTGGTCGGCGGGTTCGAAACCGTAGAGTTCGTAGACCGAGCGGATCGTCGCCATCATCTTCTCGACGGCGCGGATGTCTTCGGCGCTGCGGTCGGCAAAACCGCGCGGCAGCCGCGCTTTCGTCTTTTCCGATTTGTCGGCCATGGGGTTCGCCCGGTGTTTCGTGATGCTTGAAGGTCAACAATGTTGCGATTTTCGCAACGGGCGTGTCCTAACCGAAGCAGCTTTGTGCGGCAAGGGCCGGCGCCTCGGCCTTCGCCCCCCTGCGGGAGAAGTGGAGAGGGGCCGGATCTGAAACAAAAACGCACCGAAAATGAAACAATCCCGCCATCGGCGCGGCATCGTGCCGACATAATCGAGGCCGATACAGCGCACCGCAATGAAGGGGTCGGGACATGATCAGCGCGGTGGAATTTCAGGATAACAGGGTGGAATTTCAGGATAACAGGGATGCGGGCGACATGCCGGCACGCCTGCGCGCGGCAGATGTCCATGCCCCCAGGATGATCGGCCAGCCGGCCGGACCGTTCGAGGTTTCCGCCGATACCGGCAAGGGGCCTTCCATGCGCGATGCATTGGTGACCGGCCTGCTGGTGATCTATCCGACGGTCGCCACCGTGGTCGCGATCGTCGCCGGCCTGTTTCTGGGAAGTGCCAATGGCAGCTGAGGCTATCTCGGCCGTTTAAAAGCCTTCCGCTCCTTTTCGACCTGCTTGCGGCACACACATCCCTCGAGATGATCGTTGACGAGGCCCATCGCCTGCATGAAGGCGTAGACCGTGGTCGGGCCGACGAAGGTCCAGCCGCGCTTTTTCAGGTCCTTGGAAATGCGGATCGAGACCGCCGTGGTCGGATTGGCGCGCAGATGGGCGAGGTCGACGACCTGCGGCCGTTCCTCCTTGCCGGGTTCGAACTTCCAGAACCAGGCAGCCAGCGAGCCAAATTCGTCGACCATTTCGCGGGCGCGTTTGGCGTTGTTGATGGTCGAGACGATCTTGCCGCGATGGCGGATGATGCCGGCATCGCCGAGCAGGCGCTCGACATCCTTCTCGGTGAAGGCGGCGACCTTGTCGAAATCGAAGCCGGCGAAAGCGGCGCGAAAATTCTCCCGCTTGCGCAGGATGGTCAGCCAGGACAGGCCCGACTGGAACCCTTCGAGACAGATCTTCTCGAACAGCCGGCGGTCGTCCGCCACCGGGCGGCCCCATTCATGGTCGTGGTAATGCAGATAGTCGGGCAGATTGCCGTGCCAGAAGCAGCGCGCAACACCGTCGGGGCCGGCGAGAAGGCCGGTTTTTTCATTGTCCATGGCGAGAATCCATTCGTTAACGCGCTGGTTGCGCGGCTTTACCTTGGCTTTACCAGATTCCTGAACGCGGCGGTAACCACACCGAAAGGTTTACCGACAGTTCCGCATTTTACACATTCCGATTCATGTTTCGGTTGCTGTTCCCGCGCCAATGATCGCTGAACCGGGAGGCCGTTTCCACCCGGTTTGTCAGACGATCAAGGTGCTTTCCCGATGAAGAGAGTTTTGTTTCCCGTGCTCGGCGCCGTGGCTGCGTTTGCTGCCGGCGTCACACCTTCCACGGCCGGAGACCGCTATGCCGACAGACCGCCGGTGATGGTGAGCCCCGACCTTTCCGCCCCCTGGGTGCTGCAGCTTGGCCATGCGCCGGGCATCGTGCGGCAGAACCGGCAGGTCACGCAGCAGCCGCGCCCGCGTTATGCGCAGCCGGCGCGGCCCGACCGCGTGCAGACGGCGGCCGTGCAGGCACCGGCCAAGCGCATGGTAATGCGCCCCCACATCAACCCGATCTACCTGCCGCAGGAAGTCGCCTATGACGGCACGCAGAAGCCGGGCACCATCGTCATCGATACCCGCGAGAACTTCCTCTATCTGGTCGAGAAGAACGGCAAGGCGCGGCGCTATGGCGTCGGCACCGGCAAGCCCGGCTTCGAATGGTCGGGTACGCACAAGATCACCAACAAGCGCGAGTGGCCGGACTGGCGCCCGCCGGCCGCGATGATCAAGCGCGAGGCCGCCAAGGGGCGCTACCTGCCGACCTACCTGGCCGGCGGCATGGAGAACCCGCTCGGCGCGCGCGCGCTCTATCTCGGCAATACGGAATATCGCATCCACGGCACCAACCAGCCCTGGACGATCGGCGGCGCCGTGTCGTCGGGCTGCATCCGCATGCGTAACGAGGATGTCGTCGACCTTTACGAACGGGTCAATGTCGGAACCACTGTCGAGGTGATATAATAGTTGCTGCGAATCACCCGATCCGGAAGCGCAGCGCTTCCCCGGATCGGAAGAAATAACGGGGGACGGGCCGTATGGGGATGCGGCCGGTCAGAAGGGGCAGCACGGGAAACCGTGCTGCCCTTTCCGTTTCGGACGAAACACTGCCACGCCCACACGTCGCGCAAGAGGCATGACGGTTCGCATTCGTGCTGCCATTGCCGCTGTTCTTTTGCTATGGCAAGGCAACGCCCAGGTCAGAAGAGTCCGATCATGTCACTGTCCGACGACAGCCGCTATCTCAAGGGCGGCCCGGTTGCCCGGCGCATCATCGCCGCCGTACGCGAGGATGCGGCGATCGCGAGAGCCGAAGGTTTCCCACCCAAGCTGGTGTCGATCACCGTCGGCGATACGGCGGCGGTTGATGTCTACGTACGCAACCAGCGCGCCAAGGCGGAGCTGGCGGGTATCGATTTCGAAGAACGGCGCTTTCCCGCCACGATTACCGCGGGCGAACTGGAAGCGGCGATCCACGGCCTGAACGCCGATCCGCGCGTTACCGGCATCATCATCCAGCGGCCGGTGCCGGCACATATCCCGATCAGGACGTTGCAGGCGGCGGTGCATCCGCTGAAGGACGTCGAAGGCATGCATCCGGCCTCGATCGGCAACATCGTCTACAACCAGCTCGATCTGGCGCCCTGCACGGCGGCCGCCTCGGTCGAACTGCTGAAGGAAACCGGCCTCGACCTCAAGGGCCTGGAGGTGGTGATCGTCGGCCACTCCGAGATCGTCGGCAAGCCGATCGCCTTCCTCTTGATGAGCGAGGGCGCGACGGTCACGGTCTGCCATCACATGACGCGCTCGGTCGCCGCGCACGCGCGCCGCGCCGACGCGCTGTTCGTCGCCGTCGGCAAGCCGCGCCTGATCAAGGCCGACATGGTAAAGCCCGGTGCGGCCGTCATCGATATCGGCATCAATTCCGAGACGCTGCCGGACGGTTCCACCCATATCGTCGGCGACGTCGACACCGACAGCGTGAAGGACGTGGCCTCCTGGATCACGCCGGTGCCGGGCGGCGTCGGCCCGATCACCGTTGCGATCCTGTTGCGCAACACGATGGTGGCGCTCAGCCGCCAGCGCGCGCTCTACGAGGCGACCTACGGGACGGCGGACAAGCTGGCGGCGGAGTAAGGGAGCAGGGGGGCGCCAGGCCCCCTCACCCAGCCTCCGCTTCGCTCGGCTGACCTCTCCCCGAGGGGAGAGGAGATTCCCACGCCTGCGCCAACCGCTTCTCCCCAGCGGGGAGAAGGTGGCCGGATGAGGGGCGGCGCCTACGATCGTCTTATCGCTCCGCGGCAACGAGGCCGGATTCCGCGACACCTTCCGGCCTCGGCCCGCCATAGGCCCAGTCGAGCAGTTTGATCGTGTGCACCACCGGCAGCTTCGCGGCGGATGCGATCTGCGTTATGCAGCCGATATTGCCGGTGGCGACGATCGAGGCGCCGGTAGCCTCGATGTTTTTCACCTTGCGGTCGCGCAGCCTGGCCGAAATATCCGGCTGCAGAATGTTGTAGGTGCCGGCCGAACCGCAGCACAAATGCCCTTCGCGCGGCTCGCGCACGATGAAGCCGGCTTTGGCCAGCAATTCCCGGGGCTGTCGGGTGATCTTCTGGCCGTGCTGCATCGAACAGGCCGAATGATAGGCGACGACCGTGCCCGGCTTGCGCACCGGTTCCGGCAGGCCGATGGCAGCCAGGTATTCGGTAATGTCCTTGGCCAGGGCGGAAACACGTGCAGCCTTTTCGGCGTAGGCCGGATCGAGCCGCAGCATGAAACCGTAATCCTTGATGGTCGTGCCGCAGCCCGACGCGGTGACGATGATGGCATCGATCCCGCCTTGTTCGATGGCGCGGGTCCAGGCATCGACATTTTGCCTTGCCGAAGCAAGGGCGGCTTGCTCGCGGCCCATGTGATGGACGAGCGCGCCGCAACAGCCCTCGCCCGGCGGCACCATGACCTCGACGCCAAGCCGCGTCAGCAGCGAAATGGTCGTGTCGTTGATGGCGGGATCGAGCACCGATTGCGCGCAACCGGTGAGGATGGCGACGCGGCCCCTCTTTGCCCCCTGCCCGGTATGGGTGCCCGGCGAAGTCATCGGCGATGCTCCCGGGATCGATTCCGGCGCGAGCTTGAGCATTGCGCCAAGCGGCCTCAATGCCGGGATCTTCTCGAACAGGCCGATGAACGGCTTGCCCAATTTCGCCAATTTGAGTGCGGCGCGAAAACGCCGGGGATAGGGCAGGATGAAGGCCAGCATGGCGCGGGTCAGGCGATCGAGCAGCGGCCGCCTATAGGTCTGCTGGATATGGGCGCGGGCATGGTCGACCAGATGCATGTAGTTGACGCCGGACGGGCAGGTGGTCATGCAGGCGAGGCAGGACAGGCAGCGATCGATATGGGTGACGATCTCCTTGTCGGCCGGACGGCCGTTTTCCAGCATGTCCTTGATCAGGTAGATGCGCCCGCGCGGTGAATCGAGCTCGTTGCCCAGCGTCACATAGGTCGGGCAGGTGGCGGTGCAGAAGCCGCAATGCACGCATTTGCGCAGGATCTTTTCCGACTCGGCAACATGCGGGTCGGCAAGCTGTGCGGGCGAGAAATTGGTCTGCATCGCGCTCTAGTCCTAGGCCATGCGGCCGGGATTGAGGATGTTCTTGGGGTCGAATTCCTGCTTCAGCCGCTGGCTGAGCGCAGCAAGTGCCGCCGCCTGCGGCTCGAACACCGGCAAGGCGGCGCGGTGCGAAGGCGCGGCGCGCACCAGCGTCGCATGGCCGCCGCCATGCTTTCTCAGGAGTCCGCGCAGCAGCGCCGCTTCCGGGTCACCCTCCTCCATGCGCAGCCATACCAGTCCGCCCTGCCAGTCGTAGAAGGCGCTGACGGCCGCCTGCATGCGCAGCGTCAGAACCATCTGGTGCGCCTGCGCCGGCGCCATCGACACGCGCCAGACCGGTTTGTCGCTGTTGTCCGCGAAAGGCCTGCAATCGCGCACGTCACGCCACAGGGCGGCCGACGCTTCGCTGGAAATCTCCTCCAGTGGACCGGCATCTCCGAGCAACGCCTTCAGCGCGGCGATGCGATAGGCGACGGAGGGGCCAAAACCCTCCACCCGCAGCAGCGTGGCCGCATCATTGCCGAGCACGCCCGCGGCAACCCGTGCGGCAATCCGCTCCGGCAGGTGCGCGGCGCTCGATACTTCCGCACTGGAGCCGAGCGCCAGGGCCATGGCCGCGGCGGCCGCATCGTCGAGCAGGCCGCGGACGGCGAGCGTAACCTCGGTCTCGGCCGACGGCAGCACCTTGAAGGTGACGTCGGTGAACACGGCCAGCGTGCCCCAGCTGTTGGCCATCAGCTTGGACAAATCGTAACCGGTGACGTTCTTCACCACGCGGCCCCCGGATTTGAAGGCCTCGCCGCGCCCGGAAACCACGTGGATGCCCAGGATATGGTCGCGCGCCGCCCCCGCCTTCAGCCGGCGCGGACCGGAGAGGTTCGCTGCAAGCGCACCACCAAGCGTGCCCTTGCCCGGCTCGCCGCCGAGCAGCGGGCCGTAATCCATCGGCTCGAAAGCGAGTTGCTGGCCGTTTTGAGCCAGCAGCGTCTCGATTTCGGCCAGCGGCGTGCCGGCCTTTGCCGACAGCACCAGTTCGGCCGGTTCATAGAGCGTCACCCCGGCGAGCTTCGACAGGTCGAGCGTGTGCTCGGTCTGCAGCGGACGGCCGATGCCGCGCTTGGAACCATGGCCGAGGATTTCGAGCGGCGAGCCTTCCGCCGCCGCCCAGGCGACGGTGGAGAGGACTTCGGCAGGGGTGGTGGGAGTGAAGGTGGTCATGTTCGCGCCCAGTTCCTCGCCCCCGCAAAGCGGGGGAGAGGTGGCTCGGGCGAAGCCCGAGACGGAGAGGGGGCCATCATAGAGCGCTGTCTCCTATGCTCTTGGCAGCGAAAACAAACCTCAGATCTGCTGCAACTACATCTTCAGAAAGCCGTCCTTCCAGCGCTGCAAAGATCGTCTCGCAAACGCTCCTCGTGTCCTTCAACACATCAAGATTCCAGAAGCGCAAAACCGAGAAGCCTGCGTTACGCATAAATTCGTCACGCCGCCTGTCGTAGCTGCTTTCGGCGTGCTGGCTGCCGTCCAACTCGATAATCAATCGTTGTTTTCGACACGCGAAATCCGCGAAGTATGGACCGATGGGCATCTGGTGAACGAATTTGTACCCACTCAGCTTTTTGGCTTTCAGCTCATTCCAGAGGGTTGCCTCCGCCTGGTTGTCACCGTGGCGAAGCGCTTGTGCGCGAGCAATCTTTTCCGGCGAGCGGCGGCTCGGCACGTCGGGCGTCCCCCTCTCCGTCTCGGGCTTCGCCCGAGCCACCTCTCCCCCGCTTTGCGGGGGCGAGGAACCCAAGTTCTGAGACGCTGCCATCAAAACCTCGGAATATCCGGAAACGCCATCTGTCCGCGATGCACATGCATGCGCCCCAGCTCCGCGCAGCGGCGCAGCTGCGGGAACACCTTGCCCGGGTTGAGCAGATGGTTGGGATCGAAGGCGCATTTGACCCGCATCTGCTGGTCGAGGTCGATCTCGTTGAACATTTCCGGCATCAGGTCGCGTTTCTCGACGCCCACCCCATGCTCGCCGGTCAAGACGCCGCCGACCTTGACGCACAGCCGCAATATGTCCGCGCCGAAACTTTCGGCCTTATCGAGTTCGCCCGGCACGTTGGCGTCGTAGAGGATCAGCGGATGCAGATTGCCGTCGCCGGCATGGAAGACATTGGCGACGCCAAGCCCGTATTTCTCGGAGAGCTCGCGCATGCCGGCCAGCACGCGCGGCAGTTCCTTGCGCGGGATGGTGCCGTCCATGCAATAATAGTCGGGCGAGATGCGGCCGACCGCGGGGAAGGCCGCCTTGCGCCCTGCCCAGAAGCTCAACCGCTCCTGCTCCGACTGCGAAATGCGGCAGGTGGTCGAACCGTTGCGGATGGCGATCGCCTCGACCGCGGTGATGAGATGATCGACCTCGACGCTGGGCCCATCGAGCTCGACGATCAGCAGCGCCTCCACATCCAGGGGGTATCCGGCATGGACGAAATCCTCCGCCGCATGAATCGCCGGGCGGTCCATCATCTCCATGCCGCCCGGAATGATGCCCGCGCCGATGATGTCGGCGACGCATTGGCCACCCTGCTCGCTGGTCGGGAAGCCGATCAGCAGCGCACGTGCGGTCTCCGGCTTCTTCAGAATACGCACCGTGACTTCGGTGACGACGCCCAGCAGGCCTTCGGAGCCGGTCATGACGCCGAGCAGGTCGTAGCCTTCCGCGTCCAGATGCCTGCCGCCGAGCCGCACCACCTCGCCGTTCATCAGCACCATCTCGATGCCGAGCACATTGTTGGCGGTCAGGCCGTATTTGAGGCAGTGCACGCCGCCGGAATTCTCCGCGACATTGCCGCCGATCGAGCAGGCGATCTGGGAGGATGGATCGGGGGCGTAGTAAAAACCCTCCTGCTCGACGGCGGTGGTGATGCCGAGATTGGTGACGCCCGGCTGGGCGACGAGGATGCGATTGGGGAAATCGATCTCGATAACGCGGTTGAAGCGGCTCATGACCAGGAGCACCGCGTCCTCCAGCGGCAGCGCGCCGCCCGACAGCGAGGTGCCGGAGCCGCGCGGCACGACGCGGATGTTGCGGTCGTTGCAGTATTTCAGCACGCGCGAAACCTGCGCCACCGTTTCGGGCAGCACCACGACCAACGGCAATTGCCGATAGGCGGTCAGGCCATCGCTCTCGAAGGCGCGCATTTCGTTGGCCGCGTCGACCACGCCCTCGCCCGGCACGATGATGCGCATGTCGGCGACGATCTCGCCGCGCCGGCGCATCGTGGCGTCGTCTGGCTTGGGCATGGCAAGGCCGGACATCGGCAGCCTCATCTCGCTTGACTGGTCAAAATCTTTTACCAGTGAAGCGCGTCGGTTGCAAACCCCGCTTTGACCGAGAGCGGACACGGACGCAACGGACGCCTTCCGCAGCGGCAATCTGCCGCTGGCAGGCCTTATCCTGTGGGAAGTAAGGCGCGCCTACTCGCCCGGATGTTTCGCCGGCTCGGAATGCATGCGCCGCACCCGCCGCACGCCCCACCAGACCAGCAGGATGGCGAGCGGCACGCACGCCGCCGTGACCACTTCGGGCGCGAAGGCATGGCCGAAGATCGAAGCGCCCTTGGCGACATAGCCGACGAGGCCGACGACATAGTAGGAAACGGCTGCGACCGACAGGCCTTCGACGGTCTGCTGCAGGCGCAGTTGCAACCGGGCGCGATTGTTCATCGAGGCGAGCAGGTCGCGGTTCTGCTTCTCGACCTCGACATCGACCCAGGTGCGCAGCAGCGTGGTGGCGCGCGTCAGCTTGCGCGACAGATTGGCCTGACGCTCCTCGACCGAACGGCAGGTGCGCATGGCAGGCGCCATGCGCCGCCGCAGGAACCCCGCCCAGGTGTCATATCCCTGTACGGCCTCTTCCTCGAGCGCTTCCAGCCTTTCGCCGACGATGCCGTCATAGGCACGGCTGGCGCCGAAGCGGTAGAGGCTCGACGCCGCGTCGGCCTCCAACTCAGCCGCGAGTTCGGTCAGGTCGGCAAGCAATTTCTGGCTGTCGCGGGTCTCGGCGAGCTTCATCTCCAGCGTGATCTGGGCCAGCCTGTCCTCGATACGACGGGCGCGGCCGGACAAGGCCAGCGCCAGCGGCAGGCCGAGCATGGCCAGCGTGCGGTAGGTCTCGATGTCGATCAGCCGCTGCGACAAGGCGCCGGTGCTGGCGGGCGTCAGGGCGCGGTCAAGGATCAGCATACGGGTCAGGCCGTCGCCATCCTGGCGGAAATCGGTGACGATCGCAGCATTGCCGCGTTCGACCAGCGAATAGCAGAGGCTGGTCGGATCAAAGCCGGCGATCGACCGCTCGCCCGCCTGCGTCCATTTGCGGATCTCGAGCCGGATGCCTGAAATAACGGTTCCGGGTGGAGAAAATCCGTTGCCGAACGGCGAATCCTCCTGGCCCTTGCCGCCTTCGACTAGCGGCCCTTCCCACAGGTAGGTGGAGAATTCGGTATGCCGCTCCCAGCGCAGCGAGCCCTGGCCCCATCTCATGGCGTGATGGCGGGCCTGACGGTCGGGCGCGGCTATGCCGAGCCGGCGCGACAGCTCGGAAAGCACCGAATGATCGACGCCGGCGCCACCCTCGGTCATGAAGGCGAGCTGGATCAGCACACGCGGCTTCTCGATCAGCGGGTGCGGACGGGCATGGACTTCGCCCAGCGCACCAGGCCGTCCCTCATGCGCCGGAAAGCCGAGCACGCTGCCCTTGGCGCGCGGTTGAAATTCGAGATTGGACGGGTCCTGCGACACGGCTTGTTCCCCGGGTTTCTTTGAACCCTCTTGCAGTTGCGTCCTCTAGAGCCAATAGGCCGGTGACGCAAACAGCAAAGTTTACCCGAAGACGATATGGGCGCGAGCGCGGAAGCCGACACGCTTCGACCAATTGGATAAATAATTTGACCAGTTGGCGACGCTGGCTTTATCTTGCGCGACACCGGTTCAACACTCCCAGGCATGCAGTTGAGCGACATTTTTTCCAGGATCGAGCACTCGCGAACCGCCGACGAGGTGGTGCAGCAGATCGAAAGCCTCGTCTTGGAAGGCGTGCTGCGCACCGGCGACCGGCTGCCTGGCGAGCGCGAGCTGGCGCGCCAGTTCGATGTGTCCCGGCCGATCCTGCGCGACGCGCTGAAGGCGCTCGAGGGACGCGGCCTTTTGACGACGCGGCCGGGCGGCGGCACATATGTCGCCGACATCATCGGCCAGCTGTTCACCAAGCCGGTGGCGGACCTGATCTCGACGCATCGCAAGGCGGTAGCCGATTACCTGGAGTATCGCCGGGAGGTGGAGGGGATCGCCGCCGAATATGCGGCGCGGCGCGCCACGCCGGAGGACCTGGCCCTGCTCGACCGCATCATGGCACGCATGGACGAAGCGCACCGCACTGGGGATTTCGACGACGAAGCCGAGATCGACGTCGAGTTCCATCATGCGATCTGCGAATGCGCACACAACATCCTGCTCCTGCATACGCTGCGCTCCTGCTATAGGCTGCTGTCGGAAGGCGTGTTCCAGAACCGGTTGCTGGTGTTCACCGTGCCCGGCGCGCGCGATGCGCTGCTGGCCCAGCACCGGGCGATCCACATCGCGGTCAAGGCCGGCGACCCGGTCGGCGCGCGGCAGGCGGCGATGGACCACATGATCTATGTCGAGCGGTCGATGGCGCAAGCCGAGCGCAGCGGCGACTGGCAGCGCGTATCGCGGCTCAGGCTCAGGCAACGCTCTGAAGCCGGCGATGCCGAGCCGGCGCGCAAACGCTCCTGAACGATATCGATCAAGCGGGGACACGATGAGCGACATTCTCACCATTGCCGACCTCAAGGACCTGGCGCGACGGCGCGTGCCCAGGATGTTCTTCGAGTATGCCGATTCCGGGGCATGGACCGAGAGCACCTACCGGGCCAACGAGGACGACTTCCAGAAGATCAAGTTCCGCCAGCGCGTGCTGGTCGACATGAGCAACCGCTCGCTGGAATCGACCATGATCGGCGAGAAGGTGGCCATGCCGGTGGCGCTGGCCCCAACCGGCATGACCGGCATGCAGCATGCCGACGGCGAGATGCTGGCGGCGCAGGCGGCCGAGGAATTCGGCGTGCCGTTCACCCTGTCGACGATGAGTATCTGCTCGATCGAGGATGTCGCGTCGGTGACGAAGAAGCCGTTCTGGTTTCAGCTTTACGTGCTGCGCGACAAGGACTTCGTGCTCGATCTGATCGACCGGGCAAAGGCGGCGAAATGCTCGGCGCTGGTGCTGACGCTCGACCTGCAGATCCTCGGCCAACGGCATAAGGATGTCCGTAACGGACTTTCGGCGCCACCCAAGATGACGCTGGCCAACATCGCCAACATCGCGGTCCGTCCGCGCTGGTGGATGGGTATGGCCGGCACGAAGCGCCGCACGTTCCGCAACATCGTCGGCCACGCCAAGGGCGTCGGCGACGTGGCTTCGCTGGCGTCATGGACGACGGAGCAGTTCGACCCGCATCTGTCGTGGAAGGATATCGCCTGGATCAAGGAACGCTGGGGCGGCAAGCTGATCCTGAAAGGCATTCTCGACAAGGAAGACGCGTTGATGGCCGCTGAAACGGGCGCCGACGCGATCGTGGTTTCCAACCATGGCGGGCGTCAGTTGGACGGCGCATCCTCGTCGATCATGGCGCTGGAGGAAATCGCGGACGCGGTCGGCGACAGGATCGAGGTGCACATGGATGGCGGCATCCGCTCCGGCCAGGACGTGCTGAAGGCGCTGTGCCTCGGCGCCAGGGGCACCTATATCGGCCGGCCGTTTCTCTACGGCCTGGGCGCGCTCGGCAAGGAAGGCGTTACCAAGGCGCTGGAAATCATCCGTAAGGAGATGGACATCACGCTGGCGCTGTGCGGAAAGCGTCTGGTGACCGACATGAGCAAGGACCAGATCCGGCGCTAGCCAGGTCGGCGACGGCCTGATCACGGAGACAGCGATACGTTGGCAGAACCCGACATTCATTTCCTGGACGCGCGCGGCCCGGACGGCATGCGGCTCTACGCAATCGGCGATGTCCATGGCCGGCTCGATCTGCTGGCCGCCATGCATCAGCGGATCGAGAGCGAGCTCGAATGGAAGCCGGCTCGCGACTGGCGCGTCATCCACCTCGGCGACTATGTCGACCGCGGGCCGGACTCCAAGGACGTCGTCGATTTCCTGATCGAGGCGCGCAAACGCGATCCGCGAAACGTGATGCTCGCCGGCAATCACGATCTCGGCTTTCTCGATTTTCTCGATACCCCTGACCCGGACGGGCTTTTCATGCGCTATGGCGGGGTCCAGACGGCGCTATCCTACGGTGTTCCGCTCGCTGCCGACGCCGGCTGGTTCGGCAGCAGGATGGAGACGATGAGACGGGGACATCAGGCTCTGCTCGAAGCCGTACCGCAACGCCATATCGACTTCCTGCGTTCGCTGCCCTTCTCAATCAGCTTCGGCGACTTCTTCTTCTGCCATGCCGGCATCAGGCCAGGAATTGCCCTGGAGAACCAGAATCCGCAGGATCTGATCTGGATCCGCGACGTTTTCCACGATCACGCCGGCCTTTTCCCGAAGATCGTGGTGCACGGCCATACGCCCGTTCCCGAGGCGGAAGTCATGGCCAACCGCGTCAATGTCGATACGCTCGCCTGGCAATCAGGCATGCTGAGCGCGCTCGTTGTCGAGGGCGCCGACAAACGCATTCTGACAATGACAATAAGGGAAGCTTGAGTGGCGCGCGCCGCGGATACGACGCGAACGGTCCGGATGTTTCAGCGCAGCGAAGCGGTGACCCCGTAGCCATCGACGGCGTTGTGGTTGTTGGCGGCATCGGCCGCATAGATGCCGAGACCGCAAATCACGATGGCGGACATCATGGCAAAGGACAGAAGCGCTGCTTTCACGGACGTCATCTCTTGTTGAGCTTCCTGCATCTGTGCACGAGGCGGTTACCAATGCGTTGAAACGGAAAATACGTCTCAAAGTTTCGACGATTTCGCGCTTCTAGGCATGTTCTGTATCGGCGGTGTGTCGCACGGGCCACACCAAGGTCCATCGCGGTTGCACCGGTGATGCAGAGCGCGCGCCTTCTAGGATGGCGGGCGTACACAAGCCAAGAACGAAACCGGTTTTCCCCAGGCGGATTCACCGCCGCGTGCCAATTTTGCCACGCCCTGGTCCGCAGAGATGATGCTCAGATCGTCGCCACCCATGCGCGGGCGATGGCCAGGCCGGCAGCATCGGCATCCGGTCCGTTACGGGCCATTTCGCCATCGAGCTTGCCGGCCCAGTCGGGGTGGCGCGCTGCAATGATCGGCGCGAAAGAGGTGCTCCAGTCCTTTACCAGCGGCCGGTCGGCCTCGAAATGGAACTGGAAGCCGTAGACGGCGCGGCCGACACGGAACGCCTGGTTCTCGGCGACATCATTGCCGGCGAGCCGCACGGCGTCTTCGGGCAGCACGAAAGTGTCGTCGTGCCATTGGAAGATCGGGAACTTTTCCGGAAGCTCGGCCAGCACCGGATCGGCCTTGGCGTCCGGCGTCAGCGACACGCCGCGCCAGCCGAATTCATTGGCGCCGCCGATGCGGTTCTCGCCGCCGAAGGCGCGGGCCACCAGCTGGCTGCCGAGGCAGATGCCGAGCACGGCGCGGTCCTTGCCGGCGAAATCGCTGATAAGTTCGAGCAGCGCCGGAAAATAGGGATATTCATCGTCGGCCAGCGCGTTCTGGCCGCCGCCGAGCACCACCATGGCGGCGTGGCCGTTCGCATCGTCCGGCAGCGGATCGCCCTTGTAAGGAAGGCGGATGTCGAGATCGGCACCGGCTTCCGCAAGTGCCGCGCCGACCTGGCCGAGGCCGGTATTGTCGTAGTTCTGGACCACCAGCACCCGCATCGCAAAAACCCTGCTGACATGAAAACGGTGCGGCGAGCGATATCATGGCGCCGGCATTTCAGCCAAGATGCGGGCGCGCGGAGAAAACTATGCCACTGCAAAACCGGGTCGATCCGTTCGGCGCCATCCACGCCGTGCCCGAGCGCGGCCTGTTCACGGGCAATCGCGGCATCATCCACGATCCCGAGACCAGGACGCTGTTGAAAAAACGCTGGGCGCTTCACGCCTGGATCATCTGCGTCTGCGACTTCCGCGGCGTGCGGCGCGAGCCGATGGGCCGCAACCGGCCGGGAGGAAAGGCCGGCTGGACCGAGCTGTTCTTCCTCGACGAGGTGACGGCACTGGCCGCCGGGCATCGCCCCTGCTTCTTTTGCCGGCGCGAACGGGCCAAGGACTTTGTCCAGCGCTTCGGCGAAGCCTTCGCCATTGCCGAGCCGCGCGCGCCGCAGGTCGACAAGCGGCTGCACAAGGAACGGCTGGCTTCGGGCGGCAAGCCTCCGGTGCTGGCGGCCGACGAGCTTGCAGGCCTGCCCGACGGCACGATGATAGACGACGGCGGCGATGCCTACGCCTTGCGTCGCGGCAGGGCGCTGCGCTGGTCGTTCGCAGGATATTGCGGGGCGCGGGATTTCGACGGCCTCGCTGGCCGGACACTGCGGCTGTTGACGCCGCCGACCACCGTGCGCGTGCTGAGGCAAGGCTACGAACCCGTCTGGCATCCTTCCGCCAAGACTTGACGCCAACCGCCGCCTCGCCCATTCCTCGGCGATGCGCGCCAACTACAAGATGCAACGCCTGTTCGTGCCCGACGATCTCGGGCCGGACGCCGAATTCGATGCCGGTCAGCAGCAAAGCCATTATCTCCAGCATGTGCTGCGGCTTGGCGAGGGCGCCGAGATCCTGTTGTTCAACGGCCGCGACGGCGAATGGTCGGCGGCCATCGCGGCCAAATCCAAGAAGGCGGTGAAGCTGAGGGTGCTGGCGCGGCAACGGCCGCAACCGCCGCTGCCCGATCTCGTCTACTGCTTCGCACCGCTGAAGCAAGGCCGGCTCGACTATCTCGTGCAGAAGGCGGTCGAGATGGGCGCCGGAGTGCTGCAGCCGGTCATTACCCAGCACACGCAAGTGGCCAAACCCTCCATCGACCGGTTGCGCGCCAACGTCGTGGAGGCGGCCGAGCAATGCGGCATACTTGCGGTGCCGGAAGTGCGGGAAGCGGAAAGGTTCGAACGCCTGCTGACCGGCTGGGACAAGGAGCGGCGGCTGATCTTCTGCGACGAGGACGCTTCGACCAACAATCCCTTGCCCGCGCTGCAAGCGTTGGGCGAAAGGAAGCTCGGCCTGCTGGTCGGGCCGGAAGGCGGATTTTCCGACGAGGAGCGCAAGGTGCTGCGCGCTTTGCCCTTCGTCACCGCCATTCCGCTCGGCCCGCGCATCCTGCGCGCCGATACGGCCGCCGTCGCCGCACTGGCGGTGATGCAGGCCACGATCGGGGATTGGTAGGGTTCTTCCTTCTCTTTTGTGGAAATGGGAAGAGCCGCATCGTTCAATTCCTGTTGACCTCTGGCTCAGGATTTTTCGCTTGATCGGCTACTGACATTTCGTCCATCTAGCGCCGGCGGTCGTCCGGCCGCCCTGCAGTGCCGCGCGTCGACGCGCAAAGGCTGCTGTAGTACTTTGATTTTGGCGCATATCCCGGAAATCGAGGTCGATTTCGGTCGTGTGCCGCAGGGGCTTGATGATGGCGCGCGACACAACCGATTTCCGGCCGATCGAAGGCATGGACGAACTCGTCGAGCACCTGGCAGAGGGCAACAAACCGCGAGACAAGTGGCGCATCGGCACCGAGCACGAGAAATTCCCGTTCTACGTCGACGGCAACGAGCCCGTGCCCTATGGCGGCGAGCGCGGCATACGCGCCATCCTCGAAGGCATGCAGTCAAAGCTCGGCTGGGATCCCATCATCGATGACGGCCGCATCATCGGCCTGGTCGAGCCGACCGGCCAGGGCGCGATTTCGCTGGAGCCCGGCGGCCAGTTCGAACTCTCCGGCGCGCCGCTGGAGACGATCCACCAGACCTGCCGCGAGGGCAACGCCCACCTGGCCCAGGTGCGCGAGATCGCCGAGCCGATGGGCATCCGCTTCCTCGGCCTTGGCGGCAGCCCGAAATGGTCGCTGGCCGAGACGCCGAAAATGCCGAAGTCGCGCTACGAGATCATGACGCGTTACATGCCCAAGGTCGGCACCAAGGGCCTCGACATGATGTACCGCACCTGCACGATCCAGGTTAACCTCGACTTCGAGAGCGAGATGGACATGCGGCGCAAGATGCAGGTGTCGCTGAAGTTGCAACCGCTGTCGACGGCGCTGTTCGCCAACTCGCCCTTCACGGAGAGCCGGCCGAACGGCCTGCAGAGCTGGCGCGGCGACATCTGGCGCGACACCGACAACCAGCGCTCGGGCCTGCTCGAATTCTGCTTCTCGCCCGATTTCGGCTTCGCCGATTATGTCGAATGGGCGCTCGACGTGCCGATGTATTTCGTCATCCGCGACGGACAGTACCACGACATGACGCACGTGACCTTCCGTCAGTTCATGGCCGGGGCCGCCCGCAATGAAATCCCGGACGGATTGCCGACGATGGGCGACTGGGCGAACCATCTGTCGACGCTCTTCCCCGACGTGCGGCTGAAGCGCTTTCTCGAGATGCGCGGCGCCGACGGCGGGCCGTGGCGACGCATCTGCGCCCTGCCGGCCTTCTGGGTCGGGCTTCTCTATGACGAGGCTGCGCTCGATGCGGCCGAGGCGCTGACCTCGAGCTGGACCTATGAGGAAGTGCTGGCGATGCGCAACGCCGTGCCCGAACAAGGCATTTCGGCGCCGTTCCGCAACACCACGCTTCGCGACATCGCGCGCGACGTGCTCGCCATCTCGCGCATGGGGCTGAAGAACCGCGGCAAGAAGAACCGCGACGGCTATGACGAGACCTCGTTCCTCAACACGCTCGACGAGGTCGTGGCGCGCGGCACCACCAGCGCCGAGGAGTTGCTGTCGGCCTACCACACGCGCTGGGGCGGCTCGATCGAGCCGGTGTTCATGGAATACGCCTATTGACCTTCGGCTTCGAGGCGGCCGGGGTCCTCCAAAAGGCGCTTCAATCGGCAGTGGAAACGAATTAGGCTCCTCCGGCGGGATTTCCGGAGGAGAGACCAATGCCTTCCTTGTTCGACATGCTGGCACAGGCCCAGAACGGCAACGGCATGCAGGCGCTTGCCCAACAATATGGGCTTTCCATGCAGCAGACGCAGGCGGCGGTCGCCGCGCTGCTGCCGGCCTTTTCGCAGGGGCTGCAGCGCAACACCGCAGACCCCTATGGACTCGGTGCCTTCATGACGGCGATGGCAAGCGGCCAGCACGCCAAATATTTCGAGGACGCGACCCGGGCCTTCTCGCCGCAAGGCGTCGATGAAGGCAACGGCATTCTGGGGCATCTGTTCGGCTCCAAGGATCTGTCGCGCGCCGTTGCCAGTCAGGCGGCGCAGGCGAGCGGCGTGAGCCAGCAGGTGCTGCAGCAGATGCTGCCGGCCCTGGCCTCGATGCTGATGGGCGTTCTGTTCAAGCAGACAACGAGTCAGATGCAGGCCGGCGGTTTCGGCGGTGGCGGCAACAATCCTCTGGGCGAGATCATCGAGCAGATGATGCGGCAAGGCGGGGGCGTGCAAGCCCCGGCGCCACAACCGCGCCAGGCACCACAGCCGCAGGCCCCGATGGACAATCCGCTCGGCAAGGTCTTGCAGGACATGTTCGGTGGCGGAACGCCGCAGCCACAAAGCCAGCCTCAGCCGTCCCCCGATCCCTACGGCGACAATCCGCTCGGCAAGGTGCTGCAGGATATGTTCGGTGGCGCGCCGCAGCCGCAAGGCCGGCCCCAGCCGCAGCAGACCCAGAGCCCCTATGGCGACAGTCCACTAGGCAAGATCTTCGAAGAGATGCTGCGCCAGGGCGGCGGCGGTGTATCCGGCGGCGGGCAGCCGGCGCCGCAGCCTCAAGCTCGGCAGCAGCCCCAGGCACCGCAGCCGCAGACCAATCCGAGCGGCAGGCCGAGGAACCCATTCGACGATCTGTTCGGCAAGATGTTCGAGACCGGAGCGCAGCAGCGCGACGACTACCAAAAGGGCATGGAGTCGATTTTCGACCAGTTCAAGCGCGGCATGGATAGGCGATAGCCGTCGCGCAAGTTGGCTTTTACCCAATCCAAAAAGAAAGCCCGGTCCTTGGGAGGACCGGGCAGCGTGCAGGCAGGCCGGCGGGGGACCGGCAGGGAGTGGGAAGCCTGCATGAACCTTGGTCGCGCTGATTGCTGAAAAGGTTCAGCGGGACCGAAACTCAACCGATCAGGCCACCCTGCGGGCGATGTCCTCGATCGTTTCGACGCGATCGCTGGCGATTTCGCGCAACATCGCCGTCGGATCTCGGCCAAACGGCACGTCGATGGCGACGTGCAGGTCGGCGCGCGTGAGGCCGATATCGGCGAGCTCGGCGTCCGACATCTCGCCTAGGCGATAGAAGGCACGGCGGTTTTTCCAGGCGCGGTAAGCGTTGGAGACGGTATTTGCCACGCGCGTCGCAACGGCCGGACGCGTGGTGATGCGCGAGGTCTCGGTGGCGAAATCAAACGTGGCCATGTCGGTCTCCTTCAGACTCGAACGGGCAAAACCAGGCAATCGGCGCTTAGCAAACAGCGACCGTTCCGGTTTCGATTCACTTCAAGAAATGCATGTCTTTGGCCCAGAGCCGGTGTCCACTTTGGGCGACATGCATTGGTTTCATGTGGACAATGCCAATTTGCCACCACGCGATTGATTAATCCAACGAATGTTTCTAATCTTTAGCATCAACATCAATGATGGATTGAACCGATGAAAGCGCCGCTCGATCTCGATCAGTTGCAGACCTTCATCTCGATTGCCGATACCGGCAGTTTTACGCGCGCGGCCGAAGAGGTGCACCGCACCCAGTCGGCGGTGTCGATGCAGATGCGCCGGCTGGAGGAGCGGATCGGCAAGCCGCTGTTCGAAAAGGAAGGGCGCAGCAACCGACTGACGGAGGAAGGCGACAAGCTGCTTTCCTACGCAAGACGGCTGCTCTATCTCAACCGCGAAACGCTGGCCGCCTTCGACGACCGGCGGCTCGAAGGCACCATCCGCATCGGCACGCCGGACGACTACGCCGACCGTTTCCTGCCCGAGATCATGGCGCGCTTCACACGTTCCAATCCACGCGTCGAACTGACCGTCGTCTGCGAGCCGACGCCGGGGCTGGTCGAACACATCAAGCGCGGCAATCTCGACCTGGCGCTGGTTACGCATAACGACGTGCGCGGCCAGTCCGAGGTGGTGCGGCGCGAACCGCTGCTGTGGGTCACATCGGCCAACCATGCCACGCATGAACAGGAAACGCTGCCGATGGCCTTTGGCCGGCCAAACTGTATCTGGCGGCGCGCCGCCGTCGACGTGCTTGACCAGCAGAACCGCGACTATCGCATCCTGTTCACCAGTTTTTCCGCAACCGTCATCACCGCAGCGGTGCTGTCGGGCCTAGCGATCTCCGTGCTGCCGGAATGCGCTTTGCGGCCCGGCATGCGGGTGCTGGGCGAGGCCGATGGCTTCGGCACCCTGCCCGACTGCCGCATCGGCATCATGCGCGGCCAAACCTCGCGGCCGGAGATCGTCGATGCGCTGGCCCGGCACATTTCGGAAAGCCTGGACAACATCTCGGTGCCGCTTGGCGAAGAGACGGGAACGTTCGATTTCGCGGCACTCGCCTTCAGCAAGATGCGGCGAACCAAGCCGAACCAGATCCTGCCGGGCTGGTAGGCGATCAGACGCAATTGAACGCTGACCTGAAAACAGCCAGCTTGACGCCGGCGCGCAACCACCCCCCAATCGGCCGATGAGCGAAGCAGCATCCGAATCACGCAGCAACGCCACCGAATACACGGTGAGCGAAATATCAGGCGCGCTGAAGCGCACGGTCGAGGATGCCTTCGGCAATGTGCGGGTGCGCGGTGAAATCTCGGGTTATCGCGGGCCGCACTCCTCCGGCCATGCCTATTTCACGCTGAAGGACGACCGCGCGCGGCTCGACGCCGTGGTGTGGAAAGGCACGATGGGCCGGCTGAAATTCCGCCCCGAAGAAGGAATGGAGGTGATCGCCACCGGCAGGCTCACCACCTATCCCGGCAAATCCAACTACCAGATCGTCATCGACAATCTGGAACCGGCGGGCGCCGGAGCCTTGATGGCGCTGCTGGAAGAGCGCAAGCGCCGGCTGCAAGCCGAAGGCCTGTTCGATGGGGGCCGCAAGCGGTTGCTGCCCTTCATGCCGCGCGTCATCGGCGTCGTCACCTCGCCGACGGGTGCCGTCATCCGCGACATCATCCACCGGATCAAGGATCGTTTTCCGCTGCATGTGCTCGTCTGGCCGGTGCGGGTGCAAGGCGAAACCGCGGGCGCCGAAGTTACCGCCGCCGTCGCCGGTTTCAATGCGCTGGCATGGGACGGCGTCATCGAGCGCCCGGACCTGCTGATCGTGGCGCGCGGCGGCGGCAGCCTCGAGGATCTCTGGGGCTTCAACGACGAGGCGCTGGCCCGCGCCGTCGCCGCCTCCGCCATTCCGGTGATTTCGGCCGTCGGCCACGAAACCGACTGGACGCTGATCGACCTCGTCGCGGATGTGAGGGCGCCGACGCCAACGGGGGCGGCCGAAATCGCCGTTCCGGTGAAGGCCGACCTCGAAGCGACGCTCGCCAGTCTCGGCGCACGGCTCAAGGCGGCGGTTTCGCGCAATTTCGAGCGCAAGCGCCAGTCGGTCCGCGCGGCGGCGCGTGCGCTGCCCTCGCCCGATCAGTTGCTGGCGCTGCCACGGCGCCGCCTCGACGAGGCGACGAGCCGGCTCGGACGCGGCCTCATGGTTTCGACCGAGCGCAAGCGGGGACGCTTCTTCGCCCTGAAACTGACGCCGGCAATGCTGTCGCAGCGAATTGCCGAGGCACGGCGGACCAACGAGCGCAATCTCCTGCGGGCACAGGGCGCGTTGCGCACGCTGACGAGAGCGCGGCGCGCGGAGCTCAATCGCGCCGCCGATCAGTTGCCGAAATGCGCCCGGGCGTCTCTGCAGCGGCACCGGCAGCAATTGGCGGCGCTGCAGGGCCGCATCACCATAGAGCCCACGGCGCGGCGGCAGCGGACCCAAAGGGATTTCCTGACCGCGCTGACGCGGCGCAGCACGCATGCGGCATCGCTGAGGCTTGAGCGACTGCGCAGCCGCGTCGCCCAGGCCGACCGCTTGTTGGCGACGCTGTCGCACAAGGCCGTGCTGGCACGCGGCTTCGCCCTGGTGAAGGATGCCGACGGCGCCGTCGTCAAGCGTGCGGCGGAATTGTCGGCGGGGATGGCGCTGTCCCTGGAGTTCGCCGACGGCACGGCGGATGCGGTCGCGACCAGCGGCTCGGCGCGGCCAAGACCCGTCGCCAAACCCGCGGCCAAGGCCAAGGAGCCCGGCAGCCAGGGCTCTCTATTCTGAAGCCGTGACATGACAGACAATCCGCATCATCGGAAAACGCCCTCCGGCAAGCCGCGCGCACGAAGCTTCGGTATCGGCTTCGACGGCACGCCTGGCCCGTTCAACGCGATCACCGACGTGGCCGGCGTGTCGGTCGGTTATTCCACGCTGATTTCCGGCGACGGCCCGCTCGTCGTAGGCCAGGGACCGGTGCGCACCGGCGTGACCGCGATCCTGCCCAGGCCGCGCAGCGAGCTCGCCACGCCGGTCTTTGCCGGCATCTTCAGCCAGAACGGCAATGGCGAACTGACCGGCTCGCACATCATCGAGGAGACCGGCGCCTTCAACTTCCCCATCACCGTCACCAACACGCATTCCTGCGGCGTTTCGCGCGACGCCACGCTGCGCTGGATGAGCCAGGTGCTGCCGGCGGCGCTCGACAGCGGCTGGGGACTGCCGGTGGCAGCGGAAACCTATGACGGCTTCCTCAACGACATCAACGGTCACCATGTGACATCAGGGCATGTTGCCGAGGCGCTCGACGGTGCCGCCAGCGGACCGATCGAGGAAGGCAGCGTCGGCGGCGGCACCGGCATGATCGCCTTCGGCTTCAAGGCCGGTTCGGGCACCGCGTCGCGCATCACCGAATGGCAAGGGCGTGCCTATACTGTCGGCGCCTTCGTGCAGGCGAATTTCGGCAAGCGGCGCAATTTCACGCTTCGCGGCCTGCGCGCCGGGCCGGAGCTCGTCGAACCGGCGATCCGCGAAGGCACGCCACGTGCCGAAAAAGGCTCGATCATCGCCGTTATTGCCACCGACGCACCGTTCCTGCCGCATCAGATGAAGCGGCTGGCCCGTCGCGTGCCGCTCGGCGTCGCCATGACCGGCGGCTTCGGCTATCACAGTTCCGGCGACATCTTCCTCGCCTTCTCTACCGCCAATCCCGACGCGGCCCTGGCGCCGCCGGGCCGGATCGCTCGCGCCGAGTTCATCCCAGACACCGACATCGATCCGTTCTTCGATGCCGTGGTCCAGGGCGTCGAGGAAGCGGTCCTCAATGCGATGGTCGCCAACGAGGACATGACCGGGCGCGACGGCAATTTCGTGCCGGCGCTGCCGAAGGCGTGGCTGAAGGAGAAATTCGGCTGAGACAAATACGCGGACCGAATGGTCCGCGTATTCATACAGGATTGCTTCTGAATTATTCCGCGGCCTTGCCCGCGGCCTGCTGGTGCTCGTCGGCCTCGGCCGCTTCCTCGAGCCGGGAGGCAATGAGTTCCTGGATATCGCCGACTTCTTCCTGGATATCCTCCAGCGGTATGCCGACCTCGGCCGCCTTGGCAGCGCATTCCCTGGCCAGTGTTTCGGCCTGCTTCTCGATCCTGGCGTGGGACTGGCAATGGACTTTTTCGCCAATCCATCCCTGCAAGAATTCGATGGCGTGCTCACTCATATTGCTTTTCCCTGGCGGCGAAGCCGGTTGGTAATCATAAACGTCGGCATCCGGTGAAGGATGCATGTCCCCATTCCAGCCGAGTCGCCACCGGACGGCAAGCCGATGTCGTCCAAGGTCCACAGAGCCAAAGGAAATAGAGGATTGAAGAACATTTTCTGTTTCTGGGGGGCGGGTATCGATTGGCGGGAATCCTGTCCCGCCTCGAGAGGCTGCTTCTACTTGCTTCTTACGGTTTTCAGGTCCGTTTGCATCTCAATGGCTGTCACAACAGCTGCCCGATGACGTTGCCGTTTCCAGGCACAAGCCATCGAAGCCGCCGCTATATAGTGACATCGCCATGCAATGTCGACTCTCCCCGCCGCCTTGCATGGAAGCCCCGCGAAAGCCGCATAGGTCACCGTGCCGATCAGAAGGTCTCGACCCAGGGCCTGAGTTCGAGTTCCCAGGTCCAGGCGCTGCGGTTCTGGCGATGGATGCCGAGATAGGCCTCGGCGATCGCGTCCGGCGACAGCCGTCGCTCCTGCGGGTCGGGAGCCTCTCCCGGCCCGGTCGAGGCAATGGCGCCATCGATGACGAAATGCGCGACATGGATGTTCTTGGGGGCCAGTTCGCGAGCCATGGATTGCGCCAGTCCACGCAAGCCGAATTTGGGCATCGCGAAACCGGCCGAGCCGGCGAATCCCTTGACGCTTGCCGTCGCGCCGGTGAAGAAGATCGAGCCCGAACCTTGCGAAAGCAGGCGGTTGGCCGCTTGCTGGCCAACCAGGAAGCCGCCATAGGCCCCCACCAGCAAGGCCTGCCTGACGGCCTCTGGATCGAGTTCGGCGATCGGGCCACGGGCGCGTCCGCTGGCATTGAAGACCACGAGCGACAGCGGCCCGGCCTTGTCAACGACCTCGAACAGGCGCTGCACCGACGCGGCATCGGAGACATCGGTTGCCACGGCTTGGGCGCCGGTCTGCGCCAGCAATGGGTCGAGCTTCTCGACGTTGCGGGCGGCCAGCACGACACGAAAACCTTCCCTTGCGAGAAGGCGCGCAAGCGAGGCGCTCAATCCGGATCCCGCTCCGGCAATGACGGCGACATTGGATGTCATGAGCATCTCTCCTTCGCGTGGTGACTGGGATTGGACAGGGTTGCGCCTTCCCAGGTGGAACGCAAGAGAAAGCACTCCAAGAAAATCGCGTGTCGTCGTGGCGCGCTTCCCAGGCCGCAAAAACTGCTCCCGGCAAAGAAAAATGGCCGGGCGCGAAGGCGGCCCGGCCAGAAAGAAGGTCATAACCTTCAGAGGGGAACACCGTTCGGAGGAATGGGAGGAAACCTCGAACGATAATTTTATCTTGAGCCCATTTTCGTGCGCTGGCGACGAATAGGATCCTAAAATCGTGCTGTCCTACAAAAATTTCTACCTGCCGAATGGCTCAGCCTGCCCGGGTCTCGGGCTCAAGCAAATCGGCATAATGACGCCGCGCGACGTCGGGATGGGAGCGCAGCCTGCTCTTCAGCACATTTGTTCCGACATCGCGAAACAGCGGATTGTCGGGATCGCTGGCCGGCCCGCGCGCCTGCGCCGCCAATTCCTCGGGAAGCTCCAGCAGCGGAATCGTGGCATCGAGCCTGGCGCTGAAGAAGAACGGCACCGAGATGCGTTCGACGCCGGCGGGCGGCGTCACGACGCGATGCACGGTGGCTCTCAAATAGCCGTTCGAGGCGAGTTCCAGCAGCTCGCCGATGTTGACGACGAGCGTTCCGGGAATCGGTTCCACGTCCACCCAGCTTCCGTCATAGTCGACCTGCAGGCCCTTGTTGTCGTCCTGGAGCAGCAGCGTCAGGAAGCCGCCATCCTTATGCGCGCCGACGCCCTGGTCGCCGCCGGTCGCTTCGCGGCCGGGGTAGCGCACGATCTTCATGCGATGATTGGGTTCGCCGCGATAGATCGGATCGAAAGCGTCCTCGGCCTGGTCGAGCGACAGCGCGAAGGCCTTGAGCAGACGAATGGCCACGGCCGTCGCCTTGGCCTGCCAGGCCAGCAGCGCCGGCTTCAGCTCCGGCAACGCCGACGGCCACTGGTTCGGGCCCTGCAGCCGCGTCCAGGCAGGAATTCCCGGACCTTGCGCGATGGGCGGGCGCTCGACGCCGATGTCGAGCTGCTCGCGCCAGTCGGCACTGCCCCTGGTCAGTTCGCCGCCAGCGCGGGTATAGCCGCGGAACTGCGAGGAATTGACCATCTCTATCGACAGCTTGTCGGCTTCCGGCAAGGCAAAGAAACCCCGCGAAGCGGCGAGCGTCTCGCTGATGTCGGCCCATGGGATGCCGTGGCCGGCCAAATAGAAAAAACCGATATCGCGCGAGGCGGAGCGCAGATCCGCCAGAAACGTCCGGCGCTCCGACGCGCCTTGTTCGAGACGGCTCAGATCGAGCACGGGCACTATTCTGGGCATGTCAGCTCCTTTCCGGGTTCTTTCCGGGCGCTGCTTGAAAACGTCGCCCGGAAAGCCGGGCCCGTGGATGTGCTGCTCCTTTTCCAGCGGCCGAAGCCACCATCGATGCCCCAAATCTCACGGAGTTCAGTGCGCCGGGAAAGGAACGATCGGCTTTTCGATGCCGCCGGGACGAACAATTTTTCTATTTGGGCGGGCAGGCTGACGATGAGCGCGATCATTGCGCGAAACACCGGTGCGTCATTTCAGGCACAGTGCGAAGCCGTCATTGGCCCTTGAACGGCCGCGCGGGAGGCGCGTAACATCACGCCACTTGAATTTGAGTCTGTTTCATTCGTCCGGGCTAAAGTCCGGATCGGTTTGGATAATTTCCTTGAACACGCAAGCAATCGGCAGCGCGGCGGGGCGCGGCAAATCGTTTGCCCATGTGGCGCAAGCCTCCTGGGGCAAGGGCCTCGGCACCTTGCTGCGCATCATGCGCATGACGCTGCGCCACCCTTGGCAGGTCGCCATTACCATCGTCTCGACCTTCATCGCCGCGACGCTGCAGCTTTTCATTCCGCGCCTCTTGGGACGCGCCATCGACCAGGCGCAAGGCGTGGTGGCTGCCGGTGCAAATGCCGCGGCCGAGCAGGCGCTGTGGAATACGGCGCTGACGCTGCTCGTCGTCAGCATCCTGCGCGGCCTCTTCACGATGGCACAGAACTATTTTGGCGAGGCGGTCGGCCATCGGACCGGCTATGAGCTGCGCCTGGCCTTCTACGAGAAAATCCAGCGGCTGAGCTTCTCCTTCCACGACAAGGTCCACACCGGCGACCTCATCACGCTCGGCCTGCTCGACCTCGACGGCGTGCGCATGTTCTTTTCCACCGGCATACTGCGCGTGGTGCTGCTTGGCGTGCTGATCGGCGTCGGCGCCTATCTGTTGATCAGCACCGATCTCCTGCTCGGGCTCTTGAGCCTGAGCTTCGTGCCGTTCGTCGCCTGGCGGTCTTCGGTTACCCAGCTCAGGCTGCGCAGCACCTGGTTGATGCTGCAGGAGCGGCTGTCGGTGCTGAGCCGGGTGATGGACGAGAACCTCGGCGGCATCCGTGTCGTGCGCGCTTTCGCGGCGCAGAAGCATGAGATGGAAAAGTTCGATCGGGCCAAGCAGAACGCGCTGGACCTCGCCAATGAGCGCGTCGATATCCGCGTCAGCAACACCAGCGCCATGAATTTCTCGTTCCTGGCCGCCATGGGCCTCGTGCTGTGGTTCGGCGGCCAGAAGGTGATGGCAGGCCAGATCAGCGTCGGCACGCTGGCCCAGTTCCTCACCTTCATGACCATTTTGCAGATGCCGGTTCGCCAGCTCGGCCTGATGGTCAACTCCTTCGCGCGCGCTTCGACTTGCGGCACGCGGCTGTTCGAACTGCTCGACGCCGAACTCGACATCAAGGATGCGCCCGACGCCAAGGACCTCGTCATCAGCGACGGCGTGCTGCGCTTCGAGGATGTCGGCTTCCGCTATGAGGGCGCGGGCGAGCGGCCGACGCTTTCCGGCATTTCCTTCGAGGCCAGGTCCGGCGAGACGATCGGTATCGTCGGCCCGCCAGGCAGCGGCAAGTCGACCATCGCACACCTGATCCCGCGCTTCTATGACGTCACCTCGGGCGCTATTACCATCGACGGCCAGGACATCCGCGGCGTCACGCTGCAATCGCTGCGCAAGGCGGTCGGCGTGGTACAGCAGGACGCGTTCCTGTTCACGACCTCGATCGAGAACAACATCGCCTATGGCAATCCCTGGGCGCGGGAGACCCGCATCGGCCAAGCCGCAGAGTATGCCCAGCTGCACAATTACATCATCGGGCTTCCGGCGGGCTACACCACGGTCGTCGGCGAACGCGGGGCGTCGCTCTCCGGCGGCCAACGCCAGCGCCTGACCATCGCGCGCAGCCTGATGCTGCGACCGTCGGTGCTGGTTTTCGACGATTCGACCGCCGCGATCGATGCCGGCACCGAGCAGCGGATCCGGGCGGCGATGAAGCGCTTCGCCAGGGACCGTGTGACGCTGATCATCTCGCACCGGCTGAGTTCGCTGATGCATGCCGACCAGATCCTGTTCGTCGAGGGCGACCGCATCGTCGAGCGCGGCACGCATGAGGAATTGCTGGCGCTCGGCGGACGCTATCGCGCGCTCCACGACCTGCAGCTGCGGCCGGACGACGACCGGCTCGAGGGAGCCGCGTGATGTCGACGCAGGACGATGACGAGAAGGAAGACAAAAGCGGGCGGCCGACAAAGGCGGTCGTCGGCTCGCACCGCGACGAGGAGGAGGTTTTCGGCAAAGCCTATGATCCGCGCATCGTGCGGCGTATCTGGAGCTTCGTGAGCCCGTATCAGGGGCGAATTTACATCTCGGTCGCGGCGGTGCTGGTGTTCACGCTGACGCAACTGGCGATCCCGCTGGTCATCCGCTACGCGATCGACCATGGCATGGCGCCAGGCAGGCTCGACCGGTCGGTGATGATCTGGGCGACTGGCATCTTCGCCGTGATCATCCTCATCAACTATGCCGCCAGCCATGTGCAGGAAAGCGTCGTCGGCAAGGTAGCCGAGAACGTGCTGTCGGATCTGCGCCGCGCCATGTTCAGTCACCTCCAGCGCGTCTCGCTGAGTTTCATGGACAAGACCGAGGTCGGCCGCCTGATGTCGCGTCTGCAGGGCGACGTCAATTCGATGCAGGAATTCCTCGAAACGTCGGTCATGTCGGTGGGCGATATCGTGCTGCTGTTCGGCATCGTCAGCGTGCTTTTGTGGCTCGATTTCCGGCTCGGGCTGCTGACGCTGTCGACCATGCCGATGCTGTTCATCGTGCGCCTGTTCTGGCTGCCGCGCGCCAAGGTCGCCTTCATGGCGGCGCACGAAACCAATTCCATCGCCAACGGCGCGCTGGCCGAAGGCATTCACGGCGTGCGCACGGTGCAGAGTCTCGAACGCCAGCACGTCAATTTCGACCTCTATGACGAGAAGGTGCTGTCCAATCTCAATGCGCATCTGAGGTCGGCGAAATACGCGCAGGTGATGGTGCCGATCGTCGACACGCTGACCGGCATCGCGATGGCCACGGTCATCGTCGTCGGCGGCTCCATGGTGCTCTCGCACAATCTCGACGTCGGGATCATGGTGGCGTTCCTGTTCTATATCCAGCGCTTCTTCGACCCGATCCGCTCTCTCACCATGCAGTACAGCGTCATGCAGCGCGCCATGGCCTCGGGGCAGCGCATCTCCGAAGTGCTCGACGTGCCGGTGGAGGTCAGCGACAGGCAAGGCGCCATCGCGCTGTCGGGCACCATGGACGGCTCGGTCGAGTTCAGGAACGTCACCTTCGGTTACCGGCAGAACCTGCCGGTGCTGAAGAACATCTCCTTCCGCGTCAATCCGGGCGAGACCGTGGCACTTGTCGGCCCGACCGGTTCGGGCAAGTCGAGCTCGATGGCGCTGGTGCACCGCTTCTACGATGTCTGGTCGGGCCAGGTGCTGGTCGGCGGGCATGACGTGCGCGACCTCACGCAGGACTCGCTCGGCGAGCAGGTGGCGATGGTGCTGCAGGAGCCGTTCCTGTTCTCCGGCACGGTTCTGGAGAACATCCGCTATCACAAGACCGATGCCACCCGTGAAGAGGTGGTGCGCGCCGCGCAAGCCGTTGGCGCGCACGACTTCATCGAGGACCTGCCCGACGGTTACGACACCGAACTCGAGCAGCGCGGCGGCAATCTCTCGCTCGGCCAGCGCCAGTTGATCAGCTTCGCGCGGGCCCTGGTGGCCGATGCCAAGATCCTTGTCTTGGACGAAGCCACGGCCAGCATCGATTCCTACACCGAGATGCTGATCCAGAAGGCGCTGGTAAAACTGCTGGAGGGCCGCACCGGCCTGGTCATCGCCCACCGGCTGGCCACCATCCGCGGGGCCGACCGCATCATCGTGCTGCAGAACGGCGAGATCGTCGAAAGCGGCAACCACGACCAATTGATGCAAAGACAGGGCCTCTACGCCCGCCTCTACAACATGAACTACGCCTCGTTCGACGACATTTCGGAAGGCGAGATGGAAATGGATGGGGCCGTCGGCAAGGCGACGTGATCGCGCATCGACCCAACGCTGAGCGCTCTTACGGTCAGTTCCGTCCGATGGGGCACGAAGGGTTCCGGCTGTTGCGGATCACCCTGGCACGAAACAGTCAGGTCTCCTGACGCATCAGCCATCCCGATCCGCAAGGCAGTGAACTCGGGCGAGGACAAACCCGCGCCTGTTGCGCCGCAGCACTCCTCATCGCCCCGGTCTTCAAACGATCAGATCGTCAATTCTGATCGGCAAGTCGCGGATCCGCTTGCCGGTCGCGTGATAGACGGCGCTGGCGACGGCAGCGGCGGTGCCGACATTGCCGAGTTCGCCCAGGCCCTTCACACCAGCCGGATTGACCTCATGGTCGATCTCCGGAACCAGTATGACCTCGAGATCCCTGATGTCGGCATTCACCGGTACCAGATAATCCTGCAGGTCGCGATTGACGTAGCGGGCATGGCGCGTGTCGATCTCGGTCGCCTCATGCAGGGCCTGGCCAATGCCCCAGATCATGCCGCCCATCAACTGGCTGCGCGCGGTGCGCGTGTTCATGATGCGGCCGGCGGCGAACGCCCCGACAATGCGCGGCACACGGATTTCGCGGGTGTAACTGTTGATGTGCACCTCGACGAATTCGGCCCCGAACGCATATTTAACCGAATCCGCATCGGACTCGCCACCGTGGAATTCCGCCTGGCCGGCATAGAGTTTCTTGAGCGCTTCGGGGGTCGAGCCCTTCGGCGCGAATTCGGCATATTCCTCGATAGCGCCTACCTGCATGGCCTTGAATATATCGGCAGTGCTTGCCGATGCCCCGCCCTTGGTGCGGATCCGTCCCTCGTGGAGGTCCAGCTCTTCATTGTGCGAGCCTGCAAGAGGCCCGCCCTCCGCGACCGCTGCCGCGAACAATTTCGTGCGCACAGCATCACACGCCTTGAGCACTGCGGAACAGACGCTGGCGGTGGAAATCGAACCTCCCGATACCGGTGCCGGCGGCAAGGCGCTGTCGCCCATCTCGACGGCGACCTTGCCGATGTCGACACCGAGGCGTTCCGCCGCCATCTGGCCGGCAACGGTTCGCACACCGGTGCCGATTTCATGCGAGCCGCACTGCACGCGCACGTCTCCTTCGGCCGTCAGGCGCACGCGGGCCGCGCATGGCGCGGCCGCGGTCGGGTAGACTGCCGTCGCGCATCCCATGCCGACAAGCCAGTCGCCGTCACGCATCGAGCCGACTTTCGCATCCCGTCTCGACCAGCCGAAGGCATCGGCGGCCTGATCGTAGCATTTCATCAGCGACCGGCTGGAGAACGGCTTGCCGCCGATCGGCTCCTTCTGGGGCTCGTTGACCCGGCGAAATTCGACCGGATCCATGCCGAGCGCGACGGCCATTTCGTCCATGGCGCTCTCGAGCGCATAGACGTAGGGCGTCTCGGGCGGCGAGCGCATATAACCGGGCGTGTTGCGATCCGCCTGCACAAGCGAGACATGCGTCAGCACCGAGCCATAGGCATACATGCGACCGGTGGCCGAAGTCCCGCCGACGACATAGGAATCGGGTCTCGAGGTCACCTCCCAGCCTTCATGGCCGAAAGCAGTGATGCGGCCGTCCTTGCCGGCGCCGATGCGGATGCGGTGCCGGGTTTCGGCCCGATAGGTCTGGGCGCCGAACGCCTGCATGCGGCTGACCACACAGCGCACCGGCCGGCCAAGCCGCCTGGCGGCCACAGCCACGATGGCCGTTCGCGCCGTCATCGGCCCCTTCGAGCCGAACGCGCCGCCTACGTTAGGGCAGACGATGCGCACATTCGCGGGGTCGAGCCTCAATTGCCGCGCCAACTCGACCTTCCAGCCGGTCACGTTCTGCGAGGGCTCGTAAACGGTCAGTTGGTCGCCTTGCCAAACAGCGGTGGTCGAGAACAGCTCTATCGGGTTGTGATGCTGGGTCGGCGTCGAATACCGCGCATCGATCTTCAGCGGGGCCGATTCATAAGCGGCCTCGAAGTCGCCGGCCTTGACGTCTTCCTTGAACAACGGGCTTTTGCCGGCGGCGTCGATGGTCTTTGTCCCCGGCATGTCGAAACCGGCAGTCGGTTTTTCCTCGGCATAGTCCGCGCGGATTCTTTGCGCCGCCTCCTCGGCCGCCTCGAAGGTCTCGGCGACCACCAGCGCAATGATCTGACCGTCGTGGAAGATCGCCTTGTCATGCAGCGGCCCGATAGAACTCGCGCCGGTGTTGCCGAATTTCGGCGTCTCGACCTTGTCGAGGTCGCCATAGGTGACGATGTCGAGCACGCCGGGCACCGAGCGCGCGTCATCCAGGTAAAGCCTGGCGACCTTGCCCCTGGCGATGCTGCTCGTCGCGAGCACGGCGTGCGCAATGTTGGCGGCCGGGAGATCCGCCGCATATTCGGCCTGCCCGGTCACTTTCAGCCGCGCATCGATACGCGGCAGCGGCTGTCCCATATTTTCCTTCGGCTGTGGAGCGGCGACGTTCATGATCACACCTTCATGTCACGGGTTTCGAGCAGCCCCCTGATCAAGGTTCGCTTGCCGAGTTCTATCTTGAATGCGTTGTGCCGACGCGGCTGGGCTTCGGCGAACGCGGCTTCGGCCGCCTCGGCCGCCGCTGCCTCGTCGAGCACCTTGCCGCGCAGGGTCTCCTCCGCCGCTCTCGCCCGCCAGGGCACGGTCGCGACGCCGCCAAGCGCGATGCGCGCCTCGTTCACGGTCTCGCCGTCGAGGTCGAGGGCGACCGCGGCCGATGCAAGGGCAAAGGCGTAGGATTGCCTATCGCGGATCTTGAGATAGCGCGAACGCCTGGTCCATGCGCCGGCGGGCACCTCTATGGCGGTTACGATCTCGTCGGGCGCCAGGTCGGTCTCTATGTGAGGGCTGTCTCCTGGCAGGCGATGCAGACTGGCAAATGGGATCTTTCGCCGCCCGCCATGCCCCTGTACATGAACCGTGGCGTCAAGCGCGATCAGGGCCTGGGCAAAATCACCGTGATAGGTGGCGATGCAGTTCTCACTGGTCCCCAGCACGGCATGCTGGCGGTTGAACCCTTCCATCGCCGCGCAGCCCGAGCCGGGCTCGCGCTTGTTGCATGGCCATGAGGTTTCGCGGAAATATTCGCAGCGGGTCCGCTGCAGGATGTTGCCGGCAAGGCTTGCCATGTTGCGCAACTGGCCGCTTGCCGCCAGTTGCAGGCTTTCCGCGATCACCGGATACCGACGCTTGATCTCGGCATTCTCGGCCGCGTCGCCCATCCGCACAAGAGCGCCAAGGCGCAGACCCTCACCACCGGTCTCGATCCGCCGCAGTGCCGGTTCGGAGAGACCATTCAGATCGAGCAGGCGTTCCGGCCGGGCGACGCCGAGTTTCATATAATCGGCGAGATTGGTGCCGCCGGCGATGAACTGTGCGGGGGCTTGCGTCGGCGGATGCCTGGTGGCCGAGCGCGAGGCGACGGCGACCGCCGCGGAGAGGCTGGCGGGCCTCTCATAGACGAAAGGATGCATCTCAGGCTCTCCTGATCTGGTCGCGGGCCTGGACGATTGCCGCGACGATGTTCGGGTATGCCGCGCATCGGCAAAGATTGCCGCTCATATATTCGCGAATGTCGTCCTCTGAACCGGCATGTCCTTCGTCGACGCAGCCGATCGCGGACATGATCTGGCCGGGCGTGCAATAGCCGCACTGGAACGCATCGTGATCGATGAAGGCCTGCTGCATCGGATGCAGGCTGCCATCCGTCGACGCCAAGCCTTCGACGGTGGTTACCGCCTTGCCCTCGTTCATCACCGCGAAGCTGAGGCAGGAGAGCACGCGATGGCCGTCGACCAGCACCGTACAGGCGCCGCATTGGCCATGGTCGCAGCCTTTCTTCGTGCCCGTCAGGCCGACATGGTCGCGCAAGGCGTCGAGCAGGCTGGTTCGGCTGTCGAGCGCCAGATTGTATGGCTGCTTGTTGATGGTCAGTGTTGTCATGACAGGCTCGTATGGCTTGGCGGCAGCAGCCGGGGGCTCCTCGGACCTGGCTGTCGAGGCCAAAAACGGAGTCACCGCAGCCGCGGAAACGGTCGCGGTCATGAAGTTTCGTCTGCTGAGACCGGAGGAGGTTGGGGGAACATGCTTGGACATCGCTGGCTCCGTCGCTGGCTACGTCGCGACCAAACCCCTCATTGGGGCCATTGTTCCGGGCCATCCGCGATAAAACGCAAAAGGAAGACGGCTCGCAGGGCAAGCCGCCCGATTTGGATGCAGGATCGGAGCGCTCCGTTCGAGACCGTGCCCGTCCTAGTGAATTTGCAGAACTCTCGGCGTGCGGCCGATCCCTAACAAGGTGCGAGGGCCCTCACTGCTGGCGGGCAATTCCGAGAATATCAAACGCCTGCGCGGCAGAAGCGATCGAGCGTCCCGTGCGACCGGCGGCCTCGACGATTGCGGCGACCCGTTCGGCATTGTCGCGGGCGAGGCTGCCATCGGCGTGCCAGAGAGAGTTTTCGAAGCCGACCCGCACGTGCCCTCCCGCCGCGATCGCCGCCGTCAGCGCCAAGGTTTCGCCCCGTCCGAAGGCGCAGACCGACCATACGGCGCCTTCAAGACCATGCGCGTCGAGCCCTTCAAGGAAGACATCGAGGTCTTCGGGCCGACTTTCCTGATCGGCGGCATAGCGCCCGAGGACGAACAGCAGCCGTGGGGTTGTGGGCTCCGTCAGAATGCCTCGCCGCCGCAGATCGATGAAACGGTCGAGATCGGCCCGGTCATAGAGAATGTGCTGGACCGCGATGCCTTCCCGGCCGGCCCATGCGAAGAAGCGGGCCGGCTCCGCCTCGCCATCGCTGATTATCTCACGCAAGCCGATCGAGACGGAGACCGGATGAAGCGCCCGAACAAGGTCCATCTGTTCGCGTGGCGAATAGAGCCCGACAGCTTCGGTCGTGATCTGGATCGCCATAACGCCCTGCGTCCGCTCCCGGATCGCCGCGATGGCATCCCGGTAAAGCGCGGCGTCAAGCGTGTGCCGGCCTGAAGCATCGCGGACATGCACATGGATGGCGGCGGCGCCGGCGGCGAGACACTGCCTCGCTGTTTCGGCAAGTTCGTCGGCGGTCATCGGCAGAGCCGGATGATCGGCCTTCGTTCTGCGCGCTCCGTTCGGCGCAACCATGATCAGCAACGGCTTCAATTTCATCTCCGGGCCCAATTGGCTCTCCCGCAAGCTGGTTTTCCATGCTTCATTTCACCGACTCGCATAGGTAGGACAGCATGAACGCCACCGCCCAAGGGATTTCCGCCTTCGCCACCGCCGCCGAACTCGGCCGCGCGCTCGCCGATGGCAACACATCTTCGACCGAGATCGTCCGGCGCGCGCTGGATCGTGTCGGCGTTCATGACAATTCGCTGCATGCGTTCGTCCGGCTGTTTCCCGAAGCTGCGCTCCAAGCCGCCGGTGAAGCCGACGAGCGTCGCCGTCGAGGCGCCTCGAAAGGGCCGCTGGACGGTATTCCTTTCGCGGCCAAGGACCTGCTTGACGTCGAAGGCTATCCGACCCTGGCAGGTTCGAAAGCGCTTGCCGGCGAACCCGCAACCGCCACGGCAACGGCAATCGAACGCCTTGTCGCGGCCGGGATGATCCTGCTGGGCAAGGTCCACACCGTGGAATTTGCTTTCGGCAGTTGGGGGACCAACCCGGTCGCCGGTACGCCCCTGAACCCGCGTGACAGCGCCACCCCGCGCGCGCCGGGCGGATCGTCGAGCGGTTCGGGCGTAGCCGTCGCCGCCGGACTGGTGCCGGTTGCGCTCGGCACCGACACTACGGGCTCCATCCGCAATCCGTCCGCCATGTGCGGAATCGTGGGCCTGAAGACGTCCTTCGGCCTTGTCGGGCGCGGCGGGTTGCTGCCGCTTGCCATGTCCTTCGACAGCATCGGTCCCATGACCCGGTCGGTGCAGGATGCAGCCCTTCTGCTGGCCGCGCTCGAGGGTCTCGATCCCGGCGATCCGGCAACCTATGGGGTGGCGCCGACCTTGCCGCTCGAAGGACTCGAGCGGAGCATATCGGGCGTTCGCCTGCGCATCCCCTCGGCCGCGGACCTTGCCGGTGTAGACCCCGGCATACTGGACCGCTTCGACTCCACGGTCGCCGAACTGGAGGCGCTCGGCGCCAAGGTCGATCGGATGCCGATGCCGCAATCTTGCGACACCTACAAGGCCCTGGCCGGCGACATCATGGCCGCCGAAGCCTGGCATCATCTCGGCCGCTACGTCGAACCGACGGACAGCGTCGTCGGCACGGCGATCCGCATGCGGATTCTCAAGGGCAGGGAAATCGGCCTTGCGGCTTATCACGAGTTGATCGCAAGGCGCCGGGCCGCGCAGATCGAGTTTCATCGCGATTTCGAGGGCGCCGATGCGTTCCTGACGCCGACGGCGCCGATTACGGCGCCGCCATTGGCCGACATCGATGAGACAACGACGCCGCTCGGGACGTTTACCCGCATGGTGAACCTCCTCGACCTGGCAGCGCTCAGCGTCCCCATCGGTCTCGTCAATGGTCTGCCCGCAGGATTGCAGATCGCGGTTCGCCGCTTCCAGGATCCGCTGGCGCTGAGGATCGGGCGGGCGCTCGAGATCCGGCGCGGCGGCCTGTTCGAACAGCCGCCGGGCTACGCCACGCCGTAAGCTGCCCGTTCATTCACCGCTCGCATACAGCCAACGTGCGACGAGAGCGTCGGTGTCGGCACCGAAATCCGCGCGCGCGCCTTCGGAAAAAACCGTGCCGTTCTTGACCACATAGACGTAGTCGGTGATGGCAAGCGCTGCGCGAATATCCTGGTCGACCAGCAGCACGGCCTTGCCGAGTTCGCGGGCAAGATCGCGGACGACGTCGTAGATCGTCTCGCTGGTCTGGGGATCGACGCCCGCGGTCGGTTCGTCGATCAGGTAGACCGACGGATCGGCCATCAGGCTGCGTGCGATCTCGACCTGCCGCTGCTGGCCTCCCGAGAGCTGGCCGGCAGGCTGCGCGCGTTTCTCGCGAACGACGGGAAACCGCTCATAGACATGTTCCAGTTTCTCGGTCAGAACCGTCTTCTTCGGCCTTGCATGCCAGAGACCGAGTTTCAGGTTCGATTCGACCGAGAGATGAGGGAAAAGGCTCGGCCGCTGCGGCAGGTAGGCCAGGCCAAGGCCAAGCATCCGGAAGGGCGGGTTTCCGGTGATGTCCACGTCTCGCAGAAGCACCCGGCCGGCACTCGGTTTCAGAAAGCCGAACAACGCCTTGAGAAGCGTCGACTTGCCCGTGCCGTTCGGCCCGACGACACAGGAAATGTGGCCAGGCCAGGCCCTGACCGAAACGTCGCGCAATATGTCGATGTCGCGCGTATAACCCGCGACAAGGTTCTCGCAGGCGACCAGCGGCGGAGTCGATGCCAGGGAAGCTGATTCCATCATGGTGCTTCCCGATGCGTTCCGCGGGATCCCGTATAGGCGTGCACGACCTCGGGATTGCGCAGTACCTCGGCGACCGCGCCGTCGGCGATCTTGCGCCCCCGCGCCATCACCATGACGCGCGTTACGACCGACTGGATGGCCTCGAGGTTGTGATCGACAACGACGATGGTGTGACCGTCGCGATTGAGGCTCCTTATGTGCTCGATGATCTCCTCCAGCAGGCGCGGGTGGACGCCGGCGAAGGGCTCGTCCAGAAGCAGTAATCTCGGTTTCAGCATCAGCGCCCGGCCGAGTTCCAGCAGCTTCTGCTGGCCCCCCGAAAGCGCTCTTGCATAACTGTCGGCGAGATGATCGAGCCTCAGGAAAGCAAGAACGTCACGGGCGCGCTCCTCTGCCGCGGCGCGCCGTTCAGCCGGGTCGGAAAGCGCCGGCACGATCAGGTTTTCCAGCACGGTCATGCGGCGGAACAGGCGGGGAACCTGAAAGGTACGGGCAACACCGCGGCGCGCGAAAAGATTAGCCGGCGAGCGCGCCATGTCGGTGCCTTCGACGAGGATGGCACCGCCGTCGGGTTTGAGCGCGCCCGTCACCATGTTGATGGTGGTCGTCTTTCCCGAGCCGTTGGGACCGATCAACCCGACAATTTCGCCGCGGGCCAAGGCAAAGGATAGGCCTTCAACGGCATGGATGCCGCCGAAATGCTTGGCAAGCCCGCTGACCGAGAAAAAACTGGTGTCCCTCTCAACCGGCATGGGGTTCCTCGGTGGTAGCGGCAGGAACAGGCGCTTGTTCCCGCGGCCGTGCGCGGAAACGCGCCCAGTTTTCAACCATCGGATACAGGCCGTTCTGCGCGAAGCGTTGCACCAGGATAAGCGCCAGCCCCATCAACACGAAACGCCATTCGCCGTAGGACCGCAGCGTCTCGGAAAGCAGGAAGACGACGACTGCGCCGACCACGGCGCCGGGCAGGCTTTCGATGCCGCCGATCACCGCCATCGCTATGACCAGACCCATTTCCGGCAGGATAGCCATGTTGGGCGTCAGGATGCCGATGAAATGGCCGTAATAAATGCCGGCTATCGCCGCGATCACGCTGGTTACCACGAAGACGAGGATCTTGTAGCGCGTGGTATCGACTCCGCTGGCGCGCGCGGCGCCCTCGTCTTCCCGGATGGCACGCAGAAAAAGACCGACGCGGGTCGCCAACAAGACGTTCATTCCCAATACCGCCAGGACGACGAGCGCAAGGCCGAGATAGTAATAGGGCAGGTCCGATCGACCGGAAAAGAGGCCGGGTACCGGCAAGCCCAGCATGCCGCGTGTGATGTCTTCCTCCGCGACCAGCACGAGGCGGAAGATTTCCGAAATGGCAAGCGTGAACAGGGCGAGATAAGGTCCGGAAAGCCTCAGCACGAGCGCGCCGATCAGGGCGCCGGCCATGACGGCAAGAGCGATGGCGGCAAGAATGGCAAGCGGCAGCGGCATGCCCACCTGGCCAACGAACAAGGCCGAGGCATATCCGCCCAGCGCGGCAAAAGCGACATGGGCGAAGGAGAACTGACCGGCGAAACCGGCAAGCAGCGCCCAGCTCGCGGCAAGCAGCGCATAGTACCAGGCGATGGCGCCGACGTGGGTCCAGTACGGCCCAACGCCGAACGGCACCAACAACGCCACCACGAACAGCATCGCCTGGGCCGATTGCGAGAATGTTGGACGGATCATTGCCGTGATCCTATTCCAGCCGCAGATGCGAGCGGCCGAACAGGCCGGTTGGCCGGAAGAGCAACGCAATGACGAGCAGCAGCGCTCCGAACGCCTGCGTATAGGCAAGCGCGCGATTGGGGTCCGGCAGATAGCCGACACCCAGTCCTTGCACCAGGCCAAGCAGGATGCCGCCGGTGATGCTTCCGCCGACGGAACCCATGCCGCCGAGCACGATGATGATGAAGGCCTGCACGGCAGGCAACTCACCCATCGACGGCGACAGGGCGAAGATCGGCGCGATCAACGCCCCTGCCCCGCCCGCCAGCGCCGAGCCGATGCCGAAGGCGATGGTATACATGCGGCGTGGATCGATACCGATGACCGCGGCGGACTCGCGGCTCTGGCTGACCGCATCGAGTGCCTGGCCGAGCGAGGTGCGCTTCAGGAAAAACGTCAGACCAACAAGCAGGACGACCGCCGCGACCGCCGCGATCAGCCGGTCGTAAGGCAGGATCAACGGACCGAAGATCAGCGCTCCCGTCATGAAGGACGGCGGCGCCTTGGCGAAGGGACCGAAGACGACAAGACCGAGATTGGTGATCAGAATGGTGAGGCCGAAGGTGACGATAATGGCATATTCGTCCTTGCGCTCGACCTTGTCGGTATACATCGGCGCTATGACGAGCCTCTCGAAGAGCACGCCGAAGATGAACAGGGCCACCATCGCGCCGGCGACACCGACAAGCGGCGGCGCGTGGAACCACGCAATGATGTAGTAGGACGCGTAGCCGCCCAGCATATAGAGCGATCCGTGGCCGAAATTGACGACCTTCAGCACCGAGAAGACCAAAGTGAGCCCCGCCGCCGTCAGCGCGAAAATGAGGCCGATGACAAGGCCGTTGACGGCCAGGAGGAGGAAATAGCTCATGGGTTCACATCACCTTGTTGTCGGCCGCCTGTCCAGCGAAGCGGCCGCCGGCGGCCATGGAGCCGCCGGCGTGCCGTTCATTTGCCGGGCATGACCTTGTCGGTGGTGGCCCACTTCTTCGGATAGACGATCGCCGCGTCCTCCGGCGCCTGGTTCACGGCCGTGTATTGAATGATCGTGAACGGCACGTCGACGAACTGATGGAAAGCCCAGTCGGGAGATTTGGTGGTCGGGAAGGTGTAGGTGGCATTCACCCCTTCATATTTGATCTCTTCCAGTGCCTTCACGATCGCCGCGCGGTCGGCCGAGCCTGCCTTCTTGATCGCTTCGACGACGACACCGAACGTGTCATAGGCCTCCATGGCCACGCCGGTCGGCGCCCTGTTGTAGCGTTCGGTGAAGGCCTTCACGAATGCCTTGGCCTTGTCGTTCCATTGCGACTTGGGCTGTGCGACGTTGACGATGAGAAGATTGTTGGCGCATTCGCCGTCGACTTCCCACACTTCCTTTTGCAGCAGACCCGAGGAGCCGATGAGGGCCGTGTCGGCAGTCGGTGCGAGGCCGAGCTGGCAGGCCTGCTTGACGAGCTGATACTGTGCCTGTCCGGCGATCACCATCTGGATCGCATCAGGCCTCGGGCTCTGGTTCATCAGGCGCAGCAGCGCGGGCGTGAAATCCTGCTGGTTGAGGTCGATCGTCGCCAGCGTATAGGGGACGTTCTTGGCCTTCAGCTCATCGGCGATGACCTTGGCCCCGCCCTGGCCGAAATCCGTGTTTTCGGCGATAATGGCGATGTTCTTGAAACCTTGCTCGACCGTCCAGTCGGCTGCCTTGACGTAAACGAGCGAGTTGGCCGGAGCGAGACGATAGACTTCCGGATACTGCTTGGCCGTGATGGCATCGGCCCATACGTCGGTGCCGACCCAGGCGACGCCGTATTTGTGCGCCTCCTCGATTTCGGCGAGGGCGACCGAGGAATGGAATTCGCCGAAGATCGCGGCGACGTTGTCCTTGGTGATGAGCCGAACCGCCGCCGCGCTGCCGTCGGCCGGCTGCCCTTTGGTGTCCTCGTAGCTCACTTTCAGCTGACGGCCGAGAACGCCGCCGGCCTTGTTGACCTCGTCAACGCCGAGCTGCACCGCCCATTGCATCTCCTGGCCGCCGGAATAGTTGCCGGGCGGCGACAGCGGCCCCACCCAGCCCAGCGCGATTGGATCCTCGGCCAGAGCAGGTGCGGCTGCGAACGGCAAGGAAGCCAGCGCGAGTGCCGCCAGCGCTCCCAAATGACTGGATATGGTCTGTTTCATGCGAATTTCCCCTGTTCTTGTTTTCTGATTGAATGAAACACTACGCTCGTTTTTGGCAGATTGAAATATTCATTGCAGCCCGTCAACGGCCGGCGTAAATTCGCCCCATGTTGGAACCCGCATTCCGCTCGCGCCTGCTCGAGAGTTTCGAGACGATGCCGCGCCAGCTTCGCGCGGCGGCGCAATGGGTGCTCGACAATCCGCGTGACGTTGCCCTCCTGTCCATGCGCGTCCAGGCGCAGCGCGCCGGGGTGACCCCAGCATCGATGACGCGGCTTGCCCAGCGCATGGGGTTCGACGGCTACGATGGCCTGCGCGACCTCTACGCCGAGCAACTCCGCCGCGGCGAGAAGGAGTTTTTGGGCAAGGCCGAAGCATTGATGGCGCGGCGCAAGCGCGGAGGAGACGGCGCTCTGGCCTTCGAGCTGGCCGAAACGCTCGAGCGCCATATGGCGAAGCTTTGCGATGCGGCGACGCTGGAGACGGTGACCCGGGCGGCCTCGGTACTGGCAGGCGCCAAGCGCATTTATGCGCTGGGCTATCGGTCGAGCTACCCCGTCGCGTGCCATTTCGCCTACATCTATGGTCTCGCCGGCGGCGCGGTGCGTCTGCTTGACGGGGTCGGCGGAACCGGACCTGATCCTTTGTGGGAAGCGGGAGCGGGCGACGTCCTTTTGGCGATCAGCGTAAAGCCCTATACGCGCGCGGCCGTCGAACTTGTTGACTATGCACGCAGCCGTGGGCTCGAAATCGTGGCGATTACCGACAGCGTCGTCTCGCCGCTCGTCAACCGGGCAGGCGCCGTCATCATCGTGCCGACCGAGAGCCCGTCCTTTTTTCACACCATGGCACCGGCCTTTGCCATCGCCGAAACGCTGGCCGCGATCCTGGCGGCCGCCGCCGGCGATCGCGCGCTGGCCGCCATGCGCGACGTCGAACGTCAGTTCGACACCCTTTCCACGCATATCTACGAAACCAGGCAGCGGTCATGACGCACATTCTCCATCGCCAGATCCACCACGATTATCCCGTTGCCGTCGGCGGCGATGGCGTCACCGTCATCGACAGCGAGGGACGCCGCTATATCGACGCCTCCGGCGGCGCGGCCGTCTCATGCCTTGGCCATCAGCATCCGGCCGTTCTTGCCGCGATGCATACCGAACTCGACCGGCTCGCCTATGCGCATAGCAGCTTCTTCACCACCCGGCCGGCGGAGGAACTGGCGGACGAACTTGCCGCTCACGCGCCGGGCGATCTTCATCACGTCTATTTCGTCTCCGGCGGCTCGGAAGGCATCGAGACCGCCCTGAAGATGGCGCGGCAATATTTCGTCGAGCGCGGCGAGCCGCAGCGCCGCCGCTTCGTGGCCCGTCAGCAGAGCTATCACGGCAATACGCTGGGCGCGCTTTCGGTGGGAGGCAACGCCTGGCGCAAAGCGCCGTTCGAACCCATGCTGATCGAAAACCATCATATCGAACCATGCTACGCCTATCGGCATCAGCGGCCGGATGAAGGCAGCGAGGCCTACGGCCTGCGCGCCGCCGATGCGCTTGAGACGAAGCTGCAGGAACTCGGGCCGGAAACGGTCATTGCTTTTGTCGCAGAGACCGTGGTCGGGGCTACTCTCGGGGCCGTGCCACCCGCACCCGGTTATTTCAGGCGCATCCGCGAGATTTGCGATCGCCACGGCGTGCTGCTCATCTTCGACGAAGTCATGTGCGGCATGGGTCGCACCGGAACACTGCATGCCTGCGAGCAGGAAGGCGTCGCACCCGACATCATGGTGGTCGCCAAAGGGCTCGGCGGGGGCTACGCCCCGCTCGGCGCGGTGCTGGCGTCCGAGCGCATATTCGATGCCTTTTCGCAAGGCAGCGACTTCCAGCACGGTCACACCTATATCGGTCATCCACTCGCTTGCGCGGCCGGCCTCGCCGTCCAGCGGGTCATCGAGCGTGATGGTCTGCTTGCCAACGTCGCGGCGCGAGGCACCACGCTCGAACGGCGGCTGCGCGAGCGCTTCGGCAACCATCACCATGTCGGAGACATTCGCGGGCGCGGCCTCTTCCAGGGCATCGAGCTTGTCGCGGATCGCTCGGCCAAGGCCCCGTTCGATCCGCGCCTGAAGGTCCATGCCCGGATAAAATCGGAAGCGATGCAGCGGGGGTTGATGGTTTATCCCATGGGCGGCACCGTCGATGGGCGGGCTGGCGATCACGTCCTGCTTGCGCCGCCATTCATCGTCGACGACAGCACAGTCGACATCATCGTCGACCGTTTGGGCGACGCCGTCGATGCCGCGATCGGCAGCATTGCTATCTAGCGCACGAGACGCTCACCGACCGGCATCAGCCCCGACCCGGCCTCACAGTGCCGCGCCAGACCATTGGCGCGTGGCAGGTCAGGCGGCTGCCGGCACCGGCTTCCTCGCGCGAACCGGTGGCCAGTCGCACGGCGTGCGTGGCAATCTCCTCAATCGGCGGCGCAAAGGTCGTCAGCCGGTAGGAAGCCCAGTCAGCCTGCTCGATGTCGTCGAAGCCGGCGACGCAGAGATCGCGCGGGACGTCGAGGCCGAACTCGTGGCGCGCCGCGTCCAGAAAACCGCAGGCGATCAGGTCGGTCACACAGAATGCCGCGTCCGGTCGCTGCCGGCCCGACAGCAGGCGCCTTGCGCCTTCTGCCCCGGTCGCATAACCCGTGCGGCCCTCACGCCACTGGATCACCTCCAGCCCTTCCTTGCGCGCCGCGGCAAGAAACGCCGTCTCGCGCGCCACCAGACTGGGCGTGCCGGCTGCCGACGTCACCAGGGCAGGCCTGGTGCAACCGGCACGAAGAAAGGCGTGAAGTGCCGCCTCGGCGGCGGCGGCGTTGTCGACGCCGATGTTATGCGGCCCGTCGAACCGGTCGTCGCGATTGATCAGGATCAGGCGCTGCCCGTTCTCGAGGCAGGTTCGGATCAGCTCCTGCGGCGGCGTGCCGGACAGAACGATCGTCGCATCGGCACGATAGTTCAGCGTGTTGCGCAACGCCTGGTCGACATGGTGGCTGGGGCCAGACGTGTTGAATACCATGGCCACTTTGCCGGCATCCCTCAAATGCTGTGTCAGCGCCCGCAGGATACGGGCCTGATAGGGCGTGTCGCCATCGGCGACGACAAGGCAGACGATGCCCGTCGATGCCCGCATCAGGCCGCGCGCCAGATGGTTGACGTGATAGCCGAGCTGCTCGGCCGCCAGCAGCACCCGCTCGCGGGTTTCTTCCGAAACGCTGGCGCCGGGCGTGAAGGTGCGTGACACGGCCGAACGCGAAACGCCGGCAAGGTCCGCGACCTGCTGGGCACTGGAAAAGCCAATACGGCCTCTTGGCGTCGTCATGCACACTCCCACTGGCGTTCGCCGATTCCTTGCACGCACGTGCAGCATAGCGCAAGCCAGTCGCAGGTGTCACCGCCACCCTTGACACGCATGCGTAAATGAAACAGCTTTGCACAGCCGTGCATGAAACCGGTGCCGGAGGCTACCTTGCCCATTTCTTCGCAGACCGCATCGGAGCTGCCATTGCCTGGACGAACAGCATGAACAGCGTAGCGGTGCAGCCGAAAGCGAGCCGGATGTCCGAAGCCGAACTCGACAGGCGCGCCGATGTTTGCCGGCAACTGCTCCTGTCGTCGGGAAACATGGCGATGCAGGGCTACAGCCAAATCGACGCCGCGCAGCCTGTGGAGATGAAGGGGCCGCAGGATTTCCTGACCGAGACCGACGGCAAGGTCGAGCACCACATCCGCACGACGTTGGCCGCGGTCTTTCCCGAGGACGGGTTCTTGGGCGAAGAAACCGGCGGCAGCGGCGGCTCTGATCGAATGTGGGTCGTCGACCCGATCGACGGTACGGCGAATTTCATGCGCGGCATTCCGCATTTCTGCGTTTCGATCGCCTTCGTCCAGGACGGCCGCAGCGAGATCGGCGGGATTGCCAATCCGGCCATCGGGGAGGTCTATTTTGCCCGCCGCGGGCACGGTGCAACGCGCAACGGCGCGGCGATCCGTGTTTCGCGCACGCAGGCCTTCGACCGCGCCTCCGTGGAGTTCGGCTGGTCGCCGCGGATTCCCAACCGGGACTACCTGGACAAGGTGGCCCTGGTCTGGTCGCTGGGCGCCAATGTACGCCGCTCCGGTTCGGGGGCGCTGGGCCTTGCCTATGTGGCCGATGGCCGCTCGGACGCCTATGCCGAGCTTCATATCAATGCATGGGACTGTCTGGCTGGCTTGCTGCTGGTCGAGGAAGCCGGCGGGCGCGTGAACCGCTTTCTCGACGGCGGCGGCATGGCGAAGGGCAATCCGGTGCTTGCTGCGGCGCCGGGTGTGGCGGCGAGATTGTCCCAGGTGATCGGAGTGCCGTTGGACGACGAATAATCAATTCCAAAGAGCATAAAAGGGAGGAATTATCGATGAAAGGTCCATTTGATCGTAGACAAGGCAGGACATGGCTTGGCCTTGCGGTGCTGGCCATTTTCGGGCTGGCCGGCGGCGCCCATGCGGCGGATCGCAGCCTCGTGATGTATTGCGGCGTCGACGAGGCCTGGTGCCGGGCCATGGCCACGACCTACCAGAAGGAAACCGGCGTCAGCGTCGACATGACCCGCATGAGCGCCGGCGAGATCTACGCGCGCCTGCGGGCCGAGAAGGACAATCCGCAAGCCGATATCTGGTGGGGTGGTACCGGCGACCCGCATCTTCAGGCGGCGGAAGAAGGTCTCACCCAGGAATACAAGTCGCCGCAGTTGGCGAACCTGCGCGACTGGGCGCTGAGGCAGGCCGAACGGGCCAAGAACCGCACCGTCGGCATCTATCTCGGCGCGCTTGGCTACGGCTACAACGAGGAAGACCTGAAACAGCGCGGCCTGACGGCGCCGGCCTGCTGGGCAGATTTGGTCAAGCCCGATTTCCAGGGCGAGATCGAGATGGCCGACCCCAATTCCTCGGGCACTGCCTGGACGATGCTGGCGACAATCGTGCAGCTGATGGGCGAGGACAAGGCTTTCGACTATCTCAAGCAGCTCAACAAGAACATCGCTGAATACACCAAGGCGGGCGCCGCGCCCGCGCTCGCCGTGGGCAAGGGCGAGACGCTGGTCGGCATTTCCTTCCAGCACGACGTCATCAACGCCGCCAAGCAGAATCCGGCTGTCAAGGTGGTCTCGCCCTGTGAAGGCACCGGCTTCGAGATCGGGTCGATGAGCATTGTTGCCGGGGCCAAGCATATCGACGAGGCGCAGAAATTCTACGACTGGGCGCTGACGCCAGACGCGCAGAAACTGGCGGCTCCGAACGGCAGCTACCAGATCCCGTCGAACACCGGCACCCCGGTGCCGCCCGAGGCGCCGGACCTCAGCAAGATCAAGCTGATCGACTACGACTTCGCCAAATACGGATCGTCAGCGGAGCGCAAGCGGCTGTTGAAGAAATTCACCGATGAGGTCCGCAACGGCGGCTGATCTGGTCCGTACGGCCGATCCGCCGGCTGCCTGCGAGGCAGCCGGTGCAACCCCGACCATACCGAAGGAAGATGTCGAATGGCGCGGGCTTCGCCCTATCCCATGGCCAATGATCTCCCCGGGCGCAGTGCCGCCGGATGGCTGGCGTTGGCATGGGCGAGCTTCATTGTGCTGCCATGGTACAAAGTCGAAGGCGGCTTCCTTTCCTTTGACTGGCTGGCGCGTCCGGCGGAGGCGGCACCAGCCATCCTGCTGTCGCTGAACGGCCGACTCTGGCTGCTTCCCTTGATCCTGCCACTTCTCCTGGCAAGCTGGCTCGTCGCGCGCCGGGACCTCCCCGGCCTGGCAGTGGCGGGCGCAGCCGGCCTCGGCTGGCTGGCGATCGAGGGTTTTTCCATCATCCATTCGGGTTGGGGATTTGTCTGGCTCGGGCATCTTGCCAGTACGCCGGGGCCGGTGCAGCCGGGGCTCGGCTGGGGCGCCGTGCTGTACGCGGTGGCGATGCTGATGTTCATCGCCGAGGCGCTAGCGGCGCGTGGCTGGTGCAAGGGCGACCGGTTTGTCGTCGGCTCGCTGTTGATCGTGATCGCTTCGCTGATCCTGTTCGTGGCTTATCCGCTGTTGTCGATCCTCGCCTCCGCCATCGAGGACAATGACGGCAATATCGTGCCGGCCCTGTTTGCCGAAAAGCTGTTCAGTGCCAACATCTGGAGCCTGCGCTGCCTCTACGGCGACGGTTCCTGCGGCGTGGCGTGGAATACAGTGGCGATCGCGGTGCTGGTCGGATTCTTCTGCACAGCGCTGGGCCTGGCGCTGGCGCTGATTGCGCTGCGCACCAGGCTGCCGGCGAAATGGCTGCTGCGCGGCCTCTCCATCCTGCCGATCATCACGCCGCCTTTCGTCATCGGCCTGGCGCTGATCCTGTTGTTCGGTCGGGCCGGCATCGTCACCAACCTTTTGTCCGAACATCTCGGTATTCCGCGCAGCCGCTGGATCTACGGCATGGCCGGCATCACCATCGCGCAAGTGCTGGCCTTCACGCCGATCGCCTTCCTGGTCCTGGCCGGCGTGCTGCAGGGCGTCAGCCCGAGCATGGAAGAGGCCTCGCAGACCTTGCGCGCCAGCCGTTGGCGCACTTTCAGCACAATCACCTGGCCGCTGATCCGCCCGGGGCTGGCCAGCGCCTTCCTGATCTCGTTCATCGAGAGCATGGCCGACTTTGCCAACCCGCTGGTGCTGGGCGGCAACTTCAACGTGCTGTCGACGGACATCTTTTTTGCGGTCGTGGGCGCTGCGCATGATCAAGGCCGTGCGGCGGTGTTGGCGATCGTGCTTCTGGGATTCACACTCGCCGCTTTCGTCATCCAGCGCCGCTGGATCGGCAGCCGCAGCTACGTCACCGTCGCGGGCAAGGGCGATGGCGGTGTTCCGGCCACGCTGCCCAAGGGCTTGCGCATCGGCTGCTACGCCGCCGTCATTCCCTGGCTGCTTCTGACCGTCGTGGTCTATGGTATCATCCTGGGCGGCGGCTTCGTGCAATCGATCGGCCGCGACAACACGCCGACGCTCGAATATTTCCTCACCGCTTTCTCCGTCGAGAAAGGCGTCAATGGCTGGTTCCTGAGCGGGTCGGCCTGGCCGTCGCTGCTGATGACCATCGGCCTTGCGCTGGTGGCGATGCCGTTCACCGCCGCGCTCGGCATCCTGACCGCCTATCTGCTCGACCGGCAGCATTTCGCCGGGCGCACGATGTTCGAATTCCTCGCCATGATGAGCTTTGCCATTCCCGGCACGGTCGTCGGCGTCAGCTATATCCTCGCCTTCAACGTGCCGCCGGTGCAGTTGACCGGCACCGGACTGATCATCGTCATCTCGTTCATCTTCCGCAACATGCCGGTGGCGATCCGTGCAGGCCTCGCCAATCTTGGCCAGATCGACAAGAGCCTGGACGAGGCATCGCTGACACTGGGGGCGCGTTCCTTCGCCACCTTGCGGCGGGTGATCCTGCCGATCCTGAAGCCGGCTATCGTGACAGCGATGATCTACAGTTTCGTGCGTGCGGTGACCGCGGTCAGCGCCGTCATCTTCCTGGCGACCGGCCGCTTCAATCTCGCCACCGTCTACATTGTCGGGCGAGCCGATGTCGGCGAATACGGCATCGCCATCGTCTATTCGGCGGTGCTGATCGTCGTCATGATGATCATTCTGATCGGCATCCAGCTGCTGGTCGGGGAACGCCGGCTTGGCCGGCGCCGGGCCGAAGCGCAAGCCGTCGTGGCACCAATCTGATCGGGAGAAGCGTATGGATCAAACGGCGAAGAACGCTGCCCCCGGCGTGATGGACAGACCGGCAGTGCGTTTCGAGGGCGTCACCAAGAAATACGGCGCCGTCACTGCCGTCGACAATGTCAGCTTCGACATCGCACCGGCCAGCCTGGTGACGCTGCTCGGCCCCTCCGGCTGCGGCAAGACGACGACGCTCAGGCTGATTGCCGGGCTGGAGCACGCAAGCCACGGGCGCATCATCATCGACGGCAAGGACGTCACGTTACTGTCAGCCGCCGAACGCGACGTCAGCATGGTCTTCCAGTCCTATGCGCTGTTCCCGCACATGAACGTCATGGAAAATGTCAGCTACGGCCTGCGGGCGACGGGGCTCGGCAAGGGCGAGGCCGCAGGGCGCGCCGCCGAGAAGCTGGCACAGGTCGGCCTGTCCGGCTACGAGAAGCGCCAGCCGAGCGAACTTTCGGGCGGCCAGCAGCAGCGCGTGGCCGTGGCGCGCGCCATCGTGCTGGAGCCGAAGGTGCTTTTGTTCGACGAGCCGCTGTCCAATCTCGATGCCAAGCTGCGCCGGCGCGTGCGCGATGAAATCCGCGGTCTGCAGCAGGATCTCGCGCTGACCGTGGTCTATGTGACGCATGACCAGGAGGAGGCGCTCGCCGTGTCCGATCGCATCATCGTCATGAACGCGGCCCGCGTCGCCCAGGACGGGACCCCGCGCGACCTCTACAACGAACCCACGAGCCCTTTCATCGCCGACTTCATGGGCGACGCCAACCTGCTCGATGTCGAGGTTCTCGCCAACAACGGGACCAATGCCGAGGTAAAGGTCGGGCCGCTGCGGCTCGACATGCCGCATCGCGGAATCGCGCCGGGGCCGGCGGTGCTGGCCGTCCGGCCGAATGCCGTACGCCTCGTCGCCGGCCAGCCGGCAGCCGGCGGTATGAGAGGGCGCGTGGTCAAGAGTTCTTATCTCGGCGACCACATGGAATACCGCGTCGCGATAAACGATCCGGCGGTGGAGCTGTTTGCGACGTCGCCGATCGTCACACCCGCCCTGCCGGAAGGCAGCGTCGTCGCGGTCGATTTCGATCCGGCAAAGATCGTGCTCATAGCGCGCGACAAGTCCTAGCCAGCAGCGCACACCGGCACCGGTGCGCCTGATACGAAAATAGTGGTTCTCGACGTTCCATGTCGATGTTACCAATCTCTGTGCATTCCGAATGTGCGCTTGTGACCATGTGTTCTGGCACTTTGGAACTGTGGCGAGCACAGGACGTATTCTTCACGCGGGACCAGACGGTGCACTCGAAGCCGTCACAGGGCCGCAATGGGCGTTTTCGACAGTGGCCACAAGGGAGGAAATACCAGTGAAAGCATCCTATCTCATCTCAGCCGCGCTGCTTGTGGGGACCGCGATGCCAGCGGCAGCAGCCGAAATTTCCGACGGCAAGGTCAAGATCGGCATCCTCAACGACCAGTCGGGTGTCTATGCCGATTTCGGCGGCAAATGGTCGGTCGAGGCGGCCAAGATGGCTGTCGAGGATTTCGGCGGCAAGGTCCAGAATGCGCCTATCGAGGTCATCAGCGCCGACCACCAGAACAAGCCGGACATCGCCTCCAACATCGCGCGCCAGTGGTACGACACCGAGCAGGTCGACGCCATAATGGAACTGACCACCTCCTCGGTGGCGCTCGCCGTGCAGGGACTTTCCAAGGAAAAAAAGAAGATCGACATCGTCACCGGCGCGGCCGCGACCGACCTGACCGGCAAGCAGTGCTCGCCCTACGGTTTCCATTGGGCCTACGACACCCATTCCCAGGCCGTCGGCACAGGCGGTGCCCTGGTGCAGCAAGGCGGCGACAGCTGGTATTTCATCACAGTCGACTACGCCTTCGGCTATTCGCTCGAGGAGCAGACCGCCAAGCTCGTCAAGGATCGCGGCGGCAAGGTGCTTGGTGAAGTGCGCTATCCGCTCGGCTCGACCGACTACTCATCCTTCCTGCTGCAGGCGCAATCCTCCGGCGCCAAGATCGTCGGCCTTGCCAATGCCGGTCTCGACACTTCCAACTCGATCAAGCAGGCGGCCGAATTCGGCATCGTCGCCGGCGGCCAGCGGCTCGCGGCCCTTCTGTTCACGCTGGCCGAAGTGCATGGCCTCGGCCTGCAGGCGGCCCAGGGCGTCGTGCTGACCGAAGGCTATTACTGGGATCGCGACGACAAGAGCCGCGAGTTCGCCAACCGCTTCTTCAAACGCACCGGCAGGATGCCGAACATGATCCAGGCCGGCACCTATTCGGCGGTGTCGCAGTATCTCAAGGCCATCGACAAGGCCGGCACAGACGAAACCGAAGCGGTGGCCAAGGAATTGCATTCGATGCCGGTCAACGACGTCTTCACCGCCAATGGCAAGGTGCAGGCCGACGGCTCCATGGTGCACGACATGTACCTCTATCAGGTCAAGAAGCCCGAGGAGAGCAAGAAGGATTGGGACTACTACACCTATCTTGCGACCATTCCGGGCGACCAGGCGTTCATGAAGGCCACCGATAGCGGCTGTCCGCTCGTCAGCAAGTGACGACCGCAGCCGCCGCGGCCGTCAGGCCTGACGGCGATGGAAACGTGCCGCGGGTGGTGCTTTCCGCCCGCGGCCTCAGGCGCGATTTCGCCGGGTTCGTCGCGGTAAAGGATGTCGATCTCGACGTTCACCACGGCAGGATTCACGCCTTGATCGGACCCAACGGCGCGGGCAAGACGACGATCTTCAACCTTTTGACCAAGTTCCTGCAGCCGACCAGCGGCACGATCGAACTGCTCGGCACCGACATTACCCGGACACCGCCGGCCAAGGTGGCGCGGATGGGCCTCGTGCGCTCGTTCCAGATATCGGCGATCTTTCCGCATCTGAGCGTGCTCGACAATGTGCGTGTCGCGCTGCAGCGGCCAGGCGGGCTGGGCTTCCAGTTCTGGCGTCCGCTTTCGGCGCTCGACCAGCTGACGCCGCGGGCGCGCGAGCTTCTCTGCACGGTCGGCCTCGACGACGCGGCGCACCGGCTCGCCGGCGATCTCTCCTATGGCCGCAAGCGCGTGCTCGAGATCGCCACCACGCTGGCGCTCGATCCAAAGGTGCTGCTGCTCGACGAGCCGATGGCCGGCATGGGGCACGAGGATGTCAGCATGATCTCCGGGATCATCCGCGCCTTGGCCCGCGATCGGGCCGTGCTCATGGTGGAGCACAATCTGACCGTCGTTGCCGATCTTTGCGACTGGATCACCGTGATGCAGCGCGGCAAGGTGCTCGCCGCCGGCGACTATCCGACGGTCAGCCAGGATGAACGCGTCCGGATAGCCTATATGGGAACCGAGCATGAGTGAGCCGCTGCTTGCCGTGCGCGATCTCCATGCCTGGTACGGCGAGGGCCACGCGCTGCACGGCGTCGACCTCGATGTGTTCCGCGGCGAAACCGTGACGCTGCTTGGCCGCAACGGCGTCGGCAAGACCACGACGCTGCGCGCCATCATGGGGCTGATCCGCAAGCGCACCGGCAGTGTCGTCTTCAACGGCAACGATTTGATCGGCCTGCCCTTGCACCGTGTCGCCCACCAAGGCATCGGTTTCGTTCCCGAGGAGCGCGGCATCTTCGCCACGCTGACAGTCGACGAGAACCTGATCCTGCCGCCGGTGGTGGCCAAGGGCGGCATGAGCGTCGAAGAGATCTTCGACCTCTTCCCCAACCTGAAGGAGCGCCGCAACAGCCCGGGCACCAGGCTGTCCGGCGGCGAGCAGCAGATGCTGGCGATCGCCCGCATCCTGAGGACGGGCGTCCGGATGCTGCTCCTCGACGAGCCTACCGAGGGCCTGGCGCCGGTCATCGTGCAGCGCATCGGCGAATTGCTTGCGACGTTAAAGAAGCGCGGCATGACGATCCTGCTCGTGGAGCAGAATTTCCGTTTCGCCGCCCGCATTGCCGACCGCTTCTACCTGATGGAGCACGGCAAGGTGCTGAGCGGGTTTCCTGTCGGCGAACTGGCCGCCCACGACGCTCAACTGCACGAGGTGCTCGGAGTATGATGGCGCCATGACGATGATCTTCGGCATCCCCATCCAGGCCTTTCTGGGGCAGTTGCTGGTCGGGCTGATCAACGGTTCCTTCTACGCGATGCTGAGCCTTGGCCTCGCCGTCATCTTCGGCCTCCTGCGCATCATCAATTTTGCCCACGGCGCGCTCTACATGCTGGGCGCCTTCATCGGCTATCTGCTGCTTGTCCATCTCGGCATCGGCTATTGGCCGGCGCTGATCCTGGTGCCACTCGCCGTCGGGCTGTTCGGCATTGTGGTCGAGCGTGCAGCGCTCTCGCGGCTCTACCAACTCGACCCTCTCTACGGCCTGCTCTTCACCTTCGGCCTGGCCTTGGTCATCGAGGGCGTCTTCCGCTATTATTACGGCGTCTCGGGAAATCCCTATGCCGTGCCGGCGCTGCTTGCGGGCGGCACCAATCTCGGCTTCATGTTCCTGCCCAACTATCGCGGCTGGGTGGTGCTGGCATCGCTTCTCGTCTGCCTGGGCACATGGCTTTTGATCGAGAAGACCAGGCTTGGTTCCTATCTGCGCGCCGCGACCGAAAATCCAGAACTGGTCCAGGCTTTCGGCGTCAACGTGCCACTGCTTTTGACACTCACCTACGGACTGGGCGCCGCACTTGCCGGGCTTGCCGGAATCCTGGCTGCTCCCGTCTACCAGGTCAGTCCGCTGATGGGATCGGATCTGATCATCGTCGTCTTCGCCGTCGTCGTGGTCGGCGGCATGGGCTCGATCCTGGGCGCCATCGTCACCGGCTACATGCTCGGCCTCGCCGAGGGCCTGACCAAGGTGTTCTATCCCGAGGCGTCGAACCTTGTCGTCTTCGTCATCATGGCGATCGTGCTTCTGCTGCGGCCGGCCGGCCTGTTCGGAAGGGACGTCTGAGATGAGCGAATTGACGGTTCTCGAAAAGCGCGCCGCGGCCTCCGTGCGGCTGGAACGGGCCCTGGTGGCGCTGGCGGTATTGGCGCTCATCGCAGCGCCGTTCTTCGTCTACCCGTTCTTCCTCATGAAGATGCTGTGCTTTGCGCTGTTTGCCTGCGCCTTCAACCTGTTACTCGGCTACACCGGCCTGCTGTCCTTCGGCCACGCGACCTTCTTCGGCGGCGCAGCCTATTTCTGCGCGCATGCCGTCAAGGTCTGGGGCTGGCCGCCGGAGGCAGGCATTCTGCTGGGTACCGCCGGCGCGGCGCTGCTCGGTCTGGTTATGGGCTTCTTTGCCATCCGCCGGCAAGGCATCTATTTCGCCATGATCACGCTGGCGCTGGCGCAGATGTTCTTCTTCTTCTGCGTGCAGGCACCGTTCACGCAAGGCGAGGATGGCATCCAGGGCGTTCCGCGCGGCAACCTCTTCGGCATCATCGATTTGAACGCCACGGTCAACATGTACTATGTCGTGCTGGCCATCTTCCTGATCGGCGTCTTAGCGATTTGGCGGATCGTCAACTCGCCCTTCGGCATGATCCTGCGCTCGATCCGCGAGAACGAGAACCGCGCCATCTCGCTCGGCTATTCCGTCGCCCGGTATAAACTCGCCGCTTTCGTCATGTCGGCCGCGCTAGCCGGGCTTGCCGGCGCGGTCAAGGCAATCGTGTTCCAGTTCGCGACGCTGACCGACGTGACATGGCAGATGTCGGGCGAGGTGATCCTGATGTCGCTGCTTGGCGGCATCGGTACCATGGTCGGGCCGGTCGTCGGCGCCGGCTTCGTCGTCGGCCTTGAAAACACACTCGCCACCTCAGGCTTTCCGGTGACCATCGCCACCGGCCTGATATTCATGGTCTGCGTGCTTGTCTTCCGGCGCGGCATCGTCGGCGAATTCCATGCGCGGCTGCCCAGGCCGGCGGACGGTGCAAGTGGTTGATCTTCATCCCGTGGCCGATCTCCCTGCTGTCTCCAGCCATGTGGTGGGCAGTCCAGTGAGCAACCGGGAATGCAGCCTGGATGTTTATCGAAGCGCCTGCTTTACAGGCAGGTTTGGTAGCGCTACCGTCGCCGTGTCGCGTGACCACATGGAGGTTGGAGGCCGTCGCCGGAAGAGGTCAGCGGTTCCTTCGAAGACGTCGCGGGAATCGTTCGGGAGGAGGATCGATGGCGTCTGTCGCGATTAGCGAGGTTTACAAATCATTCGGGACCACCGAGGTTCTGCACGGCGTCAGCGTGAACATCGACGACGGCGAATTCGTCACGCTGGTCGGGCCGTCGGGTTGCGGGAAATCAACCCTGCTCAGGATGATCGCGGGCCTGGAAAAGATTTCGCGGGGCCAGATCGCGATTGGCGAGCGTGTCGTCAACAACGTTGCGCCGAAGGAACGCGACGTCGCCATGGTTTTCCAGAACTATGCGCTGTACCCGCATATGACCGTCGCCGAGAATATGGCGTTCTCGCTCATGCTCAAGGGCGTTTCGAAGGCTGAGAGCGGCGCCGGCGTTCAGCGCGCTGCGGAGATTCTGGGGCTCGTGCCGCTGCTGGCGCGCTATCCCCGCCAGCTGTCCGGCGGACAACGCCAGCGGGTTGCCATGGGGCGGGCGATCGTGCGCGATCCGGCGGTTTTCCTGTTCGACGAGCCGCTGTCCAATCTTGACGCCAAGCTCAGGGTGCAGATGCGCGCCGAGATCAAGGAACTGCACCAGCGCCTGAAAACCACGACGGTCTACGTTACCCACGACCAGATCGAAGCCATGACCATGGCAGACAAGATTGTGGTCATGCATGACGGCATCGTCGAGCAGATCGGGCCGCCGCTGGAACTCTATGACAGGCCGGACAATCTCTTCGTCGCCAGTTTCATCGGCTCGCCCGCCATGAACTTGCTGCGGGGCGAAATCGCGACGGACGGGTCGCCGTCCTTTCGGGGCGCCGGCGGAATTTCCGTGCCGTTGGACGCAGCATCGTCCGTCAAAGGCGGCGAGCCGGTGGTGCTGGGTATACGCCCCGAGCATTTGCGGCTGTCCGATCAGGGCATTGCGGTCACCATCGCGGTCATCGAGCCGACCGGGTCGGAGGTACAGCTCATCGGCCGGACAGCCGGAGGTGAAGAGATCGTGGCCAACTTCCGGGAACGTCATTCCTTCACGCCGGGCGAAACCATCCGGCTCACCGCCGAACCCGGGCTCATTCATCTCTTCCACGGCGAAACCGGGCAGCGGCTTCAAACGCGCAGCAAGCTGTAGAGGCCAAAGGGCAAGAGAAACAAACAGGAGGAACGAGCATGAAATTCACCAGACGTGATGTGATCCGCACGACGGCCGGCGCCGCTGCTGGCGTTTTGGGAAGCCGGTTCGCCGGCTCCCCGGCATTCGCCCAGGAAGGCCTGAAGTACAAGCCGGAGGACGGTGCGAAGCTCAGGCTTCTGCGCTGGTCGCCTTTCGTGCAGGGCGACGAGGACCAGTGGCTGAAAAACACCAAGCGGTTCACCGAAGCGACGGGCGTGGAGGTGCGTGTCGACAAGGAAAGCTGGGAAGACATTCGCCCCAAGGCAGCGGTCGCCGCCAATGTCGGTTCAGGTCCGGATCTGATGTTCGTCTGGTTCGACGACCCGCATCAGTATCCCGACAAGCTGCATGACGTGACGGAACTGGGCGAGTATCTGGGGTCGAAATACGGCGGCTGGCACGACGGACCAAAGCAATATGCAACGCGGGAAGGTAAATTCATCGGCCTGCCGCTGGCCACCATCGGAAATGCCATCGTCTATCGGGAAAGCTGGGTAAAAGAGGCCGGCTTTTCGGAGTTCCCCAAGGACACGAAAGGCTTCCTCGAACTTTGCAAGGCCCTGCAGGCGAAGGGGCATCCGGCCGGCTTCACGCACGGCCATGGTGTCGGCGACGGCAACAACTATGCGCACTGGCTGCTGTGGAGCCATGGCGGCCAGATGGTCGACGAGAGCGGCAAGGTGACGATCAACAGCCCCGAGACCCTCAAGGCGATCGAATACGCGCAGGAACTCTACAAGACTTTTATTCCAGGCACCGAAAGCTGGCTCGACGTCAACAACAATCGCGCCTTCCTGGCTGGCGAACTCAGTGTGATCGCCAATGGCATTTCCGCCTACAACACGGCCAAGATCAACAAGGACAATGATCCGAAGCTGGCGGAAATGGCCAAGGACATACGCACCACCAACCTGCCGATCGGCCCTGTCGGCAAATCCGTCGAACTGTTCCAGGTGACCACGGCCGTCATCTTCGACTACACGCCCTACCCCAACGCGGCCAAAGCCTATCTGCAATTCATGTTCGAGGACCCGCAAATGCCGGACTGGATCACCTCCTCGGCGGGTTACTGCTGCCAGACGCTCAAGGCGTTCGACAACAATCCCGTGTGGACAGCCGATCCGAACAATGCCGCTTATGCCAAGGCTTCGGCGACGCTGCGGCCCAATGGCTATGCCGGGCCGCTCGGCTATGCCTCCGCGGCGACCATGGCCGACTATGTCCTGGTCGACATGTTCGCCAAGGCCGTCACGGGACAGGCCACGCCCCAAGAGGCAATGGAAGAGGCGGAGAAGCGCGCAAACCGGTATTACCGCGTTTGATCCATGCCAGCTGAGCCTGGCGGCTCTGCCCCGCGCTATCGGACCCTCCGGAAGCGCGGGGGGCCGCCAGACCGATCAACGAGACCTTGCAGGGAGCCCGCCCATGGCCGTGCCGTCCGTCGCCGCTCAGCCGCGTTCCTCGATGCTGTCGCGCCTGGCCGAGAGCAGGAACGCGCTTGGCTTCGGCTTCATGCTGCCGGCGGCGGCATTGCTGCTTGTCTTCCTGACCTATCCGCTCGGGCTTGGCGTCTGGCTCGGCTTCACCGATGCCCGCATCGGCCGTCCCGGCATCTTCATCGGCATCGAGAACTATGAATATCTGTGGAGCGACGCCGTCTTCTGGCTCGCCGTCTTCAATACCCTGCTCTACACCGTCAGCGCCTCGATCCTGAAATTCGCGCTCGGCCTCTGGCTGGCGCTCATCCTCAACCAGAACCTTCCCTTCAAATCGTTCTTCCGCGCGATTGTCCTGCTGCCGTGGGTGGTGCCGACGGTGCTCTCGGCAATCGCCTTCTGGTGGATTTACGATTCGCAGTTCTCGATCCTGTCCTGGGCGCTCCAGCAGATGGGCCTGATCGACCACCGCATCAATTTCCTCGGTGATCCGCAGAACGCACGCGCTTCGGTGATCGCGGCCAATGTCTGGCGCGGCATCCCTTTCGTGGCCATCACGCTGCTTGCCGGCTTGCAGACGATCCCCCAGTCGCTTTACGAGGCCGCCACGCTCGATGGCGCCAACCGCTGGCAATTGTTTCGCCATGTGACACTGCCGCTGCTCACCCCCATCATCGCCATCACCATGACGTTCTCGGTGCTGTTCACCTTCACGGATTTCCAGCTGATCTATGTGCTGACCCGCGGCGGACCGGTAAATGCCACCCATCTGATGGCGACGCTGTCGTTCCAGCGCGGCATTTCGGGCGGCCAGCTCGGCGAGGGCGCCGCGATCGCGGTCGCGATGATCCCATTCCTCCTTGCCGCGATCCTGTTCAGTTATTTCGGCTTGCAGCGCCGCAAATGGCAACAGGGGGGCGGAGACTGACATGGCTGCGACCAAGAAGACAAAACAGCCGCAGCTCGACGAAGGCGGCATGGGCTATTTGCAGAGCGTGCCGCGTCGTGTGGTGACGGTCTATCTCCCCCTGCTCGTGTTCGTCATCGTGCTCTTGTTCCCGTTCTACTGGATGACGATCACAGCGGTTAAGCCCAATGTCGAAATGACCGACTATGCCAATTTCAACCCGCTTTGGGTCGTGCATCCGACGTTGGAGCACATCCGCTATCTTCTCTTCGAGACGTCCTATCCGGGCTGGCTACTCAACACGATCATCATCTCGACCGCCGCCACTTTCCTGTCGCTGGTGGCGTCGGTTTTCGCGGCCTATGCGATCGAGCGGCTGCGGTTCTCCGGGGCACGGCAGGTCGGCCTCGCGGTGTTCCTCGCCTATCTCGTGCCGCCCTCGATATTGTTCATTCCCTTATCGGTGATGGTGTTCAACCTCGGGCTTTACGACACACCCTTCGCGCTCATCCTCACCTACCCGACCTTCCTGATCCCCTTCTGCACCTGGCTGCTGATGGGTTACTTCCGCTCCATCCCCTTCGAACTGGAAGAATGCGCGCTCATAGACGGGGCAAGCCGCTGGCAGATCCTGAGCAAGATCGTGCTGCCCCTGTCGGTGCCTGGCCTGATCTCGGCGGGCATATTCGCATTCACCCTGTCATGGAACGAATTCATCTATGCCTTGACGTTCATTCAGTCGTCCGAAAACAAGACCGTGCCGGTCGGGGTGCTCACCGAACTCGTCCGCTCCGACGTCTATGAGTGGGGTGCCCTGATGGCGGGCGCGCTGATCGGATCCCTGCCGGTCGTCGTGCTTTATTCGTTCTTCGTCGAGCACTACGTCTCCTCGATGACCGGCGCGGTGAAGGAATAGCGCCGTCCCGATGCCGCGGGCGCTTTTCCTGGAATTGCTCTAGCCCAGGCTTTTGCCGTAGCGGGCAAAGCTTTCGGCCAGGACGGTCGTGCTCGCACCGGCCCGTTCGGGCCGTTTGTAGATGCCGCCTTCGACGCGGATCGGCTCCTCGAAGTGATCCTTGATCCAAGGGATGTATTCGAGGATCGTGGATGCAGGGTGCCAGTAGCTCAGATGCACATGCACCTGGCTCATCTCGCCTGCATGCGGAACGACGGGAAGCCGATGCGCCAGTGCCAGGTCCGCGACCTGGATGTATTCGGTTATTCCTCCGAGCCGCGTGACGTCCGGCTGGACGTAAGCGACGGCTCCTGCATCGACAAAGGAGCGGAACGCGTCGATCGTGTAGAGCTGCTCGCCGAGCGCGATCGGGATCGACGTATTGCGCGCGAGCGTCGCGTGGCTGGCGACATCGTCATACCAGAGCGGCTCCTCGAACCAGTAGATGTCGAGGTCGCGCGCCAGCGCGCAGAATCGCTGGCAGGTCGGAAGATCCCACTTGCCGTTGCCGTCGATCGCGATCCGGATCCTTGATCCGACACGTTTGCGCACAGCCGCCAGGCGCTCGACGTCGACATTTGGGTCGTCATGGCCGACCTTGATCTTGATGCGCGTGAATCCATCCTCCTCGACGGCTTTCGCGGAACCGCGCAGCAACGTGTCCAGATCGAACGAAATCCAGCCGATATCGGTATTGTAAGCCTCCAGGGCATCGGTGCGCGCGCCACCGAGATAACTCCACAGCGGTAGGCCCGCCCGTTTCGCCTTCAGATCCCACAACGCGATATCGATTGCGGCCAGCGCCAGATGCGTGATGCCGGCCCGGCCGACCCATTGAAGCGAAGGATGGCGCGCAAGCCTGGTCCATAGACGCTGATGGTCCGAGGCGTCCTCGCCCAACAGAAGCGGCGCGTAACACTCACCGATGCAGGACGTTATCAGCCGGTCGGAGGCCAGATGGGCATGCGTGCCGGTGAAGCCATAACCTTCCAGCCCATCCGTGGTGACGATCTTCGTACCCACGACACCCCAATGGGTAATGCTGTGGGTCGAGTCCGAAATGGAGTCGGAGGTGAGTGGAAGATGAAGAATAAACGGGCGGACGGAGGCGATTTTCATCTATGACCCTTGGCGGATATGAATTTGTCAATGAAGGAGCTGTGAGAGGAATTCGCGTGCACGCTGATGCTTCGGGGCTGCGAAGAACTCCTTCGGCGTGGCCTCCTCGAGTATCCGACCCTTGTCCATGAACACGACCCGGTCGGCCACCTGGCTGGCGAAGCCCATTTCGTGCGTCACGCAGATCATCGTCATGCCTTCGGATGCCAGCGAGACCATGGTGTCGAGCACTTCCTTGACCATTTCCGGATCGAGAGCCGAGGTCGGTTCATCGAAGAGCATGATCTTGGGCTGCATGCAGAGCGCGCGGGCGATCGCGACGCGCTGCTGCTGGCCTCCGGAAAGCTGGGACGGATACTTGTCCGCCTGATCTGCGATCCGTACCTTGTGCAACATCTCCAGCGCTCTCTCCGAAGCGTCCTTGCGGGATTTTCCGAGCACGCGGACCGGCGCCAGCGTACAGTTCTCGATCACCTTGAGATGCGGGAAGAGGTTGAACTGCTGGAACACCATGCCGATGTCCTGGCGCGGAACCATACGTCCATGGGACTTCTCGACCAGCGGTTTGCCGTCGATTTCCACCGAGCCTTGCTGCAGGTCTTCCAAGCCGTTGATGCAGCGGATCAAGGTCGACTTGCCTGAGCCCGACGGCCCGCAGACGACAATCTTTTCGCCCTTCGCCACCTCAAGGCTGACGTGATCGAGCGCCTGAAACCCGCCGAACATTTTCACCGCATCGCGCAGTTTCACAAAGGCGCTGCCGTTGGCGTCCATGAACTCCTCCTTATTGCGAGGTCTGGCTTGTAACCCGAAAGATGGAAATCCGAAAATAAAAAATTTTCTATTTTTAATTTTTCTGTTGCGCCGGACCGGAACCTGATCGATGCTTGGGCCATGAGCATGATCAAGACAACATTGGCCGAGCAGGCCTATCAGGAGTTGCGGTCGCGGATTGTCGGCGGCAGGCTGGCAGGCGGGCAGCGCCTGTTGCCAAACGAATTGGCGGCGGAACTGGGCATCAGTCCCACGCCTGTCAAGGAAGCCTGCCTGCGGCTGGAGGCGGACGGGCTTCTCGTCAATTCCTCGCGGCGCGGCATGGTGGTCCGCAGCTTCAACGAGGAAGCCGTCGAGGAACTATACGCGGCCAGGACACTGCTCGAGAAAGGGGCCGTGGAAGCAGCCTTCGACGCAGGGCGGCTCGATGAGGCTCTGCGGGTGAAGCTCCAGGACAGCCTGGAAAACCACAGGCGCTTTGCCAAGGGGTCGTCACTCGACGACCTGGCCAAGGCGCTCTCCCATGACCGCGCCTTCCACAGTTCGCTCGTCGGCGCCGCGGGAATACCGATGATCTCCGAGGCCCATTCCCGCATCGTCGGCCAGACGCATACGGTCTTCGTCTCGATTCCAGGCGACTACAGCCGCTCGGTCGAGGAGCACCAGGATATTCTCGATGCGATCGTCGCCGGCAAGAAAAGCCAAATCCTCGCGGCGCTTCAGCGACATCTCGAGAGAAGCCGGCAGAACACCTTGCGCCAGGTGAAAGTCCTTGCGCGAGCGATCGAACCGAACCTTGTTTAAAGACCGGGGACGAGTGTGGAGTATCTAGATTTTTCGGGGACATTCGCGCGCGGCGACCTGTTCGTGCACGCCGCCATGCTGACCGTAAGCCTGTCGGCCGCCGCGCTGGTTCTGGGCATGTGCGTCGGCATCGTCGGCGCCCTGATGAGACTTTCGAGTTCGAAAGTCCTCTCCTCAATGGCGGCCGCCTATGTGGAAATCATCCGCAACACGCCGTTTCTGGTGCAGATCTACATCATCTATTTCGGCCTGCCCTCGGTCGGCATCCGCATTTCCGAAGTGACGGCGGCCATCCTCTCCCTGACGCTCTACGCGGGCGCCTATATCACCGAGATCGTCCGTGCCGGCATCCAGACGATCGGCAAGGGACAGCGTGAGGCGGCGCACACGCTTGGCATGTCACCGTATCTCACCTTCCGCTATGTCGTTCTGCTGCCAGCGATTTCAGCGATCTTCCCGGCACTGACCAGTCAGTTCATCCTGATCATGCTGGCCTCCAGCGTCGTTTCCGTCATCTCCGTCCCGGAACTGACCGGCGTCGCCAATGATGTGCAGGGCCTGACCTTCCGAAGCCTGGAAGCCTATCTCGTGGTCGCGGCTATCTACCTTGTCCTGACGGCTGCATTCAAAGGCGTCTTCGCGCTGATTGACCGTGCCCTCTTCTCCTTCCGCTTTGCAGGGCGATGACGATGTTCCAGACATTCAATCTCCATCATGTCGGGTTTCTGCTGCAATGTGCGACGTGGACGGTCGTCCTCTCGGGAATTGCGCTTGCAGGCGGCGCCATCGGCGGATCGATTATCGCCCTCATGCGCCTCTCCCGTTTCGCCTGGCTGCGTTGGATCGCACGGGCCTATATCTATGTCATCCAGGGAACGCCCCTGCTCGTCATTCTCTTCATCGCCTATTTCGGCGTCGCCAATCTCGGCTATGACCTTCCGGCGATCTACGCGGCCGGCCTTGGATTTACGCTCTACAGCAGCGCGTTCCTCGGCGAGATCTGGCGCGGGTCGATCCAGTCGATCAGCAAGGGGCAATGGGAGGCGTCGTTCGTGCTGGCGCTTGGCTGGCGGCACACGATGACCGACGTCATCATCCCGCAGGCGCTTCGCGTCGCCATTCCTCCGACGGTCGGCTTCTCCGTTCAGGTCGTCAAGAACACCGCGCTTGCTTCGGTCGTCGGCTTCATCGAACTGACGAGAGCAGGACAGATCGTCTCCAGCGCCACGTTCCAGCCGCTGCCCGTCTATCTGACGGTCGCGGCCATCTACTTCTGCATCTGCTCCATACTGTCCCATACCAGCCGCCGCCTGGAGCGCCGCCTGCACCAGGCAGCCAACTGAAGATTCCGGTTCATCACACCAGGGAGGAAAGTATCATGCTACTGAAGAGACTTGCTGTCGGGCTCGCCGCCATGCTGGCGATGATGTTGCCCGCAAAGGCCGAGAGCACGCTGGACGCCATCGTGCAGCGCGGCACGATCAATGTCGGCGTCGGCCTTGGAACGCCGCCTTATGGCCTGATGGACAGCAGCATGCAGCCCGACGGCTATGACGTGTCCGTGGCAAAGGCAATCGCCCGCGATCTCGGCGTCAAGGTCAACATCGTCGACACCACGGCAGCCAACCGCATCCCGAACCTGACTTCGGGCAAGCTCGACATCGTGATCTATTCGTTCTCGATCACCGCCGAGCGCGCCAAGGCCATCGCGTTCACCAACACCTACTATGTCGACCAGCAGGTCTATGTCGGTCCCGCCGACCAGCCGATCACCAAGATCGAGGATCTGGCCGGCAGGAAGATCGGCGTGACGCGGGCCAGCACGAACGACATCGTGATGACCAAAAAGGCCGTCGAAGGCGCACAGATCCAGCGCTATGACGATGACGCGTCGACATCCCAGGCGCTGTTCGCAGGCCAGGTCGAAGGCATCGTGACCAGCGGAGCGCTTGCCCGCGCCGTCGAGGAGCACGACCCGAACCTCAAGAAGCAGTTCGTCGTGGCGCAGGCGCCGATGGGCATAGGCCTGCGCCGCAACGACCCGGACTTCCTGCACTGGCTTAATACCGAACTCTTCATGCTCCAGTCGACAGGTGAGCTGCAGGCCCTGCAGAAAAAATGGATGGGTGTCGAAGTCGACCTGCCCCGCTTCTGAGAATGACCTGGATCCGGGGCTCCCCCGGATCCACACACGCCGCTGCGATCGGTTTATCGAAGGTTTTTCCATGAAAATCACGGATGTGAAGGTGCGCTGCTGCCAGCGCAAACCAGGCGATTTTGCCGCCAGCGCGTTTCGAACCGGGGATTTCGCGAAGTTCGAATTTCTCACCGTCACCATGACGACGGACACCGGGCTCGAGGCAACCGCCTTCGGGTTCGCCGGTCGTTCGGCGGCGGGCGCCGGCAGGCTGATCGCCGACACGCTGCGTCCGTTCTTCATCGGCCGCGACCCGCTCGACCGGGAAAAGGCATGGCACGATTTCCGGGTCGCCGACCGCTGGTGGGGCCATTTGCCGATCTATGCCTACGGACCGTTCGACACCTGCCTCTGGCTGCTGTCGGCCACCGCCGCCGGGCAGCCTCTCTATAAATATCTTGGCGCCTTCCGCGAAAGCGTGCCGGTCTATGGCAGCTCGATGATCCTGTCGGGGCCGCAGGACTATGTGAACGAGGCGCTGCGCGCCAAGGCCGAAGGGTTGCGGGCCTACAAGCTCCATACACCGGGACTCGACCTCGACTACGACATCGACGTCCACCGCCAGGTCCGCGCCGCCGTCGGGCCGGATTTCACGCTGATGTCGGACCCCGTCTCGATGTTCAATCTCGAGCAGTCGATCCGCTTCGGCCGCGAACTGGAACGGCTCGACTTCTACTGGCTGGAAGAGCCTTTATACGACGAGGACGTTCATTCGCTGCGGGAGCTCGCCCGCACCCTCGAAATCCCGCTCGTCGGGACGGAAGTCCTTGCGAAGCACCCTTACAGCATCGCCGAATGCATCTCGACGCGTGTCGTCGATCGCGTTCGGGCAGACGTTTCCTGGACGGGCGGCGTCACGGGCGTCATGAAGACGGCCCGCCTCGCTGAAGCCTTCGGCGTCAATTGCGAGATCCATACCGCCATCTTTCACCCGATGGAGGTCGTCAACCTGCATTGCGCCGCGGCGATCAAGAACTGCGACTTCTTCGAAGTGCTCTATCCGATGGAGAACTTCGCCTTCGGCCTCAAACAGCCGCTGCCGATCAAGGACGGCTACGCAACGCCGCCGTCAGCCCCCGGCCTCGGCATCGAGATCGACTGGGACGCCATCGACAACAGCACGATCTGTGAGGTCTGAGCGCCAGATGAAAGCTGTTTGCCTCGAGGAACCCGGCAAGATCTCGCTGGTCGAATTGCCCGAACCAAAACCCGGCCCGGGCGAAGTCGCGGTGCGGATGGAGTATGTCGGGTATTGCGGTTCCGACCTGACGTCGTTTCGCGGCCTCAATCCGCTGATCTCCTACCCGCGCGTCCTGGGCCATGAAATCTCCGGCACCATCTCGGCGCTCGGCGACGGCGTCAGCGCGCTTGCGGTCGGCCAGTCCGTGACCATTCTTCCCTATTTCAATTGCGGCAAGTGCCATGCCTGCCGCCTTGGCAGGCCGAACGCCTGCAAGGACAACCGGACGATGGGCGTCCAGCGCGAGGGCGCGATGGCCTCGATCATCGTCGTTCCCGCGGGCAAGGTCATTCCGGTCGAGGGCATGCGCCAGCGGGACCTCGCGCTGATCGAGCCGCTTGCCGTCGGATTCCATGCCGTCCGCCGCTCCGAGCTTTCGGCTGGAGAAACCGTCGTTATACTGGGCTGCGGCGTCATCGGGCTCGGCGCCTTGCTCGGCGCTGTCAGGCGGGGCTCACGCGTGATCGCAGTGGACCTTAGCTCCGACAAACTCGCCATTGCCAAGGCGCTCGGCGCCGCTGACATCATCGATGCGTCGCGCGAAGATGTCCTGGCGGAGGTCCTGGAACTGACCAATGGGGACGGTCCGCAGGTCGTCATCGAGGCGGTCGGCGCGGATGCGACCTTTCGGCAGGCGATCGATCTCGTGGCGTCCTGCGGCCGCGTCGTCTATGTCGGCTACGCCAAGAACAAGATCGCCTATGACACCAAGTTCTTCCTGCTCAAGGAGATGGATATCCGCGGGTCACGCGGCTCCGAGATCGCCGATTTCCACGACGTCATCGGCTATCTGAAGCAACATCGGGACGCCGGCGACCGCATCGTCTCACGCGTCGTGCCAATCGAGGAAGCCGGTGCGGCCATGCAAGCCTGGGATAAGAACCCCGGAGGCTTCACCAAGATCGTGATCCGGATCGAAGCGAAGGAAGACGCATGAGCATCAAGGATGTCTTCGGGCTGGAGGGGCAGCATGCGCTGGTGACCGGCGGCGGAAGCGGCCTCGGCCTTGCGATCGCCACCTGTTTCGTCGAAGCCGGCGCCAGGGTGACGATCGTCGGCACCAACGCCGCGAAGCTCGCTTCCGCCTGCGAGACGCTGGGGCCTTCCGCCACGAGCCATGTCTTCGACGTGACCGACACTGCCGGTGCCACGGGTTTCGCCAGCGACGTGGCAAAAAAATTCGGACGCGTCTCGATCCTCGTCAACAATGCCGGCAACACGGTCAAGAAGCCGCTCGGCGAGATGAGCGTCGAGAACTTCAATTCGGTGCTGAACGTCCATGTCGGCGGCGCCTTCGCCCTCTCGCGCGCCTTCCTGCCGCAGGTGACGGAAGCAAAGGGCAGCATTCTTTTCACCGCCTCGATGAGCTCCTTCCTCGGCATTCCCAACGTCATCGGCTATTCGGCCGCGAAAGCCGCCTATGTCGGCATGGTGAGGGCGCTGGCGACCGAACTTGCGCCTAGCGGGGTGCGCGTCAACGGTGTGGCACCAGGCTGGATCGACACCGCGCTTCTACGCCAGGCCACCGCAGCCGATCCGGAAAGGGCGCGCAAGATCAACAGCCGCATTCCCATGGGTCGTTTCGGCGAGGGCGCCGACATCGGCTGGGCCATGACATATCTCGCCTCACGCGCCTCGGCCTATGTGACCGGCCATATACTGGTGGTCGACGGCGGCGCGCTGCACGGCTTCTGACACTATAGTTTTTCGAGGGAGAAAACAGATGACGACCGATACTGACAAGGCGATCTTCGAAGTCATCCGCAAGCAACTCTTCACGGCCGTTGTCGGCGACGTGCTTGATGTAATGGGCCACCGCCGGCAGTTCCTGCCGGCCGGGATCGCGCCGTTGCAGCCGGAGATGAAAGTCATCGGCCGCGCGATGCCGGTGCTGGAGGCAGACGTGTTTTCCGGCGGTTCGCCGGATGCGCGCGGTCCGCTCGCGAACAAGCCGTTCGGCCTCATGATGGAAGCGCTGGACAGCCTGACGGAGAACGATGTCTATATCGCCAGCGGCTCCTCCTTCCGCTACGCGCTGTGGGGCGGGCTGATGTCCACCAGGGCCCAGAAGCTGAAGGCTGCCGGCGCCGTCCTCAACGGGTATATCCGCGACTCCTGGGAAATCGAAAAGCTTGGCTTTTCGGTCTTCTCGCGCGGCATCTATGCCCAGGACCAGGGCCCGCGAGGCAAGGTGATCGACTATGGCTGCCCAATCGAGATCGAAGGCATCCTGGTAACGCCCGGCGACCTGATCTTCGGCGACCGCGAGGGCGTGCTTGTGATCCCGCGCGAGGCGGAAAAGGAAGCGATCGAGCGCGCGCTCGAGAAGGTCAGCACCGAGAATAAGGTCGCAACCGCGATCCGCGGCGGCATGAGCGCCTGCGAAGCCTTCCGTACCTTCGGCGTCATGTGAGCCGGCGATGGACGATCCTCGTCTGCTCCTGCTCTGCAACCAAGACAATGTGCTGGTCGCCTGCCGGCGCATCGAAGCTGGTGAAACCATCATCGTCGGCGGCGAGCCGCACATTCTGGTCAAGGCCGTGGAGCTCGGCCACAAGCTGGCGCGGCTGCCGATCGCCTCGGGAGTGAAGGTCGTCAAATACGGCGTCCCGATCGGCTCGGCGACGCAGTCGATGGGACCTGGCGAGCACGTCCATATTCACAATCTGAAGAGCGACTACACCAAAACGCACGTAATAGCGGAGACCGGATCATGACCGGCGAACAGCCCACCATCCTCGGCTACCTCAGGCCGGACGGTCGCAAGGGCATCCGCAACATTGTGGTCGTGGCCTATCTGGTAGAGTGCGCGCATCATGTCGGTCGCGAAATCGTCTCCCATTTCCGCGGCAGGGACGTGCATCTGATCGGCTTTCCAGGCTGCTTTCCCAATCCCTATGCGCAGCGGATGATGGAGCGTCTGTGTACGCATCCCAATGTCGCCGCGGTACTGCTGCTGTCACTGGGATGCGAAAGCTTCAACAAATTCTCGCTCGCCCGCACCGTCGAGGCAAGCGGGCGACCCGTGGCAACGCTGACGATCCAGGAAAACGGCGGCACATTGTCGACGATTTCCGACGGCATCGAATGGGTCGGGCAACGCCTGCAAGAGCTGGGCGCGGTCGCGCGAGTGCCAATGGATGCGAGTGAACTCATCGTCGGCACGATCTGCGGCGGGTCGGACGGCACCAGCGGCATGACCGGCAACCCCGCCGCCGGCCTTGCCTTCGATCGGCTGGTCCGTGCGGGAGCGGCCTGTATTTTCGAGGAGACCGGCGAGCTGATCGGCTGCGAAGAGATCATGGCGAGCCGCGCCGTGACGCCCGAACTCGGCGTCGAGCTGCGCGCCTCCGTGGCAAAGGCAGCGCAGTATTACGCGACGCTAGGCTATGGCAGTTTCGCTCCGGGCAACGCCGATGGCGGCCTATCCACCATCGAGGAGAAATCGATGGGTGCCTATGCCAAATCGGGCTCGTCGCCGATTTCGGGCCTCATCAAGCCGGGCGACATTCCTCCTAGCGGCGGGCTCTACCTCATGGATGTCGTGCCAGACGGGGACGTGCGTTTTGGCTTCCCCAACATCTCGGACAATGCCGAGATCGTGGAGCTCATCGCTTCCGGTTGTCACCTCACGCTGTTCGTCACCGGCCGCGGTTCGGTCTCGGGGTCGGCGGTCGCGCCGGTCATAAAGATCTGCGCCAATCCCGAAACATACCGTCGCCTGTCGGGCGACATGGACGTCGATGCCGGACGTATCCTCGAAGGGGCCGCAACCTTGTCGGATGTCGGCGACGAAATCTTCAATCTGGTTCTTGCTGTCGCCAATGGCCATGCGACGAAATCCGAACAACTCGGGCACCGCGAATTCATCCTGACCTACAAGACTTTCGAACCGATCGGGCCCGCATGTCTGCCGGGCGCACAGCCAAGAGCTGGTCACCGAGGCTGAAGCTGCCGGCGTTTGCAGTGTGCCTGCGAGCGCTGTTTGCGTCTGTGCTGAAGCTGCGCGATCCTTGACCAGCGCAGGAGCAATGCATGGCGGGCCGAACAATCCGGCGACAAGCTCACTCGTTTGTTTGAAGCGCGGCACGCCGAAACGGATTCATGCGAAAGGGTCGCGGCAAACCAGCATTGGGCTGGCGGCTCGCAACAGCCTCACCCCATGCGGACAATTCAAATCAGCGGGCCTGCGTCAGCCATACGCCGCTTCCTGATATCGGGGGGAAGCGTCTTCTCGTTTTGGCGAGGGTTCTGTTCCGGGGGCGCGAATGAGCTGCCTGCCTGGTCGGAAAAAAACAGCTTCCAGCGGCCCGGGCGGAAGGCTACCCGGCTCTTCTGCGCGGCGGGATGGTCGACGGGCAGCTCGATTTCGACGCGCTGGCGTTCGCCGCCGATCTCGAGTTCCACCCGGCGGGTGCCGGCGACGCGGCGGCTGGCGACCACCGTGCCGGCGAGGCAGCCGGAGCAGCCGCTCAGCAATTCGACGTCGTGCGGGCGGAAGTACAGCGTGGCATTGCCGCTGGCGGCGTCCGGCGCCGACAGCCCGACCGGGCGATCGGCGAGCCAGACCTCGCCATTCTCGACCTTGAC
>NZ_JAIUID010000011.1:0-147953 GCF_020165435.1 Mesorhizobium sp. BR1-1-2
ATCGCCCAGAAATCGGTCCAGCCGAGCGCCGCCGAGCGCCAGATCAGCCCCGACAGCGGAATGAGGATGATGAGGGTAAGGTAGGCAAGCGAGAAGCCGAGCGTCAATCCGAAACCCGGAATGACACTCGGCTGTCGAAACCGCCAACCCGCCCGAGCGGGTGCTGTGATGGCCACTGCTGTCATGGAGTTCGGGATCGCCCCACTCGTTCAAGCCAGATTGCCCTCCGCTATGACTTCAAGAGCCTTGGGCGTGCAAGTTCGTTGAAAGATACGGCGCCTACTTCCATTCGCCCAAAGGCGTGTGGATTTTCCTTCTCCGCGGTCATTCGGGCTTTCTCCAGCTCTTCTGACTACTCCTTCCTGCGCAGGTCTCCAGATCTGGTTGGATGAGCATCATCACCGAAATGATAGGGTACGCGTATTCTTCAGTCGTCGAAAAATTAAACCCGGGGGACAAGCCATGCATGTCGCGACCAGTGTTGGGTCCCGAGCTTCCATCGCGCGCATACCGCCCGGCAGATGGCGTTCGGCGGATCGGACGACAGAATTTGCAGACGTCGTCGTGTGGACCAGGCGACGCCGACAACGACGAAAGCGAAGCTATGGCAGCAAGTAGTAGCGAACACTATCGCGCGCGGGTCGGCCGACGGTCGGAAGTGGGACCCTTGCTCAAAAGAATAGGTTGGCCACGTCACTAAGATATCTCACGCGTTCCCGTGAAGGCATTCTACGCAATACAAAACCAACGCATCATGGAGCGCATAAGTCAGATTAGAAATCCGCCTGGGGAGGAGGATATGAAAAACATCTCAAATGACCTGATGGAAATAGCCGGCCGAATTCGCCCTGCGCGAGAAGCCTTCGCGGAGGCGGACAGGAGGAGGGTCGAATCCGCTTTGGAGGCAGGACGACTTCTTTGCCAGGCCAAGGACGACTGCCTGCACCAGCAATGGATGGCTTTCCTGAGATGGGCCGATATGGATGAACAGGAGGCTCGAAAGCTGATGCAGCTTGCCCGCGCGGGACTGACATCGTGCGTCGTTTCGGAAATCGGGGGCATCGATGCGGCACTGGCCTATCTTGTGGAGGCAAGATTGCCCGAGCCGGAAGAGTGCCTGACCGTGGGCCGCATAGGCTGGCCGGAAAAGAACACGCCCTTCGCGATTATCAAACCCAATGCCGCGCATCCCGGCTATTACGATATCGCCATTGCCGACATGTGGGCCAATCCAGCAACGGTTTTCTCATCGAGAAAGCCGCTTCGGGGGGAAAGCATGAGGCAAGCCGACGGGTCGTTCTTCAACAGCCTCTGGCATATTGTCGATCGTGAATTGGATGTCCCGCATTCGCAGCGCGAGTTCCAGATGATGCCGGCGGATCTGTTCTCGCGAGATGGTGCCTTCCTCTTCGCCAAGCCTGTCTCCGCGGCTGACAGTGCGACGGAAAGCGAGGCCCTCAGCTACATTCTTTGAATGTTCGCCGGCAAATGCGACCACGCGCAGCCGGCAACAGTTCCATTGCATGGACCGGAAAATCGCCCTGCCGGCCTCGGCGTGCTCTTGCCTAGCGTTGTTCGTCACGGCAGGACACTCCAGCGCGCAGCCTCACCCGGACGAAGATCTATCAAGCTCAGGCGAGGCTGTTCGAGGGCAATTTCCCGGCTCGGCTCCCGGACGGCAAGTTGAAGCGAGAACCGAGCTACTTCTAAGAGCATGGCAAAAGACCGAACGGCCGCCGACCGGAATTTTGACGGAAAATGAACTCAAGCAATCGACGCGCCAATGAAGCGCCGTCAGCCGGCTTGCAGCCGAGCGTGGCTGCGCGCCAGATCATCTCGTCTCGTCCATTTGCAATGGCCATCAGCACTTAGCGTTGTCAAACCGCGCCAGACGACCGTCCGGGCCTATACCAGGTCTCGGAAGTGGTAATGTCTTATCCGATTGCGCACTCCATTTTCTTGGCCGCTGCTGGCTTAATCGCGTCAGTTGTCATCATCAGAGTGGCGGTTACATGCGCATCGCGATTGTTGGTTCGGGTTACGTGGGTCTTGTATCGGGCGCTTGCCTGGCTGATTTCGGCCATCAAGTCGTCTGCGTCGATAAGGCGGAGGCCAAGATTGCCGATCTCCAGGCCGGAAGAATGCCGATCTATGAGCCAGGTCTCGACGACCTCGTCGACAAGAATTCCGCGAGCGGCCAGCTCACCTTCACCAGCAAGCTTGCAGCGGCGGTCGCCGATGCGGACGTGGTGTTCATTGCCGTCGGGACGCCTTCGAGGCGAGGCGACGGCCATGCCGATCTGTCCTATGTCTACGAAGCGGCCCGGGAAATCGCGGCCGCTGTTCACGGGTTCACCGTGGTGGCAATCAAATCCACGGTGCCGGTGGGCACGGGGGATGAGGTCGAACGGATCATTCGCCAATGCAATCCCCTGGCCGACGTGGCGGTCGTCTCCAACCCGGAATTCCTGCGCGAAGGAGCCGCGATCGACGACTTCAAACGACCAGACCGGATCGTTATCGGCCTGCCGTCGGACGCGCGTGGCCGGGAGGTGATGGCGGAGGTGTATCGGCCGCTTTATCTCAACCAGGCGCCAATCCTGTTTACCGGCCGCCGCACGTCCGAGCTGATCAAATATGCGGCCAACGCCTTCCTGGCGCTCAAGATCACGTTCATCAACGAGATCGCGGATCTCTGCGAGAGCGTGGGCGCGAACGTGCGCGAGGTAGCGCGGGGCATCGGGCTCGACAATCGCATCGGCTCAAAGTTCCTCCACGCTGGCCCGGGCTATGGAGGATCCTGTTTTCCGAAAGACACGCTGGCTTTGGTCAAGACGGCGCAGGACAGCGGCGCGCCATTGCGCCTGATCGAAACGACGGTTGCCGTGAACGACCAGCGAAAACGCACCATGGCGCGCAAGATCGTATTTGCCTGCGGCGGCGATGTCCGCGCAAAGACGGTGGCCTTGCTGGGTCTTACCTTCAAACCCAACACCGATGATGTCCGTGAAGCGCCTTCCCTCTCGATCATCCAGGCCTTGATCGATTTTGGAGCACATGTCCGAGTGTATGACCCCGAAGGCATGGATCAGGCGAAAATCGTGCTCGGCACAAGCGTGAGCTATGCCGAAGGCGCCTATGAATGCGCCGAGGGCGCCGACGCGCTGGTCATCGTGACCGAGTGGAATCAGTTCCGCGCCCTGGATTTTGAACGACTGTCCCGCACGATGTCGAAACGGGTGGTGGTCGACCTGCGCAACATTTACCGGCGGGAAGAGATTTCCAAGCACGGCTTCGAGTACGTGAATATCGGTGAGGGAGCGGTCGCAGACAAGGCAGTTTTCGCCGCGGCCGCGGAATGAGGTATCTGATCACCGGCACCGCAGGATTCATCGGTTTTCACCTGGCGCGCCGGCTGCTCGAGGACGGTCATCGCGTCACCGGCTTCGACGGGATGACGCCATACTATGACATCGTCCTGAAGCAGTCCCGACACGCCCTGCTTCAAAGATACGACGCCTTTCGCGCCCATATCGGCCAACTGGAAGACCTGGATGCCCTTCGCCGCGCCGCGGACTCCGCCCGGCCCGATGTGATCGTGCATCTGGCCGCGCAGGCCGGTGTCCGCTACTCAATCGACAATCCGCGAAGTTACACGGACAGCAATCTCGTCGGCTCGTTCAACGTGCTTGAGCTTGCGCGTGATCTCAAGCCCCGGCATTTGCTCCTTGCGTCAACGAGCTCGGCCTATGGAGCGAACGACAAGATGCCATTCGTCGAAACCGACAAGGCTGATTGCCCGTTGACCTTCTATGCGGCCACGAAGAAGGCGATGGAGGCGATGGCGCACTCCTATTCACATATCTTCGGGACGCCGACCACCTGCTTCCGCTTCTTCACCGTATATGGCCCCTGGGGCCGGCCCGACATGGCACTCTTCAAATTTGTCGACGCGATCGAGAACGGCCGTCCGATCGAAGTGTATGGCGAAGGCCTGATGAAGCGTGATTTCACCTATATCGACGATCTCGTCGAAGCCATCGTCCGGCTCGTCGAATGCACGCCGGCGACAGGTCGCGCGGCGTCCGCTCCCGGCGTCGTCGACACGCTGTCACCCGTCGCGCCGTGGCGTGTCGTCAACATAGGCGGCGGCGAGCCTGTCGGGCTGCTGCCTTTCATCGAGACGATCGAGAAGTGCCTGGGCAAACGCGCCATCCGCAAGATGTTGCCGATGCAGGCTGGCGACATGCGGGCAACCTATGCCGACCCCCGCCTGCTGGAGGCCCTTACCGGCTTTCGCCCTTGCACCAGCGTCGAGGACGGGGTGACCGCCTTCGTACGCTGGTATCTGGAAGAACGGCCGTCGCGGCCGACAATAGCCGCCTGAAGCGCGCAGTCCTGTGATCAGTGCACGCGCCTAACTCCTTGGCCCGACACAGGTTGGTCATGCCGAGCACAGCTTGGCGTGTATCCTGGGCCTCTCGCCATGCCAGGATGTCACCTCAATGGCGGCTCCGTCTCCACAAAGCACTGTAAAGCCGCTGTCGGTATGAGTTTGGACCTGGCCGGTCAGCCCGATATGGCGCCCAGGCAGGGCAAACATGCGCGCCTTGTCGATCACGATCTTGGCACCGGAAGTGAAAGTGAAGGCGCCCGGATAGGGATCGCCGACGGCACGGACAAAACGAAGGACATTCTCGGCGGCATCGCTCCAGTCGATCATTCCGTCATCGGCGGTGCGCTTTGCGCAGTAGCTGGCAAGGGATTCGTCTTGCGCGACGCCCACGGCCTTGTCACGACTTATCGCCGAAACGACAAGCGGCGTCATCTCGAACAGGGCCTGCTTGTGCTTGTCGTAGAGCGAGCGCGCGGTCTCGTCCGGTGCCACGGCAAAAAGCTTCTGGAGGACGACAGGGCCACTGTCGACACCCTCGTCGAGCCGGAAGAAAGTCGAGCCCGTCTCTTTTTCATTCGCAATGATCGTCCAGGGGATCACCGCCCTGCCCCGAAAACGCGGTAACGGCGCCGGGTGAAAGCCGATCGAGCCATATCGGGCGACCGAGCGAAATTCGCCGCGGCAGATTTGCGACCAGCCGACCACCATCGTCAAGTCGGGCCGCTCGGCTTCGAGCCTGTCGATCGTGTCGGGCGCATTGATGTCCTTGGTCAGGTGGACCGCGGTCCCGGCCAGACGTGCCGGCCCCGCCAGATCGACGAAATCGGAATGGCGTTTGGAAGCTTCGCCCGCAAGGGTGACAAGCAGCGATGGCGTCATGCCAGCTTCGACAAGGGCATCGAATGCGACCCGAGATCCCTCCACCGCACCGACAAAGGCTATGCGCATGAATTCAAGGCTCCAACTCACCGACGTGAGCGATAGATGGACACAGATCTCTTCTATTGTCTGCTTCGTTTCTGCGCCCAAGTCCTCCTTTAGAGGTAAACGGCAGCCGGCCATGCATCCCTATGTGCAACTCGTCCCTTCAAAGAAAGCTGGGTATTTAGGGATTGCGACAGCGGGATTGGAATACGCGATGGACAGCTTCGCCGGCTTGGCATTTCTGGATCGCAGCGCCGCTACAGTCGGGAAGGGCGGATCTGATCTTCCACGCATGGCGATCCTGCTTTCTGGACGTCGACGCATTTGTGCTTCGTCCCGCTACGAAGATTGCGCGGTACCGCTCAAGGCCATGGCCGGCAGCTCGCCCATCGCGTCCTTCGACTGCGACGTCATACATGCTGCGCTACGATCCCCAAGGACTGAAGACCTGTCACCATGCTGACGACCACCCGTCTGACATTGCATAAGATCGACGCCCGGATCAGGATGACCTGGGCTGCGTCGGGTGCAGACGCGTTTCTTGTCTCCTATCCCAAATCCGGAGCAACCCAGCTTAGACACATACTTTCGGAATACTTCAGTCGCCACGCCAACGGCGAGAATGGCGATCTTTCGCCAATGTTCGAGGTTCTTCCGGATTTCGATCTCGATCCGACAAGGGGCATCCCGGCTTTTCGTTACACAGATGAGCGCCATCGCGTGCCGCTCGTCCTGGTTTCGCACCTCACCTATAGACGCTCGCTTTTTCTCAATCGACCCATCATCTTCATGACCCGAGATCCGCGCGACGTAATCGTGTCAGCTTATTTCGATGCCACACGTCACAAACACTGCTTCGAAGGCACCATGGACGCGTTCATTGCCGATCGCGAACAAGGCCTGCCGGCTCTGATAGTATATCTGAATGATTGGGGTAGAGGTCTAAAGCATCACGTGAGTGCAGTATTGGGCTATGGGGAACTGACTGAAGATCCTATGGGTGCCTGCACGCGTATCCTGACATTTCTCGGCCACACACCGTCCGTGCGCGCGCTTCAGGATTCTATCGACGCTTCGCGTTTCGACGTAATGCGTGAGCATGAGATGGCGGACGGCCTAGCGGCGCACGATGGCGAAAGCCAGCATGCGCGTCTCGGCAAGGTCGGCGGCTTTGCCGACTATCTTAGTGATGCGCAAGCCGAACTCATTGAGCAGACCTGCATCGACTGGCTAACTCCAGCCGCGATGGAACTGCTTCGCCGTGGCGGAACGCGGCTCGTATGCGGCTGGTATGAACTTCGCCGCCAAACCATGGATGAACACGGCCAAGGCGAGATGATCAAGAGAGATCTTCCTGTCATCGAATCCCTTTCCACCAATCCATGCAGCAACTTGGCGGAGATTGCCGAGAAGTATGGAAATAATCCGTCGACGTCTTGACGTTAAGAGGGGAGTAAATGCGACTTGCGATTGTGCAGGCGGGCCTGGGTGCGGGAGGGACGGAGCGCGTCGTCAGTCTGCTCGCCGCAGATCGATGCAGGCGCGGAGATGAAGTCCATCTATTTGCTTTCGTGGGAGAGCAAGATAAGAGCTATTTTGCCCTGCACCCGAAGGTCACCGTCCACAGACTTGTAGAGGATGGGGCTTCGCGGCTTTCGAAACTCGGATTTATCCGCAGCTTGCGGCGCGTGGCCATGTTGCGCGCGGAATTCAAGCAGCTTCAGCCCACTCTGATCGTTTCGTTTCTAACAAAGATTAATATTCTCTGCCTGCTGGCGGCGAAGAATCTTGGCATCCGGGTTATTATCTCGGAAAGGAACAATCCCAAAGCGCAGAAGAAACACGCCGCCTGGCGGCTCGTTTCTGGAATTGTACTTCGGCAGGCGGATCGGCTGGTCATGCAGACTGATGCGATTGTCAAGACGCTTCCAGATACGCTCAGAAAAAAGGCCCACGTTATCGGAAATCCTTGCGAGGTCATCGGAAATCCGTGCGAAGCGACCGATGCCTACAAAGACCATGGCAATGAAATGTTTCGCCTGGTCGCCGTCGGACGCCTGGTGGAACAGAAAGGCTTCGACACGCTGATAAAGGCGTTTGCTAAAATCGCCACCGAATTTCCGGCATGGGCATTGACGATCTTCGGCGAGGGACCTGATCGGGTTCTTCTTCAACGTCAGATCAATGCGTTTGATTTGGAGGACAGGGTAAAGCTTGCCGGCATTACCGAGCGTCCGGGCGAATGGGCACGCGACGCCTCCCTCTTTGTCCTGCCGTCACGCTACGAAGGCTTTCCCAACGTGCTGATCGAGGCGATGGCGGCCGGCCTGCCCGTCGTCGCAACGGACTGTGATTTCGGTCCATCCGAAATCGTCGAACCAGGCGTTTCGGGTCTGCTGGTACCAGTCGACGATGTTGCCGAGTTGGCATCTGCGATGGCATGCCTGATGCGAAATAATGCTCTTCGCCACAAAATGGGTAGATCGGCCCGGAAAACGATCGATCGGTTCTCAATGCAGCAGATTGCGGAAAAATGGGACTCCGCTTTGACGAAATTCTGAGTGAAGGCAATCGATCACGAACTCAGTTGTTCAGGTTCGCGATCTGCGAATGAAAAATATCCAATGTCGGACAAGAACACCTCGAGCGTTTCAAATCCGGCGCACATATCCTGATGTTCATCCGGAGATGATCTTTGATAGGCGCACTTTACAGCCAATATAACTAAAAGCGGCGACCTGCCGCGCGGGGCAAGGCAATGCCCACACGTCGTCCCTGGCTGGGATCGGCCTCAAGACACAAGGCTACATGCAGACTTTCGAGATTGTGTCCCGTGGCGCGGCCTGGCTTTTGATCACTACGAAGCCTTGCGGTTGGCCAGAGGGCGTATCAGCGAGCCGCGGCAGGCATGCTGATGAAAGGAGCATCGCTCATGAAACGCACGTTCGACCTGCTCGGTGCCGCCTGCCTTCTGCTGCTGATGTCGCCCTTCATCGCGGTGCTTTCAATAGCAGTCGCGCTGTTTCTTGGGCGTCCTGTTTTTTTCCGCCAGGAACGTCCCGGCCTGCACGGAAAACCATTCAAGATAATCAAGTTCAGAACGATGACCGATCGTCGGGATCATCATGGCCGGCTGCTTCCCGATGCTGACAGGCTAACTGGCTTCGGCAGCTTTCTGCGCGCAAGCAGCCTTGATGAGCTGCCCGAATTGATCAACGTATTGCGGGGTGAGATGAGCCTCGTCGGGCCTCGTCCACTCTTGATGGAGTATCTCCCCCGCTATAGCCCTGAGCAGGCGCGTCGTCACCAAGTCCTTCCCGGCATCACAGGTTTGGCGCAAGTGAATGGCCGCAACGCACTTGATTGGGAGAACCGCTTCGTCCTGGACGTCTGGTATGTCGATCACCGGACCTTCGCACTTGACCTGAAAATTCTCTGCCTGACCTTTTACAAGATCTTCACCCGAGAGGGGATCAGCGCCGCGGGACACGCCACCATGCCCGAGTTCATGGGCTCGCAGGTTTCGCAGTCGGGCGGGCCGTTGAGGACATCTGGATCGCGCCTGCCACGGTTCGCTGCAAGGGTTGCAGCCATCGGTATTCTGCTCGAGCTTGGGACTGCCGCTTTCGTTTTTGTTGTCGATCCATATGGCATCAACCACCATCTTGAGATTCCTGATTTCAATGCCGAAAAGACACATCGCCTTTCGATCGGCACGACAGCCGAGCGCTCACTACGTCTATGGCTCACCGACTACGACACTTTGATCCTCGGCGGCTCGCGGGCGCGCGTCGGGCTTGATCCCGCCGGACCGAGCCTAGCTAGGCTGAAGGCCTACAATGCCGCGGTTCCGCATGCGAGCATGGCCGAACTCTATGACATTGGCATGTTCGCCTTGGCTCATGGCGCCCCCCGCCGGATGATCGTCAATCTCGATTTCTCCATGTTTGAGGCGGACCGAACGGAAACCCAGGATTTTCCGGAGTCCGGCTTTGCCGGGGTTCCAATGCCTATCGTTTATGCGCGGTCCTTGTTCTCCCCCGAAAGCTTTATCGACGCTTTGCGGACGGTGCACGCCAACAGCATTGGATTTCAGGAGACCGACAAGGAAGACGGTTTTCACCAGATCATGTTGGCGCACAATTACAGCTACAGACAGGTGTCCGACCAGAGGCTGAATCGGTTGATGGCGGAGTTTTCGTCTCCCGGCAGCTTCGATTATGACCGCACCAGAATCGGCCTGTTGCACGACCTGCTGGATCGTCTCACCGCCGCTGGAGTAGACGTCACGCTCTTCATTTCACCGATACATGCTCGTCAGATGGAAGCACTCAGGGCCATGGGGCTACTCCCGGTTTACGACCGATGGCGTGTGGATCTGACGTATACTGTAAGTCAGGTCAATGCATCCAAGACAGCCACATCTGAAGTGAAACTGTGGGATTTTAGCGGCTATAACTCCGTTACAATGGAAGACATTCCGGATCCGGGCGATCGTCATCAGACGATGCGGTGGTACTGGAGCTCTGCGCGTTACACTCCGGCCTTGGGAGAGTTGATGCTGGATCGCATGCTCGGCCAGGCCTATTCGGGCCCGTCGGATTTCGGCATATCTCTTACCGGATCCAACCTTAGAGCAGTCCTCGACCAACAGCGAAAGAGGCGCACCATATATGTTGTGCTTCATCCCGAGGAGATTAATAAGATATGGAGCCGTTTGCTTTTTTTTAAATTTACAAAGCCAAATATTTAGGGGGATTTCTCTTTATTAGTTCGGCATCTCTTATAGTTCTACTTTTTCGCGCCGTATATATTTAGCGATAAACCGGCCATGAAGCTGCTACCGCTAATGGGGTAGGCCATCGGTCGTAGCGGCGATCAGGTGCTAGCTTATTGGGGTTGCGACAGGACCAAACTTGGTCGTGGCGGCTTTCTGGTTTCTGCCGATGATGGATGTCATCGGCAGAAACAATCCCAGAGAACGACCAAGGGACGCGTATTGCCGATCAAGAATGAGCGGGGCGACTTTGGCTACGGTTGCGATGATCGGAAAACTGGCTCGACGGGTGCTGCAAGCTGCCAGGCGCAAGAGTGCGGGCCGCACACGCCTGGCCAATATCGCACACCTTCTGACCGGCAATTTTCTTGGCTCATTGCTGGCGCTTGTAGCCTTTACGCTTTCAGCACGAGCGCTTGGCGTGACGAACTATGGTGAGCTTGCATTGATCATCGCGTTCACAAGGGTCGTCGAGCGCGTTGTCAGCTTCCAGTCGTGGCAGCCAATTATCAAATACGCAGCCGGCATGAACGCGTCCGAGGGCCACGAGAATTTGCGCGTCCTCATGAAGTTCGGCCTGCTTATCGATGTCGGCGCCGCTGTCTGCGCCTGGGTCGTCGCCATTGGCGCGGCCCTTCTCATTGCGCCGGTTTTCGGTTGGTCGACGCAAATCGTGCATCTTCTTGTTCTCTATTCCAGCGTTCTGCTGTTTCAGATTTCCGGCGTCCCCGTGGCTGTCCAGCGCATGGCCGGCAACTTCCGCCTCCTCGCCTATGGGCAGCTGCTCAACGCCGTTCTGCGCGTACTGCTGTGTCTGCTCGGCGTGCTGATCAATGGCGATCTCGCTTATTTCACAGCGGTTTGGGCCGGAACGCAGATCCTCGGCTCCCTGGCGCTGCTGACGCTGACCATGCGCGCGCTACACAGGCAGGGTGTCCACAATGTCCTGGGCGCGCCTTTGGCCGGCATCACACGCCGCTTCCCTGGCATCTGGGATTTCGCGTGGTCGTCGAACATTTCACTCACTTTGCGCGCGAGCGCGCAAGAGCTCGATACACTGCTGGTCGGATGGCTAGCCGACCCGGCCTCGGCTGGCTTGTACCAGATCGCCAAGCGCATAGGCCGCGTCGGCCAGCAAGTAGGGCCGCAGGTGCAAAACGTTCTCTATCCCGACGTCGCCCGCCTTTGGGCAAAAGGCAGCATCGAGGAATTCAAGCGGGTGATCTTTCAGACCGAAGCCATGCTGCTCTGCTTTGGCGTCATTTGCGTCCTGGTCGTGGCGGTGCTCATCCGGCCGCTGCTCGCCTGGACCGCGGGACCGGAGTTCATAGGCGCAGCCAGCCTAGTCATCGTGCAGATGGTGGCTGTCACGTTCGTGCTTTCGGGCTCAGCCGCCCGCTCGGCGCTGCTTGCCATGGGCCGGCAACGTGAGGTGTTGCGCATTGTTGTCGTCGCGACAGCCGCCTTCCACGTAACGGCCCTGCTGCTCATCCCGCGGATCGGCGCGATGGGCGGCAATATTGCCCATATCGTCCTGGGCATTCTGTGGGCCTTCGGTCTGGCGCTTTCGTTGCGACAGGCACTCAAGACCGCCCATCACCCCGACCGGCAAACCCCGCCGGCGGACGCTCTCAACCAAGCAAGTCTTGCCCCTTCAAAGGCGATCTAGATGTCTCTTGCACCTCAAGCTCTTGCACCTCAAGCTCTTGCATCTCGAGCCCCGGCACCTCAAGCCCTGGTCACTTTGCCTGCAGCGCAGCGGCGCTCGCCTTCCTCACCTTCGTCGCTCACCCATCTGCAACGACTCGAGGCTGAATCAATCCATATCATTCGCGAGGTCGTCGCCGAACTGCGCAACCCGGTGATGTTGTATTCGGTGGGCAAGGACTCGGCAGTGATGCTCCATCTCGCGATGAAGGCCTTCTATCCGTCGCAGCTGCCGTTCCCCCTCCTCCACATCGATACGACGTGGAAATTCAAAGAAATGATCCGTTTCCGCGACGAGACTGTCGCGCGGCTCGGTGTGAAGCTGCTGGTGCGTCGCAACGAGGCCGGCCTGGCCGAAGGGATCACGCCATTCACACACGGCTCGTCGACCTACACGCAGATCATGAAGACGGAGGCGCTGAAATCGGCACTGACCTCGCTCGGCTTCGACGCCGCTTTCGGCGGCGCGCGGCGCGACGAGGAAAAGAGCCGCGCGAAAGAACGGGTGTTTTCGCTGCGCAGCGATAGCCACGGCTGGGATCCAAAGAACCAGCGCCCGGAACTATGGAACCTCTACAACGGCCGGCTGAAACCAGGGGAGTCGGTCCGGGTCTTTCCTCTATCGAACTGGACCGAAATCGACATATGGCAATACATCATGAGGGAGAACATCCCCATCGTCTCGCTGTATTTCGCGGCCAAGCGCCCGGTGGTGGAGCGCGACGGACAGTTGATCATGGTGGACGACGACCGTCTGCCGCTTCGCCCAGGCGAATCCCCCGAAATGCGCTCGGTCCGCTTCCGCACGCTTGGCTGCTATCCCCTCACCGCGGCCACCGAAAGCACTGCCGCGTCTGTTCCCGAAGTGCTCCAGGAAATGCTTGTCGTGAGGACCTCCGAACGATCGGGCCGGCTGATCGACCATGACGAAGCAACATCGATGGAAAAGAAAAAGCGCGAGGGGTACTTCTGATGCTGGGTTTTGCTCAAACCGCGGAACTCGAATCTTCCTCGATAGACGAGATCACTTCGCAATATCTTGCCGTTCACGAGAAGAAGAGCCTGCTGCGATTTTTGACATGCGGCAGCGTGGATGACGGCAAGTCGACGCTGATCGGCAGGCTGCTCTACGACACGAAGCTGCTGATGGAAGACCAGCTTGCCACACTTACCCGCGATTCCCAACGCCACGGCACAACCGGCGGCGATCTCGACTTCGCCCTTCTGGTCGACGGTCTCGCCAGCGAGCGCGAACAGGGTATCACGATCGACGTGGCCTATCGTTTCTTCGCCACGGAGCGGCGCAAATTCATAGTCGCCGACACGCCCGGCCATGAGCAATACACCCGCAACATGGCTACCGGCGCATCCAATGCCGACCTGGCGATCATTCTTGTCGATGCGCGGCAGGGCATTCTGACCCAGACACGCCGACATTCCTTCATCGTTTCGCTGCTCGGAATCCGGCATGTCGTCCTTGCGGTCAACAAAATCGACCTGGTCGACTATTCGCAAACGGCATTCGAGGAGATCGAGGCGACCTATCGAAGCTTCGCGGAACCGCTTGGCTTCGTTTCTCTGGAGGCCATCCCGCTGTCGGCGCGTTATGGCGACAATGTTCTTTCGAAAGGCGAGAACCTGCCCTGGTATCGGGGCCCGACGCTCATCGAGCATCTGGAAACCGTGGAGGTGGAACGAGACCGCCGTAGCGCGCCTTTCCGGATGCCGGTGCAATGGGTCAATCGTCCGAACCTCGACTTTCGCGGGTTTGCCGGCACTGTCGCCGCCGGCGTGATCCGGCCGGGAGACCGTGTGGTCGTGGCACGCTCCGGCGTGACAAGCCTGGTCAAGCGCATCGTCACCCAGGACGGAGACCTGTCGGAGGCAGCGGCGGGCGAGGCTGTCACGCTGACGCTCGAAGATGAGATCGACGTGTCCCGCGGCGACGTCCTGGCGGGGGCGGCGGAGCGCCCGGAAGTGTCAGACCAGTTTGCGGCCCATCTGCTCTGGATGCACGAGGATCCATTGATCCCCGGCCGCCCGTATCTGATCAAGCTCGCCACCAGCGTGGTGGGTGCGAGCGTCACGCAGATAAAACACCGGGTTGACATCAATAATTTTGCAAAACTGGCAGCAAAAACCCTCGAGAAGAACGACGTCGGCTTTGTCAACTTGACGACGCAGGCGCCGCTCGCCTTCGACCCCTTTTCCAGCGTGCACGAAACCGGCGCGTTCATCGTCATCGACCGGATCAACAACCACACGGTCGGTGCCGGAATGATCGACTTCAGTCTGCGCAGGGCGAACAACGTCCATTGGCAAGCACTGGATGTCAACATGAATGCGCGGGCGATCGCCAAAGGTCAAAGGCCCGTGGTGCTGTGGTTCACAGGCCTGTCGGGCTCCGGAAAATCGACGATCGCGAATCTCGTGGAGAAGCGCCTCCATGCGCTCGGCAAGCACACCTACCTGCTTGATGGCGACAATGTTCGCCATGGCTTGAACCGAGATCTCGGCTTTACCGATGCTGATCGCGTGGAGAACATTCGACGCGTGGCCGAGGCGGCCAAGCTGATGGTCGATGCCGGACTGATAGCGCTTACTTCATTCATTTCACCGTTTCAGGCGGAACGGCGGATGGCGCGCGACCTCTTCGGCCCAGGGCAGTTTATCGAGATCTTCATCGATACACCACTGGAGGTCGCCGAAAGCCGCGACCCGAAGGGCCTTTATCGACGCGCCCGAAACGGGCTGATCCAGAATTTCACCGGCATCGGCAGTCCCTATGAACGCCCAGAAGCGCCACAGATCACGGTAACGCCGGATCTGAGCGCCGAGGGGGCCGCGGAAGCGATCGTCGGCTACCTTGAACGAGGCAGCTACCTCGGAACTGCGACCGGGTAACAAGCGATGGTTGGAGGAGCTAGCCAGGGGCCGGTACGGGTTTGCTTTCCATTTATCGGTGATGATGTCGGTGGAAGCCACATCTCGGCGCTCAAGCTCATCCAGAACCTCGATACATCGAAGGTCGTTCCGATTCTGGTGCTTCAGGAAACGGCCGGGCCTCTGGCGGCCTTTCTGCAAATGGAAGGTCAGCCTTTCATGGGTTTCCCGCTGCCGACGACTTCGCCTGGAAAGGGAACAATTCCCGGCGATGTCATGACCTATCTGACCAGTACGCTCCCGCGCATGCGGCGTTTCATCAAGGAGCAGAAGTTCGATATCGTTCACACCAATGACGGCAGGACGCATGTGAATTGGGGCATTGCGGCGAGGCTGTCAGGTGTCCGGCTGGTTTGGCATCATCGCGGCGACCCTGACGCCAAAGGCGCCAACGTGCTGGCGCCGCTCATCGCGCATCGCATGGTGACAGTGTCGCGATTTTCGCGACCGCGGCATCCGATCAGATCCCTCAAGGGACGGCTCAGCGTCATCCATAGTCCCTTCGACCATCCGTCGACTGTGCCTGACAGGATCGCGGCCAAGGCTGCACTTCTGGACGAGCTAGGCCTTGCACCGGGAACACGCGTCCTGAGCTTCATCGGTGGGCTGATCGAACGAAAGCGGCCGCTCCTCTTCATCGATATCCTTGATCGTTTCGTGCGGGAGCATCCGCAAATCCCAGTCGTCGGCTGCGTGTTCGGGAATTCTCCCGCGGGCTCGCAAGATCTTGAAGCTGCCGCCCGCGTGCGCTGCGCCGAGCGCGGGCTCGGCCAAACGGTGCGCTTCATGGGTTTTCGCAACCCGATCGAACCTTTCCTCGCAGCAACGGATGTTCTGGTCGTTCCCGCCATGGGAGAGCCCTTCGGCCGAACCCTTATCGAGGCGATGTTCCTTGGGACGCCGGTGGTTGCAACCGATCATGGCGGCAATCCGGAAGCTATCGAGAACGAACGGACCGGATTTCTGGTCACGCCGGAAGACGCCGGGGCCTTCATGGAGCCGCTATCGCGGTTGTTGTCCAATCCGCCGCTCTGGGCCCGGATCAGCGATGCAGCCCGCGACCACGCCTTCTTCTCCTACAGCACACACCGCCATGTCGAAAATGTCATGAAGATCTATGACAGGGCGCTTTGCTCCCGCAAGGCCGGCTTGGCGACCGACCTAACCAGCGAAATCGGCGGTTAAAGGGTTTCACAATGCGGGTAGAGCACATCGATTTCCTTGTCATCGGAGCCGCAAAAAGCACGACGACCTGGCTGCAGCAGCAGCTTCAGGCCGATCCGGGCGTCAGCACGCCGGTATCTTGATAGACGCATCCAAGGGAAGGGCCTCCTTTGACATGAGTGAGTTTCGCGAAAAGTCAGCTGCGCCATTGATATATGGTTCCCCCGGCATGGATCGAGGTCTGCCGTACGAAGCCCATCATCCTGCTCGCAATGCGAACCAAGACACGGCAGCTGCCCAGAGTGGGATCGTTGCCACGACCCGGGCCGGTCAAGTTGGATATCGCCGCGAAATTGACGGCCTGAGGGCGATCGCAGTCGTTCTGGTGATTCTCTACCATTCAGGGCTTCGCGTCGCGGGCCTTGACCCCTTTGCCGGCGGTTTTATTGGCGTTGATGTCTTTTTTGTTATTAGCGGCTATCTGATTGGCTCGATTGTACAGCGGGAAGTCATGGATGGGACTTTCTCGTTCGCCAACTTTTACGAGCGTCGCGCGAGACGGATCTTACCTGCTCTGTATACCGTCTTAGCAGTGACGATCCCATTCGCTTGGCTATATATGCTGCCGAGCGCCTTCAGAGACTATTCGGCGAGCCTTTTTGCAACCATCTTTTCAGCTTCCAATCTATATTTCTGGCATGTTGCGAGCTACGACGCAGCCGACAATCTTTTTCGTCCGTTAATTCATACATGGAGCTTGGGAGTCGAAGAACAGTTCTACCTGATCTTCCCCTGCTTTCTCCTACTGGTGTGGAAATATGCTCGGAGGTTTTTAACCGCCATCCTGTGCCTCGGGCTCGTCGTTTCGTTCATTCTTGCGGAGTGGATGACAAGGCATTTTCCGGATGCATCTTTTTTTCTACTGCCACCTCGAATCTGGGAACTAGGGTTGGGGGTGTTTCTGGCAAGACGCGAATTGACTGGCGGCCGGCTTGTGTCGATGCGCTCTTCACGAGTCGCGCCTGCGGTCGGTTTGGTGCTCCTGATCTGCGCGGTGCCGTTGATGAGACCGCAGTGGCACCACCCAGGACTTGTAACGCTGATCCCGGTTGCAGGAACGGCATTGCTTATCTGGTATACAGGGCACGGCGATCCCATTACACGAGCGCTTTCCTCCCAACCGTTTGTATTTGTCGGCCTGATATCATATTCTCTCTATCTTTGGCACCAGCCAATATTTGCTTTCGGCAGAATGAGTGCGACCAATTCTGTCGATGGCACGATGGTACTTTGTTGGATTTTGATATCTGTTATACTTGCCATTGCGACTTACCGCTTCGTTGAGATGCCGACCCGCAGCAGAAAGCGAACCAGCAAGCCCGTTATATGGCTGATTGCCTCACTTGGGGCCGTACTACTCAGCGGCGGCGGATACTACTGGTATGTCCAAAATGGCATGCCAAGCCGTTTTGCGGACGGCCTTGCCCCGATTGCCGCTGCATCCGATATTCGCGAGGCTCAGATTTTTCAGAACGGGAAGAGCTGTCTCAACTTTGCGCCTGAACAGGGCCCTTGTACCTTTCATGGCTCTAACCCCGAGGGCTATGCTCTTGTTAGTTTAGGTGACTCTCACGCTCGCACTCTGCTTGGTCCGATGCGAGACAGCCTCGACGACTACCGAGATATCGCTTCGTTCACACCGCTCAATCGAGGCGGCTGCGTATTTCTCCTGGGTATGCAAAGGGTTGACGTGGACCAACCGGGTTGTCCAGGCGACTACAACGACAAGAGGCTCGACTACATTGGCAAGCTGAAGCGGCCGATAGCCGTGCTCTTGTGGCGTCTCCCCATTCTCGTGGAGCAGAGCCGTTATGACAATGGCGAGGGGGGAATCGAGCCGGGCGACGATCACCCGCATTTGGCCAAGCTGGGTGAAACCGGGCCCGCCGATCCGGCTGCGGTCGCCACGGCCATTTCCCACACCATAAACACACTTCTGGAGCGCGGGGTGAAGGTTGTCTTAGTCTATCCTGTCCCGGAGATGGGTTGGAACGTCCCGCAGGTGCTTTTCATGCGGGCCAGACGCCAGAACGATCCTGCAGCTTATATGCAGGCGGAACCGATTTCGGTTTCCTACGGGGATTTCCGCCGGCGAACGCAACGGACATACGAATTATACGATAATGTCGGATCCGATCCAAATCTCGTGCGTGTGTATCCGGAGAAGGCCTTCTGCGATCAACAGCGCTGTTTCGCCAATCGAGGCTCTCAGATTTTTTATCGGGACGACAACCATCTCAGCGAGACCGGTGCGTCCAAGCTCAACGTTTTGATCATGGACGCCATCAAAGCACGGTGGGGAAATGACCGATGACAGGCGAAGGAGAGCCGTGGACTTTTTCGACGGGGAAGCCTTATGCGACGTCCCAGCACGGAAGCGACAAGGGCTGCCCCTTGCAGTAGAGCTCGACGCTATGCCTTGCGGTGGTATAGTTCGAAATACGGGTCCAAAGAGCTGGCAATTCTCTCATCCATGTAAGCGATCTCGTCTCTGTTGAAATAGTCGACATAACCGCCAATTTTACCCCGCCGCACCTTAAAACTGTCGGGGTTCGACTGGTCCGTCGGGCGCATTCTTTCGTGACCGAAAGCGTCTGCCATTTCGATCTTTCGCAAATTCTCGAAAGAGCCAAAGGTTGTCGCCTCATCGAGGATCGCTTCCGGCACGCCCTGAATGCCCAGAAAATCCAGCGCCGTGCGAAGCGCCGATTTTGGAGCTTGGCGCATATGTTCGTAGGACAGCATTTGAAATGCCTTCACCTTGTCGCGGTTGTGCGCCCAGGCGTTGTAGAACGCTATGATGGAATCAATGCCGCCGACATCCTGGGCCAGAAACTCATTGATCGTCCCGTCAAACACCTTCATTCGGTGCGTTGCGTCAAAATAATATGAAACAAGCACATCTCTCGGATCCCGAACCAGAAATAGGATCTTTTTTCCCGAATATCTTGATTTATCGGCCTGTATTTCGCTGGGGCGCTTAAGGTTTGGACTGTCGTCGTGAGAAAAGCCAATGCAAGGGATATTCGACGAGATCTTCCAGAAATGCTGGATTTCCATGGGATTCTGCAGGTTAAGGCCGTAGTGTTTGTCGATGACGCGGCCAACCATGGTGCGCAGCCACGTTCGACCGCATTTCGGGTATGAAAGCACAAAGGAGTCCCGCGACCAAAAGATCATCTGGCGGCGCAACGCTCCCAGGGGACCCGAGTAGCGTATTTTCTTTGGAACGACGGCTTCGCCAAGGAAAAAGGTAGCGTCGCGAAGATTGTTCTTCAACTGTCCGAGCATAGAAAGCTTCCTCTGCTAGCGTGAGCTTGGCGCATTAGCGTCGCCGATAATGAAGTGCCCGAAGAACGGGACCGCCGGACCGAAACTCAAGCGGCCATTTTAATCTCCGCCATTGTAAGCCATTGCGTCGGTGCAGCGAGACCTAGCTAGCTGGTTGGCCCGGACTGGTGGGAGTACCTCTTTGGATTAACGCGGCAAAGTCCGCTTGCAGTTCCGATAGTCCCCCCATGCACAAAAGCATGTGTTGCTTAGAAAGCGGGTAAAGCGCCCCATAGCAGCGATAAGATCGTAGCCTCGAATCCGAACGATTGCAGGCCAACCTGTTCTTGATTGAGCAAGGGACTGGCAGGCACGGATTTGTGCCTGCGAGTTCAAACAGCCGCGTCTCTTAACGTGCTCTCTTGGAGCGCGGCGGCTAAGCTTTGTCGAGGTCCAGAATGAGCCAGTCAGATCAGCCGTTTGAGGCAATCAGTCCACTGGGAGGCCAATCCCTTTTGCTGGCCACTGCAATCGCTCTCGGCCGTCTCGTCAGCAAACCGCGCACAATTGTTCATGTGCTGTCGTACTTGCGCCGGCGGGTGACCGGGCGCGCCAAGGCCGTTGGCAAGAACCTTCATCTCTACATCATCGACCTGGCCCTGGCGCTGGCGGCACTGTCGTTTGCTTCATTCATGCGATTGGGCCTTGATGGAGAATTCACCGGTCCGGAAAGCCACGCTTCGTTGCTCTTCGCACTCCCTTGCTTCCTGCTTACATGCGCCGTGGTCTTCCCGGTGACTTGCCTCTACACCCGCAACTGGCGATATGCTTCCGTCGGCGACATGCTCGGTATCGTTCGCGCGGCATTCGTCACATCGCTGGCCTTCGTGTTCCTGATGTTTGTGGCTACACGGCTCGATTCGATTCCGCGCTCGGTGATAGTGATCCAGTTTCTTTTACTCGTGCCGCTGCTTATTTCGGTTCGCATCCGCTCCAAGCTCGTTGAGCTAAGCCGCTTTGGTCCGACTGCGAACAGAGCGAGAAACGGACGCGACGTGGTCCCTGTGCTGCTGATCGGTGCGGGCGATGCGGCCGATCTTTATATTCGCGCGCTGCAGCGGGATCCGAATGCACGCCATTGGCCGGTCGGCGTGCTCGACAATGGCGCAACGACAGAGGGCTATTTCCTGCGCGGCGTGCCGGTTCTGGGTAGCATCGAAGACTTCGACACGGTCATCGGCGATCTGGAAGGTCGCGGCATCAAGCCCCGCCACGTGATTTTCACCGAAAGGGTGCCTGGCCTCGTCGACCCGACGCTTGAAGCGCTGATCGACCGGGCCGACCGTCTGGGCATCGCTGTCTCTCGCCCCGCCCCCGTCCTGGAGCTGCGCAATCCTAAATATCAGAGTCGCTTCGACTTGCGCCCCATCGAACTTACCGACCTGCTGGAAAGGCCGCAGGCGGTTCTTGATAAAGATGCGTTGTCCCGAATGATCGAAAACAGGCGCATCGTCGTCACCGGTGCCGGAGGCTCGATCGGTGGAGAGCTCACGCAGCAGATTGCCGCGCTCGGTCCCACCGAAGTGGTCCTGATCGATAACAGCGAGTACAATCTGTACGCCATCGATCTGGAGTTGGCGGAGAAATTCCCGAATGTGCGCCGGAAGCCATATATCTGCGACGTACGCGACCCTGTTCGTCTGGGCGAGATTTTCCGACGCCATCGCGTCGACCTGGTCTTCCACGCGGCGGCGCTCAAACATGTGCCGATGGTCGAGTTGAATCCCTGTGAGGGCATTCTTACCAACGTCATCGGTACTATGAACGTGGCAGAAGCGACTCGCCTTTGCGGCGCCAAGGCAATGGTCCAGATATCCACCGACAAGGTTGTGAACACGACCAGTGTCATGGGCGCTACCAAGCGCCTGGCGGAACTCTATTGCCAGTCCCTGGACCTCGCCTTTACCGCCGGCGATACCCCCGTCCGCTTCATGACCGTTCGTTTCGGCAATGTTTTGGGTTCAAGCGGGTCGCTGATCCCGCTATTCAAGCGCCAACTCGCCCACGGCGGTCCGCTGACCGTGACCGACATGGAGATGAAGCGCTTCTTCATGACAATACGTGAGGCGGTTGAACTGACCTTGCAGGCATCGGCCCATGGTCTGGAGAAAAAACTCGGACAGGGCGAAATCTTCGTTCTCGACATGGGTGCGCCAATCAAGATCATCGACATGGCGCGCCGCATGATCAAGCTCGCGGGATTTCGGCCGGATGAGGACATCAAGATCAAGATTGTCGGCTGCCGGCCGGGAGAAAAGCTGTTCGAGGAACTCTTCGACGAAAGCGAAAGACGTGTCGACGTTCCGATTTCCGGAGTCTTGGGCGCCGTGCCCAACGCGATGCCGCTTGACACGCTTCGCAAGGGATTTTCGCAATTGCGTCGCTTGGCGAGGGCCGGCGACACTGAGGGAGTGTTAAACCTTGTTGCGGATATGCTTCCCAGTTACCGCAGAGACGAAGCCAAGCCTGCGGCGGCGGTGACGGCGCCATTCGTGCCTCATGTGATCCTCGGTTCAGCCAAGGCAACCACGCGTCCACACGAGGCGGCCGCTTGAGGCCCAGCGGGAGCGCTGCCGTGCTAAGGCATATTGCCTCGGCTCTGTTTGTCGCGCTGTCGTGCGGTACTGCACTGGCCGGGGCGCCTCAACCTCAGCCGACAGTGGCCGAGGCACGGGAGGCGGTCGAGCTTGCGGGGGCCTATTTCCGCGATCATCTCGGTGTAGCGGGAACTTATGTATGGAAATATTCCCTCGACGGCCAAAAGAGGGTGGGCGAAGGCGGTACCGTGCCCGCGAGCGTTGGCTGGGTGCAGCCGCCTGGTACGCCGGCCGTCGGCGCTGCGTTCCTGCGTATCTTCGAGGTTACCGGCGACAAGCAATGGCTTCAGTCTGCCCAGGTCGTGGCAACCGCTCTCGTCAAGACTCAGCTGGAGTCCGGCGGATGGTTTTACAAGATCGAGACCGACCCGCAAAAGGCGGCGACATGGTGCTACCACGCACTGAAGCTGGGCAGGAATACCTGTCGCGATATCAAGGACAATCCGCAACGCAACGAGACTGTCCTCGATGACAACAACACACAGAGCGTGCTGAATTTTCTGATGTGGTTCGACCTGGCGAGCGGCGGTTCGGATCCGGACGTCCGTTCCTGCATCGACAGGGCGCTTCATCGATTGATGCGGGTGCAATACGCGAATGGGGCCTTCCCAGTCTTCTTCAAGGGAGCTGCGCCTGGGGCGGATGTAAAGGCTGCGGCCAAGGCGAGGATTCCGGCCAGTTGGTCCCACGAGTGGCAGAAGCCTGATCGTCCGCCCTATTTCATCATCAACGACAATCTTCCCCGCGATATGGGTCGTCTCTTTCTCAACGCGTACCGCACATATCATGATCCCGCATATCTCAAGACGGCGGAGAGGGTCGGTGATTTTCTCCTTGCAGCCCAGCTGCCCGCGCCACAACAGGGCTGGGCTCAGGGTTACGATCGTTCCATGCAGCCGGTTTGGGGGCGCAGGTTTGAGCCGCCAGCGGTCGTCTCGCGCGAAACCGCCGGCAATATCGATTACCTGATCGAGTTGAACGAGCAAAACGGGGATGCGAGGTTGCTGCACGCGGCGACGTCTGCTGCCACCTGGCTACAGGCAGCGCGCCTGCCCGACGGCAGTTGGGCACGTTTCTACGAACTCAACACCAACCGGCCGCTTTACATCGATGAGGGCGGCCAAGTGACCTTCGACGACATGGACCTCCTGAAACACTACGGCATGAAAACCGGTGCAGAGATCGAGCCGGTGTTCGCTCGGCTCGAGGTTGCAAAGCGGGGGCAGAGAGTTTCACGTCAACGACTGTGGATCAGTGCCGCGGATGAGTTGAGCGCTGGCGAACTGAATTCGAAGGTGCGTCAGCTCGTCGACAGTCAGGATACCCAGGGACGTTGGGTTGAGGGCCGGTTTATCGAGGGAGAAGACTTCGTCGAGGGCGTGTTCGCCCTCGCTCGTTTCATCTCCGCGCCAGCATCGGAGCCGGCGAAATAGTTTCTGCATATCGCTCGCTCTTGCCATGGGGAGATCCTGACCAAGATCTTCCGGTGCGCCGATTTAGCCTTTGTAGAAGCTGGAAAGCTCGGCTGGTGGGCCTTAGATCGGCCTGCGTAGGAAAGGTCGCGAACGACCGTACTTGGAGCGAGCACCGCGAAGAAAGCGCGCGACCGTTCTTGGAGTTGGGCCGTCGCGCAAAATCGCAACACTGGGCGCCATTCCAAGCAGCAGAGGCACGACAAAAAAACGACCGTAGATATGGGGCAGCGCATTGGCCAGCGCCGCGAAGAGGAGAACGGTCGTCGCCGTGCAAATGGCAGATGCCCTGCCTTCACGATTACGAGCGGCAAGGATGGCGATGGTGATGCCTGCCACGAGCAGGAGCAGAAAACCGACGAATCCGGGCAGCCCTGCCTCGACCCATATGAGGAGATAGGCGTTGTGGACCGGGGCGTGCAATTCGCTGACGTGCCGATACTGGTCGGCACCGATGCCGAGCAGCGAATTATTGTCCGCTTTGCCAATGGCCTCATGAATGAGCCGCATACGGTCCGCAAACGTGCCAGCCTCATCGAGGTCACCATTCTGCAGCGCATTCAGCACGCGGCGTTGGAAGACCTCGGGCAAGAAATCGCGGCCCCAGGTAACGGCAATGAAGAATGTGGCGAGCGAGGTCACAGCTAAAGAAATGATACGGCGCCACGAGCCCGTCGCGACCACGAAGATGGTGACCGCAAAGACAAGGCCGATCAGGCCGGTATTGGATCCTGTCAAAATAATGCCATAACCAAAAAGCGGCAGTCCGACCCAAAGCCAACGAGGCCTTATGCAGCCTGACGCCACCAGCCACAACATTAGCGGGACAGAGAGCGCTATCAGCGTTGCGCATTCATTCTCGCGTTCCACCCAACCCTGGAAACGACCATTGCCGCTGACAAAGACGGTGCCGCGTTGCTTGAGGATGTCGATTATCACTATCCCCTGCAGACACATCACGGCGATCGAGCAAAGAAATGATTTCATCAAGAGAACGATTTCGGCCCAGGGCCTCGACACGATCATGAAGGCCAGGAGAAAGTAAGCGTACAGATATTGCGCCGAGATGATGAAGCCTCGCTGCGGATCTCCGAGGATCAGACTGCTTAGCAGCAGCATACCGCATAGTAGGGTGATGCCGATGTTCCATAGAAACGTCCCCGCCCCCAAGGGAGAGATCGAAAAGGATTTCCCGAGCATGGCTGCAAACACGGCCACGAGAGCGAAGCCGTCGCTGATGGTAAAGTAGAATGCATCAAAACGAAGAATATTGAAGGGCGTGAGAAAGACGGACGCCACGGCGAACCAAAGCCCGAGTCTCTCGGCTACCTCTGGCAACGATGTGACGGCCGGTTTGGGGCCGGGCCTTGTCCAATAATGGCGAGGAGCCCTGGCGTAGTTCATCCTCACTCCTGAAATCTGTTTGAGAGTCCTTTTCGCCAGCCCTCATTGGGCCTGCAGTTCAGCCTGTCTGCCAAGATAGGGCCCGGGCCGGTTACGCTATCCTTTTGGATGATGTTGCCTTTGCGGCTAAGCCTCTTGAGCGCGATTGCGGCCGCACAACCATGTTAAAACTGTCGTCGCGGTAAGTCGCGAATTCGATGCTGAGTTGCCTCCAGGTCCGATGTGGCAGGGCCGGATTAGACCAGTCGAAGACAAAACAAAAAGGGGCGGGATCTGTGAGCTTGATAGACGACAACAGCGTGTGGAGCCGTCTGGAACCATTCCTTCAAGAGCCGATCGAGCCGTCGAAGGAACGCACCTTCGGCCCGCGCGAACTCTACACGCTTTTCCGAAGGCGCCTCCCTTTAATCCTTGCGGTCGTAACTGCCGGCACCGCTCTCGCGCTCATGGCGGCCATGGAACTTCCCAAGACGTATACCGCTCGTTCGATGATCGTTGTCGAATCCGACGATCCCAATCCTCTCGACACCGCACAAGCGCAGCCTAATCAACAGCCTGACAAGTCGCGAATGGACACCGAGGCGGATCTGATCACTTCTCGTGTCTTTGCCAGCCTGGTCGTCGACAGACTGGACCTCATCAAGGACCCGGACTTCAACACCTATCTGAAACCAGCCGCGAGCCGAGCTTCCCCTTCGGATTCGGGCCCTGGACTGCTGTCACAGACCGTCGGCTTCATCGTCTCGATACCGCGAGCACTATGGAACCTTGTCGCCGGCGCCGACCCGCAGGATGCCGCGTCGCTGCCATCGAAGGGGGTTCAGCAAGATCGGGCGATTTCATCGTATCTGTCGAGCGTTTCGGTTGACCGGTCCGGAGAGAGCTCGGCGATGACGATCTCCTTTTTCAATGACGACGCGTCGAGGGCGGCCCTGATAGCCAATGCGACGGCCAAACTGTTCGTGGAATGGTCCCGGGACAACAAGCGGCAGGACATCAAGGACGCCGTTAGCTTTCTGAGGCAGCAATCGACGGAGCTTGCGTCACGGATAGCCGCCATAGAAGGCCAGATCGCCAAGTATGCGGCAGAACACGGCGTGTCCAGCGATCCGCGCGATGATCTGCTGCGCGCCTCGATCCAGCAAAGCAACGAGCAGCTCAGCACCGCCAGAGGTGAATACACGCAAGCGCAGGCGCGCCTCGCCCAGGTCAGGCTGGCGGCCAAGACCGGCGACGCCGGTGCCAACGTCGATCCCCTGCTCTCATCGGACTTCCTGACGTCCCTGCGCAACGACGAAGCGACGGCGATGAGGGACCGCGCGCAACTGGCCAGCAACTACGGGCGCAATCATCCCTTGGTCCAGGAGGCGGATGCAAAAGTAGCGGCCGTCCGCACGATGATCTCTCAAGAGATGCTGCGTACGATCGCAATCCTGGAAAATGACGTCCGCGTCAACGAAGGCAGGGTCAACCAACTCGCGAAGACTTTGGAGGAGTCCAACGAGCAACTGCGGCAAAGGAGCCTGGCGGAAGCGAAGCTCCGGGAACTGAACAACCAATTGTCGACCGAGCAGAAGCTCTACGACCTCGTATCAGGCAGACTTGGCAGCCTCGATCCGTTTTCCGAGGCGGTCGAGCCCGGCGTGCGGACGGTTTCCGCCGCCGAGATTCCGACGAGCCCTTCCTTTCCCAAACTTCGTTTGATGACGGCGGGCGGTTTCGCCGCGTCGCTGATCCTAGCCCTGATCCTTGTGCTGACGCTTGAAAGCATGGATGTGAGAATACGCGAGTCACAACGGGTATCGAAGCTTATCCGTGCGCCACTGCTGGCGTCGATTCCGCAACTGCCCAAGAAGTTCCTGCAACGCGCCACGCCCCCTCTTGAAACCTTGTTGTCGCAACCGCGGTCGGCCTTCTCCGATGCCTTCCGGTCGCTGTACATGGCCTGCACCCGGATGAACGGTGGCCGGAGCAAACAGGTTATCCTGGTCAGCTCAGGCCTACCGCAGGAAGGCAAGACAACGACCGCCATGGGCCTCGCCGTGGCAGCTGGAATGGACGGCGCCCTGACAGCGCTGATCGATCTGGATTTGCGAACCCGCAGCATCCATAGCGCCATGGAGTTTGGGCCCGCCGACAAGACACTCAACGACTACCTACATGGTGGTTGCACCCTGGCGGAGATCGTTCAGACGCTTCCTGAAGTTCCGCGACTGGATGTGCTGGCGCCATCTGCCGACGACCAGACCTTGCCTGAATTCCTCAATTCCAGCCAATTCGCGAAATTGCTGGAGGCGTTCCGGCTGGAATACGACGTGGTGATCATCGACGCGCCGCCTGTGCTCGTCGTCGAGGACGCTATCAGGATTGCCGCCTCGGTGGACACTGTCGTGGTCGTGGCCGCGTGCGACAACACCACGCAAGAGGCTCTCGCCCAGGTTGTCGAGCGCCTGCGGTTCGCTGGCGGCCCGTCGATCGGCTGGGTGTTCAACCGCGTCGACCCCTTCCGACAGGCCCGTGGTGCCCTGCGGAAAGCCTATTTGAAACGGCAGCAGATTCGTCGTTATTTTCCCGCTTGACCGCCGTCGGCCGCGCGGCCGATCGGGCGCGGCCGACTATATTCCCATCGCCTCGAGCAGGGTTTGGTTCACCTTGTGAACATCGAACCGGTCTTCCGCGAGCTTTCTTGAGTTGGCACCCATTTTTGCGGCGAGTTCCTCATCGTCGAGAAAAGCCCGCTGCGCCGAGGCGAGAGCTTCCACGTCTCGCGGCTCCACCCGGAAACCGTTCTCCCCCTCGATCACCGTTTCTTGGCAGCCAGGGGCGTTAGTCGTGATTATCGGCCGGCCGGTCGACAAGGCTTCCAGCGCGCTGCGAGGAATGCCCTCCCTGTAATAGGACGGCAACACGAACACGGTGGACGCGGTCAAATAGGGACCGACGTCGTGTGTTTCGCCGAGATATTCAACGGCACCTTCCTTAGTCCACTGGTCCATTTCGGCTTTCGAGATGGAGAGGGGACTGGGATCGAAGGGCCCGAGAATCTGAAAGCGTGCAGCGCGGTACTTGGTCTTCAGGATACGCGCGGCGGCAGCAAACTCGGCAATTCCCTTTTCGCGAAGCAAGCGAGCGATCAGAAGGAAGACGGGTGGCCCTGAAGGTGGGCGGCTTGCGGCAAACAGCGTCAGGTCCACTCCTGAACCCGGGATCATGATCACCGGTGTCGTCGCAGAAACCATCCGATGGCGCCGGATGTCGGAAGCGTCGGCGTCATTGTAAGCGAAAACTGCTTCGCAGCCGACCAGAGCCGAGCGGTAGAGACCAATACTCAACCGGCGCAAGACAGTTGCGCGCAGTCCCGTGATGCTGCCGCTGAATATGAAGCCGAAGCCTGTAAAGAGCGCAAACCGGCGCGGTACACGGGCAAGGCGGGCAGCCAATCCACCATAGATGATCGGCTTCATCGTATACGCCAGGACGATTTCGGGCGCCAAGCCGCGGATGAGCTTGTAAAGCGCCTTGAGCGTTCGCAAATCGGCCAGCGGACTGGTACCCGTCCTGGCCATCGGAATCTGTCGGAAGGTCACGCCAATTGCCTTGAGCCCGGCGATCGCCCGCTCATCTTCGTCGGGGGCGAGCGCGATGACATCATGCCCGGCAGCGACCATGGCCTTCAACAATTCGAGACGAAAGTTGACAAGCGAACGCGTCAGGCTCGCAATGACGACGATGCGCTTGCGACGCATCGCATAGTCCATAGGGGCGCGAGGAGAGTCTCGACCATTCATGTGCACAGCAACCATCAGCCGCTCCTATCGGATATGGCGACGACGCCCTAGAGCTGCTTCGTAGAGTTCCAGGTGCCGGCCGACGTAAAGGGAAAGCGAGAAGTTCTCCATGATGCGACGACGCGCTTGTTGACCCAGGGCGCGGCGCTCGGCCGGTTCAAGGCTGACAAGCCTGATCAATCCGGCGGCCAGTGCTTCACTGTCTCCCGGTGGAACGACCACGCCGCTGTCGCCGACCAGCCAGCCAGAGTCGCCGACCGCGGTAACCACCGCCGGCACGCCGCTGGCCATCGCCTCGCCTACGGCAAGGGAAAATGCCTCGCCCCAGGCCGAGCAAAGCGCGTAGACATCGAAGCCCGGCATGAGGTCGGCGATGTCAGCGCGGATGCCCGGCGTGGTAATGCGGTCATCTATGCCGAGCTCACGGGCGGTGCGCCGCACGGGGCCGTCGGCATGTCCCTCCCCGATAAATATGCCCTGAACGTCGTATCCCTGCTCCAGGAGCCGGCTGATGGCGCGGACCAGGCTGACCTGGTCCTTCATGGGATGGAAGCGTGCCACATGGCCGATCATCAGCCGTCCGGGCGGCAAGCCGAACAGGCGGCGCAGTTTCGCACCGGCGTGGACCGAGGGGGAAAATTGATCGCAGTCCGTCCCGTTCGGGATAACCGCCCTCCGGCGCGGATCAAAGCCCAGGCGCTCGTGATCATCGGCGGCGACGCGCGAGCAATATGAGATCGCGCTGGTGCGCCTCGACAGGCGGGCCGAGAGCCGTATCAATTGGCGCGTCAACGGTTTCTCGTCGGCGAGATCTCGAACCGTGTGATGGATGCTCCAGATGACCGGCGAGAAATTGAGCCCCAGCATCGAGCCGAGCGTTGCCGCGACGTTGCCGTGATACATCCATCCGTGAAGAAGATCGGGCGCCGCCCGTCTTATCGACCGCGTCAGCCGAACGACATCGCGCGGTCGCGGCCGTTCCGTCATGCCGAGCGAAACGAGCCCCGATCTTGTATATTCTACGTTTGCAGCCACCGGACCGGGTGAAAGCAGGGACAGAACTGAAGTCGAGAAGCGATTTTGGTCGACCTGGCCAAGAAAACGGGCAAGCATGACCTGAGCGCCGCCGACGTCGAGACTGGTAATGGTGTGAAGAACACTTGTGTGCACGCAAGCTTCCCAGCTGTCTGCAACGCTCCGCCCTGAGGAAGCATTCAATCATCCGACAGTATCCAGCCGCACCATACGTTGGTTGCAGCCGACATCCAGTTAGCCAAATTAGGTGGGAACCAGACCGAAGGTTGTCACCGCTCCACCAAAGGTATGACTCATTGTCCTCGCGCAGGTGTCGCTAGGGTCTTTGCAGGAAAATTCTATGGTGGGCTTCCATGGCATCTTATTGCAATGCGGCGCGGAGCAGGCGATCGACAGGCGCATGGACCAGTACATTCCTTGCGAAAGCACTGGGATCCGCCGGTATTGCGATCCTTGCGGTTGCAGCGATTCTGATTTCCCAGCTTGATGCCTGGGCCGCGGCGGACGATGATTACAAGCTTTCGGTCGGCGATGTGGTGTCGTTTGACTTCATCGACGACGCGCTTCCCGCCGAACAACTCACGGTCGCCAGCGATGGCGCGATCAACATTCCGCTGATCGGCAGCTTTGAAGTCGGCGGCCTGACGGTACCCGACGCCTTGAGTCGGATCCGTAAAGCATTCATCGCGCGTGAACTCTTCAATGACCCGCATATAGCCCTTGCGGTGGTGAGCTTCCGCCCGATCTTCGTCCTTGGGGATGTCAAGGCGCCGGGCTCATTTCCTTACCAGCCGGCACTGAATGTGGAGCAGGCGGTGGCGCTTGCGGGCGGCCAGTCGACCGGGGGAGCCACGGCGGAGGATCGCGTCGTAACACGCGCCCGGTTGCGCGGAGCTCTTGATGAAAGCGTGGTGGAGATCGCCAAGGAGGCGGTCGCCGCTGCGCGCATCAAGGCCCAGTTGGCAAACAGCGATAAGATCTCGGAACTGGATCTGCCAGCCAAGATCAAGGGGCTGATGAATGCCAACCTGCTCGCGACGCTGCTTCCTACCGAGCAGCGCATCCTTGAAGCAGATCAACAAGCGCTGACCACACGTCGCAAGCAGCTCTCTGCGGGGATCGAAGAAGTGAATGTTGCCCTCGCCAATGTTCAACAGCTTTCGGACATACAAAAGACGGTGATCGCTTCGGCACAGGCGGATCTCGACCGCATCAGGGGCCTCAACAAGAAAGGTCTCGTCACAATCACAGACCTCTCGAACGCAGAGCGCGAAGCGACCACCCAGCAATCTCATCTGCTTGAGATCTACAATCAGGCATCGACGGTGCGCCGCGAATTGAGCCAGTTGCAGCGTGACCTGGATGACGCCACCCAGACCTGGACACACACGGCACTGACGGATCTCCAGGCCCACAACTCTGAAATCGAACGCCTGATCGCGGTTCGAGAATCGACCGAGGAACAGATCCTGCTGTTGAGCTCACTGGCCGCGGAGCAGACACGCAGCAACAACTCCATCACGTTCACCTACCAGATCCGCCGCAAGGTAAATGGCCAGACCGCCACAAAGGTGGCGACCCTCGACGATCCGGTTGCGGCCGGAGATACGATCCTGGTGTCAATAAACCGCCTGGACAGCGCCCAGGACGCGACAAGCCGTTCAGCCACTACCTTGGCGACGACCTCTTCCGTCCAGGTCGGACCGTCGCAATGATCGGCCTCAGCACCCCGACAGCACGTTCCGGCGGCTGGACTGCGCGCGTTCCGCCTGGCCGGGCCATACCAAGCCGTATCGCCGCGGTGGTCCTTTTGGTTCTCAGCCTGCCGCTATGGCTGGTGGCTGCTGTCCTTGTCTGGGCGAACATTGGCCGTCCGCTGTTTTTCCGCCAGTCTCGCAGCGGGCTGGAAGGTCGCCCGTTCGTGATCTGCAAGTTTCGTACGATGCACGAGGGGCGAGACGGGAACGGCATGCTGCTCCCCGACGCCTTGCGTGAGACGCCGGCCACGCGGCTGATGCGCTCCGTCCGTATCGATGAGCTGCCGCAGCTTCTCTCGATAGCCAGGGGGGACATGGCCTTCATGGGGCCCCGTCCGTTGCTCCCGGCCACCATCGCCGAATTCGGCGAGCTTGGGCGTATTCGCGGCACGGTCCGCCCCGGCCTGTCTGGATGGGCACAGGTGAACGGCAATACCCGCCTCACCAACAGCGAAAAACTGGCGCTCGACCTCTGGTATGTGCGCAACCGCAGCCTGTGGCTCGATCTGCACATACTGTTTCTGACTGTCCAAGTGGCACTGTTGGGCGAACGCGTCGATCGCCGCCATGTCGACCATGCTTTGAAGGCTATGCCTGCCGGGACGGTCCGGCCATGAACCCAGCACTCGGTCGACTTCTGGTGATCGCACCGCATCCTGATGATGAGGTCCTGGGGTGTGGCGGCACGATAGCCCGGATGGCTGCGCAAGGCGCAGAAGTTCATGTCGCAGTGGTTACGCGAGGCAGCCCGCCCGCCTTCACAGAGGAGATGACGGAGCGGGTTCGCAGCGAGGCCAAGGCGGCGCATGCCTGTTTGGGCGTGCAACAGACGCATTGGCTTGATCTGCCGGCAGCGCAGATCGCCGAAACGCCGCACGCGACGCTCAACAGGGCGCTGCTGACCCTGTTGCGGGATGTCGTGCCGGATACGTTGCTCATCCCCTTCGTCGGTGATGTGCACATGGACCACCAGTTGATCTTCCTGTCATCGCTGGTAGCCGCTCGCCCGACCCAATCTCAATATCCGCGGACGATCATGGCTTATGAGACCGTCTCCGAAACGAACTGGAATGCGCCCTATGTGACGCCGAGCTTCGTGCCGAACGTCTTCATAGACATCGCATCGACGCTGGATCGCAAACTCGAAGCTGCGTCGATGTTCGCCTCACAGATCAGAGATTTCCCGCATGAGCGTTCGATCGAAACCTTGCGGGCGCTTGCGATCGTCAGGGGCACCGCCGCCCATCTGAGGGCGGCCGAGGCCTTTGTCCTTCTGCGAAACGTCATTTGAATCCTAGCTGGAGTATTCTGCGATGAAACGCTGGCCAATCTACGACGAAGAACAAATAACCGATGTGGTAGAGGTTTTGCGATCCGGCCAGGTGAACGCCTGGACCGGCGACCATGTGAAGACCTTCGAACGCGCCTATGCGCGCAGCCTCGGCCGACGTCACGCGGTGGCGCTGGCCAACGGCTCGCTCGCGCTGGATCTTGCGATGAAGATCCTCCACATCGGCGCCGGCGACGAGGTGATCGTCACGCCCCGCAGTTTCGTCGCCTCCGCCGCCTGCGTCATGTTTGCCGGCGCCACGCCTGTCTTCGCGGATGTCGACCCGAGTTCTGGCAACCTTTCCGCCGAGACGATTGCGCCGAAGATAACGGCTCGAACAAAGGCAGTGATCGTCGTGCATATTGCCGGCTGGCCGTGCGATATGGCTCCGATCATGGAACTCGCAAAGCGCAGCGGCATAAAAGTCATCGAAGATTGTGCCCAGGCGCATGGAGCCGAATACAACGGACGACCGATTGGCTCCTTCGGCGACATAGCGGCGTTCTCGTTCTGCCAGGACAAGATCATCACGACGGGCGGCGAAGGTGGGCTTGTCGCAATGGACGACAAGAAATTGTGGCTCGCTGCCTGGAGCCTCAAGGACCACGGCAAGAACTACGATCTGGTCTTTGCCCCCCATAGGGCGACAGGGTTTCGCTGGCTGCATGACAGCATCGGCACCAACTGGCGCATGACATCAATCCAGGCAGTGCTTGGCTTGCGGCAGCTCGAACGCCTGCCCGATTGGACTCGCCAACGCGAGCGAAATGCCAACATCTGGATAAAGGCGCTTGCTGAATTGCCGATGCTGCGCGCGCCCCAGCTCGGTTCGGAGCATAAGCATGCCTGGTACCGATGCTATTTCTACATCAAGCCCGAGCTGCTGTCTCCCGGATGGTCGCGCGACGAGTTGATCGCGGCCATCAATGCGGCCGGCGTCCCGTGCTTCTCGGGAAGCTGCTCGGAGATCTATCTCGAACATGCCTTCGCGGACGCCGGGGTAGCGCCGCCCGAACGTCTGCCGGTCGCACGGCAGCTCGGTGAAACGAGTATGGCTTTTCTGGTCGACCCGTCCTGGACGACCGAGGAGACCATGGCTGCCGCGTCGACGGCGCGGTCAATCCTTGTTACGGCTTCGCGCCAGCTCGAGGCAGCATGACAAAGGAACGCGCCATCAGAAAGGATGAAAACGTTCTAGCGTCTTCTCTGGCAGAGCTGCAGATAGTGACGTCGTCAGCAGCGCGGAACCTCACCCTTGCCCGTACAGAACGCAGTCTGCTCGGATTCGAACTGCCGGCCGCGGTTCGATTTTATCAGCAGATGATGCTCATCCGGCTCGTGGAGGAGCGCTTGCTCGATCTTTTTTCCCAAGGTCTGCTGTTCGGCACGACGCACACGTCCATTGGACAGGAAGCCAATGCGGTTGGCGTGATAAACGCTCTTGACCGGGACCGCGACATTGTCTGGAGCAACCACCGCTGCCACGGTCATTTCATTGCCTATTCGGGTGAAGTCGAAGGCCTGATAGCGGAGATCATGGGGCGTGTAACCGGCATTTGCGGCGGACGTGGCGGCAGCCAGCACCTGTGCTTCCGCAACTTCCACTCCAATGGCATCCAAGGGGGCATCGCGCCCGTCGCGGTTGGCAGCGCGCTGGCGCGAAAGGACGAGGGCGCCGTCGCAGTGGTGTTCCTCGGCGACGGCACGATGGGCGAGGGAGCCGTATACGAGAGCCTGAACCTTGCGTCTGTTTTCGCCGCCCCGGTGGTCTTTGTGATCGAGGACAACGAGATCGCCCAGACGACGCCCAAGCATCTGACCGTCTCCGGTTCGATCGTCGCCAGGGCCGAGCCGTTCGGCGTCCGCACGTTCGCCTATGATGGCAACGATCCGATCGCGATATATGAGCTCGCCCAAGAAGCCATAGGCTATGTACGCGCCGAATCCCGCCCTTGCTGGCTCTACTTGCGAACCGAACGGATCGGCCCGCACAGCAAGGGAGATGATACAAGGCCGGCGGAGCGTCTTGAGCAAGCTCGAGCCAGAGATCCCATACCTCCGATGCGCCAGCGCGTTGCGAACGCCGATGAGATCGACGCCTACTGCCTGAATGTCGTGGACCGCGCGGTCGAATCCGCCGCCGCGGCCGCCTTGGCGCGGGGCTGATCCATGCGTGTCGTCGAATCGATCAATCGCGCTCTACACGATCTCATGGGAGCCGATCTCCGTCTGGTGATTTTGGGTGAGGATGTTCTTGACCCCTACGGTGGCGCCTTCAAGGTCACCAAGGGTCTTTCGTCAGCCTACAAGGACCGTGTCTGGACCACGCCGATCAGCGAAGGCGGCATTGTTGGCATGGCGGCAGGCATGGCCATCAAAGGCCGGCCTGTGATCGTCGAACTCATGTTCGGAGACTTCATAGCGCTTGCTGCCGACCAGATCATCAACCACGTCGCCAAGTTCCGCTGGATGTACAACGACCAGGTTGAGGTCCCCGTCATCATCCGCGCTCCCATGGGCGGACGGCGCGGCTATGGGCCGACGCACTCGCAAAGCCTGGAAAAGCATTTTTGCGGCGTGCCCGGGCTGACGGTGCTTGCCACTCACGAGTATGCCGATCCTGGTACGCTTCTGCATCGGGCCTTCGCATCGCGATCCCCTCACCTGATCATCGAAAACAAGGTGATGTATTCCAGGCCCGTGCTCGGACCCGACGCGCTTCCACATCCGGCGGATGCAGATGTCGTGATCCTGACATATGGGGGTTGCGTCGAGCACGCTGTCGCGGCCGCAAAGAAACTCGCGCAAGAAGAGGAAATCGCGACCAGCGTGGTGGCCGTCGAACAGCTGTCGCCCTTCCCTGGCGAGGATGTCCGAAGCCAGGTCGGCAACTGCACGCGTGTGGTCGCGGTGGAGGAAGGCTCTCCCGGCTGGGGCTTCGCGTCGGAGTGTGCGCGCGCGCTGATCGGTCGGGTCAAGCACTTCAGCGCATTGACCGGACCCGATCACCCCATTCCCTCAAGCCGCGACTGGGAGGACGATCTGCTGCCGGGTGTGAACGCCATCCAGGCGGCCTGCATCGACCTGTTCCAGAAAGGCTAAGCGTACATGACCGTGCTTGTCGAAGCCCCGCGGGTTAACGCCAACGAGGACAATCTCCAGCTCATCGAGATTCGGGTCACACAAGGTGAAAGGGTCGAACAAGGCACCATTCTTTTCGTGCTTGAGACCACCAAGGCCGCAGTCGAAGTTGATGCTCCGGAGACAGGAACTGTCGGCCTGCTGGACGTCAAGGTCGGTGACTTCGTTCCTGTCGGCGCAACGCTTTGCAAAATCATCGACGAAAATTCGAATGCCCTTGTCGGGGAAACCAGCGCGGCCGATGTCGGGGCCAGCGAGGTCGCGATAACGGCTAAAGCCCGCAAGGCCGCATCCGAGCTCGGGGTCGACCTTGCGGACGTCATTCCGTCCAATGGCCGCATTGGCGAAGCCGAAGTGCGCGCTGCTGCCGGTCGCCGATCCGGCGCCAAGAGAGCCGAACCGGGCGAGCCCAGTTCTGTCGCTTTCTCCAGGCGGGCCGTCATCATCGGCGGCGGCGGCCACGCTGCCTGTCTGATCGATGCTCTCGATGGTGCCGGATACGATATCGTGGGCTGCACCGATCAAGCGTTGCCCGCCGGCCATCACGTCTGCGGCGGTATTTCGGTAATCGGCACGGAAGACTGCCTGGAGCGCTTGCTTGCCGAGGGCACGCGCTATGCCTTCATCGGCATCGGAGGCGCCCAGTCAAGCCAGGCGAGGCGGGCAATGTATGAACGCGCCACTGCAATGGGCTTCGTTCTGCCGCCTGTGATCCATCCTTCCGCGATCGTCTCCAAGGCGACCAGGATTGGACATGGCTGCCATATTTTGGCCGGCGCGAGCATCGGTCCGCGCTGTACGATCGGTAACAACGTCATCGTCAATCAAGGGACTATAGTCTGCCACGACAGCCTCGTTCAGGACAATGCGCACCTGACACCAGGCGCCATCCTAGCCGGCGGAGTGGGCATCGGAGCCATGACCGTCGTGGGAATGGGCGCAACGGTGCTCCTGGGCGTCCAGATCGGCGCCGAGTGCCTGATCCACAACGGCGCGCACATCAGCGCCAATGTCGCAGACAACACCATCGTCGACGCGCAGGGCCGCCGCCATCTCCGCTAATGCATGTCGCCCAAAGGCGATCTCCGGCTTGGGAAAGCGACATGGCGGGGCGGTTCGACGTGGCGGCTCTCGTCGCAGCGGCCGAGGGCCCGCCAATTCCGATCGGTGTCAGCCAAGCCGTACTTCGGTTGCGATCCAGCGGTCGCCGTTAAATCAGTCCCGCAATGCGGCTGTTAGTCATCCGGTGGAGTTTTCTGCGGCAGCCCACTACTTTTGGGCGGGGGTGTCCTTCGAATTCCCGAGCATTGCGAGACCTGGGATGGTGTACGGTGAAATGGTCTGCGGGATCCAATTTGGAGGCTCAGATGACCGTTGCACATCTCCATCCTCAGAACCCATCGGGTCCGCAGCATTTTCCCGTCGAACCGTCAGCGAAGCGGGCTGGCGACAATTCGTTCAATGTAGCCGCGCATGGGTTGCGCGGCATTGCTTCTCTTATGGTCTTCTTCGCTCACCTCCTGGGCGGCACGGCGGAGCACGTCTACGCCTCCAATTCGGCCTATGTCGACCGCATTACGCCCTTCTGGAATTTCGGCACCTTCGGAGTCTGCCTTTTCTTCGTCATCAGCGGCTTCGTCATCCTGCCCAGTGCGATACGCTACAGTCCCGCTCAGTTTGCTGCCCGACGGTTCCTGCGCCTCTACCCTCTGTTTTTCGCACTAAGCCTGCTTTTCATCGTGCTGAACGCAACCACCAACTTTTATCCCGAAACCAACAATCTCACAGCGGTTCTGGCAGGACTGACATTCCTGAACCTTGCAACCCATACCGAGCAATTGACGCCGAACGCATGGAGCCTGACCTTCGAGGTCTGGTTCTATGTGTTTACCGCAGCATTCGTTTTCCTGACGGTTCGTCGCCCGACCAGGCTCGGCACAATTGCGCTCGGCCTTCTCGCGGCGCTCTTTGTCGCCCGGTATCCGATCGCATTGTACTTTCTTGCCGGCGGGCTGATTCGCCTTGCCTATGACCGATATGAATGGGTAAGCCTGGGCCGCCACCGGCTTGCCGAGAGTGGGGCGTTGGCAGCCTGCGTCTTTCTCGCCAGCCGCGGCCATTACGACTATCACTGGTCCGATTTCCAAAATGCCGAGCTTCCCTTGCTTATGGTCGCGACGGGGCTTTATTTCTTCCTTGCAGTGTCGCGGAACAGCTTAACGGCACTACTCCTTGGCAATCGGCTGCTTCGATACTTCGGAACGGTGAGCTACAGTCTGTATCTGGTGCATCCCTACACGTATTTTCTGACGCGCTCGCTGTTTTCCCGCGCCCATCTCTTTTCGGACAATGTTGCCGTATCAATGGGTGCCTTCATTTTGGTGGCGGCGGCGATCACCTGGGTGCTCACGCATTTCGCGAACAGAACGCTCGAGCTGTGGCCTTACGAATTTGTCTATCATCAGAAGATCTATCGCTCGAACTCGCAGCCAAGCGCAATGCGGCTTTGGCTGGCGTCAAATGCCAAACGTGCGGCATGGCTGCGGGGGTAGGACCGCCGTTGCGCGGCGACCTGCGGTTTTTGAGGCGGATAGATAGCAGACTGGTCGTAACCACTGTTCTTAGGCTGCAAGCAGGGATGTAGCTCATTCGTGTGACGCGATGTGAGCGCGGGATCATGATGGCCAAGGGCGCAACAGCGACACCTCATGCTGGCGGGAGGATGAAATGGATCCACTTGTCATCGACGCCAAGCCCCAACCTATTTCAATCGATCCCGCTGACGCTGCCGTCCTCGTCGTGGACATGCAGAATGACTTCGGCTCCAACGGTGGAATGTTCGACAGAGCCGGAATCGATATCTCCGGGATTCAACGGGCTGTCGGCCCTACTGCCAGCGTAATAGCTGCCGCTCGCGAATTGAGCATGCCCATCGTCTACCTGAAGATGGGATATCATCGCGACCTCTCGGACCTTGGAACATCGGACGCCCCCAACCGTATTCGACATCTCCAGATCTTCGGGGTCGGTGCGACCATCGCAGCCCCGGATGGCAGCGAGAGCCGGATTCTGATCCGCGACACCTGGGGAACAGATGTCGTCAACGACCTCAAGCCACAGGCAGGGGATATCGTCCTCTATAAAACGCGATTCAGCGGTTTCTATGAAACCGAACTCGATTCTGTTCTGAAAACCGCAGGCGTCAAACACCTCATCGTGACAGGATGCACGACCAGCGTGTGTGTGGAATCGACAATTCGGGATGCCTTCTTCAGGGACTATCGCTGCATACTGCTGACGGATTGCACCAGCGAGCCCATCGCCTGGGACGCCCCAAGGAGCAATCATGATGCCTCGATCACGCTCGTTCAGATACTCTTCGGATGGACATCGACATCCGATCAATTCCTGAAGTCGGTCGCGGAGCGAGTTCACGGGCGTCTCGAACCAGCCGAATGAGCAGGCGAAGCTGCCTATCGTTCACCTCGGAGCACCGCAGCTGCCGCTCAGGGCCAGCGTAGATCAAGCCCAAACACAACCGATGTCTGGTCCCAATGCAACCGGCAATCTCAGAGATCGCGACCATTCTCGAAAGGTGCCCCGACGCATCGCTTACGATTAGTCGTCCGACTTTGCCACAAGATCGGCGATGCGGGACACGTCCGGCACGTAAAGCTCTTTCGCATGGCGTAGCACCAATCCGATGTTTTGCAGGTAGCTCAGTTCGCGTGCCACCGCCTCGCGGTGGGTGCCAATGCGGTGGGCCAGATCCGTATGGGTCGGGATAGGAGAAATCCTCGCTGAACCGTCGGCTCCGATGTCTTCAGCGCATAGACGCAGCAGTTCCTTATGCACCCGGGACCGAACGTTGAGCGTCGAAAGCTCAACGATGTGCTCGACAAGCACCTGCTGACGTTCCACCAACAATTGCACAACGGCATGCAGGGCTTCAGGATCCTGCTTGACTATGTCCAGAAAGGCACGACTGCCGATCGAAGCGACAGTACATGGTCCCGCCGCTTCGACCGAATATGGCATCTGGATGTCGCCGCTCAAGGCAATTCCGTTAACAAGCGAGCCACGATGCGCGGGGGGGAGCGAAACGATCTTGCCGTTGCGGGTATAAACAAGCGCCCGAAGCTCACCCTCGAGCAGAAAAAAAAGCCGGTCGACACTTTCGCCGGCCGGGACCAGTACATCCCCTTCATTGAGATGCAACCAACGACAGCGGCGGTCTATCTCGATCAGGGTGGACGACTTAACATTGCTGAAATGCTCGATATTTTTTAAATCCGGCCCGTGCACATGGTTGGCATCAGCTACGGAGGTGATCTCCCCGTCAGTCTGCGGGCCTGGATATCGAACGGGCGGTTGTTTCATTCTGGTCGCGCCCCCCTTGCAAAGGTTCGCAGCCGCTTCCGTTGCGGCTGCTCCCCAAGCTCAAGCAAATCACATCTACTAAAACGGTCCGTCAAGAACCATTATTCGTTGAGTGAGGCGGCACCCATATATTTCAATTCCGTATGGCAATCCCTTCATACGGCGTTGTGTTGAGTATGTAGGCAACTTCCGTACGGTTTCTGGCACGAAGTTTTTTCATCACATTCCGGATGTGTACCTTGACCGTGCTTTCACACATGTTGAGCTCGTACGCGATGACCTTGTTCGCCTTTCCTCGACGCAATGCCTCGATGACAGACATCTGACGCGAAGTAAAAGTGTTGTCTCCGTGCGGCTGCTGCTTGGTCGCGGGCTGGCCGTCGGTGACAGCGCGCCCTGAATGAAAGAGAACACTGGGCGGGACGAAGGTTCCGCCCGCCGCGACAAGCTGGATCGCCTTGGCGGCCACCTGCAACCTGACGCTGGTAGGAATATAGCCACGCGCGCCGTTTTCGACCACTTTGAGAATGTCCTCAAAGTTCTCGATATCCGATAGGATGACCACCCCTACCTCGGGCCTGGTCGCCTTCAGATGGCCTATCTGGGAAAGATGGTAGTCCGCCTGGGAGTTCGACCACATCACACACATCAGGACCGTCGAAACTCTCTGCGTTTCTTCGGGATCCGCCATGTCGAACGCTTCGACCGACGCGTAATGCTGAATATGAAATGATGGCTCGATGATTTCGAGGCTTCTGCTGAAGCAGTCACACATCAAAGGCCGGCCATCGATGATTGCAATCTCGATTCCCTCTCCCGAGGACGGTGAGAGACGATTGACGTCGAGAATAGATGGATATTGATCAAGATCAGTTTTGTCCGTCCGATCATTCGCAGGCAAAAAACTTGTCATGACTCACCCCCGCGCAAATCTCGCCCCAACGGAGATTTCGCTTTTAAACCCATACCTTAACACTTTAGTAATAGCTTGTGGACCGGAGGTGGTGGTGTGACAAAACGCACAGCGCGGCCAAAATTTCGGTTTCCCCAAGCAATCAAAGTGAAAAAGTCCTGGTTGCAGTATTATAGTTGGCTTCGCAGTCCATGCGCTTACCAATAGGGGGTAGCTACGGAAGTAGCGGTCACCCAGAATCGTTACGACAAAGAGCTAAACAGGGTGGCTATGTGAGCCGTTGGTCAGACCTTCGCTCAGAACGCGCATACTTTCTCGGCAAAACATAAAATTGTATTCAGGAGCCGGCACATTCCATATGCGGACCCTGCGGCATGAGACGTCGCAGCCAGCGCCCTTTCCCGTCGATTGGCCGCCTTAGCGAAGATGGAGGTGAGCCTTATTCGAGGCTTTGCCGCAAGTGCTGGCCCAGCCTGATAGCGAGCGCGACGATGGTGAGCGTGGGCATGTCGTTGCCTCCGGTCGGGAAGACGGAGCTGCCGGCGACGAACAGATTTGCGAGGCCGTGCACCTGGCACGAACTATCGACCACGCCGGTTCGCGGGTCATCGCTCATCCTCGTCGTGCCCATGTGGTGTCGAACCCAGTGATAAGGGATGTCTCGCTCTCCCGCCGCCCTTTCGTCCTGGCCTGTATGAATGGCGCTTCTGTGCCCCAGCCGCTTCATCTCTTCAGTGATGATTGTCTGGACACGCTCAAGCGTCCGTCGGACGAGAGGCCCCACATTCCATTGCAGCTTCACACGGGGCAGACTGAACTCGTCGAGCCTTGTATCGAGCGTGACGCGGCTTGCCGGATCCGGTTCTTGTTCGAGTATCGTATCAAAATGAAAATGCCTTGCACGCCGACGTGAGTGCCATGCCCGTTCGAAACCTGCCGACACTGCTCCCGCAGGATGCATCAGGATAGTTCGGCCGCATTTGATCAGATCGCGATGCAGGCGGCCTCTCCGCAGCCAGAAGGCAAGATACTGCAAGGCTTCGGAACCATCCATGTGATTGACGCAAGGTCCAGGCTTGATCCATGTGCGGGAATCAAGGAGGCGCTCGTTTGCGCGTATCTCGGGCCGCAGCGCCAGTCCGAACGCATCATTGGTGCCGCGGTTTTCAGGCGACAATCCGGTCCTGCGGGTCCAGGGCACGTGGAGGTCTATCATTTTGTCGGGTTGGCTGACTTGCAGACTTCCCCATTTTACCCGGGGATGCTCCATGAAATAGCGGCCAACCAGGTCATACTGGTTTCCTATGCCATTCGGCGCCTGTCGGTTTGAAACAAGGAGCAGGCGCGCGTTTTCGATACCGCCACAGGCCAGCACGAAAAATCGCGCGTCAATCTGGAATCGTTTGTTCGGCGTGCTCGCTACCTCGATGGAGCGAACCCGCCTTCCGCAGTCGTCGGTGTCGAGCCGCAGCGCCGTGGCATGCAGCACGACCTGCACGTTTTTTGCGTCCTGAAGCTTCTTGCGAAGCGTTGCTCCGATATCCGGAGTGGGACTGAGAAAGCAGCGTTCCGAAAAGAGCGGCCCGTTTTCAGGCAGGACTGCGGAAGTCGGCCAATCGGTCAGCAGGTCGTCGATTCCGAGCAGCCGGGCTGCGGTCTCATAATGGGGTAGTAACGATTTATGGGCGACGGGCCACCCACTCAGGGGTATCCAGGGGCGATGCTCGAAATCGCCATGATCCAACATCTTGCACCATCCGCCCCAACCAGCCTTGCCTGTGCTTCCGCCGAACTGACGAAGGCGGCAAAGGTCAAGAGCTTCGTAGGGTTGACCCACGGACAGCCCGCGCGACAGCCGTTGGCGCCAGTGTTCGTACGTCATGCCGCCGCTTTCGATGACGCATATGCGATGCCGCATGCCTTCGAGTTGTGATGCTATCGCCAGGCCGGCGGCACCCGCTCCCACGATGCACACGTCCGCCTCCAGGCGCATCCCCTGCGGAAAGGCGTTGCAATCTTCAATCATGGCGTCGATCGGGCATGGCGTCGATCGGGACCAGAAACTGCACGCTTGTGAGAACAGCGTGGCCGTTTGCGCCCTGCCCCCAACCCTATCTGGCTGCTGGTCCCGCTGGCATCGGGCAGGCACGTTAAATTTGTCATTCGAAGAAAACAAATGCGACGATACGAGCAACGGCGCGAGGACTGCCGGAGCCTCGCCCTGTGCTCCATTCGGTTAACCTCTGGAAGTTCGGCCACTGGCATTCCGTTGTCCAAGCTTGATCCTCTTGGCTGCCTCCGAACGCAACGCAGTTAAATTCGGCGCCACAATCGGATAATCCGGCGGCAAACCCCATTTCTGCCGATATTGCGCTGGCGTCATGCCGATGGACGTAAGATACCGCTTCAACGATTTCATCCGGCGTCCGTCCTCCAGATTGATGATGAAGTCAGGGGTCACCGACTTGCGGATCGGCACGGCCGGAACAGGTTTTGGTTCAGGCTGGTGATCGCCCACGGCAAGCTTTTGCAAAGCACGGCCGACATTCTGGATCAGGTCAATCAGGTCGGAAGGCGACGTCCGGTTCTTCCTGACATAGGCCGAAACAATATCAGCGGTTAGCTCAATGTGGTCGGCGGGGTCAGAGTCCATGAGTCCGCTCATTGCCTGAAGAAGATTACCTTCCGTGGCCGAGGCGCGGAGCACGTTCTGCATCGCTCATTGAAGGACTGCCCACCGTCACAGGAGAATGCTCCTGATGCCCCGCTCCTTGCATAGCCCAATGCCATCCCCAGGTGCCGTTTGTGTCAATTGTCCCTTGGCGGCAGCCGATCCATCCAAAAGTGGTACCGCCTGGCCGTGCCGATCCCGTGATGGCAGCGGCGAAACCGACAACAAAGGTGGCACAGCCAAGCCGGCAGGACCTGAGTGATCCGATGCCGGTGCGCACACATCGCGTACCGGCATCGACTGTTAAATCGATATCCAGCGCCGCCTCTCTGCGGCGGCTCGACTTGTTAAGGCTGTCGTGTCAGGAGCTTCATGGCGCGCGCGAAGTCACGATTATCCACGCGTCGCCCCTTGAATGATGCTTGCGCCTTGCGCTGCGCGAGCGCGCTCGGACCTGAGCGGCGCGGCTTGAGGAGCAACTCTTTCTACCACTCCGAGCCGGTATAACCCGCAGCTTCCTTCCACAATGCGAGTGCGATGCTTGGCGAGCGGCCTTTCACTTCAATGTCTTTGCCGCGGTACTTTCCAGCCGCAATCCACACTGTCTTCGAACGCTGATAGATGTTGACGTCGAGGGCGCTGGCTAGAGCCTCCCAGTCCGTACGTTTCGAAAAATCCATCCGACCCCCGTCTCTCCATAATGTGGAGCAGTAACGAACATGGCGCATGAGAGTTCCCGGATGGTGGGGACTTCACCAGTGGGTCGCGCAAACCGGTCGCACAGCGCCGGACCGACCGGCATCCGCCGACCCGACCTTTGTCCCGGAATCGGCAAAACGATCAGATGAAAGAAGCACTGAAGCGGTCAGTGAGCCTGTCAAAAGAATGTGTTTGATCATGATAAGCCTCCAAAAGAGGGCATTGCTTATCCCGCGGATATGAATAGTTTTTTTCGAGGAAAATCGCGGATATATCGATTAATTCTCTGCATCCGTTAAATCAGATGGGACCTCTGTATGTATGTACATATTGTACAAAGAGAGCCCTTACACACTGATCTTCGTCTTGGCCCCGAACTGCCGAATGGCGATCCATAGACGGCATGCGGGTAAGGGGAAACGTAACGGCGGAAGCATGCAAAGCTTACTTGATACAAATTGTTGTGAACCCCCTTCTTCTCAAAAAGGGTCTACATTCTTGTAGGGCGCGCTAAGTGAGGTCTTTGGCATGGGGCCGTTATCGCGAAGGACGTTTGCACAGGGAACAGTTCTGGGCCTGTTACACTGGCTTGGCTTTACCAGCCCTGGCAAAGCGGCCGCTCAATCTTCAACTGGCGTAACGCTTATCGCCGGGGGCAGACCTGCGGTAACGCTCGTTACTTCGGACCAACCGAGTGGCTCTGTCCACTACGCCGCCACGGAACTCGGCTGGCACATAGGAAAAGCGACCGGCATCCAACCTGCCATCACAACTGAAAGCCATGTCTCGCCGGCTGGCCTGCGTAACGCCGCCCATATCTTTCTGGGCGACACCCGGTTCGCCCGGGCGGCCGGAATCACCTTCGGCGCATTGGGGCGTGAAACCTGTATCATCCGAACCGTCGGCAACCATCTATGCATCGCCGGCCTCGATCATTCCGGCAGTGCACTCGACCAAAACACGTCCGCGGGCACCCTCTTCGGCGTGTACGAGCTCCTTGATCGCTATTTCGGTGTCCGATGGCTATGGCCAGGTGAGCTGGGAACGTTTGTCCCAAAGGCACAGTCCTTGGTGATCCCTGCGCTTGATTACGTCGTTACGCCTCGGTTCATGCAGCGTCGCGTGCGCCCTGGGGCTGGCTTCACGAGCGAACAACATCCCGAAATGGGTTTCACCGCAGCAGCGGCGAAAGAATATATGAAAGCACAGGCCACGTTCCTGCGTCGCCACCGAATGGGCCGCAGAGTACCCACGAACTACGGTCACGCTTTCGTCGACTGGTGGCAGCGGTATGGCACCGAGCATCCCGAATGGTTTCAATTGGTCAGAGGCAAACGGGGCCCGGTGAGGCTGGGCGCTCGCTTCTCGATGTGCATTTCCAATCCGGGCTTGCGAGAAGAGATCGTTTCGCAATGGCGTGAGCATCGGAGCGCCTCTGCGGGACAGCCAACTTTCGTCAATGCGGTCGAGAACGACATCCCAGGGCAATGCGAGTGCGAAGTATGCAAGGCGCTGGATGGCCCAGAGCCGCCTGACTATCGAAAGTTCATTCCGTCGAAGTCGAAGATCGCCAGCAAGCCTTTCGTATCGGACCGCTATGCGCGTTCATGGCAGGCCATTCAGCGGATAGCCGCCAAAGACGACCCTAACGCGGTCGTGGTGGGATACGCCTATATGAACTACTTCGCGGCACCGACATCGGGAATCAAGTTGAACCCGAATATCCTGATCGGGTTTTGCCCATCGGCCTGGTACTATCCACGCAACGGCGAAGAGCAGGACTGGATAAAAGACCAGTGGCGCGGATGGGCGGCAACGACTGCCCAGGTGTTCATGCGCACCAACTATTTCCTGGATGGCTACTGCATGCCGCATATATTCGCCGGCCAGTTCGCCGACGAGTTTCAGAACGCGGCGCGAAACGGGATGGTCGGAACCGACTTTGACTCGCTGACAGGCCATTGGGCGACGCAAGGTCCAAATCTCTATTTGTTGATGCGCCTGCAGACACATCCTGAGACTGCCGTGGAGTCATTGTTGTCGGAATATTATTCAGCCTTCGGACCTGCGGCCGACGACGTCAAAAGCTATTTTGATTATTGGCAGGCGTATACTTCGAACGCTCGCGCCCAGCTGCGGGACGGGTTCGAGGCTCTTGGAGCATCTCGTTGGCGAAGCTGGGCAAAGGCGGCGCACGCTGTCTATCCAGAGGAGAGTTTCGCGCCGGCGGAAGCCTTGCTTGACAGGGCGGCCGCCTCTGCAATCCAAGATCCAGAAGCCTCCATGCGGGTGAAGTTCCTTGAGCTGGGGTTGCATCATGCGAAGCTGTGCTCGCGAGCGGCCAGCAAGCTCACGCTCGGCGATCCGCAATCCACCTATGAGCGCGGGAAGCCGGAACTGGAAGCGTTGCTGCAATTTCGGCGCTCATATGAGCATATCTGGATATCCAACATGAACCACTGCGCGTGGGTGGAGAGCCAGAGTTGGATCCTGCCGGGCTTTGCGATTCAATCTCCGGACCTTGATCCGGAATGATCCACCTATTTGAAGGAGCGGTCGCGAAAGCTAGCTGGCCAAGCCGCGCGATATCGCGCCCTGGCCAGCTAGGGAGAGGTGGTCGGCGTTGTGCCAGGCACTGCCGACTGTGCTCGGTGCAGTTGCGGGAGCGCTTCTGTCCATGAACGGGGGGACTGCGTCAAGACAGGCGACAGACGCGACAATCACCTCGCAATTTTCCTCAATCGCCGGAGAGGACACGTCGTGCTGCGCGGAAGTCGGTGCCTGGCTCTGGTTTCCAGATGTGAGGCCGAGACTTGCCGGACTGCATTTTTCCTGTGCGGCTTTGAGCTGTGTTAACGTTGCCCTTGAACCGGTGAATCGGACCGAGGGGACTAGGGTCCGAAACCCGAATTTCATCCTGTTTGGCTGACACCTCCCGTTGTTTTGGGAGTTGTGAACCACCTGGGCATTTCGCGATTCGAAGGCGAACCGTCAACCTCGCACTAGAGTATTGTCAGGCCCAGGTACTTCCCACCTCCCTTTATAGAACAAGGGAAGTCTGTAACCTATGACTGCAAATTGTAAGCTGACAGTTTGGGGCTACTCCGTTCGGATACCGTGTGTTGCCGACGGCAAGGGCCGCGGGACCGATGGCAGCGGCCGTGGCGGCAATGGCCATGCTCAACCAGCGCGTTCATCAGATCCCTGGCACCCAAGGTCAACGTCACAAGAGTCCGCAAGCGTGGCCAGGAACATGGAACAACCGCTCTCAGCAGCAGTTGTCCGGTTCAGGAGGCGATATGAGCGCGACGATCGAGTTCTTTCGAACCTGGCTGCAGGAGAATGTCGGAAACCTGGCCGCCGACACGCAAGTCAGCGTTACAGTGTTGGCCCAGCAATTCGAGCAGGATGCGGACGCCGCGGGATATGGGCGCGAGGTTCGCGAAGAAGATATCGGCAACATAGAGGACGCCATCCAGCAGGCCCTCGACAAGGCGAACGCAACCAACGGCCGGCTGCCAGTTCCGGAAGAAGATGGCTCGCTCACGCCGATCATCGAAGGTCTCGAGGCTGCGGAGCCTGAACACTCAGCGTCTGCCGCCGGTGACGGCCGTAAGCAAGAGAGCTGACGAGCGCCTACAGCCGAATACCGGATCGTTAGTCCGGCGTATGGGCTGGGTCGATCAGCGAGGGAAGCCGCGCACAGGATGATCTTCTTCACGAGCGACACTCATTTCAACGATCCACGCATCCTGCGAATCGACCGGCGGCCGTTCAGCTCGCTGGCGACGCATGACGCGGCGCTGATGAGCCTCTGGAACGAGACCGTCGGCTCGGACGACGAGATCTGGCATCTGGGTGATTTTGCCCGCCCGAGGGCCGGCATCGAAAACATCCTGTCGCAGCTCAACGGGCGCAAGCACCTGATCATCGGCAATAATGACGGAAGCGATGCAACGCTCGCATCTGGCTGGGCCAGCATCCAGCACTATGCGGAACTGGTGGTGGACGGCACCCTCCTCATCCTGTGCCATTATCCGTTTCGGACCTGGAATCAGATGGGCAAGCAATCGGTAAATTTGCACGGCCATTCGCATGGCAAGCTGAAGCCGCTTACTCGCCAGCGTGATGTCGGCGTTGACGTGTGGAATTTCCGGCCGGTTTCCCTGCCGATGCTACTCAGCAAGCATAACCGTCGATCAGGCTGAGCGTAGCCCTCGCCACGGACCGGCAGTCGTCATTTATACAGTTCTGGATGTGCTTCGCTCAGCATCAAAGCCGGACAAGAATGAAGATCGATCACGATTTTCCGTTACAGGAACAACAAGGACGGCGCTCCGTTGGGAAAGTGATCGCAACAAGCGATTTAACCAATGGAGACACTTATGATGAAAACGATCTTCGTCGCATCCGCCCTGTCCTTAGCGCTCGCCACATCCGCTCTGGCCCAAACGAGCGGCTCGGGCAATGCCGGCGGTACCGCAGGTGGCGGCATGAACAACAGCGGCACGAGCGTCAACGGCTCCGGCAACACCACGGGTACCGTCACAACTGATCCGAATGCGACGAACTCGACCACGACAACGCCCAACGGCATGAATGACCGTTGCAAGGACACTGCGGGCAATGACGTCGACACCAATACCGCCAGCGGCACTGCCACCTCGCCGTCCCAGAATTGCAACAAGTAGTTCCGCCAGCAGAATTCAGCTCAGGCCCGGCGATGACCGGGCCTGAGACGTCACCTCGAATCGCAAGGCTGGGCCTATCGAAAGACTGAGTGCGTGACCGCTACAGCGTCTTGGAGTACCAAGCCTTGAGCCTCTCAGTCGCACGCGATCGGCAGCGGTTTCGTTTTACCGGTCAATCTGGCTCCCAGCGTCAGGCTATTCGGGAACCCGCTCACGAACGTGTTCATCGCGGCAGCGGACATCGGATGGGAGGCAAGACGTGCCAACAAGGCAGCCACGCGAATGCGGGTTGCAAATTGCCGGTTCCAGGCCTTCGAATAGCGGCGTCCAACAGCAATCCTCGCCGCCCGGTCCCAACGGTCGAACCTGGCCAGTTCATTGGCCAACAACCAGCCTGACTGCAACCCCATCGAGATGCCTTCAGCGATGATGGGATGGGACTCACCGGCGAGGTTGCCCACCCGAAATATATCGTCGGCAAAACGTGGGCGTATGCCAGGCCGCATGGGACCTGCCGCGAGCCATTCGCCATCGAGCGTGGCATCCACGATCGTGGAGGCGACACGGGGACAGGAAGCAAGGATATGCGCATGAACAGCTTGGGCTGCCGACGAGGCGTTGCCTTTTTCGCGCAGCCTGATCAAGACGTCGCGGCGTATGCAGCACGACAGCGACATCCTGTTCCGGTCGGCCCAGACCATGCCGCCATAGCCGCCCGGAAATGCCAACAGGGGCATGAGGTCGCGGTCGAGCTCAGCGCCGGTGAAATGAGCCTTGAACCCGAAAAGATCGTGCGGCGCGTTGGTTTTCGGCAGGTTCGTCGGAAGCCTTCCTTGCTCCCAGGAGCCATGCGCGGCGATCACGACCGGCGCGACGAGAACTCCCTGATCGTGCTTGCTTTCGATCCGAACCGTAGCGTTGTCACCATCGGTGGTGATCTCCGCCGCCCGCCAAGGCTGAAACACGTCGGCTCCGGCATCGCGAGCCGCATCCAAAAGTATGCCATCCAGAACGTCGCGCCCGAGCGCGCGCCCAAACGCATCTCCCACGGCTCGCGGCATGCCCGCCTCTGGGCCCGGACCCGATGCAAAAAGTGCAACCCGCTTGACCTCCGGACCGGCTTTGGCGCGAACCGCGGTGCCTCCGCCCAATCTGTCCAGCAGATCCAGATTGACTGCGGACATGAATTCCCCGCAAACTTTGCGGCGCGGGAATTCACTTCGCTCGACGATGGCAACTGCGCGCCCCTGGCCGCTCAAAGCCAAGGCCACCGAAGAACCACTTGGCCCAGCGCCTATGACGATGGCGTCGTACATCATGGCAAACCTTCCGAAGCGCGGTCGACGGCAAGGAAGGCGTGGGTAAACGGTCCAATTCTGCGTTCTGCACATTGATGCCTGTAATCCCAGGGCCACAGGCTGGAGAGCTCATGACCCGCAAAACCGGCGCGGACGCTTGCCGCCGCGTCGTGCAAAGTCACCTCGTTCGCGCCAATGACACGCAGAAGCGAGCAGGCTCTTAAGGCAATGGCGTTTCGTCTCGGCTCGGTGGCGAGAAACACTGGCGCCAGAGTGCGAAGCGCCAAAAACAGGCGTTTCAAGGCTGCGTCCGAAAAATGGTGCAGGAACAAGTTGGCCGCTACCACATCGAAGGCGCCGGCGCGGGGCCTTTCGATCCATTCGAAGACATCGTCGGTAATGGTTTCGATCCGCCAACCAAGTGCGGAGAAATCAGCGAACCGCCTGTCCGAAATGAGGTTGAACTGGTCAAGCAAGACCAGGTCGACATCTGTCCAGCGCCGGGCGAGGCGCTTTGCGACGGAAAGCATGAATGCTCCATCGCCGGAACCGATTTCCATAAATCTGGGTGAGCTTTTGCGCACGTTTGCCTTCAACAGGCTGGCCATGATCGCGCTCTGAAACATCAGTGCGTTTATCCAAGCGAGGTCACGCCGCGAACCGACGGCCCTTGGATCGTCGGGAGGCAAATTGTCGAGCAGTTCCCGCTCGATCCGACGATGGTCGAGATCATTGGCCATTTAGGTGTCGCCGGCTGTGTGGAACATCATCGTCTCGGTCGTCAGGCCAGGCCCGAATGCCATGGCACAACCCACACGGTCTTCCTTTGTGGCCTCGCGCAGCATTCGCTCGAGTACGAACATGACGGTAGCAGAGGACATGTTTCCGTTTTCACGAAGGACCTCGCGGGAGGCCGATAAGGCATCGGCACGGAGATTCAGCGCGCGCTCCACTGCGTCGAGAACGGAGCGCCCGCCCGGGTGGACGGCCCAGAGATCGACGTCGGAAACGCTCTTGTTTCCCAGAATGCTGCCGATGTCTGTGCCGAGTGCGTGGTGAATTGCAGCGGGAACCTCTCCCGACAACACCATGTCGAAACCGTCGTCATGTATGTTCCAGCTCATGAGGTCGCGGCTGCCGGCATCAACGAGCGCGTGAAAACTATCCAGTCCTATGCCAAAAGGGCTGGCGCTTACCGACGCAGCCGAGCAGCCATCGCCCCACAGGCAGAACGAGAGCAGTTTTTCGAGGTCGGAGGTCTCCTTGAGATGGAGCGTACAGAGTTCGATGCTGACCACCAGAACCCGGGCCTCGGGTTCTGACCGGATGATGTGTCGTGCCTGCTTGAGTGCGTTGATCGCTGCATAGCAACCCATGAAGCCGATGATTGTGCGCTCGATGGAGGTCGGCAGGTTGCACCGGGCAATTATTTCCAGATCCAGGCCGGGGGCGGAAAACCCCGTGCAGGTGGTGACGATCAAATGCGTGATACGGCTCCTGTCCTGACCGTGAAGGAGCTTCTCCACGGCCTGTTCAGCCAGAGCGGGCGCTGTGGCCGCGAACATCTCCATGCGCTTTGCCGTGCCTGGAAACGCGCCCCGTTTGAAAACACCCTCCAAATCGACACTTGGGCCTTCAGGATCATCGGCGGGCGCAAAGCACGAATAACGATGCTCTATTCCGCATCTGTCCGCCATGCGATCAAAGATCGCCCGGCGACGGGGATCTGCAGTCAGTTGGGAGCCGGCAAATTGAAGAAAGAACCGGTGAACGCCATTCTCCGGAACGGCTGCCGCAATCCGATTGATGAAAGCTTGAGCGGGCATTTTTCCTCGGCCTACAGCTTTAGGCTGGTGTACCGCGGGCGTGACTACGAACCCGACCGGGTCGGGACCAGCCCCTGGGAATGGTAAACACTTCATAAACGTCTGGGACGGATGAAAGCTTCCCTCGTCCTCGACGATTTCCAAGGTGCCGGCCTATGGCGGCACCAAGCGCAATTGGAGGCATCCTCGCTGTCGGCTGCGCAGGCGGGCGAGCGTCGAACGTCGGCACCGTACCGCGACGGTTGCCGCATTCGCGTCAGGACGGATGGCATCGCGGCCGCCATGTGGCCAGACGAGTCATCCATTCCTTGACCGGCCAAGGCCTTTGCCAGTCGACCGCGATCTCGGTTGGACCGGCGGCTTCCCCGGGCCACCAAGGGTATTGTCAAGGCGGCTTAGCTATCATGGCAGCGGGGACAAACCGCTGTCGAATGGCTGTGCGCGGAGATACCCTATTTGGCGTTTTTGGCCCCGCCGATCTCCTTGTCCCACTTCTCGAACATGGCAACCAGCGGTTTGGCGTCGAGCGGCGGTTCGATCGGGTTGTCGGCGATCATCGCGGCATATTCGGGCCGGCCGAAACGCTTGATCGTGTCCTGACTGTCCTGCGGCGCCATCTCTATCGGCACGTCCCTGATCGATGGGCCGGGGTACATGTAGCCGTGATCGTACATGAATGCCTGCTGCTCGGGCTCCAGGATGAAGGCGATCAGTTGCAGGAGAACGCCGAGCTTTTCGTCGGAAACACCCTTTGGGATAGCCACATAGTTGGCGTCGCTGACCCAGTGGAAGCCTTTCAGGGTCGCAATCTTGTAGTCTTCGGGAACGATGCCGAGATAGCGCGGATTGATGTCCCATCCGGTGGTCGTGGCGATGATGTCGCGCGTGCCGTCACCCAGTTCCTTCATGGTGACGGTCGTGCCGGAGGGATAATAGTCGATGCAGTCGTTCAGTTCCTTGAGATAGGCCCAGGTCTTCTCCCAGCCGTCGATAGGATCCAGCGGATCCTTATCGCCGAGCAGGTAGGGAAGGCCCATGACGAAGGTTCGGCCGGGGCCGGAATTCGCCGGTCGCGCATACATGAACTTTCCCGGATGCGCCTTGCACCAGGCAAGCAACTCTTCAGCGGTGCCAGGAAGGTCCTTGACCCGATCCGGCGCATATTCCAGGAGCGGGCCTGACGGATACCAGCTATCGACGAAGGCCTGGCCCTTCGCCATCTGCTGCATGGCATAGGCGCCCGGCAGGTAGCGCTGGTCGAGCTTGGGAAACATATCGGCGTAGTCGGGCAGGATCTGGGTCCACAATCCCTGATCGATGCCCGCTGCAAGGGCGTCGTTACCGGTGAGCACGAAATCGATGTCCAACCGGCCTGCCGCCTGCTGGGCCTTGAGCTTGGCGGCAAGTTCGGGCGCCGGGGCCTGCGTGTACACGAACTTCGAAATCAGTTCCGGATGGGTCTCGGCGAACTTTTCAAGCGCTCGCTGGCTGAGCTGCAGGTCGCCGGCAACGTCGACCACATTGATGACCAGCGGTTCCTTCGGCTTCGGGAACTCCTTGGCAAGCGCGAAAACAGGCCTTGCCGTAGCGGCAACGCCAGCACCCAGGATCGTTAGAAGGGCATTGCGTCGGGTTGTCATTGGTGTCTCCTCCCTTTTCTAGGTTGCGTGGACGGTTATTCGCCCACGGTGTCCGGCACTTCGTGAAGCAAAGCAGTCGATTGCGGATCGAGAAACAGGTGGCAGTCGGCATGCCGGCGCAAGATACCGGCCGGCACCATCGGCGAGATCGGCGCTTCGACCGTATCGCGCACCGCCTCGGCCTTGCGGCGGTCCGGCACCGCCAGCACGATCAGACCGCTTTTCATGATCTGGTTGACGGTCATGGAGATCGCCCTGTGCGGAACGTCTTCCAGCGTCGGAAACCAGCCTTCGTCGAACTGCTGACGGCGGCAGCGGTCGTCCAGCGTTACCAGGTGGAACGGCGCTGTCGTCTCGAAGTCCGCGGGCGGATCGTTGAAGGCGAGGTGGCCGTTCTCGCCGATGCCCGCGAAGGTCACATCGATGGGGTGGCGGGCAATCAACGCATTGATGCGCGCCACCTCGGCACCTGGATCCGGCACGTCCCCGTCGATGAAATGAAAAGCTCCGAGCGACGGCAGCAGCGCGGTGAAGCGCTCCTTGAGATAGCGCCGAAAACTGGCCGGATGCGTATCCGGCATGGCGACATATTCATCGAGGTGAAAGCCGGTGACGCGCGACCAGTCGATGTCATCCCGCTTCACCAGCGCGGCAAGTACCTCGAACTGGCTGGCGCCGGTGGCAACGACGATATTGGCCGCGCCGCGCGCCTCGATCGCGGCGCGGATCGACTGCGCCCCCAGTTCAGCGGCAGCGGCGCCCAGCAGCTTTTTGTCCGGTTTCACGTAAATTCGCATGATCACTCCGTGGTTGTAAGTCGATGGAGCCCCGTCTTGGCTCGCTGCGAGCGCGGGGCCTGGGTTGTCGCCCTGATGACGAATTCGGTGACGAGATTGATGCGCTTGTGAGCGAGCGGCTTGCCTTGCAGCATAGCGACGAGAAGCTCGACCGCCTGCCTGCCGGCCTCCGCGCAATGGGTTGCGATGGACGTCAGGGGCGGGAAAAGGGTCGGCGCCAGTATGCCGTCGCAGCCGATCACGCTGTAGTCGCCCGGCACCGACAGCCCGCGCGCGGCAAGCCCGGCCATGATGCCTTGCGCCATGACATCGTCGAATGCGAGTACGGCGGTCGCGCCCGTCAGGACGAGCTCATCGACGCAGGCCTGGCCGGCCTCGAAGCTTGGCCGCGAGGTCGGAACCCGTAGGATCTCGACCCCAAGCTCGGCGGCCCTCCTGGTCACGGTGCCGTAGCGCTGGCTGTTCGACCAGGAGAATGCCGGCCCGGCAACATAGGCGATCGATCTATGGCCCAGCGAAACCAGATGCTCCAGCGCTTGCCCATAGCTTGGCCCGCTATCGACCAGAAGCCGTACCGTGCCGGGAATGTCGCGGTTGACGAGGACGCAAGGCCGCTTCCGCGCATGTTCTAGGATCTGTTTCGTGTGCAGGCGCGAAGAGGCGATAATGAAACCTTCTACCTGCGCCGACAGCTTGGTCAGGAGAATGTCCTCCACTTCCGGCGTCTCGTCGGAATCGCCGATAAACGTCGCATAGCCACATTCGCGGGCCGTCGCCTGCCCTCCACGCATCAACGCCGCGAAGAACGGGTTGGTGATATCGGGCACGATCAGCGCGATGTTGCCTATCCGGCCGGTGCTTAGTGCGCGCGCGGCATGGTTGGGGACATAACCGAGCCGCGCGGCGACCGAGTGAACCCTCGCGACTGTCTCGCGACTGAGAAGCTCCGGCCGGCTGAAAGCACGCGAAACGGTAGCCGAAGAGACGTTGGCGGCGTCCGCCACCTCGCTCAGCGTCGGTGTTGAAGATGAATTGTTCCGCCTTCGGTCAGGCATGCGCGCCCCTGTGCAAGCGCTTGCATGAAAGCGCTTGCACGAAGTCGTGTCAAGGATTGATTGGCCTAGAACAGGTCGGATAGTCGGGCTGTCTCCCGAGGCAGTCCTCCACAGGCGGAAACCGACCTAATGCCAATCGACGTCAGGGATAGGGCAGGATCGGCGCAGGCGGACCGAGGGCCGCGCCGATCACGGTAGGCATTGCCGCGCCGTCAACCCTTCGACTGGAGCGCGTGGATCACGCCGCGCAGTTCCGCCAAACCGCGCAGGCGGCCTATCGCCGGATAACCCGGATTCACCTTCTTTGTGAGATCGTCCAGCATGCGGTGGCCGTGGTCGGAGCGGAAGACGATGGTGTCGTGCGGTTCCCGTTTGCCGTCTTCGGCCAACAATTCGCGCAGTACCGGAACCATGTCCACGTCGCCGTCCAGATGCGCCGCTTCATGGAAGGTGCGGCCATCGCCTTCGCGCTTGGTAGCCCGCAAATGCGCGAAGGGGATGCGCGGAGCGAAGTGCTTCGCCATCGCCGGAAGATTGTTGTCGGCGCGCACGCCAAGGCTTCCGGTGCAAAAGCACATGCCGACGGCCGGCGACGGAACTGCCTCGAAAAGCGCGTTGTAGTCAGCGGCGGTCGAGGCCACCCGCGGCAGACCGAAGAGTGATCGGGGCGGATCGTCCGGATGCAGCGCAAGCCGGACGCCGCTGCTCTCTGCAGCGGGCGCGATCGCCGCCAGGAATTCGGTGAGATGGTGGCGCAGCCGGGCGGCATCGATGCCCGCATAACGCTCCAGCCGGTCGCGAAATTGCGGGACGGTCAACGGCTCCGTGGTCGAGCCCGGCAGCGCACTGGCGATGTTGGCGACGAGGGTCGCGGCCTCCTCTTCGCTCATCGCCTCGAAGACAGCTTTCGCCCGCTCGCGGTCCTCCTTGGAATAATCGGCTTTGGCTCCCCTGCGCTGCAGGATGTGCAGGTCGAAAGCTGCGAACCGGTTCTGGTCGAAACGCATCGCGGTCGCGCCGCTTGGCAGTTCGTAGTCGAGATCGGTGCGGGTCCAGTCAACCAGCGGCATGAAATTGAAACAGATGATATGGATGCCGTTGGCCGCAACCGCTTCCATGCTGGCGATCCAGGCTTCGATCTCGGCTTTCGCGCCGCCGCCGTGACGCTTGACAGCGTCGGGGACCGGTATGCTTTCAACGACCGACCAGACAAGCGGCGAGCGGTTTGACGGCGTATCCTCGATCATCGCCTTGCGTGTCGCTACTTCCGCCTTGGTCCAGGCACGCCCGATCGGGACCTCGTGCAACGCCGATACGATATCGGTGGCGCCGGCCTGACGCACCGCATCGAGCGGAACCCCCGCATCCGGTCCAAACCATCTCCATGCCTCGCGCATTCGTCATTTCTCCAACTTATTTCAGGGCTGGTCGGCTCAAATAAACCAGTCGGGGTAGGCGTCGCGCAGTTGCTCGACATCGGGAATGACAGCGCCCAGATGGATTCGCATGGCCTTACAGGCAGCCTTCACGTCATGCGCCGCTATGGCGTTGCGGATGATCGCATGCTCGCCGATCACATGGTCCATGCGGCCGAGCGCGGGCAGCGTCATGCGCCGCGCCCGGTCGATCTGCACCTTGACCGGCTTCAGATAGTTCCAGATGCCGGAATAGTTGGCTATTCGGGCAATCGCCTCGTGAAAGGCCTCGTCGGCCTCGTGAAAGCCGTTCATGTCCTGTCGTTCGGCAAGGAACCGCTGCCGCGCCAATATGTCGTCGAGCTTTCCCACATCGTCGCCGTTTGCGCATTGCGCGGCCCTCTCGACCGTCGCGCCTTCCAGCGCCTTACGGATGACGACGGCTTCGGGAATGAGCGAGATCGGTATCGGCGCGACGAAGGTTCCCGACTGGGGATAGATATTGACCAGCCCGTCTTCGACCAGGCGAATCAACGCCTCGCGAACCGGCGTGCGGCTGACACCGAAACGCTCGGTCAGAACCTTTTCATTCAAGGCGTTGCCGGGCTTAAGCTGCATGGATACGATCGCCTCGTGCAGTTCGCGGTATACTGCGGACGCAGCGGTCGTACGCACGATGCCCGGCCGACGCATCTTCGTTCGAACGGGGACGGCGTCGCGGTCGGAACCCGCAAGGCCCGCATGCGCCTTTGCTGATGTCATTTCTCGATCCCCGATCTTCAATCAGTTGACATATTAATATATTATTCCTTACTGTTCGCCAATATCGGAACGCCGCTTCATCCCAAATTATGATCGCGCGCATTCAATCGCCCTTCCCTTCCGAACGCCGCTTCGCGGCTCGACCGCAAGGATTTTGCAATGCCGCTCCATCCCGACAGGCTTTTTTCGCCTGACCCTACCGTCCGCTCCATCGCCAGGCGCCTCTATGAAGGCGTGCGTGCCTTGCCGATCATCTCCCCGCACGGCCATACCGAGCCGGATTGGTATGCGTATGACCTGCCGTTCCCGGATCCGGCCACGCTGTTCGTCAAGCCCGACCACTATATTTTGCGCATGTTCTATTCCCAGGGAATGCGCATGGAAGATTTCGGCGTCCCGCGGCTGGATGGGGGCCCGATCGAAACCGATCCCCGCAAGATCTGGCGCCGCTTCGCCGAGAACTACGCCCTTTTCCGCGGCACGCCGACGCGGCTGTGGTTCGAGCATTCGCTGGCAACGGTCTTCGGAATCGAAGAGCGGCTCGGCGCGAAGAATGCCGACCTTCTTTATGATCGCATCGCCGAACAGCTCGAGCGGCCGGAGATGCGCCCGCGCGCGCTCTACAAGCGTTTCAACATCGAAGCCATCTCAACGACGGACGCCGCCACCGATGCGCTTGCCGCGCATGATGCGATCAAGGCTTCCGGATGGGACGGCCAGGTTGTGCCGGCCTACCGGCCAGACGCCGTCGTCGACCCTTCGCGCAAGGGTTTCCATGCCGAGGTGGAGCGGTTCCTGGCGTTGGCCGGAACGCCGGCCAGCTATCCCGGCTATCTTGAGGCGCACCGAATCCGCCGTGCCTATTTCAAGCAGCGCGGCGCGACGTCGACCGACCACGGCCATCCGAATGCCCGCACCGCCGACCTGTCTAAGGCGGAAGCGGCGGCCCTGTTCGACCGAGTGCTGAAGGCCGATGTCTCGCCCGAGGATGCCGACCTGTTCCGCGCGCAAATGCTGACCGAAATGGCGCGCATGAGCGTCGAGGACGGCCTGGTCATGCAAATCCATCCCGGCTCTTTCCGCAACCACAACCCGCAGATTTTCACCGAGTTCGGTTTCGACAAGGGCGCGGACATTCCCACCAGCACCGATTATGTGCACGACCTCAAGCCGCTCCTCGACGCGTTCGGCAACGACACGCGCCTGACATTGATCCTGTTCACACTGGACGAGACGGCCTACGGGCGCGAGCTCGCGCCGCTTGCCGGGCATTATCCGGCGCTGCGCCTCGGCCCCCCCTGGTGGTTTTTCGACAGCCCCGAAGGCATGTACCGGTTTCGCAAGCTTACCACGGAGACAGCCGGCTTCTATAACACGGTGGGCTTCAACGACGACACCCGTGCCTTCTGTTCGATCCCCGCGCGGCACGACATGGCGCGCCGCGTCGACTGCAATTTTCTCGCGGAATTGGTGGCTGACCACCGGCTCGACGAGGACGAGGCGCAGGAAGTGGCGCACGATCTCGCCTACCGCCTGGCCAAGAAAGCCTATAGGTTCTGACCATGGTGCAGCGGCTTTCCAATCGGACCGTGGGTGACTTGCCGGCCGGGATCGGGCGCACGGACCGCAGAGCTCAGCTCGGCTGCCGAACTGGCCGCCGTCTTCCTGTGGCTGAAGCAGGTCTTCGGCAACGATCTCTCGGCCAAACCCCCATTTCGCAAGGCTGTGGAACCTCATTGATCGATCTTTTGAACGACGGCGCCGCAGCCACCGTGCCACGATGGGCGCAGGGGTTCATGCACGGAGCAGAAAGCGGTTGTTTTTGAGGACTGGTAGATTAATATATCAAAATTGAAATCCTGCCCGGACAAGACAGGATCCCAGCGGAGGAGATGAAGATGGTCAAGATCACTCGGCGACAGGCGGTCGGCGGATTAGCCGGCATGGCGGCGCTTCCGGTCGCGCGCGCGTTTGCCCAGACCGCCAAGCTGCCGACCGCGCCCGTCACCATCAATATCGTCGATGTCGCCGGCAATCTGGCGCTGACCCAGAAGGCGATCGAGAATTACAAGACGGCCAAGCCGGAACTGATCTCGAACATCGTCTTCACCAAGGCGCCCGCCCCGGAGCTTCCGGGCAAGATCAAGGCGCAGCAGGCGGCGAACCGCGTCGATATCGACCTCGTGCTTACCGGAACGGATGCGCTGTCGGCGGGCCTCGAGATGGACCTGTGGGTCAAGCTGCTTCCCGACGATTCCGGTGCCTTGCCTAAGCTGGCCGATATCTATCAGGAGCCGGCAGCGCGTATGCAGACACTGGCCAAGGACCACGGCGTCGTCGTCACCTACTACCCGTCCGGGCCGCTGCTCGAATACATGCCCGACAAGGTCAAGACAGTGCCGACCACGGCGGAGGAGCTTCTGGCCTGGGCCAAGGAGAACCCGAACCGGTTCCTCTATGCGCGCCCGGCCAATTCCGGCCCCGGCCGCACCTTCCTGATGGGCCTTCCCTATCTGCTCGGCGACAGCGATCCGAAGGATCCGGTCAAGGGCTGGGACAAGACCTGGGCCTATCTCAAGGAATTGCACAAATACATCGAATATTACCCGACGGGCACGGGGGCGCTGATGAAGGAACTCGGCGAAGGCACGCGTGACATGACTGTGTCGACGACGGGCTGGGACATCAATCCGCGCGTTCTCGGCGTCGTACCGAAAGAAGCCAAGGTTGGGGCGCTGAAAGGCTTCCATTGGGTCGCCGACGCCCATTACATGTGCGTGCCGAAAGGGGTCAGCGACGAAAAACTGGCCGTGCTCAAGGACCTGATGGCATTCCTGCTGACGCCTAAACAGCAGGCCTATACCTATGACGAGGGCTATTTCTATCCGGGCCCGGCGGTCAAGAATGTCACCCTCGACATGGCGCCGCAGGAAAGCCAGGATGCGATCGCCGAATTCGGCCGCACCGAATATGCCGACCTGATCGCCAACAACCCGATCGAACTGCCGCTGGAGCCCGCTTCGATGGTCACGGCATTCCGAATCTGGGACGAACAGGTCGCCGCCGCCGCGAAATGACAAACCTTTGAGTTTCAGCGCATAATATGAACCGGGCATGCCGCACGGTTCGCCTAGAACAATGGGGCTACGAACGGATGCTGCTCGCCTCGTCGAAATTCGACGAACTCCGCCTCGATCATATGAGCCGAAAATTCGGCAGTATGAGCGCGCTGAGTGACGTTTCGCTGACCGTCCGCAAGGGGGAATTCATCGCTCTGCTCGGACCTTCGGGCTGCGGCAAGTCGACCGCACTGAACTGTATCGCCGGTCTGCTTTCCACCACGGGCGGCAGCATCTATCTGGACGACAAGCGCATCGACCAGCTCAAGCCGGAAGACCGCGGCTTCGGCATGGTGTTCCAGAACTATGCGCTGTTCCCGCACATGACCGTCAAAGCCAATATCGGCTTCGGCCTGAAGATGCGCGGCACGCCCAAGGCCGAGATCACGCAGCGCGTCGACGAAGCGCTGGGGCTGGTGCGGCTGGAAACGCAGGGCCACAAGCTGCCCGGTCAGCTGTCGGGCGGCCAGCAGCAGCGGGTGGCCATCGCCCGCGCCATCGTCATCGAGCCGCCGTTGGTGCTGATGGACGAGCCGCTCTCCAACCTCGACGCAAAATTGCGCATCGAGATGCGTGCGGAAATCCGGCGCATCCACAACCAGCTCGGGGCCACCACCCTTTATGTGACCCATGACCAGGACGAGGCCTTGTCGCTTGCCGACCGCATAGTTGTGCTGCGCGACGGCCAAATCCGGCAGGTTGGCGCTCCGCGGGACCTCTATGAGAGCCCGGATCATCTCGACGTCGCCGAATTCATGGGCTATCGCAACCGGCTAACCGGCAAGGTCACCCGGCGCGACGGCGACGTTGCCACGGTCGAAGTCGGCGGCGTCAGCCTTTCGGGCAGACTTCGCGACGATCTCGCGGTTGGCGCGCAAGCCGTGATCGCCGCCAGGCCGGACGATGTCACCGTGAGCGACAAGGGCATCGGGACGCTCGATGCGCAGGTTGAAACCATCGAGTATCGCGGCCGGGAATTCGTCGGCACGGCACGCACCGAGGGCGGCCTCGAGCTGATCTTCCATGCCAGCCAGGCCGCGTCGGTCGGGAACACGGTTTCGCTCTCGATCGATTCTGCCCACGCCCTGATCTACGCGGCCTGAGGACGGCGATGTCGACGCTCGATCATACGCCCCCTCCTTCCCTGCGCCAGCGGCTGGCCTTGCATGGGATCGACGGCGTCACCCTTCTGGTGCTTCCGGCCGCCTTGTTTACGCTGGCGATCTTCGTCTATCCCTTCGTCTACGGCCTGCTCCTGTCCTTCAAGCCGAAGGAAGGGGGACTCCTCGCCAACTACGAGCGTTTCTTCTCCGACCCGTTCCTCTACAACACCATTGCCACAACGTTGTGGCTGGCGGTGCCGGTCACCGTCATCAGCCTGGCGCTGGCGCTGCCCATCGCCTTTCGCGTTCGCCTGATGACGCACCAGCGTATGCTGACCACCATCCTCGTGCTGCCGGTAACGCTCGGCACGGTGCTGGTGGCGGAAGGCCTGCTCAACTATCTGGGACCACAGGGCTGGTTCAGCCGCACGCTGATGTTGTTCGGCGTCATCAGCAGTCCCGTGAAACTCACCAACAATTACTGGGGTGTTTTCGCGTCGCTGATCATCACCGGTTTCCCATTCACGTTCCTTTTGACGCTTTCCTATGTGACAGGCATCGATCCGGCACTGGAACAGGCAGCGGCGACCCACGGCGCGCGCTCCTGGCAGCGGTTCCGCTATGTGTTCCTGCCGCTGCTGATCCCCGGCCTGGCCATCGCCTTCCTGCTTTCGTTCGTACAGGCCTTCGCCGTCTTTCCGTCGGCGGTCCTGCTCGGCGCGCCGGCCGGGCCGACCCGCGTCATCTCGATTGCCGCCTACCAGGCCGCCTTCGAGCAATATGACTACTCGATGGCCTCGGCAATCGCGATGATCATGGCCGGTGTGCAGTTGGTCATCGTCGTCGCCATCCTGATGCTGCGCAACCTTTTCTATCGCGGCAGCACCGCGGGCGGAAAGGGCTGACATGATCCGCGACACAAGCATCGGCGCCAAGCTCTGGATCACCGCCATCTGGGTGGTGGTGGGTTTCTTCGTACTCAACCTCGCGGCGATGATTGCCACGGTCATCCTGTCGTCCTTCGGCACGCGCTGGCTGGGTACATGGATTCCCGCCGGCTTCACCACCCGCTGGTATTTCGCCGCCTGGGCGGAATTCCAGCTGCACGATATTCTGATCGTAACTTTCCAGATCGCCTTCACCGTGGTCGCGCTTTCAGGCCTGCTCGGCGTGACAGCGGCCTATGCGCTGGCGCGGCGCGATTTTCCCGGCAAGAAGCTGATCATGCTTCTGTTCCTGCTGCCGCTTCTGGTGCCGCCGATCACCTTCGGCATTCCGCTGGCCACCGTGCTCTACCAGTCGGGAGTCGGCGGCACGTTCTGGGGCGTGGTGCTGGCCAATCTCGTGCCGACGGTTCCTTTCGTCATCCTGGTGATGATCCCCTTCATCGAACAGATCGATCCCAAGATCGAGGCGGCCGCGCGCGTCTTCGGCGCCAACACGTTCCAGCTCTTTCTCCATGTTCTGCTGCCGATGCTGGTGCCGGGCATCTTGGCGGCGCTGCTGCTGGTGCTGGTGCGTACCATCGGCATGTTCGAACTGACCTTCCTGACAGCCGGTCCGACCAGCCAGACGCTCGTCGTGGCGCTGTATTATTCGGTTTTCGCCTCGGGCGTTCGCGCGGTGCAGTCGATCGATGCGATGGCGGTGGTGTATATGATAACGACGCTGGTCTGGCTGCTGATCGCACTGCGCTTCGTCAATCCGACGCAGATTGTCGCGCGGGCAAAGCAGCAGCCCGCCTCCGCCTGAAACAGGCTTTTCTTTCCGCCGCATGATGGCGGCGGAAAGCCACTCTCTGTCGGAATCCTGGAGCGTTCGAGATTCGAAGAAAGCGCTCTTATACCGGTTGGTTGCTGGCCGGATCCGCACGGATGAGGGCTGCGATCAGGCGCTGTGTCTGGAGCGCCTCCTCACCCGTCACGGCCGGATCGCGGCCTTGCGAAATCGCATCGGCGAAATCGTCAATCAGCGCACGGTGCGCGTCATGGGGGAAGTCCATGATGGCTGCGCCGCTGCCTGTCTTCCCCTCCGCCTCGACGCGCTCTTCGCGTCCGTCGAGCCAGTTGACGCTCAGCGCTCCTCCGGTCAGCGTGGCCGTGCCGAGCGAGCCGACAAGCTCCATGGTTTCAGGCGAGCCCGGATAGGCAGCCGTAGTGGCGAGCAGCGAGGCCGGTGAGCCGTTAGCGAGCCGCATCAGGGCGGTGACGTAATCCTCAGCCTCCATCTGGTGCAGGCCGGTCGTCCGCACCTGCGAAGCCACGACCTCGACCTCTCCCAGCAGAGAGCGGAAAAGGTCGATGGCGTGAATCGCCTGCGACAACAGCACGCCGCCCCCGTCCCGCGCGAAGCTGCCGCGGCCTCCGGTGTCGTAATAGGCCTGGGGCCGCCACCACGGAACCCTAAGGCTGGCCGCCTCGATCGTGCCGATGGCGCCGGAGGCCAGCACTTGGCGCAGCCGCAGGCTGGCCGGCCGGAAACGGTGCTGCAGGACGACGCCGAGGCGCAGGCCGGCCCCGCGGGCCAGCGTCACCAGCTTCTCGGCGCGCGCCAGCGTCGTTTCGAGCGGCTTTTCGACCAACACGTGCTTGCCGGCGGCAAGGGCCAACTCGGCCACCGCCAGATGCGCGTTGGCCGGCGTCAGCACCAGCACCGCCTGAACCTCGGGATCGGCAATCGCGGCCGCAATGTCGGTCGTCACGGGAAAGGAAAACTGGTCGGCAAAGGCCCCTGCCGTCGCCTGGCTGCGGCTGGCCGCCCACCTCACCTCGATCCTGTCGGCAAGATCGACGAGGCTCTTCGCATGCGGCAACGCCGCCGGACCCAAGCCGATCATGGCGACACATAGCCTGCTCATCGCGCGTTCCTTTCCAGCCTCGTCACGACGACCGCCGCCGCCTGCGCCTCGAGCGCCAGCCGGCAGACCGTGAAGACATGCTCCTGCGTCATCGCCGTTTCGGTACGGTCGCGCATATCGGCAAGCAGGCGTTCGAAATAGGATATCTTTTCGCCCGATGCATCGAAATGGCGCGTGCCCTGACCATCGACGAGAAATACGTGGTCCGTTCCGGGTTTGCCGGCTATGTCGACATATTTCCTAAGCTCGATCGTGCCCTTGGTGCCGAGCAGTATCAGCCGTCCATCCCCCCAGGTCGGCAGACCGTCGGCGGTGAACCAGTCGACGCGGATATAGCCGCTCGCTTTGTCTCCCCGCAGGAGGATGTCGCCGAAATCCTGGAATGCCGGAATGTCAGGAGCGCCAAAATGGCCGACCGCACTTGAAACGACATTCGCGTCGACGCAGCCAGTATAGAACAGGAACTGATCAATTTGGTGCGAGGCGATATCGACCAGGATGCCGCCGTAATTCACGGGATCGAAAAACCACGCCGGGCGTAGCGCACGGTTGAGCCGGTGCGGCCCCAAGCCCGTCACATGGATGACTTCGCCGATGGCGCCGTCCATCGCCAGTTGCGTCGCCAGCGTCGAGGCTCGGGTCAGGAGGCGCTCCGAAAAGCAGATCGAAAAGATGCGGCCCGTCTCGCGCACGGTCTGCCGCATAGCGGCAAGCTGCTCGAACGTGGTCAGGCCGGGCTTGTCGGCAAGCACGTCCTTGCCGTGCCGCATGGCCTCGACGGCAATGGCGGCCCGGTCGGAGGGGACAGCCGCGGTAACGACGAGGTCGACGGCGGGATCCTCGATTAGCCGCCGTTTTTCGACCGGCGCGATCCGTGGAAAACGCTCGGCGATGCCGGCGGCAACCTTGGGATCGGTCGTCGCGGAATCGTAACCGGCGCACTCGGCGCCGGCCTCCAGAAGCCCACCGATCAGGTCATAGACGTGACGATGATCGATGCCGATCACGGCAAATCGCATTGGTCCGCTACTTCATCTTGTTGGCGCCGACCTCGCGGTCCCATTTCCCGAAGGCGGCGACCAGTGCTTCCGGCTTTAACGGCGCTTCGACCGGGAACTTCCTGATCAGCTCTTCATATTGTGGGCGGCCGAACTCGGCGATGGCGTCCTGGCTTTCCTGCGGCGCGGCGCTGAGCGGTACGCCCTTGACCGCCGGACCGGGATAGAAATAGCCCTTGTCATAGGTATAGGCCTGCTGCGCGGGTTCGAGCATGAAGGCCATGAGCTTGACCAGAACCGCGACCTTTTCTTCGGCGACGCCCTTGGGAATGCACATGAACTGCGTATCGGGAACCCAATGCGTGCCTTCGAGCGCAAACGTCTCGATCTCCTTCGGCACGATGCCCAAAACGCGCGGGTTGATGTCCCAGCCGAACGTGGAAACGATCATGTCGCGGGTGCCCTCGGCCAGCTCCTTCATCGTCACGGTGGTGCCGGAGGGATAATAGTCGATGCCTTCATCCAGCGCCTTCAGATAGGCCCAGGTCTTCTCCCATCCATTGATGGGGTCGGAAGGATTCTTGTCGCCGAGGATGTAGGGCATGGCCATCAGGAAGGTCCAGCCCGGTCCCGAATTGACCGGTCGCGCATAGCAGAATTTGCCGGGATTTGCCTTCACCCACGCAAGCAGTTCATCGGTGCTCCTGGGGATGGTCTTGACCCTGTCCGGCGCATATTCGAAGAGTGGGCCCGACGGCGAATAGACGACGGCGACACCTTCGTTCTGGCCGAAGTTCTTCTGCATCATCAAGGCGCTGTCGAGATAGACGGCCTCAGCCTTGGGCAGCACAGTGGGATATTTCGTCCACACGTCGATCCACAGGCCCTGGGTGATGCCGTCCGACATGGCACCCGGACCCGTCAGCACCAGGTCGATGTCGACCCGGTTGGCCGCCTGCTGCGCGGCGAGCTTGGCCGGCAGTTCGGGGGACGGCGCGCGCGAGAACGTGATCTTGGAGACGAGCCCCGGATTTTCCTTGCCGAATTTCTCGATTGCCGTCTGGGTAAGCTGCAGATTGCCCGCGACATCGATGATGTTGAGCGCCACCGGCGAAGTGGGCAAGGCAAGCTCGTCGGCGAATGACCGGCCAAAGGGCAGCGTTGCAAAACCAGCCAATCCGCCAAGCGCCTGGCGGCGTGAAATCGTGAACATCGTCGTCCTCCTCATTTATCTCTTGAAAGAGCGGTGTCTCCGCACTTTCATCCCAGCTCTCCCAGGCGAATGATATATTAGTCTATTAGTATCGAATGCAACACAAATGACACCCCGCTGCGCTGAAGGTCCTGTCGCAGGGGGCCGCGTCAGGCCGGTGCCTGGCATGCGGTACTATCCTAGCGCCAACCCCTCGACGCGGCCGGCCTCTGGGCTAAGCATCAGGATTTCTTTGCGCCGACCAATTCGTCCCACTTTCGGAAGGCGGCGATCATCTTTTCCGGCGGCAGCGGCAGTTCGATCGGATTATTGGCGATGAGGCCGGCATACTCTTCTCTGCCGAAGCGTTTGACGATGTCCTGGCTGTGTTGCGGCGCCATGGAGACAGGCACGTTCTTCACCGCGGGGCCGGGATAGAGATAGCCCTCATCATAGGAATAGGCCTGCGCTTCGGGAGTGAGCAGAAATGCCATCAGGTCGAGCACCACGGCGAGTTTGTCGTCGGAGATGCCTTTCGGAACGCACATGAAAAAGGCGTCCGAAACCCAATGGAAGCCCTTGAGCGTGCCGATCCTTGCCGATTCCGGCACGATGCCGAGGGCACGTGGATTGATATCCCATCCCGTGGTCGAAATGATGATGTCGCGGCTGCCTTCCCCGAATTCCTTCATGGTGACGCCGGTGCCCGCGGGATAATAGTCGATATACTGGCCGATCTCTGCCAGATAACCCCACGTCTTCTCCCAGCCGTCGACGGGATCCTGCGGATCCTTGTCGCCGAGCAAGTAGGGGAGACCCATCATGAATGTGCGGCCAGGGCCGGAATTGGTGGGCCGCGCATACATGAAGCGGCCCGGATTGGCCTTGGCCCAGGCTAGCAGCTCCTCGACCGAGCCGGGAACCTCCTTCACCCGCTCAGGCGCGTATTCGATCAGCGGGCCGGAAGGATAGTAATTGACGACAACGCCATATCCCGCGCCCTGCTTCTTGTGCAGGGCCAGTGCGGCCGGTTCGTAATTGTCCTCGATTTTGGGGAACTTGTCGTTGAAGTTCGGCAGAATCTTGATCCATGTGCCGTTGGCCAGGCCTGCCGCCAGACCGTCGGAGCCGGTCAGCACCATGTCGATATCGACGCGGTTGGCTTCCTGCTGCGCGCGCAGCTTTCCGGCAAGCTCGGTCACCGGCGCCTTGGTGAAGACGATGCGTTCGGTGCGCTCGGGATATTTCCTGGCGTAGTTTTCGAAGGCCGGCTGCGAAAGCGCCAGCGCGCCGCCCACGTCCATCACCGAAATGACGACCGGCGATGCCGGCAATTTGGGTGACTGCGCCCAGGCCCCCGTCGTGCCGGCGAGGAACGTACCGCCAATGCCGCCAAGGATGGTGCGGCGGTTCACCCTGAATTCACGAGCAGTCATGGCTGTCTTCCTTCCCATTTTGTCGTTTGCCGATCGTATCCGCGTTCTTCCTCTCCGACGCGCGCACGGATGATGGTCATGTCGGGCGCCCACTCGATCTCGCTGGCGGGCACGCGAAGGCCATGCGCGTCCAGCACCGGCTGCAGCAGCGCCATCACATTTGCCGAGGCCATATCGACAGCCTGTGCGAAACCGGCGATGCCCCAGCGCACCAGATTGCGAACGGCGTCGTCCAGCCGCAGCGCCGACCCGGCGAGCCCGATGCCGCCAGGAACGCGGACCGAGCCATCGGCGCGGCTCTCGACCCGCATTCCGGCAAATTCGTAAGAGCCGTGCGGCGCACCGGCCGCCGAAACGGCATCGGTAACCAGGATCGACCGGTCCAGCCCTTTTGCCCGGATCAGCGACTTCAACGCGCCTGGAGGAACGTGAATCCCGTCGGCGATGAATGTCGCGGCGAGACGGTCTTCGGCCAGTTGAGCAAACAGGGTATTGTCCAGTTTCGGCAAGGTTTGCGGCAGCCCGTTGCCGAGATGGGTGGAAAGGACAGCGCCAGCCGCCGCGGCCTGCGCCACGAGCTCAAAGCCGCAAGCCGAGTGGCCGATCGAAACAAGGATGTTGCGCCGGTTCATGGCCCCTATGAAAGCAATGCCGCCTTCCACTTCGGGTGCCAGCGTCGTCAAAAGGATCGGGCGCTTGAGCAGCGACTGCAGGCGCTCAATGAGAGCAGGATCCGCAGCGGTCATCGCCGAGGCGGGATGGCATCCGGAATAACCCGGGGCGGGATTGAGGAACGGACCTTCCAGATGATAGCCGGGGCACATGAGGGGACCGAGGCGGCTTTCGGAAACAGCCTTGTCGAGAGCGCTGAACCGCGCCGACAATTCGTCAGGCCTTGCCGTGATGATCGTCGGCAGGCACGCCGTCACGCCGCACGCCAGAAGGGCCTCCAGCGCTTCGTCGAATTCCGCCGCCGTCAGGGTCCCCGAGTTAAAGTCGACGCCGGCGAAGCCATTGACCTGCATGTCGACCAGACCGGAAGTAATCATGATGCGACCGATCGCCCAGGTTCCCTATGCGGAGACTACACGGCCCGATACCGCTTGCAAGCCATTTTTGAATAATGATATCCAAAAATAAGAAGGAAAAGAATCCCGGCATGCTGACACTCCACACCGCGGATTTCGAGGACGCCCGCCAACGCGACTGCGCACGCGTCATCGCCAGCCTGCACGAAGGCGGCGGCAAATCCCGCGCCACGCTTGCCGCCGAATTGGACATGACCTCGATGGCGACCTCGCGCGCCATCGCCAACCTCGTCGGCAGGGGCATTATCGAGCAGAGCGTCGGCCAGGTGAGCGGCCGTGGCCGCCCACCGGCGCAAATCGTTTTGAACCCCGGCTGCGCGGGGGCGACCGTCCTTCTTGTTTCCAGCCAGGAACTGGTTGGCGTCCTTGTCGATTTCCGCGGAAGTGTCCTCGCCCGGCAAACCGCCCATGTTCCGTCCGACGCCGATTCGGCCCGCATGACCGCGACGATGCGCGAACTTGTCGCCGGTCTCATCGGCAGCTGCCCGTCTGGCATGCATCATGTCGGAACGTCGGTTGCCGTTTCGGGCATCGTGGACGTGAAGACCCGGACGTGGATATTGACCTCGCGATGGCCGAACGTTCGCGATTTCGACGTCGGCAAGGCGCTCGGCGGCCTCACACCGCGCGTGTTCCTGTTTCGCCAACTGGATGTCGAACTGAGCGCCCGATACGCCGCGCCGGACATGGAAAGGCTGGAAAGCGCGTTCATTCTTCATTGGGGCTGGGGTATCGGCCTGGCCTATCGCGGCAGCGACGATGCGCCGATGCGCCAGGGCGGCCCCTTCGGCGAAATCGGCCATTGGCGTTTCAACGTGCTCAAGGATCGCCCCTGCGGATGCGGCAACCGGGGCTGTCTCGAAACAGCAGCTTCGCTCTCAGCCCTGTTGCCGGTCATACGGGAGATATATCCGTGGGCTTCGGGGGAGGAGGAACTCCTCTCCAGCCAAATCGAGACGATGGAGCTGACGGATATTCCCGAAATCCGGGTCGCCGTCGATCTTATGGCGCGCGCGCTGGGTAACGCCTGCAGGCTGCTTTTTCCCGAGAAGGTGTTCATCACCGGCCCGTTTACCTGCAATGCTGGACTCTACCAACTTCTACACTCCCGCTTCGAGGCGGAAGGACTGGTCGGCACCTTGCGCCTGCCGACCCTGATCTCCGATCGTTCCAGCCTCGACTACGTCGTCAAGGGCGCCGTGCAACCACTTCATGAAATCGCCGTTCGCGTGCTGCTCGGCACACCGCAGGGGAAACCGAATGGCGCGGCGCGGAGCCGGCGGAATGGAAAGCGGCAAGGGGCCGATGCCCTGACGCGAAGCATCTGAATGGATTCACGCGGCGGGTTCAGAGGTCCGGGAACAATCTCGATGCCCCGCACTTCTCACGTCCTGAGGAGAATGTTGCGACGGGCGAAGCTCGCTGTCTAGCGGAGGTGTTCGAGCCGGTTGTCAATAACGAGTCGCACAGCGAACATGCCGCATTTGGCCATGTCTTCGACGTTTTCTTCTTTAGGCCAGGAGGGCATTCCCGCGACGTTCCATCACCGCCGGATCGAGGTCCTCCTTCCACGACAGGAGCACCCAGACGTGGCCGAAGGGATCGCGCACGGTGGCGGAACTGGCGCCATAGAACATATCCGTGGGTGGCTGAATCTCTTCCGCGCCAGCCTTGACCGCGCGCCGCAGCAAGGTCGCGTTGTCATCAGTGAAGATGTGAAGGCCAGCCGTGCAGCGACCAAGTGTCCGCGGCTCGCCGTATAGTCTCTCGTCCGGATCCCCGATCATGATCACGGCTCCGCAGATCAAAATCTCGGCGTGCATGATTTTGCCGTCTGGGTGGGCAATTCGGAACAGTTCCATCGCTCCGAATGCCCGCTCGTAGAACGCGATCCCATCCGACGCCCCGTCGACATAGATGTGAGGGACAATCGCGTTTCGATATCTCTCCGGTCGTTCAGTCATCTCGATCTCCTCGCGCCAAATATCAGAGCGCTCGCTTGCGGTGCACAAGCCGGCGAAACGCTCTTATAAGACCCGGCGGAAGGTCCGCCTCAGTTCGGCCACCGCACCGCCGGAGACCATCAACCGTGCGTCGACACGATCCGTTCCGGGTTCCACGCGATCATCTGCTCGATTGCCGCCGAAGCCGGCGCCGGCTCGACTTGAAATTCCTCGAAAATCGAACGGCGCCTCTCTTTTCCAACACGGCAGGTCGGCAATAATCCAGGCCGACTCCAACCTGGAGACTGTCCTGGTACTTCCGGCGATCAGCGGCTGGCGCGCCAGAAGGCGATACGGTCTGCAAAGCGATAGCACTGGATAATCGCCGGCATGAATCACGGATTGCCGCGATAGAGCGGGATGGCCGAAGGCGGTCGGAAGTCGAACGCCGTCCGCGACTGCTCGCCTATGCCTCTAGACGCCAAGATGGTGCTGCAGCAGCCCTGGCTGTGTCTTGAGCTCGGCGGCCGGGCCCTCATGGGCGATATGGCCGTTGTTGATGATATAAACCCGGCTTGCGAGCGCCAGCGTCGCGGCGATGTTCTGTTCTACCAGCACGATTGTCTGCCCTGCCTCCGCCAGTTCGCGGCAGGCGCGCACCAGATCGTGCACAATGACTGGAGCAAGTCCTTCGAAGGGTTCATCAAGCAAAAGGATCTTCGGGTTGCGCACCAATGCACGGGCTATGGCCAGCATCTGCTGTTCGCCACCCGAGAGATCCGTGCCACGGCTGGTGCGCCGTTCCTTCAGCCGTGGGAACATCGTGTAGATGCGTTCCAGCGGCCACCGGGCGTCGGCGGTCAATCCGGCCAGAATGATGTTTTCCTCGACGCTCAGGCTGCCGAAGATGCGGCGATTCTCATGCACGAGCTGCATGCCTTCCCGAGCGATGCTGTGCGCCTTCCTGCCCACCAGCTCAACTCCGTCGAGTTCAACCGAGCCGGCCCGTGGCGTCACCACGCCCATCAGGCTCTTCAGCGTCGTCGACTTACCCGCGCCGTTGCGGCCGAGCAGCGCCACGACCTCGTTCTTCCCGACCCTCAATGCGACGTCGAACAGGATGTGACTGTCGCCATAATAGCTGTTCAACGCTCTGACTTCGAGCAGGCTCATGCCACCTCTCCATGTACCCCGCCGAGGTAGGCTTCCTGCACCTTTGCGTTGGTCTTGATCGCACCTGGCATGCCTTCGACCAGTACCCTGCCCTCCTGCAGGACGGTCACTTTCTCGACCAGCTCGAAGAGCGAATCCATGTCGTGGTCGATGATGATCATCGTGCGTCCACGCGCGATTGACTTGAGCAGCGCCACGGTTTCGACGCGCTCGCGCGGGCTCATGCCCGCAAGGGGTTCATCGAGGAGGAGCAGGCTCGGCGACGTCGCCAGCGCAAGACCGATCTCCAGCCGCCGCTTCTCGCCATAAGCCAGTGACGAAACAGGCCGATCGAGCCGCGCCGTAAGGTTCACCAGCGCCGCCGTTCGCTCGACCTGCTCGTGGAGACCGGGAACGCGGTGGATACTCTTGAACAGATCAAGCCGGAACTTTCCACGCGCCTCGCCCAGCGCGGCAATCATCAGGTTCCGCCGCACCGTCAAGCGTTCGAACAGCTGGTTGATCTGGTAGCTCTTGGTGAGCCCGAGCTGGCACACCTCGGACACGCCCATGCCGGTAATGTCGCGGCCCGCCAGCATGATGCGGCCGGAGGTCGGCGCGATCTCGCAGGTGAGCATCTTGAAGAACGTGGTCTTGCCCGCGCCGTTGGGCCCGATGATGCCCCGTATCTCCCCGTGATCGACGCTGAAGTCGATGTCGCTATTGGCCGTGATGCCGCCATAGCGTTTGGTTAGGCCCTGCACCTGCAGGATCGGTCCGGATGCTGGCGCAGTGCCATGCCGGCGCGCCGGCATCGGCTCGATCGCGGTCACGATGTGCGGCGTGCTCTCTGTCGCGGTCTCTGCCGCTTCGATGCTCTTGCGGCCGCCGGCCAGCCCATAGAGGTCGACGATCGCACCGACGATGCCGCGCCGCAGGAAGCAGACCAGCAGCACGAAAACGACGCCGAGCACCAGCTTCCATGTCGCGCCGAGATGCAATGTGTTCTGGAAAAAGTCGCTCAGGTAGAGCCACACCGTCGCGCCCACCAGCGGTCCGAACAGTGTGCCGGCACCGCCGATCGCCGTCTGCATGACGACCTGGCCGGACGTGTCGAACATGAAAGCGTCCGGCGGCATGAAGCCCTGCATGACGCCCAACAGGCCGCCGGCAAAGCCGGCATAGATCGCCGCAACCACGAAGGCCGTGAGCTTGTAGCCGTGGACGTCATGGCCGAGCGCCGCGGCGCGGAGCGGATTGTCGCGGATCGCCGAAAGGATCGCGCCAACCGGCGAGCGTACGATGCGAAGTGCGACGACAATGCCGACGAAATACCAGAACGCCAGGAAAGTATACATCGTCCAGTCGGTGTTGAACTCGAGCACCGTGAAGCCGAGGTTGACGACGGGGGTAGGCACGCCGGGCAAGCCGTTCTCGCCGCCCGTGAATGCCGAGAGCGGATTGAACTCGACAAAGAAGAAGACTTCGGCGATCGCCACCGTGATCATGGCGAAATAGATGCCGGTGCGTCGCAGGGCGATCAGCCCGATCACATAGCCGACGACACCCGACACGACGGCGCCCATGACAATGGCAGCCATGACATAGGGGAAGCCGGCTTCAGTCAGCAGGTAGGCGGCGAACATGCCGCCAGTGCCGTAGAAGGCCGACTGGCCGAAGGACAGCAATCCCGTGTAGCCGAACAGGATGTCGAAGCCGATCCCGAACAGGCCCCATATGAGGATGCGATTGATCGTGCTGGGCGAGAAGCCGAGATGGGGCAGCACGAAGGGCGCCAGGACGAGCGCCAGCGCCGTCAGAAGCTCGACAAGGAAGGGATGTTTGATGTTCATGGCCGACCGCGTCTACTCGCGCCCGGCCGTGCCGAGCAGCCCGTGCGGGCGAAGCACCAGCACCAGCGTCATCGCCACGAACAGCATGACATAGGAATAACCGGGATTGAACATCGACGTGATGCTAATGATTTCGCCGGCGATGAGGCCGCCGAGGATGGCGCCGGGAAAGGAACCGACGCCGCCGATCACCACGACCACGAAGGTCTGGACCAGTATGGCTTCCCCGACATCGGGCGCGATCGACACCACGGGTGCGTTGACAATGCCGGCGAAGCCGGCCGCCATGGCTCCGATGCCGAAGACGAGCATGAAGATCTTGTAGACGTCGATTCCAAGCGAATCGACCATTACCGAATCCTCGATGCCTGCTCGCACGATCATCCCGATGCGGGTGCGATAGAGCACGACATAGAGCATCAGCAGCGCCAGGGCGACGATGCCGAGCAACGCCAATCGGTAGGTGGGATAGACCATGAAGCCCAGATGGGTGATGCCGACCAGCGAGGCGGGCGGCGGCACCGTGCGCGAGAGGCTGCCGAAGAAGAAGCGGACCGTCTCGACGAAGACGATGCCGAGCCCGAACGTGACGAGAAGCTGGTCCTCGAGCGGCCGCGTGTAGAAATGGCGAATGATCAGCCGCTCGATCAACACCCCGACGATCATCACGAACAGCGATCCGGCCGCCACCGCGGCGAGGAACGAACCTGTGTAGGTGTAGGCGAGCCAGCCGGCATAGCCTCCGAGCATGAACATCGCGCCGTGGGCAAGGTTCAGGACGCCGAGCGTCCCGTAGATGATGGTCAGCCCGGAGGAGATCAGCGCCAGAAGCGCGCCGAGCACGAGCCCATTGAAGCACTGCGAGATGAAATTTGCCCAGTTGATCACTCTGCGCCCACCTTAATCATGAAAAATATGCCCTGCCCTCGCGCCAGCAAGGGTTTGGCAGAAAAGTCGCGAACAATCGACATCCCACCGACCGCGGGACGATGAACCGTCTGCGCCCAGCCAGAGCCAGTCCCGGTGCGAGCGCCTTCTCCGCCCGTGTCGGGCGGAGAAGGCGCTGCCGGGTATCAGGTGTAGCTGCCCAGGTTGCAGCCGAACTCGTCGGGCTTCTGCATCAGCGGCGCGCCATCGACCACCTCGACCACGTTCCAGTAGTCGTCGTCGCTCTTCATGTCCTTGGGGTCCTTACCCTGGACGAGTACGACCGGTCGCACGCACTGATGGTCTTCCGGCCGGTAGTGAACGTCGCCGACGAGTGAAGGGATGGTCTCACCCTTCTCGTATTGCTTGATGACGTCCGGCGGATAGAAGCTACCGGCCTGCGACACCATGCGCGCCCAATGAGCGAAGCTGACATAGGCGTTTTCGGCGCCCCATTCCGGCCGGTAGCCGAACTTTTGCTGGAACGCGTCGACGAACTGCTTGGCGAGCGGATACTTGTCCTGCAGGGTCCACCAGAAATCGGTAGCGGCAAAAACCCCGGCTGTCAGTTCGGGGCCCACTTCCTTGGCAAGGAAGGGGATCTGGTAGGGGATGACCATCTTCATGCTCGGAGTCAGGCCGAACTGCTTGGCCTGCTGGATCGACAGCACCGCGTCGCGGCCCCAGTTGACGTTGACAATGAATTCGGCACCCGAATTGGCGATGTTGGTCAGATATTGGCTGAAATCCTGGGTGCCCAACGGCGAGACCTGGTCCGTCACCATCTCCCATCCGCCCTGAGAGGTCAGGTAGTCGTTCACCGACTTGGTGACGGTGTGACCGTAAGTGTAGTCCGGCGTCATGAATGCCGCCTTCTTTCCCTTTCCGTAGGTCTTCAGAAGGATCGGGCCGATCGCGTTGGCCGCGGTCTGGCCGTAGAAGTTCTGGCGGAAGCCGTAGCGGACGCAGTCCTTGCCGGTTGTGTCGTTTGAGCCGGAGATCCCCGCGACGTAGAGGATCTTCTCGCGCTGCGCGAATTTGTTGAGCGCAACCGCGACCGCCGATGAAGTCGAGCCGGTCATCAGGATGATGTTGTTTTGGTGGATGAAATTCTGCTCGAGCTCGACGGCCTGGTTCGGCTTGGCCGCGCTGTCGGCGGACAACAGCTCGACCTTCTTGCCGAGCAACCCCTTGTCGACCTTCGGCGCCAACGCCTTCATCAATTCATGGCCGTTGTTGATGTGGTCGACCGCCAGCTGCCAGCCCTTAAGTTCGTCAGCACCTTGCACGGCATAGGCACCGGTAAGGGGCACCGCGGCTCCGATGTAGACGGTGTCGCCCGCCGACCCGGCCGGCCAGGTGCCTATCGCGGGCTTGTCGTCGGCCGCAAAAGCCGCGAAGCTGGATAAGGGCAGAACCGCACTACCGAGAAGTCCTGCGCCCACGTGCAGCATGGTACGGCGGGATATATTGGAAGTATTTTGATCGTCGAGCGGCATCAGCTGTTCCTCCTTAGCGTGGAGCCGTCGGACGGCTCTCATTTGTTGTTCCCGGAAACCGGTTTTTTTCAGCGAAACGCTGAAAATGGCCTATTTGCATGGGCATTCGCAGTGGCGTAGGCCTGGCAGTCAATACAACTTTCGTTTGATGATTCTGTTCATTGATCTGGATTAATAAGCATAGGAAAGTTTCATTGAAGGTCATGAACATTTGGAGCTTGGCATGCCGCTGACCGGCCACCCGATCGTGACCCGACTGACGCGTGCAATGAAGCTGGATTCGCTAGACATCAAACGTCTTGAGGCAATCTTCGAGCGCGATCTTACCATTCGGAAACGGGAGGAACTCGTCGTTCACGGCTCCGAGTTCCGAAACCTGTGCTTTGTTAAAGACGGCTACGCGATCCGCTACAGGTTGCTGCGCAGCGGCAGGCGGCAAATCCTGAAGCTCATCCTGCCCGGTGATGTCATTGGCTTCCCGGTCAGCTTTTTCGATCGATCCACTTGCGCGGTCGTTGCCGTGAGCGAACTGACCTACGCCGTCTGCTCGTTCGATGCTTACGTTCGCCTCTGCTACGAGCAGCCCCAATTCGGTCTGGTGTTAAGTTGGCTCGCCGCCCAAGAGGCCGCGACTTATGCGGAGCACATCGTCAATCTGGGCCGGCGCACTCCGATTGAAAGGCTGGCGCACCTTTTGCTGGAGATTCACGCGCGTCTCCTGGAGGTCGAACGCGCCGACGAAGCAAGTTTCGATTTGCCGTTTTCACAGGAAATCATGGCGGACGCGCTCGGGTTGAGCGTGCCCCATCTTAATCGCGTCATTCAGCAATTGCGCGCCGAACAGCTTATCACCAGCAACGCGCGCTTCATCGATTTGACCGATCTTGCGGGCCTTCGAAGACTGGCTCAGTACCAGCCGATGTCCCTCGTTCCGATCCCGGTGCTGAAGCAGCGGGAATGAAAAGCGTCCCGTCGATCATATTAGCACCTGCGTGAATTCCTTCACATACAAATCTCACCCGCGGCGTACAAGAGATGACAGAGCAGGCAATTTAGTCTCTCTTTCGGATAGATCATAAAGAAAACAGCGAAGATCAAGTCCGAAGAGGAAGTTGGTTTTGAAAGCTAAGCCAATTTCGTTCTCATCACGAATTTTTGTGATGTCATCAACCAAAGGGAGAGCAACATGTATAAGATCATTACAGCTGCGTCTGCATTTTTCATCCTCACGGCGCCTTCGTTCGCGATCGACTCGACGTTCGTCCACAGTCTGCGAGCCGACAATGGTGACTTCGAGGCCCCGGGTGACTTGAAGGGTCAACATTCATTGGCTTCAGAAGAACCGGTGTATGGCTTCCCGACCGGATCGATCGGATTGCCTGGTGGTGCTGCGAGCTCCAAGTGCATGGGGGTCAGCCCACACCAGTACGATCCCGTCAGCCCGGACTGCCGGAATTGATCCAGATAAGAGCGGTGGCGCTAGCCACCGCTCTGCCTCCTTGAGCGGGTACCGACTGACCGACGGACTACTAAGAAAAGCCCGACCATAGGTCGCGCGACAGCCGTGGCACGTCCAATCCGCCTGGGACGGTGTCAGGATGCTGAACGGAGGCCCCCAGTTCGTCACCACGACAGGTGGAGGACTATACCTTCACGCCGATTCGGTCTTCGTTGCGCAATCTGATCGCGGCTCCGATGCGCGCGCGCCGATTGCGAACGGCGACATCAGTCATCGTCCTGTGACTCGGCGATGTGACGCAGCGCACCGGTGTTCGTTATGCGCAGGCCGCCACGCTTGATTGCGATGATCGAACGGTTGCGCCAATCGTTAAGCGTCTTGTTGACGGACTCGCGCGTGGCACCCAGGAACTCCCCCAGTTCGGACTGGGAGATCGGTATCCAACCTGAGCCATCCGCCATAACGCCGGCCAAAAAGACCAGTCGTTTTGCCAGCCTGGCCTCAATGCCGAAGAAAGCCTGATCGCCAAGTTCGCCGCTGACCCAACGCAGCCGTGCGCACAAAAGCTCAATCATGGCGCGTGCCAGAGGTGGGTTTTTTTCAATGCGATCGAAGAGCTGCGTCCGACCGAGCGAGGCCAGATCGCAAACGGTCAGACAAGTGGCGGTTGCGGTGCGCGGGCGCCCGTCGAGCGCGCCGATCTCTCCGACCAAGCTGTGCGAAAGCTCGATATTGGCCACCAGCTTCCGGCCTCCCGGCGAATACATCGAGATCTCCACCGTCCCGCTCATCACCCCGTAAATACGATCGGATGGATCTTCCTGGACGAAGAGAATCTGGCCCGCCGCGTGGCGTTCAACCTTGCAGCCGCCGAAAAGAAGATCGAACAGGCGCGGATCGATCCGCGCAAGGCGCGGCAGATCATTTCTTTCGTTCGCGCCGCCAAAAGCCATGTCGCCCCCAAGTTGCCGATCGGATAACTCCAACGCAGAGACTATCTTAGGTCTTGTCTTGCCGACGCCTCAGCTCGGCCGCAATGATCGACTGATCCCTGCGTAACGAGAGGCGCCGTGCAGCCGCGAGTGCTTGCCGCCAAGTAGAGACGGCGCGGTCACCGCGCCCGTCCAGCCAATGGGCCACGCCGACCCACAGCCCATACTGAGCGGTGCCGACAGGAAACGCCCGGCGGTAGCGCTTGAGCTCATGCAGCGCTTGGCGCTCCCAGTGGCGCCACTGGTCGTACTCGCGCGAGAGGCCCGCCTCCCTGCCGCGCAGAAGCACTTCGCACACGCCGGCAATGCCGGGCAGTGTGCTGTGCACAGTCGGCCGACGCATCTCGCGCAGTAGGCGTAGCGTCTCGACCACAGCCCGAAGGCTCTCAGCATGGAGCCCGACCCGTGCAAGCGCGAGCGCGAGCGACCCTTTGGCGGAGACCAAGTCGGCGAGATCGGCGGACCCGGCCATAGCGGACGTGGTCAGCCGAAGGATGTCGACCGCTTCACGGGGGCTATCCGTGTGGAGCACGCACAACGACTTGCATCGGAGCGCCCAAATCTCTTGCTGGAGGTTTCCGCTGTTCTGCGCACGGGAGAGCAGCGCTTGGGCGGTGTACTCCAGCGCACCCAATTCACCCCGGTAGTACATTGACCAGAAGCGCATGGCCTGGGCGTTGCACCAACTTAGTTGATCGCCCGCCTTTAGACATAGCTCTTGGGACTGATCCAGACGACGATCTACCATCAGCCAGTCACAACGCCCGATGCGCCAGAGCGCATCGAGATTACACAGGTGGGCATGGACCGCTGGATCTGCGAGCGCAGTCACCACCCGTTCTGCCCTTGCCATGAAGTAGTTGCAAGCGCGCCGGCGCCCCAGAATTCCCAGCCCGCATGCCAGTTGGGCGGACGCGACCACCATCTCCATGGTGAGCCCCGTGCGCTCCGCATGGGCGACAGCCGCGACGGTGTGGGAAAACGCTCGCGAAAAGCGAAGCTCGAAATAGTCCACGACCGCCGCCTGGTTAAGGCAGCGAGCTATTTCTCGCTCCCAGGAGTCCAGCACACCTCCCTGAGTTGACCATAGCGAAGGAGGGAACACCTGTTGGAACGCGAGCAGCATTCCACCCCCAAGCAGTCGCATCAAAAGAGCTGCCGAGGAACGTGGAACCGGCGTGCCCGCCAAGGTGAGGGCGCGCCTCACCGAAATGCCCTGAGCATGGAGGTCGCCGCGACTGTAATGAGCCTCGCCGAGCTGCCTGCGCCAACGCACCGACTGAAGTCTTTGCTCAGCACTCCAAGGTTGCTTCGACTCGTATCTCAAGCAGATTTCCAGAAACGCCTCGACCTCTCGAAATGCACCGACCTGCAGCGCCTTGATTGCTGCCAAATTGGCATATTCAACTGCCTTGAAATTGTTTCCGGCGGCCTCAAAATGCTGAACGAGGGCCGCGACATCCGCGCCCATGGCGGCCGACTGGCTCGACTCGATCCAGGCGGCCAGAGCTGCATGAAGTCGCTGTCGCACTTCACTGGGAATTGAACCATAAACGACGTCTCGGATTTGATCATGACGGAACTCGTAGTTGCCTGATCCAGTGCCCTGACGCACGAGATGCGCCACCGCGAGCGACTCGACAGCTGCACCCACACCGTCGTAGTCCAACTCGCCCTCGAGCAACGTCGCCAGGGCCTCGCCGGTAAATGAACGCCCGATCACGGCCGCAGCCCTGAGAACGTGCTGGACTGAGGTCTCCAATCGATCAACGCGCTCCCGAATGACCCGATCGACACCTTCGAAATATCGAAGGCTCTCGAGCGGGCGGATCGGACACCACAAACCATCGCGTATGGCGATGAGCCCCTGGCTCTTTAATGTCAGCGCTATCTCCTCGGCGAAAAATGGATTGCCACCGGCCAAGGCCGAGATCCGGCGCGCCAGTTCGCCATGTGGGGGCACATCCCCGAGCGTGCGGGCGACCAGTTCGCAAATCGACGTCTCGCTGAGTTCCTCAAGATCCAGGATACGACACAGGCGCGCGGGATCGTCAGGTTCCGTTCCGGATGTATTCCTTCGTGGGGCCTCGGCTCGCCTTCGTAGGTTTTTTAACTCCTCCGGAACTTCGTCCGAGCGTACGCACAGGACCAGAAGCAACGAGGACAGAGATGAGAGAACCCACTCGACGAGGCGCCACGATGCCGAATCCAGCCACTGACTGTCCTCCAGGACCAATGCCAACGGCCGCGGTGCCAAGTTATCCATGAGATCACCCAAAAGGCGCATGGTGGCATCAGCGCGATGAGGTCCCTCCAGATGTCGCGTCCCGTCATTTTGGGGAATTTCGATGCTCAAAACATCACCTAGCAAGGGCAGTCGCCCAACGAGCGACGAATTGCCCTGAACCCGTTGCGTGACGACCTCAAGCACCGCAAATCCATCGCTGTCGGACGGTAGGCCGAGAAGAGACACAAGCACCCGCCGCCATGGCAGGAGCGATGTCCGGCGATCGTCACGTTCGGCGCGCGCTGTCAAAACCTCGGTCGCAGTTGAGCGCAGTTCGTCCGTGAAAGCTCTGATCAAAGCGGTTTTTCCAATGCCCGATTCACCCAAGACAACGAGCAACCGCCTGCCTCCACGGCGGGTCTCCTCGAACGTACGTTTCAGGAACTCCAGTTCGCTCCGCCGGCCAATCAGCGGACTAAGAGGTTGGGCCGAGGCGCGCGGATCCATGGGACAAAACACCGTTGCCATGTCCCCAAGTCCGTCCAGTTGCAACGTGCCGTGTTCTTCGAACCAAAACGCCGCCCGGCTGGCTCGCTCTGTCGGTGCATCGCAGAGAACGTTTGCCGATGCCGCCGTCATAAGCCGCGCCGCCCGATTCACGGGCGCACCGATCACCATGAGCTGGCGCCGACGTGCGCTTCCGACAACACTAAAAAGCGCATCGCCGGTAGCCACCCCCATCGACGCGGAGAGGCCCAAGCGTTGGGCCGTCAGACGGATCGCGCGAGCAGCATCGACGGCACGGCAAGGGTCGTCGCGGTGGAAACTGCCTCGCGCTCCGAACGTCGCAAAGAAAATCAGGCCTTTGTCGTCAAAGAGCAACTCGCCGGCCGGCCCATCCCGCGAACGCAGATCCTCCTGGAGGGTCGCGCATAGCAATTGATAGCGCGCAAGCGCCTGAGGTTGGCGGTGGTCAAGTCCGGCAATTCGCGCGAAAAGGGCGGTGATCGGTCTAATCTCCGCCAGGGCGTCTAAGCGGGCGGTCGTTGGACGATCTTCTTCGGAACGGATGGCAATGGCGCTGTCCGCAGCAACTGACCGCAAGTCGGCTTCGGACAGCAGGTCCCTGAGTTGCATAGGCAGGAACCTTGCCAGCCAGCCCGGAGGCGGAGAAGCCAGTGTAGGCCGACTGCGCCGCGATTGAGACGGCTGCGCAAGGGCCAAGTTGGCTTTGTCGGAAAGTACATATTCCCATCGGCGCGCAGCCGATTGGGACTGAGCGGCCTGCATGATGGCATCTCCACCTGCAAAGAGGGTCCAGACCGGCTGACCGCCCAAAGCCGCCGCCCAGAGGGGCCCCGCCCCTACTCCAACATGCAGCGCGGGTGCGATTTCAGCTGTTCCGTTCTCCAAACGCTCATTCCGGCCGCCGCAGATTGCCTTGGCACAGGCTGTCGCCGCTCGCACCGCGCTTTCAAGTCCGCGGACATCCGCCGACCAGTAAGCCAGCAGTTCGTCGCCGGCGAGGTACAAAATCTCGCCTCCACGATTGTATACTTGCTCTACGCATCGTGCGTAGGAGTGACTAAGCAGGCTCGGGATTCTTTCAAGTCCTTCTTGTCCCCGTCGTGTTAGTTGCTCGACCAAGGCCGTGTATCTGGACACATCGACAAACACCACTGCAGCCGGGAATTCGACGGCTACTGGGCCGTCCGCTCGAAGTGCGTGAATTCTACCGAGTAATTCCAGCGGCAGAAAACTCTCAAGTAGCTCGCAAGTACCCCTCATGGGTTCCTTCCCGCAGCCGTGCCCATAGTTTCAGGCAGAGAAAGGCACCGCCGACCGCGCACTTCTTAAAGGGAATGAATATCGTCCCCGATAGATTGCGTGACTTCCTGACGTTACACCAAATTTCGTATATGATTGATACCTAAATTAGGGATGACGCATTGCCTGTGCACATCAAGGCAGCGCCGGAGCCGCCACGTGCGACGACTTGGCTCTCGCGCGGACTTGAGGCGTTGGTCCACGATTTTCCGCAGATCGCTGATACGCCAAGGACACGCGTCAAGGGCGGATATGACTTTGATATTGTCATCGTTGGCAGCGGCTATGGTGGCTCGGTGGCTGCCGCCGAACTGAGTAGCTGCAAGGATGTGCAAGGCCAATCTTTAAAAATCTGCATGCTCGAACGCGGCAAGGAGTACCTGGCTGGAATGTTCCCTTCGCGATTGGCCGATCTGGGCGGCCACGTCCGCTTTGCCACCCCCTTTGCGAACCGCCAACGCGGCGTGTTCGATGGTCTTTACGACTTGCGCTGCAGCGACGACGCGGTAGCTCTCGTCGCGTGTGGCTTGGGTGGAGGCTCATTAATCAACGCCGGCGTGATGGAGATGCCGCTGCCGGAGATTTTCCGGGAGGCGCGCTGGCCCACCAAAATCCGTAGAGATACGAAGCTCGCAGAGACGGCTGAACGGCTGCGCGATTGGTTGGGAGCCAAGCCGATACGTACTAACACCAAGCCTTTCTTGGCCAAGTCCGAAGCAATTAGAAATTTGGCTGGGGGCAAAGCACAACCCGCTCACATAACCGTCGCTTCCGATTGCCACACCAACCACGCCGGGGTCGCGATGAGCGAATGTCGCCGTTGCGGCGACTGCGCCACTGGTTGCAACTACAATGCCAAAGAATCCCTTGACCTGAACTTGTTGCGGCTGGCTCGACAAAGCGGAGTACGAATCGTCACTGGCGCCACCGTCTTGCGCGTTTTGCCCTCGGACGAAGGATGGCGGTTGGACGTCAATCACACGGATGGCCATCTACGCGATAACCAGCGGGAGCCGTTCGCGCTGCTGGCGAGGCGCGTGATCCTTGCAGCAGGCACATTCGGCTCGACGGAAATTTTGATGCGCTCGCAAATTCGCGGGGTAAAGTTCTCCGATCAGCTGGGACGCAAGTTCTCCGCCAATGGTGACATGCTAGTAGTTGCTCACGATTTGGCGGCAAGGGTGAATGGCGTCGCTGACGAAACCGAGGATCCGGCCCCAAACATCAAAAGCGAAGAATGCGGTCGCGCGGTCGGCCCGACGATAACCGCAATGATCGATCTGCGCGACGGGAACGCGGCTACTGACCTGGTGATCCAAGATCTTGCCGTACCGGGACCGCTGCGCCGCCTGTTTGAGGAAAGCGCCACCACATTCGATGTGCTCAATCGCGTCGCAGATGGCGACTGGGCGAAGCATGAACCAAATCCTTCACGGGCAGACGACGCAGCCGTCAATCCTGCCGCCATCACCAACTCCCTGGTGCTGGCCATGATCGGCCGCGACGACGCAGAGGGAGCACTGGCTCCAGGGGCCTCGAGGCAAAACAGCGTCGATGAGATGCAAGACGATGCTGACGAAATGCGCGCCGACGGGATGCTCACGGTGCGCTGGCCGGAGTTGCGACTGGACCCCCGGCTGGAGAACCATCATGCGCGCCTTGGCAGATTGCTTCGAGAGTCGGGATTGGGGGGACGGCTGGTGAACAACCTGCTGTGGCGACCTTTGTCCGACAGGCTCGAAGCCGTGTTCGGTCGCCAACGCGGGCCGCTGCTTACAGTTCATCCCCTCGGGGGCTGCGCCATGGGTGACGACGTTCGCCAAGGCGTGACCGATCATTGCGGCCGCGTGTTCGATGCCGCCGCGATCGGCCGCAGACGCACTCACGCAGGGTTGATCGTGCTCGATGGCTCGGTCGTGCCCACGTCTCTGGGCATCAATCCCGCCTTGACCATAGCCGTTCTGGCATTGCGAGCGATCACCGAGCTCAAGGGGGAATGGCATCTCAGTGGCGGTCGTTTGACCAATGCCCCCTTGCCTGGGAACTCTCGTGGCGAAACGCGGCCGATTTATTCCACGCCGCGGACGAATGCTACACCTACGCCTACCAGCATCGAACTGACCGAACAGGTGCGCGGCAAGGTCCCCCTGGCGGTGCGCGGCAGAGGTGTGAAACCGCATACCGTCGAACTGACCCTGACCACCAAGCCGGTGGTGCTCACCGATCTCTACGCGCTGCAAACGCCCCGTGGACGCTGTTTGCCGATTGCCCATGGTCGGCTGCGCATTCTGCGTGCAGGAAAGGAGTTCGACCCCATTGCAGATCAGGCCTATGAAAGCGATGTTGCGCTCGAGGCGGATATCTCGGGATCGCTCCACCTGTTCGATCTGGAAGAATCGCGCCCCGTGCCTCGAATGCTGCGCGCTGTCCTTGCGTGGGCGCTCAACCGCGGGATGCGCGACTTTGCTTACCGCTTGGTCCGCCAGGGCCAGGAATGGTTGCGTCTCACGCCACCTAGCGGAGAGCCGTCCCATCTCAGACTGCTCGATATTCTGCACCTGTGCTCGCGTGCGGGCGGGGTGCGCCTGATCGAATACGATTTGCACATCGACAAGGTTGTCGAGCCGGAAGATCTCGGCACGGGCGTGAGGTTCGACAGTTCTTTGTTCGCACAGAAGAAAATCAGAGGGGTGAAGCGGCTCACATATGCATGTGGCGCCAGCCCTTGGACGCAGTTGATGGAAATGTCGGTCGAGGCGTTCCCGCAGATGCGCAAGGCCATCGTTGGCAAAAAGCTGCCCTCGCTGGAACTGAATAAGCGATACCTGGCGCGACAGGGAGTGCCATTGCTGCGAATAGTAGACCAGCAAGACCGTGTCGCAGCACTGGCAGATCTGGCCTCTTTCATCCTCTACGGCTTTCGCGTCGTGCTTCAGATACATGCATTGAGTTTTCGCCGCCCCGACCCGCCATCGACGCGTGAACCGCAACGGCTGCCCGGGGCAGTGCCGGGCTTACCGGCGCCTCAGATCGACTGGCTGACTTTGGACGGCAAGCGAAGCCCCCCGATCCGCATTCGCCTGGCCCGCTATGACGGCAGGTCCGCAAAGGCGATCGAGAACGGCGTCCCGAAACGCCCCGTCTTGCTTGTTCATGGCTACAGTGCGAGCGGCACCACATTTGCTCATGCTGCCGTACCCGGCAACCTCGCTCAATCGCTGTGTGATGCTGGGCGCGATGTCTGGGTGCTCGATATGCGATCGAGTTCAGGCCTGACTACCGCCACGGGCGGTTGGTCTTTTGAGGAGATGGCGGAGAATGACATTCCGATCGCCATCCAACACGTGCTGGCTGCGACAGGGCAGGAAAGGCTCGATGTCGTCTGCCATTGTATGGGCGCGGCAATGTTCAGCATGGCAGTGCTTGGCGAGCACGATCGAAGGACTTTGCACAATAAGATCGGGCGCGTGGTTTTTTCACAAGTCGGCCCGGTAATGCTGTTGAGTTCGGCAAATGTGCTCGCCGCATACGTGATGCGATATGTGCGTTATTTTCTTCAGCTTGATGACTATGTGTTTAGTCCGCATGGCGATATCTCGCTCGCCGGTCAATTGCTCGACAGAGCGCTCTCGGCAATGCGGCTGCCGTCCGACGAGTATCGGCGCGAGAATCCCCTCTGGCCCCCAGGCAAAGCGACGCCTTGGGTCGGCACAAGACATCGGATGGACGCGCTCTATGCACGCACCTTCTCGCTCAACAATCTCTCTGACCTCGTACTCGACCACATCGACGATTTCTTCGGCCCGCTCAGCGTCGAGACAGTCTCGCAGGTCATACATTTTGCTGGCTTCAACACCGTGACCGATCGCGCCGGCATAAATCGCTATGTGCTGCCGGACCGGGTGAGGGATCGACTGAAGTTCCCGATGATGTCGATCCATGGAGCCGAAAACGGTTTGGTCGACCCCTCAACGCTGACACTGATGCGAAATATGCTCAAAGGGGCCGGCGTGCCGCACTTGAACTCATCTCTGCATGCGGTCGAGGCGGTGCAATCGGAGGAAGAAATCAGGCATCTTATTGACAAAAGCCGCCAGTTCCTGAGGCTCGGCCAACCGTCCTACCTGACCTGGTGCATTGCCGGCCACGGTCATCAGGATTGCCTGATCGGCAAAGATGCCTCGTCGATCTGCGGTGTTATAGCGAAATACCTTGGAATGCCGGATATGCCGGGCTCCCTGGAGGACAAGCCATGACGCGCTCTCTCCCCTTTGAAGCCAGGGCGCCCGTCTTCGGGGTGCGCGTAGGGATCGAAGCGGGCAAGATCCTGGTGCAAGCGGCCGATAGCGGAGGGCGGGGCGTGCCTCATGCAGCCCTTATTGTTCCCGTTTGCGCAAAGGCCGACCGCCTGCACATGATCGATCCGCCGGCTACGAGCCCTGGCGACGAGAAAGGACAGAGAAGCGACAGCCTCCATGATTGTCTCCTTCCGTACTATATCGAGCAACCCGCATCTCCCTACGTATTTGAAGTTCCGCTCCACAAGTGGCCTGAAGCGCAGCAGGTACTCGTCTTGCTGCTGTACGTTCAGGCGCAGGGTATTGGCGGCTTGGCTCGGTTACCGAAACTGCCCGACGCGACGGAATCAGCATCTGAAATCCCCGACAAAGGTTCGCATGCCGAGTACGCGGTGGAGAGGGCCGCCGAGGCTATTCGGTATGCGCTCGAGGCTGACACATTGGATGATCTGCGGGGTGGCCTGATCCTCGGCAGGCCTGGAAGATCACACAGAAGCTACCGCCACAAGAGCGCTGTCCGGACGGAATCGAACCTTTCATTCGCTCTCGCAAGTTGCCAATACCCCAGTGATTTCCTCGACCACATGCCCGACGGTCAGCATGCAACACGAGGGCCCGCGGATGCGTCTCTGCTCGCGCTCGGCGATCTACTGGGCAAACCCGGCGCTCCCACCTTGCTGCTGCTGGCCGGCGACCAAGTATATGTCGACGCTACGGCAGGGCTTTTCGACCCCAAGGCGACCGATGACCGATTCCGAATACCCTACGAACGCCGAGGCCAGAGCCGCGGTGTGAAGGCGGTGATGCAGCGCTTGGACATGGCGGTTGAAATGATGCTCGATGACCACGAGTTGCGCGACAATTGGGCAAAAGACCCCGACCCGGCGATGCGCAAGGACGATCCCGTCATAAAGCCTGGGAAGCTGGCTTACTTCAGGTATGAACGTGTCAAGGCCGGGGTACTGGAAAAGCGCCTGCCGGCACACATCTGGCGAGACGATTTTACTCACAACGGGATGCCATTCTTCCTTTGCGACACGCGCACCGAACGTGAAGGACGGACGGTTTCGAACTGGTGCAAAGCGCGGATTATGGGTCCAACCCAATTCGCGAAGCTTCGTGAATGGCTTATCAAGCCTGAACACGCCGAAGTGCCCAAATTTGTTCTCACATCCTCGGCAGTGCTGCCGCGGCGGCGGGAGGTGGCCGAGGACCCCACCTGTGCCCTGCGTTCGGACGCGTGGGATGGGTACCCGTTCTCCATGCACGCGCTGCTCAGGTTCGTGTGCGACAAGGAAATAAAGCGACTGGTATTCCTGTCGGGTGACGAGCACGTGAGCAGCCTGGTCACCGCCCGTGTAACAAACAGCAAAACCGGCAAGCAGAGCATCCTGCATTGTATCCACAGTTCGGCGCTGTACGCGCCTTATCCGTTTGCGAACGGAACTGCCGACAATTTCCAGGCCAATGAGGCTTTTTACTTTCGCGATCCCGATCCTAAGAACGGGCCGTATTGTTGCGAGGTGCAGACAAGTTTCGCCCCTGGCGACGGTTTCGCGCTTGTAACGACATGCCGCCGCCGGTCGCATTGGCGTCTAGATGTCAAGTTCCACGACAGCAGGGGGCTCAAGGAGAATGGAACCTTCACGCGCGACTTGGAGTAATAGCTGCGCGTGAAATACAGCTTCACTCAGCTTTTCTCGCTATGCCAAGCGGCCCGCGCTCGACCAGGCGCGGCGGCAGTTATTTATCGCGAGATAATCGTCTCTGAGGCCGCATGTCGAAACGATTCGCCTGCCCTTTGCATGGGCCTGGTGTAGCCGCTCCGCACAAGGAACGTCGCCCCATGAAGCGAAAACGCTTGGCCGGCAATCGGTCTCCTCAATCGACAATGGTGGCGGACAGGGTCCGCCACCATTGTGATAACAAGCCGCGATAGAGGTCTGCCCGGATTATTTTCCGGCGGCAGCCGCATTCTTTACCCAGCCATCGAACTCCGACTGATTTGCGGCAATCCAGTCGTTGGCGATCTTCTTGATCTCGGCGTCGGTCTTGTTGCCGGCCCCCAGATCGCCTTCCCACTGGCTCCAGATGTCCAGCGACCATTTCGCCTGTTCGATGAATTTCTTGGCCGCCGGATTGTCAGCCAGGAACTTCTTGTTGGCGAGCGTGCGCCAGTTCCATGGGCCAACCGCCATGCGGCATGGGTTCTGGCCCCCCGCACAGCCAACCACATCCTTGACCTCGTGCGTCTTCGGTTTCGATACGCCCTCGGGAAGAGCGTCATACGGGATCGGCAGCCACACCACGTCCTTGCCGGGCTTCAGCCGATAGACGATCCAGGATGGACTCCAGGTGTAAAGAAGGATCGGCTCTCCGCGGTCGGCCCGAGCAAAGACCTCACCGATCAGCGGCTCGTATTTGGCGCGGATGGAGCGCACCGTATCGCTCAAGCCGAACTCCTTGACCTGGAAATCGACGACGTCGCCGCACTTCCAAGCCGGATCGCAATTCACCAGATTGGCTTTTCCGTCACCGTCGGTGTCGAACAAGGCCGCGATCTTCGGGTCCTTCAGTTGCGAGACATTGGTGATGTTGTTGGCTTCGGCCGTCTTCTTGTCGATCATGTAGCCGTTGATGCCGCCGCCCGCGATCGTGCCTTCATTGATCAGTTCGACCGTATCCGAGATCTGTGCTATGGCGGGCTCGGCCTGCGGCCAGTTGATGTCGCCGGTCATGTCGAGGTCGTCCTGCGAAATGGCCTGCAGGATCGCCGACATGTTCATGGTCGACAACTTTACGTCGTAACCGAGTTTCTCGAGGCCCGCTATCAGGACCTGGTCCTGAATATAGTTGGCGCCCAGGCTGTCGGAGGACGTGAAACGAATAGTCTTGCCTTCGCCAGGCTTATCCTGCGCAAGACTCTGCCCACCCATCATGGTTGCTGCAACAGCCATGGCGCAGGCCAGTCTCAGTCCCTTGCGGTATCGATAATTCACCGACATGTATTCTCCCCTTGTTGTGATATTTGTTGCGTCGTTCCGCCTGATCGAGACGGTGTTCACACCTGCTGGTGGTTCGTTTCGAAACTCCCCGCTTCCTCATTTCTGGGACGCAGCAGCTGAGCCAGGGCGGCGCGGATGCCCCGGGTCGGTCCGGCCTTGTCCTGGTTGGCCAGGCCCTGTGTGATGCGATCGAGGATCATGGCTAGCAGGACGATGGCGATGCCGCCGACGGCAGCCATGCCGACATCGAGACGTCCCAGCCCCTGCAGGACCACAAGTCCGAGCCCTTCGGCCCCGATCATGGATACGATCACCGACATGACCATGGCCATCAGTACCGTCTGGTTGAGGCCGCCCAGAATGGTTGGCAAGGCTAATGGAAGTTGGACTTCCCAGAGAAGTTGGCGATCGGTGGCACCGAAAGCCCGCCCCGCCTCGACCATCTCCTTGTCGACAAGCCGAATCCCGAGATTGGTGAAGCGGATCAGCGGCGATATCGCCGCCACGATGACCGCGACTGCCCCAGGCACTGTTCCGACGCCGAACAGCATGACCACCGGAACCAGATAGACGAAGCTGGGCGTCGTCTGCATGACGTCGAGCACCGGCCGCACAATGGTCCAGGCGCGGTCGTGGCGGGCGCACAGGATTCCGATTGGAATGCCAAGGATGACGCACACCACGATTGCCGTGGCGATGAGCGACAGGGTGGTGATCGCTTCCGCCCACAGGCCCATGAAGGCAATCAGGGTCAGCGAAAGCAGAGTGAATAGGGCCACGCCACGCGATGCGGAGCGCCATGCGATGAGGGCAAATATCCCGATCAGGATCGGAAACGGAATGGCATGGAGTCCATGGTCGATCGCGGTCAGAAGGGTCTCGACGGGCCACTTGATGGTCTGGAACAGCGGCCGGAAATGCATTGCCAGCCAGCGGACGCCGACCTGGATCCACTGGTCCAGCGGGATGACATAGAGATTATCGACATCCAGCATGATCAGGCCTCCGCTCCCGGGGATTGCGAGGAAGCCGCCGCCGGAGCGCCAATGCGGGATAAGATCTGGAGTGGATCGACACGCCCCAAATATCGGCCGCCCTCGTCAACAACGGCTATCGGCCGGTCTCGATGGCACAGGCTGGCCACCACCGACAGCTTTTCCGTGCCGCATACCGTCTCATAGTCCTTGCTCATCAATGATTGGATCGTCGAACTATCGGCGAGGCGTGGCAACTGGCGTGGTCCGACGACACCCACGACCTGCATCGAATCGTCGACGATGAACACCGGTTCGCCCTTGGCATCGCGGCCGCCGGACGCACGTCCGTCTAGCCGAAGCGGGCTGCTTTCCACCATCACGGAACTGGCATCGAACAGATGGGCCCGGTTGACGTCGCGGGTGAAGGCAGCGACGTAGTCATTGCCGGGCTTGGTCACGATGTCCTGCGGAACGCCTTCGCGCATCACCATTCCATCAGCCATGATGGCGACCCGACTTCCGAGCTTCAGCGCCTCCTGAAAATCATGCGTGATAAACAGGATGGTCTTGTGGAAAGTCCTGTGCAGGCGCAGCAGTTCGTCCTGCATTTCGCTGCGGATGAGTGGGTCCAGCGCGCTGAAAGCCTCGTCCATGATCAGGACATCGGCATCCGTGGCGAGTGCGCGGGCCAATCCGACGCGCTGACGCATGCCGCCGCTCAGCGTACCGGGAAGATGATTTGCCCACGAAGCCAGCCCGACGACCTCCAGCACTTCCATCACCTTCTTCCTGCGCGCGGCGGCTGGCACACCTCGCAGTTTCAGGCCGAACTCGGCATTCTCCAACACAGTTCTGTTCGGCAACAGGCCGAAGTGCTGGAACACCATGGAGATACGCGTCCGGCGGATTTCGCGCAGCCGCGCTTCGCTGGCGCCGGTGATCTCCTCGCCATCGATGAGGATGCGCCCTGCATTCGGCTCGATGAGCCGATTGATGCATCGCGCAAGCGTCGACTTACCAGAGCCGGACAAGCCCATGATCATGTAAATCGAACCGACGGGAACGGACAGCGACACGTCGCTCAAGCCGACGACCTGCCCGGTCTTCTGGAGCACAGCTTCCTTTGTCTCGCCAGACTTCAGCATGGCCAAAGCCGATTCCGGCGATCTGCCGAAAATCTTGTACACGCCCTCGACCGTTATGCGATCCGTCACACCTGTCCTCCACTCCTGGCCTGGCGGACGATAGTCAGCACATTCCAGAGCCACGATCCCGATAAGTGAAGATAGAACTGCACCCGCCGTCTTCCCCCGTTCGGCAGGATACCCGCGTAGCCCAGTGCTATGAAGGAAAGCATACGGCTCGCGGGTTCGATGATATAGGCTCTCCGCTACCCGGATAAGTATAATCCGGGACGCCTGTATGGAGAAACGGCGTGCTGGCTTCGCTTAAAAACCCTGCCCTCATGGTCGTGGACATGCAGAACGATTTCGTGCGCAGGCATGCGCCGATGGAGGTTCCATCCGCGCGCGAAACCATACCTTCGATCGGCAGTCTCGTTGCGGCGTTTCGCGGCAACGGCAAGCCGGTGATATTCACGCGATACGTTGCCGACCCCCTGTATCAGGCCCTGGCCGGCAAGCTGACCTGGATCAAGCTGACCGATGCGCCGACCCATGCGTGCGTACCGGGCTTCATGCGCTCCTACGGCGATGTCGAGGGGATGCGGGATGCCGCGGAGGTGATCGACGAGCTTGCGCCACAGGATGGCGACATCGTGCTGGATAAAGTCTATTTCAGCGCCTTTCATGCCACGGATCTTGCCAAGACGCTCAAGCGGCTTGCGGTGGATGGTCTGGTATTCGTCGGCACGGTAGCCGAGATGTGCGTCGAAGATAGCTGCCGTCACGCCGTGCATTTCGGTTATCCCACGATTGTGGTGGAGGATGCTGTTTCTTCCAACCATCCGCCCAGCCGGCAGGCCATGCTCGATGCTTTCGCACGCAACTACGGCTGGGTCATGACCACGGACCGGCTCCTGGATTCTTTCGCGGTCGGGCAACCGGGAAGCCAGGTCTTGAACCTACCGCAGGGGTGAAAAATCGGTCGGGATCAGGATTCGGTTTTCCATCGTTTCGATATTCTCGGTGAGCTTGATCGTAAACGCCCGCCACGGGGGATCTTCGGCCAGCCGCTGACGCCGCTCGGCGCGGTCGTTCAGATCGCTATAGCCCCATAGATGCACGACATGGTTGAGAGGTCCGATCTCGGTGCGGAAATAGCCGATCAGGTTGCCCAGGATCGGCTGCTGGATGGCAAGGCCTTCCTCGCTGATAAGCTGCATGTACCTGGCGAGACGGCCGGCCCTTATCTTGTAGATGCGTTCCTCGACAATCATGGCGCGACAGCTCCCATCAGGCGATCACCCGCGACTTTTCCCTACCCGCTTCCTTCTCGCGCATCGCAAATACGGGCATCACTTCCTTGATGAACAGCGTCAGTGATTTCTTCTGCACTTCAAAGGGCAGATCGAAGGCGAGGCCGAGGCAGAACTGATCTACGCCCGCCGCTTCATAGACCATCAGCTTTTCGACCACCTCGTCCGGCGTGCCGAACAGGAGATTGTCGCGGATCGACCGCGGATCGTAGTCGCCGCTGTTGCCAACGGTGTCGTAAGAAACCGCTTCAGGAAAACCGTTCTTCACCGTACCGATGTTCTGGAACAGGTTCTCGAAGCTGCGGCCATATTGATAGCTGTAGCGAACCGGCAGTTCCCAGTCCTCGGGACGTTCATACACGCAAGTGCGGCGCAGCATCATGAACCGCGGCCTCGGCACTTCGGGATGATCCTGGACGGCCTTCTTGAACTTGTCGCCGAGAATGCCGACTTCCGCGACCGGCCGCGACAACGGCGTGGAGAGGATGTTGTGGCCATTGCGAACCGCCCAATCGAATGTGCCGGGGTCTCGCGCAGCCACCCAGATGGGCGGGTTCGGCTGCTGCAAGGGCTTCGGCACCGAGGTCGCCAGCGGGAAGCGGTAATACTTCCCCTCGTGCGCGTAATCGCCTGCCCATAATTTCTGGACTGCCGGTAGCAGTTCCTGCATGAAGGCGCCGCCTTCCTGTTGCGGGATGCCTCCCGCCATACGGTCGAATTCATACTGATAGGCGCCGCGGGCGATGCCGAATTCCAGCCGTCCTCCCGTCAGGTGATCGCAAAGTGCGGCCTCTCCCGCGAGACGGATCGGGGTCCAGTACGGCGCGACGATGGTGGCGGTGCCAAGCCGGATCTGTTCGGTATGAGCTCCCCACCAGACCAGCAACTGGAACGGGCCGGGCGCGATCGTGAATTCAATCGTGTGATGCTCGGGCGACCAGGCGGTCTCGAAGCCGCCGGCATCGGCCATACGTACCAGTTCCAGCGTCTCAGCCGCCACCTGGCGCATATCCTTGCCGGGACTGAACCTCTCCATGTTCAGGGAAACGGAAAATTTCATGGCAATGACCTTTCGAATATTAGGGGATCGTCAGATGAGGCATCAGCGCAAACGGATTACGAACGGGTCCTGCGTGGCGCCGGAGTAGTCGATGACGACATTCTTCAAGCGGGAGAACTCGCGCATGACTTCGAAACCCCCACGCTTGCCGTAACCGCTCTCCTTGAACCCGCCGGAGGGCGACATGTAAGCAGCCGAGCGGTACGTATTGACCCAGACCGTGCCGGCATCGACGTTGCGCGCAAAGCGCAGCGCCCGGTCGATGTCGCGGGTCCAGACACCCGCCGCCAGCCCATAATGGGTGTCGTTGGCAAGCCCAATCAGCTCGCTTTCATTGTCGAACGGCACGACGCCCACGACCGGGCCGAAAATTTCGTCGCGCATGAAGCGCATGTCGTTGCGCGCATCCGCCAGAACCGTGGGCTCGTAATACCAGCCGCCGCAGAGGTCGTCCCGCAGCGGCCGGTGGCCGCCGGCAACCAGCCGCGCGCCATCGGCGACGCCGTAGTCCACATACTGCTCGACCTTGTCGAGTTGGGCAGCCAGCGCCAGCGGACCGATTTCCGTGTCCTCATCGGTCGGATGGCCGATACGCACGCGCCTGGTACGATCCGCCAGCTTTTCGACGAATGCGGCATAGATGGATTTTTCGACGAAACAGCGCGAGCCTGCGATACAGGTCTGCCCGGCAGCGGCGAACACGCCGGCAACCACGCCGTTCACCGCACGCTCGATGTCGGTATCGGCGAATACGACATGGGGCGACTTGCCGCCCAGTTCCATCTGACACGAAACAAGTCGGCTGGCAGCGTTGGCGGCGATGCGGCGGCCGGTTGCCGTACTGCCCGTGAAGGCGATCTTGGCGACATCGGGATGCAAGGTCAGCGCTTCGCCCGCCGTGGCGCCCTTGCCGGTGACGACATTGAAAACGCCAGCCGGGAAGCCCGCTTTTGCAATCAGTTCGGCGAGGGCAAGGGTGGACGCGGAAGTATGCTCTGATGGCTTGACCACGACCGTGTTGCCAATCGCCAGGCAGGGTGCGAGCGTGCCGGTCAACAGCATCAGCGGTGAATTCCACGGCGAGATCATGCCCACCACGCCGATCGGCTCGCGCAGCGTGAAATTCAGCATATCGAGCTTGTTGACGGGTATCGTCTCGCCATGCAGCTTGTCGGCCATTCCGGCGAAATAGAGATAGCTGTCCGGCGCCGCGCGCAGTTGCACACGCATCTCTTTCAGAAGCTTGCCGTTGTCACGCGTCTCGATGGCGGCGAGTTCATCGGCATGTTCCGCGATGAGATCGGCCAACCGGCGCAGCAGCTTGCCGCGATCCGTCTGCGTCAGCCTGCGCCAGGCCGGATCGTGAAACGCTCTTTTGGCTGCCTGCACGGCGGCGTCGACATCATCCGGCCCGGCGTCGGCAACCTCATACCAGGGCGCCGCGTTCGTCGGATCGTAGCTCGGCATGTAGCGGCCGGACCGCGGCGCGACGCGCTCCCCGGCAATGAAAAGATCCTGGCGCGATCCTTCGATCACCTTCAGCGTCAGGTCCATCAGCTCATCCCTTCGCGGTTTCTCGGTCGCCGGCCAAGCCGTTAAGCGACCGCCACGGACGCGGGGGGCCGTCTATCATCGCCACCCGACCGCCATCGCTGGAATCGACGTAGATCCCGAAGCGAGAGTCCGCGCGCTCATGCAGGTAACGGCGCAGCGTTGCGCGTATCTGCCTGATCGGAATGCTGTCCCAAGGCAGCTCTTCATGGGCAAAGAACCTCAGCGACGGCGACAAATCCGGCATTTCGCCCGCTGGGCCCGCGAGCGCGCCACGGTAAACGACATAGCCGGGCTGCTGGTCGGCCACATCGAAGACCGAGTAGAGAAACGCATCGCTGGTGAGCGGCGCAACCACGCCGCCGCCTTCGAAGCTGAGCATGTCGCCCGGCTTACGGTGCGTTGCCGTCGGCAGTTCCCAGCCTCCGGCGCCATCGTCGCGCAGCAGGATGCGACCGTCATGCTCGACCAGGTAGCCGATGATCATGCGATGGGAAGGCGTCCAGCCAGGCGGCATGGGGTCTTCCACGCAGACATAGCGCCCCCGGCAAAACCCTAGCGGAGCGGCAGGGCTGGTGCCGAAAGCACGCACCCGGCCGATCAGGATCACATGATCTCCCGCCTCGATACGGTCATGCACCGTGCAGTCGAACCAGGTGAGGCTGTCGGTGAGCACCGGCGAGCCCGTATGCACGGTGGTATGGGCTATCGTCTCGAACTTGGAGAGTGACTTCGAGGCGAAGAGGCTCGCCACCTCCTTCTGGCGGTCGTGCAGAACGTTGACGGCGAAGCCTTCGGCCGTGTTGAACGCGGGAAAGCTGCTGGCGCTCTTTCCTATGCAGACGAGCAGCAGCGGCGGCTCAAGGGAGACTGAGGTGAAGGAATTCGCAGTCATGCCGCGCGGCGAACCATCTTCGTCCCGCGTCGTCACCACCGTGATGCCCGTGACGAAGGTGCCGAACGTTCGCCGCAGTTCCACTGGATCGATCGTGCTCAGCTCTTTTTCCCTCTTGTCCGTCATGCGTCCTGCCTCTCCAGGAGAGTGGAAGGATAAAGGGACGTGAGAGAGGGTCTTCCTGCTCTACGCAGGAGAGGCGGCAGTCAGGCTCCTAGGACACGAAGCAGAGACCGCGTCAGACAGGTTGCTCCCGGGCAATGGTCTCGTTGAGGCGTATTGCCAGTTCAAGCGCGAACCGACGTTCGGGTGAATCGATCTCGATGCCAAACAGTTCCTGGATACGGTTCAGGCGGTAGCGAAGCGTTGTAACATGCAATTCCATCGCATCCGCGCAGGCCTGGCTGCGGCAACCGTGCTCCAGAAAGACGGTCAGGGTCCTGATATAGTCCGTTGCATGCGCCTCGTCGTGACGCACGACCGCGCCAATGGCGATATCCACGAACGACCTCACTTCCTTGCTGTCGGCCGCCGAAAGCAGCAGCGGAAAAGGACCGAAGTCCTGGGGCGCAAGCAAACCGGTACGGTTGAAGCGGACGGCAAGACGGATCATGCGCTCGCATTCAAGCCATGCCTGGGGATAGTCGTGAATGCTCGAACAGGTCTTACCCGCCACGATGATCGGCTTGGTGCCGATCAGCCACTGCGTTTCCTCGATCAGCTTGCGCACAAACGTCTTGACCACCGTGTCCGCGTCGCGGGGTGCGTCGGGAATGCGGCACAGAATGATCTCGCCCAATGCGGCGGCGGTCGCCTGCGGCGCCAATTGGCCGGCGAGCCGCATGATGGAGCGGTGCAGTTCGGGTATGGTCTTGGCCTTTTCCGGCACAGTTTCCGGGAGGCCGATCGCGACCAGCCTGGCGGTGGCGTTTACGTCAATGCCGAGCCGGCGCGCCCGCGCCGTCAAATCGTCGACGTTGCGCCAGTTGCCGGAAACGATTTCCATGAACAATTCGCTGGAAGTCTGCGATTCCGTCTGGAAGCGTAAATGGCTGCGCATCAACTGGACGCTGAGCGCGAACCGAGCGCTCTGAAGAAGAAGATGATCGAGGTCGCCGAAATTGGCGTCGAGCGAAAACACGATCAGCGCCCCTACCGTCTTGCCATCCACGACCAACGGCTCCACCGCCGCCGGCAGGTTGAGGTGATGCCCGCCGCAGTTTAGGTACAGCTTGCGCATTTCAAGCCCGGCCTGGTCCGAGATATCGCGAGCAAGACGGAGAAACTGGCGGCTCATGCAATCGTCCATCTCCTCGCGCCAGCGGTCGGTGTCGATGAGGTCCGGCTTCGGCGAGCGCCCGGCAACGACCAGGTTGGCAGTCAGATCCACCACGACGATTGCGTTCGGCAGGAAGGTTTCGACCATGGAAGCCGCCGATGCCACGGAGCCGTCCGACAGGACCTGGTGCATCAGGGAGGAATGCGCGGCAAGTGCGTTTTGGAGTTGCGCGGCGGCAGCATGTTCCGCCCTCAGTCTGTGCGCCTTGTCCACGGCTATGGCGCCCAGATGGACGATCGTCTGCAGGAATGCGAGGTCGGCCGCCGACAGATCGACAACGTCGCGCGACTGCACCGACAAGACCATCGCGCGGTCTTCCATGTCCCGGCAGCCCAGCGGCAAAACCACGACAGTGCGATAGCCGCGCTGGATTGCCTCTTCCCGATAGCCGGGAAATTCGATGCTCTCCTGGGCATCGCGGATGATCACCGGATCATTGCGGGTCAACGCGATGAGGGATGGACTTGTCGCCAGCGTCCAGCGGTTGCGATAGGACTTCGTCAACTGGCTCGGATCATGCCGGGTCACGACCACAGCATTTCCATCCGCCTGATCGATGCTCATCACCGCTGCCATCGACCAGGCATCGTGCTGGCATGCCGCATCGACAAGGTGCTGCAGCGTTGTCTCGAGGTCGACGCTGGAATTGATGAGGCTGGTCACGTCGCGCAGGACGCGTGACAGCGGGCGATCCAAAGCGCTCAACAGAACCTCGCTGCTTGCCGGTACTCGATCGTTACATAGCCTTCCTGGTCGATGGCGCGCCACAGTCATATTCGTTACCGCCGGCCATGCCGCCGCATGGCCGGCATGGATAGGATCGACCTTGCCGGCTGTTCTCGAAAGGTTTGGCAGGCCTTCAAAGCGACATGATGACCGACTTGGTCTCCGTATAAAGGTTCAGCCCTTCCTGTCCCCGTTCCCTGCCCCAGCCGGATTGCTTGAAGCCGCCGGTGGGTATTGCCGCGTCCACCGAGCCGTGTACGTTGACCCCGATCCGGCCCGCGCGAATGCGCCGGACCATCTTGTGGGCGACGCTCAGGTCCCGCGTCCAGACACTGCCGGCAAGCCCGAAAATGCTGTCATTCGCCTGCCGTGCGATCTGTTCCAGGTCGTCATCATCGAAGCTCATGGCGCACAGGACAGGACCGAAAATCTCTTCCTGCACCACAGCCATGTCGGGCCGGGTGTCGGTCAGCACGGTCGGCGCAATGAAGTTGCCTTCATTGCCTATCCGCGTGCCGCCAAACGCCACCGTTGCACCGGCGCTCCTGCCCTGCTCGATATAGCCCATCACGCGGTCGCACTGGACCGGGGAAATGACCGGCCCCATCTGGACGCCTTCGCTGAGGCCATGACCGACGCGGATGTTCCCCGCCCGCTGGCCGATCCCATCCACGATCTGGTCGAACACCTTCTTATGGGCAAACAGCCGCGATCCCGCGGTGCAGACCTGGCCGCTGTTGGCAAAAATGCCCTGTGTGACACCGGGAATGGCAACCGACATGTCAGCATCGGGAAAGACGATGACGGGCGACTTCCCTCCCAGTTCGAGCGACACTTTCTTCAAATTGCCCGCGGCAGCCTTGACGATAATGCGGCCGACCTCGCTGGAACCCGTAAAGGCAACCTTGTCGATCTGGGGGTGCGAGGCGATCGCGGCACCCGCCGTCGGGCCAAAACCGGTTACGATATTGACCACGCCGGCGGGAATGCCGACCTCCTGGACCAGTTCACCGAAGCGCAGCGCCGTCAGCGGCGTCTGCTCCGCCGGCTTGAGCACGATCGTGCAGCCGGTGGCCAGCGCCGGAGCGACCTTCCAGGCCAGCATGAGCAGTGGCGCATTCCACGGAATGATCTGCCCGACGACGCCGACCGGCTCGCGCACCGTGAAGGCATGGTACTTGTCCGGCGCGGAGATCGAAATGGTTTCCCCTGTGATCTTGGTCGCCCAGCCCGCCATGTAGCGGAACATATCCACGCTGAGCGCGACGTCGGAATTCCGGGCATTGGCAAGCGGCTTGCCATTGTTGAGAACCTCCAGTTCGGCCAGTTCATCGGCGTTCTGTTCCAGCAGGTCCGCCAGTTTCCAGATGAGACGTCCACGTTCGCTGGGCGTGATGCGGCTCCATGGGCCTTCTTCAAAGGCCCGTCGCGCAGCTTTGACGGCATTGTCGATATCGGCGGCGTCGCCCTCCGGAACCTGTGCAATTATGCGTCCCGTGCCCGGATCATATGTGTCGAAAATCTTCCCGGACTGAGCCGGCACCCATTTTCCATCGATAAGGAGCTTTTTCTCCTGGCGCAAAAAGGACGCCGCCTTCTCTCCAATTCGGAACTGCTCAGCATGTGTGTTCATCGAATTCTCCATAGGTATCGGGAAGCGCCTTGCCCGGATTCGTTCAAGGGCGTCCATCTGAAGCGCCCTCGTTAATGCTTGTCACTCGATCACGAAGTGGTCGGGTCCGACCGCGCGAGGCTGCCGCTTCGGCGGAATGAAATCGAGCGGCCGCACGGGAGACGGCAATTCCGTCACTGGCTTGCCGATCAAACGGTGCCTGTCCGCGGCCGGCTCTGGGTTCGGCACCGCTGCCATCAGCTTCTGGGTATAGGGATGTTTCGGGTTCCCTATCACCTCGCGGCTGGGCCCGATCTCCACGATCTCGCCAAGATACATGACCGCCACGCGGTGGCTGACACGTTCGACAATGGCCATGTCGTGACTGATGAAGAGGTAGGACAACCGCAGGTCCTCCTGCAACTCAAGCAGCAGGTCGATCACCTGCGCCTTTACCGAAACGTCGAGGGCCGAGACGGCCTCGTCGGCTATGATGACCTTCGGGTCGAGCATCAGGGTTCGCGCAATGCAGATTCGCTGACGCTGTCCGCCGGAAAACTCGTGCGGAAGACGGGTGATCATCGACGGTTCGAGGCCGACACGCTCCAGAAGATGTTTCGCCTTGTCCAGGGCCTTGGCCCTGGTCGCCAACCCATGGCATAGCAGGGGCTCCGCCAGGATCGCACCGACGTTTTGCTTCGGGTCCAGGGAACTGAAAGGATCCTGGAAGATCATCTGCACATTGCGCCGGAGATCCGAAAGATCGGACCTGTTGTCGCGCCGCACCGTCCGTCCGTCGTAGACCACCTCGCCGGAATCCGGAGGATTGAGAAACAGGATGCTGCGTCCGGTCGTCGACTTGCCGCAGCCGGACTCGCCAACCAGCGACAGCGTTTCTCCAGGCATGATGTCGAAGCTTAGACCTTCGACGGCATGGAGACGCCCCACCTTGCGACGCATTGCTCCGCCACGCACGTCGAACCGGGTCACCAGCTTGCGCACGCTCAAAACCGGCTTCGGTACACCATCCTTGACAGGCGCGCGGTAGGAGCGGGCCACGCCTTGCCCCAAACGGGGGACCGCGTCGATCAGCATCCTCGTATAGTCCTCGCGCGGACGCTCGAAGACGTCCTTTACTGCTCCCGTCTCCACCACGCGTCCCTTGCGCACGACCATGACGCGGTCGGCGATATTGGCCACTACGCCCATGTCGTGCGTGATGAACAGGATCGCGGTGCCGGTGTCGCGCTGGACCTCGTTCAGGAGATCGAGGATTTGCGCCTGGATCGTCACGTCGAGCGCTGTTGTCGGCTCATCGGCGATAAGCAGCTTCGGCGAGCACGCCAATGCGATGGCGATCATGATCCGCTGCCGCATCCCCCCGGAGAACATGTGAGGATAGTCATTGAACCGCCGCCGCGCGTCAGGAATGCGAACGCGGTCGAAAAGCCGGATGCCCTCCTCCCGCGCCTCGGCATCGCTCAAGGGTCGATGCTGGCGCAGCATTTCCTTGATCTGGGTGCTGACCTGCAGAACCGGGTTCAGGCTCATCATCGGTTCCTGGAAGATCATGCTGGCAATGCCGCCACGCACCCGCCGCAATGTCGATGTCGACGCGCCCACCACTTGCTGGCCATCGACGACGACCGAACCGGTCACTTGGGTATTGCCGGAAAGCAGTCCCATGATCGTCATGGAGGTGACGCTCTTGCCGGACCCCGACTCGCCGACAAGCGCCAGCGTCTCGCCAGCATGGATGGCCAGATCGACATCATGCACCACCTGATGCTTGCCGAAAGCGACGTTGAGGCCTTTTACCTCGACCACTGGATCGGATTTCCGTTCACTCATGAGCTTGGCGCCGGTGCAACAGTGAAGCCCGCCTGCGAGCGAGAGCGCTCCGAAGTTGGAGCCCAGGTAAGCATTTCGAGCGCGTACAGAGAATCCAGCGTCTCCCGCGACAGGGTAATGCCCTTCTGGTGCGCCACGGCGATCTTTTCCCGAGGCCGAACGCCAACGTGCCCGGACGCCTTCAGCTCAGGCGTGCGGGTGCTGACCATGAGAAGCGCGCAGCCCGGCGTCAGCGCGGCGGCGTCGATCGATTGCAGAACCGCCGTGTCCTCACCGAGGAGCGCCGCGAGGGCATCCCGGCCCCGGCCCGAATAAAGCACACCCCGCGCGTCCGGTTCAGCCAACAGCCAGTCGAAGGGTCCATCCCTGGCGATGATGCCGATAGAGGAGAGATTGTAGTCCATCGCACCGACTAGCGTGGCCGGAACAAGCGACAGCTCGGTCGCCGCCGATATCCGGCACATTTCCCATTTGGCGTCGCCTGCATGCGCGGCCAGAGCATCGATCGCGGCAGGTCCCGTCTCCAGAAATGAAACGCCGGCGGCGTCCAGCATCGTGAGCCCGTCCGATTTCCGATAGCGGAAGCCATGGGAGGGCCGCGGTCCCGCCTGGCGAATTTCATCCAGAATAGCCGGATCGAGCGCCGCACCTGTTGCAACGAGATGAGCGCCCCGGTCAGCGGTTCCGAACGCGTAGCCCAGCGCCCTAAGCGACCACGGCAAGACGCGGGTCAGTTCGGAATAGGCAACAAACATGGTCGTGCTCACAGGGCGACCTCATTCTCATGCTTGCGAACCCGGGAACCCGGCCTGTCAGGCTCGAGGAATTCCGAAGGCAGCGGCTGGTCTTGGAAGAAAGTCCCCCGCACATAGCGGATGCTGAGCGGCGTCGAGCCGCGAATGCCCAGCGACGCAAGGAAAAACCGTATGAGATCGGCGGGGACGAAATCGCGATGCGCGAGCGGATCGCGTATTTCCGCATAGGGCAGGCCATCCAGATATTGCACGCGCGAGATGGCGTAATGCAGGTCCGGATGGTCGAGAACAACGTCGCCGGCGCGCTCCTTGTCGCCACGGCTGACCAGCACCGCCGCCAGCCTCTGGATCAGTCCGATATGATCGATGAAGGATTCGAAACGCTCGTGCGGGTCGATGACCCGCTCGCCGCGCCTTTGTTCGCCGTTATCGATCGAATGGTACCAGAAGTGCTGATGGGTTTCGGCAAGCGTGCGGTCGGCGATGAGAGCCCAGACGTAGTTTCTGCGCAGGATCTCGCGCAGTTCAGCGACTGTCATTGCTGGCTGCAATTGCCGTTTGCGGGCTGCGCCGATCTGGAAATAGGGCGCGATGGCGTCACAGAAGTCCGGTACCACGTCGAGAAGTACGCTATGGAACTGCTCACTGGTCTCGCCATCCATGACTTCTGCGACGTGCGCAGCAACGTCGCCCCAGCACTGGAACCGTCCTTCGCGCAGGCTTGCCGATACGCGTGTCAGGTTCTCGATGATGGTTTCGTTGGCCATCACATAGTCCTGCGTCTGTGGGTCGGTCTGCGCATAGATGCGGATGGTGCTCTCTATCGAGCCGCGGACAACCGAAATGCTCCCCGTATCGACCGGCAGGCTTTTTGCGTAGCCAAGCGCCGCCTCGCGCACAGTCACCCAGGTGGCGACCCAATGCGGCCAGCGCTGGAGGGCAACGCACATGCCCTGGCCTGAAGAATTGCCTATTCCAAGCCCGCGCGCGATCGAAATGTCGAGCTGCGCTGCGTCCGGATTGCGCCGCCGCGCCACGGCATTGACGAGATCGATGGAGACGAGCCGCACCAGGTAGATGGCGAAGATATCCGCAAAGAACGGGTGCGCCAGCGGATGCCCGTCGGGAATGCCCGGATAGGAAACCGTGCCGTTGCGGCCGCTGCTTTGAAAGCCACCGTTCCGCATGAGATAGGCGATGCCAAGCTCGGGGGCGGGCTGTTCGCCGCGGGACAGGGCTTCGACAGCGGCGTCGAAATGCCGGCTGCTGCGATTGGCCGGGGTCCAGCCGACCACATCCGAATCCGTACGCATCTGGCCTTCAGCCTTGATGTCGAACGTTTCGAATTCCTGCTCGATACGCTGTTGGCTGGCAAGATTGACGAAGAGCGCGCCGAACATGTCACGGTCCGCGCCATCGGAGCGGCGTCCGACTTTTTCGATTCCGTCCCATGGATATGCTCGGGCAATATAGGAGAAGGAATGGCCTTCCGCGTCGATCCGGTAGACGAATCTCGCCGCTCCGTCATCGCCGCATTCCGCCGAGATCATCCTTATCTGCCAGCGTTCGCGAACGATCCTGCGCAACAACATGTCGGCAAAACTGACGCGCGAAGCCTTGAAGCAGCGAAGGTTCTCCACACGCATCAGAACATCCGCCGGCCGCATCCATCGCCGCGCCTTCAGGGCACCTTCCCGGCCCGCAAACTCCTGCAGGCGTTGTTCTATGAATGCCGGCAGCGGCGGCTCGATCTGGTTAGACGTCATTTCCCTGTTCCAATCAGCGATCATTGCGGGACGCGGCCTCGTTCATGCTCGACCCGACAAGATAAAATGTGAAAACTGTAAGGGCGACGGCAGCGCCCGGCCCCAGGCTGAGCAGCGGCAGGATCGGCAGGAACATCGAACCGTCGCGTACCATGCCGCCCCAATCCGGAGCCGGCGGAGGAACGCCCAGCCCCAGGAAGCTGAGGCTTGCGGAGGTGAAGATCGCGAAGGCCACATTGATTGCGAACTGCGCCCACACCACGCGCATCGTGTTTGGCATGATATGATGGCGAATGATCCAGAAAGAGCTTGCGCCCGTGGCGCGCGCAGCTTCCACGAAGACCATTTCCCGGACGACGAAGACCTGACCGCGAACCAGCCGGGCGACCGTCGGCGCGGTGACGACACCCAGCGTCACCGCCAGGTTGACCACCGATGGCCCAAGCATCGCGGTGATGATCAATGCGAGAACGAGCCCCGGCAAGGCGATGAAAATGTCGATGATCTGGACGAGGAAGAAATCGATCCAGCCACGGAAAAATCCAGCGATCAGGCCAATGGGCGCGCCGATCAGCACAGCCACGATCGCCGCCGAAGCACCTACCTGCAGTGAAACCCTCGTTCCGTAGATGACGCGCGACAGCACGTCCCGGCCAAGTTGATCCGTGCCAAGGATGTTTTCAGCCGAAGGCGGGCCGAGGACGTTCACCGTCGTGGCGGTCGGGTGCAGGGGCGCGATCAAGGGCGCGAACACCGCGACCAAAGTGATGATCACCAGAAGCGTCAGGCCAAGGACCAATCGGAATGGAAGTTTTCTCATTGGATGCTAAGCCGATGTTCGCACGAGCGGATTGACGAGGCTGTAGGTCACGTCCGCCACAAGGTTGAGGATCATCACGCCGACGATGATCACCATTCCAACCGACAGCATGACGGGAAAATCCCGGGACGAGATCGCTTCCACCAGAAGCCGGCCCATGCCCGGCATCGAAAAGACGGTTTCGGTGACGACCGCGCCGCCAACCAGTTGTCCAAGCGAAAGACCGGCATAGGTGATCAAGGGCAATATGCTGTTGGGCAGAATGTGCCGGTAGGAAATGCGCGCCTCGGACAGCCCCTTCGAACGCGCGGCCTGGATGTAGAGGCTGCCTTTCACCGACTGGTATTCGGCTTTGTAGACGAGCGTGAAAGAGCTGAAATAAAAGGTCGTAAGCGTGATGACAGGCAGGATCATGTGGATGAGATGCTGCCCGGCGCCCCGTGACCACGGCGACCATCCGGTCGTCGGCAGCCAGCGGAGCTGAACCGAAAACAGGTAGATCAGCAGCAGCCCGAGAAAGAAATTCGGTACGGTGATGCCGACGATGCTGACGGCGGCGGTGAGCCGGTCCACTAGCTTTTTCATGAACGTCGCCGAATTGATCAGCGTGGCGCCCAGGAAAGCGATGAGAATCGCCCAGGATGCCAGCTCGAGTGTTAGAGGAAGGGCATCCGCGATCATTTGCGCGACAGGCTGTTGGGTGGAATAAGACCGGCCCAGGTCGCCCGACAATGCGGCGCTGATCCAGTTCCAGTAACGCGACAGGATGGGCTGGTCGAAGCCTAGCTTCGCGTTGAGTTCGGCGATCGATTGGGGGGATGCGTTCTCGCCCAGCATGATCGCCGCCGGCGTCCCCAGAAAGGACGTCACCGACGTGAACAGCAGAAACGTCAGAACGATAACGTTCGGAACCATGATCGCTATGCGGGAAAGTACAAGCGCAAGCATGCCGGCCTCAGTTCATCGCGAAGGATTGAAGAAACGCCTTCCGGGGCGCCCGTCTCGCAAAGCGGGCGGTTGGGGCACATCCGATGGGCGGCGGTCATAATGGCGATCAAGTTCCTCTACCGGTTGCAGGCGGGACCAGGTCCCACCCGCGCCAGAAGCCGCAGCGCGGCGCGCCGCGGCAAAGCATGAAGATCAGGCCTGCGTTTTCCAGACGTAACGGAACCTGGGGATTTCATCCGGCATCGGAGCGAACCCTTTTACGGTATTGCGCATGGCGTTGAATTCGACGCTGAACCCGACGGGCATGTAAGGCAGATCGGCAGAAATCTGATGCTGGATCTTTTCGTACAATTCCTTGCGACGCGCCTGATCGGAAATTACCCGCGCTTCATCGATCCATTTGTCCACTTGGTCATTCTTGTAGCCCGTGGAGTTCGCGGTGCCTTTGCTGGAGAAGAGGTAGTGGATAAGGCCGTCGGGATCCGCCCGTTGCGTCCAGCGCATCGGCGTGAAGCGTATCTCGCCGGAGACCGCCTTGGCGTAGTAGTCGCTTTGCGGGACCGGCTCGAGCTCGATGTTGAGGCCGATCGCGTCGAGGTCTTCCTTGGCAAGTTCGGCAAAGCGTCGCAGCGTATCGCCGCTTGGCGCCGCAAGCTTGATGGTGGTGCCCTTCAGGCCGGAATCAGCCACGATCTTGCGCGCCTTTTCCGGATCGTATTCGTAGTGCACCAGATCGGTTGGGGTCCACCACAGCCCGTCTGGCGTGAAGCTGTCGGAAATCTTGCCTTGCCCGGCCCATATGATCTGGTTGATGCGGTGGCGGTTGAGGCCATGCGCGATGGCCTGGCGCAGTTCCGGCTTGTTATATGGCTCGGCGTCCCACCGCCACTGGTAGGAATACCAGACGCCACCCTTCGACGGCACAAGCTCGATGTCCGGGCTGGCCTTGGAGAGGCGCGTATCCAGCGGATCAAGCTGGCTTATGAAATCCAGTTCACCGATGGCCATGCGCTGAATGCCGACGACGTTCGTCGGAATGTCATGGAACGTGATGCCGTCGAGATATGGCATTCCCTTCTGCCAATAGCTGTCGTTCTTGGTGAGCGCGATGCGTGACCCGCGCACCCATTCGCCGAAAACGAACGGACCAGTCCCGACAGGATTGGAACCGACGTCGCTGCCGTATTTCTTGGCCGCCGCTGGCGAAGCCATCAGCCCTGCGCGGTCGGCAAACAGCGCCAGCAGGGGCGGATAAGGTTCCTTCATGTCGATGGCGACGGTGAATTCGTCCAGCACTTCGACATTCTTGACGCCTTCCAGCAACTTGAGCTGCGATGAGTTGCCTTTCGGATCGAGACGCGCATCAAGGTTCCATTTCACGGCCTCGGCGTTGAACGGCGTGCCGTCATGGAACTTCACGCCTTCCTGCAGCTTCAGGACCACGCGCTTGCCGTCGTCCGAAAACTCCCAGCTTTTCGCCAGGGCAGGCTTCAGGGAGAAGTCCGCCTCGGTCTCGAGAAGCGTATCGAATATAAGGAAAAGGATCTGCCGCTCGGTCCATTGCGACGACTGAAGCGGGTCGAGCGTGCGTACGTCGCTGATGAAGCCGACGTTGAGCGTGCCGCCGGTGACCGGCTGGGTATCTTGAGCCAGCGCTGCCGCCGGCAAAGAGGCCACGATTGCGAAGCCGCTGACGGCGGCCATAAATTGCCTTCTATCCATGACAAATCCTCCGTTGGTTCAGTTCCCGATATTATCGGCATTGCCGTTATTGGCCTCCGGGTAGGACCCGGAGGCTTGCGCGTTATTTGCTCTCGGCTGGCAGCGGCCGGCCGGCCTGATCGACTCCCATGATCCGCATGTCGTTGAACCGATCGCCGATGCGATGGTGCGGACGCCCGCCGCTCGCGGCGCCCAAGGCGATGACGATCTCGTCATGGGCAGGCGCGTCGGGAATGGTGAATTCCACGGTCAGAAAATGAGCGCGGCTCCCCTTCCTCTCGGCGTCTTTGTGGGTCAAGGGAACGGTGAGCGCAGTGCCGGCGCCGGCACGCTTGTTCGTGAACGGGAGAAAGGAATCGCCGCCGGCGGCGATGCGGAAGACATTGCCGAAATGCAGCGTGTGGATCAGGCCGGCCGCGTGTTCGACTTCGCCGTCCGTCCCGGTCACAGCGCACTTTCCAAACGCCTCTATCCGGTCCGGACCGCCCATGATCGCCACCAGGCGAGGCACGAGGGCATCCGTGAGAGCCTTGGCGTGCTCCATGATGTGCGGCTGCAGGTCCTCGACGAATGCCGATCCTGCCCAGGGATTGCGGATTACCGCCGCGCAGGCGGCCATGCGAAGCGGAACCGGCGCGACGCGACCCCCTTCGACAAGCGTGTCCTCGACGAAATCGACGATCTTGCGGATCAGGACGCCAGTCATTTGTCCACTCCGCCGGCTGCGAGTTCGGCAAGCACGCGGTTGGCGATGCGATGGCATTCGACGCCGACAGGAACGCCGCAATAGATCGTGAGATGGGTTATCAACGCGTCCAGCTCGTCACGGGTGACCCCGTTGCGAAGGGCGCCGCGAAAATGCAGTTCCCACTCATGCATGCGGTTGAGCGCGGCAATCATGACGATGTTCAGCATGCTGCGGGTCCTGGCATCCAGCCTGTCGTCGCCCCAGGCCGTCCCCCAGCAATATTCTGTGATAAAAGACTGAAAGCCCTTGGAAAAATCGGTTGCCTTGCTCAGCGAATTTTCAACATATTCGCTGCCGAGCGTCGCCTTGCGCCGCTCCAGCCCACGCTCAAATAGCGTCTCGTTCATTCGTCTTCCCTTCATTTTCAGCGTGGACGCAAAAGGAACTCGCGGACATGGTCGGACACCAGCTTGGATGCCTCGACCAGGACGCTGTGCTTCAGGCCGGCCAGAATGCGTAATTCCGAATCGGGGATCAGCCGGCGCATCGTCTCGGCCATCCGGACATTCGACCCCTGATCGAATTCGCCCGTGATCACCAGCGTTGGCTGCCTGATCTCGGGAAGCCGATCCACCAGTTCGGTAAGGCCGAACACCCGATACGCCTCCAGGTAAGACGGCACGTGGACCGCCTTGAGTTCAGCGATTCGCCGCTCGATCACATCGGGATGGCGCTCGGCGAATTCCTTGGTGAACCAGCGGTCGTGCGCCGCACCAACGACTGCGTCCATACCGCCGTCGCGGATCATCTGCAGGCGCGCCACAACCTTCTCACGTTCGGCGGGGGTGCGCCCCGCAACTGCGGAAAGAAGCACGACGCGCTCAAACCGGTCCGGATAGGAGCAGGCCAGCTCTTGCGCGATCAAGCCCCCCAATGAAAAGCCGACCAGATGGGCTTTGCGCACGCCGGCGTCGTCCATCACCCGAACGATATCGGCGGCAAACTTCTCGACGGAATATTCCGAGTCTATGTGCGCGGACCGACCATGCCCGCGCAGGTCGGAACGAATGATGTCGAAACTGCCCTCCAGTTCGCTGCTGACGTCGTCCCAGCTTTGCAGATTGGCGCCGACACCGTGCACCAGCACGAGAGGATGCCCCTTACCGCTTCTCTCATAGGCGATGAGATCGTCTTTTGTGCGCATCGGCGCCATTCCAGGTCCTCGTTCAAACTCGATTTTTTTGGTATACCGACAGACAGGCATATGGTCAACCGTATTTAAATCGGCTACTTGTGATGAAAGAGTCGAACGCGTAGCTGTCATGAAAGGAATGACGGGAGAGGACGCCGCAATGCATGAATGGACTGACTGGTCGATTGCGGATTCGCCGACATTGCGCGAGCAGACCGTTGTCACGCTGCGCGAGGCGTTGTTCAACGAAGTGTTCAAGCCGGGTGACAAGCTGGTGGAACGGAAGCTCGCCGAGCAGACTGGCGTAAGCCGCACAAGCATCCGGGAAGCGCTGAGCCAGCTTGAGTCCGAAGGGCTTGTCACTCGGGTAGCCGGCAAGGGCATGTTCGTGACCCGCTTGTCGGAACGGGAGGTCCGGCAGATCTACGAGGCCCGCGCAATCCTGGAATCGGCCATGGCGCGCCTGTTTGTCGAACGGGCCAGCCAGGAACAAATGGACGAATTGGCGCGGCGTATTTCGGAAGCAGGCGAAACCGACACGTCCGAGCTTGCCAGGCAGCATGCCGAGAAGCTCGACGCGGTGTGGGACATCATCATGCAAGGCGCAGGCAACGACATCACAAGGCAAATGACCTTTCTCCTGCATGGCCGCGTCACCTATCTGCGCACCGTCACCACCCGCGTCGCCTCGGCTGAACGGCGCAGGAATACGATGGCCTTGCTCCACGGCATTTTCGACGCGCTGCGCGCGCGCGATGCCGACCTCGCCGAAAAGCTCACGCGCGGGTATGTCGAAAGATCCGCGGCTTTCGCGCTGTCGCTGCTGCGGGACTCTGGGCAGAACGCCAGATCCTCATCACGCAAGCAACGGATCGACACATGAACTATGTCAGGCTCGGCAAGAGCAATCTGAAAGTATCCCGGCTATGCCTCGGCGCGATGGGATTCGGATCCGCGGGATGGCGGGCCTGGGTGCTCGATGAGAAGGCCTCGGCGCCGATCGTTGCGCGCGCCCTCGACCACGGCATCAACTTCTTCGATACCTGCGACTTCTATTCGGCTGGCGAGAGCGAACGCATTCTCGGCCAGATACTCGTTCGCCAGCAGCCGCGCGACAGCTTCGTCATCGCCACCAAGGCGGGAAACCCGATGGCTGCGCATTGCAACGGCCGCGGCTACTCCAGAAAGCACCTGTTCAAGGCAATCGACGATTCATTGGCCCGCCTTGGAACCGATCACGTTGACCTCTTCCAGACGCATATTTGGGACAAGGATACCGACCTCGACGAACTGGTCGATGCCATGGCGGACATCGTGCACGCCGGAAAGGCGCTCTATGTCGGCGTCACGACCATGCCCGGCTGGACACTCGCAAAATGCCGTGCGGCTGCCAGCGCACGCGACCTTCCGGCATTCATCTCGATGCAATGCGAATACAATCCCGCTCACCGGGAGTGCGAGCGGGAACTGCTTGCCTACTGCCGCCACGATGATGTTGCCCTGATACCGTTCAGCCCCATCGCGCGCGGCTTCCTTGCCGCGGACCGCCGCAATCCCGCCCAGCAGACGGCGCGCACGAAAAGCGACGACTATACGCAGAAATATTACCACCGCGACGGCGACCACGCCGTGCGCGAAGCCGTCGTTGCCGTTGCCGCCCACATCGGAAAGACACCGGCCCAGGTGGCTCTCGCCTGGACATTGGCGCGCCCCGGCATTACCGCGCCCATCTTCGGAGCGACCTCGACAGACCATGTCGACGAGGCAGTCGCGGCATTGGACATAATGCTTAGCCCCGACGATATCGACCGCATCGACCGGGCCTACGAGCCACGGCCGCTGAACGCCTCAGGCCACTGAATGAAGCACATGCTTGCGGTAAGCTGATATGCTTGTGAAATTGCACTCGTTCGCGCACTTTTCGAAGGAGCAAATCCGCCGTGTATGATCTGCGAGTCCATGCTCCGCCGCGCCTGTACACGCAGGTGGCCGATACCATCCGCAACGCCATCGTCGTCGGAGAACTGGCGCCGGGAGAGCGGCTGGTGGAGCGCACGCTTTGCGAGCGCATGGGCGTTTCGCGGACGTCGCTCAGGGAAGCGATGCGCGAACTCGAGAACGAGGGCCTTGTCACGAACCTGCCCAACCGGGGGCTTATCGTCTCTGTCGTCGACCCCAAGATCGCGAAGGACATTTTTGATCTTCGCGAGGCGCTGGAGGCACTTGTATGCAGGTTGTTTTGCGAGAATGCGACTGACGATCATATCACGCATTGCAGGGGCGTGTACGACGAGCTGATGGATGCTTATCGCGTCGGTGTGCCGCGCGAAATGATTGCCGCAAAAACCCGATTCTACGACGTCTTGATAGCGGGCGCGAACAATTCCGAGGCGGAACGGATGCTTCGCAGCATCCATATGCGGGCCTCACAGTTGCGCATGATTTCTCTTTCCGATGCAGAGCGGCGAAAGGCATCCCAGGAGGAACTGGCAGCCCTGCTCGACGCCCTGGTGAGCCGCAGGGCATCGGACGCCGAGCGGCTTGCGAAAAAGCATGTACGCAAAGCCGCCCAATTCGCGCTCGGGATGATCGAACAGCTTGAAAACCAATCCGTCAGCTGATCGGCAGCGCTTGAAAGCGCGAGACGCCGCCCGTCCGCCGCCACCCGCGGCGACGGTGAAGGAGAATTATGTCGTGGCGGGCGGCATCCGCACGCGCTATTTCGAAGCTGGCAGCGGACCGGTCGTGATCCTTCTGCACGGCTCGTCACTGGCAATCGATGCCTGGTCCACCTGGCACAACACCATCCCGGCACTCGCGCATGACTTCCGGGTGCTGGCGCCCGATCTGGTCGGCTTCGGTCTCTCGGATGCGCCGGTAGACGGGAAACACGTTCCCCGCCTCGAAAGGCGGCATCACGTTTCAGCCTTCATCGAAGCGCTCGGCATTACCCGCTGCGCGCTGGTCGGTCATTCCGAAGGCGGTTTCATCGCGGCAATGCTCGCCGTTGAAAACCCGGGTCTGGTCGATAAGGTGGTCGTCGTGAGCAGCGGTGCGACCTCGCCGCGCCTCGGCGGAAATGAGGACCACGCTTGGCAGGCAGCAGCGGCAGCAGCGTATAATGTGCTCGAGGGATGCGATACCGAGGAAGACTTTCTGCGCACCAATGCGAGGCTAAGCACGAAGAATCCGCCGGAGTTCGTGGAGCTGCTGAAAAAGAACTACCGCCTGGCCTGCAAGTCCGGTCAGTTGGAGCGCTTCAGGCAGGCTGCCCGGAAAAAGGACGACACCGAATATACCCAGATCCAGGAGGACCATCTCCTTCCGCATTTGCCCACCATGCAGGCCAAGCTGTTCATAGCCTGGTCGGGCTGCGACGAAACCGTGCCGGTGGCGCGCGGCATCAAGCTGCTGGAACGCGCGCCGCAAGCCGACATGCACATTTTCGCCAACGCCGCTCACATGGTCATGATCGATCGCCCACGCGAATTCAATGGAGTTGTCCGGGACTGGCTTGGCAGCTAGCGCCGGTCCAAACCATCCGGCTTATGACCCACAGCAAGTCGTCCCAAGAGGGCCGCCATGCCGTCCCCGCCTGCAGGCAACGCCGGATGCCAGAGCGACGGCTCGCGCTCAAAGCCTTGCCCGGGGTAGGGCACCAGGTCGAGCTATATGCCCCACGGACCGAGAAAATAGACACATCTGCCCAGGCTTGGCCTGTCCTGGCAGGGCGGCCAGCCCGCCGAACTCGCGGCAACCTATGTGCTTCTGGCCTCGGATGATTCCAGCCACACGACCGGCGCAGTCTATGAGGTCACCGGCGGCCGGCCGATGCTTTGATGCTCGGTTCAGCAAGCCAGCTGACAAGCCCAGGCGCGTCTTCTTCCAGACCTGCCCTGCCACCACCTCCTGGCCCGCGTGCCGTAGAGCCACCCGTGCTCGGCCAGTTTCCGGAAGATCGTGATCTCGCCGCCGAAGGTCGAAGACGTAGTCGAACAACCGCCGCACGCCCGAGAACGCGTACAGCAAATCCTGGCGGCGCAGCTTCTCTTTGAAGTAGCGGTTCACGGCCGCGCTCAAATATTCGATCTCGGTCTGTTCGATCTGCACCGCTTCGGCAGCACCCTCATGGGGGCCGCAATTCGAGATGCGCTACGGTCGCGATTTTTGTCTTGATATTTTTATCAAGCTGTGAAATTTTTTTCAATTGAAAGCTGGAGGAAGTTTTCCGCACCTCAGAATGCCCTGACAATGGGCATCGGACGGAGAACACGATGGGAGGTTCAATATGCCGGTCCAAGCCGTTTCAACCGAGTGAGCCTTTCCTGCGGGAGACGCCGCGTCCTGGACCTAGAATCCGACGTCGTCGTCACACCTTCACATGCAGGGGAAAGAATGCGCCCGGCTTCAGGCGCTTCTTTCGACACGACGAGATCAACGCCGCAAGACGCGGCAAAGGTTCCAGAACATCCGATGACGCGAATAGTGCAGATTTCCGATACCCATCTCAGCCCTGGCAAGCGGCATTTCCATGCCAACAGCCAGCCGCTCCTCGACTGGCTGAAGGAAAGCCATGCCGACCTCGTTATCCATACAGGCGACGTCACCGTGGATGGCGCCGATGTCGAGGAGGACATGCGCTATTGCGCCGAGATAATGGACTCCATCGGACTGCCCTATCTCGCCGTGCCGGGCAATCACGACGTGGGGGAGCCCAAGCATCCGTACCAGCCAGTCAACGCAGAACGCCTGGCCCGCTGGCGACGTCATTTCGGGCCCGACTGGTGGCATCGCGACATCGAGGGCTGGCGCCTGATCGGACTCGATTCGATGCTGTTCGGCAGCGACGAGCCGGCCGAAACGGAGCAGATGGCGTGGCTGGAGAGCGCAATGCGCGAGGCCTCCGGACGCCGGATCGGATGGTTCACCCACCGCCCGCTGTTCATTGGCGAGCCAAGGGAAGGCGACGTCGGATATTGGGCTCCGACGCCCGTTCCGCGGGCGCGGCTGCTGGATTTGGTGCGCCGCTTCGACGTGGCGTTCGTGGCGAGCGGCCATTTGCACAAGCTGCACGATAGCGTGGTCGATAACGTAAGATACCTTTGGGCCCCTTCGTCGGGCTTCGTCGTTGACGCCCATCTGCAACCGGAAGGCATGGCGGGAGAAGCCGTCCTCGGCGCGCTCGTGTACGAGTTTTCCGAGTCCGGTTTCACTGTGATGCCTGCCGAAATTCCAGGCCTCACCCCCTTCTTCATCGGTGATGTCTTGGATGAGGTCTATCCACCGAGATAGCGCCTCGATCCGATTAGTTGCGAAACGGAGCAACCCGCAGTGGCTGCAGTAGAGATAAAGAACCTTTCGAAGTCGTTCGGAACCCACAAGGTTCTAAAAGACATCAATCTTTCCATTAATGACGGAGAGTTTCTGACGCTTGTCGGCCCCTCCGGCTGCGGGAAGTCGACGCTGATCCGCATCATCGCCGGCCTCGAGCCGCAAACCTCGGGCTCGATCCTCGTCGATGGCGCGCCGATCGATCATCTGAGGCCGCATGAGCGGCGCATCGCCATGGTGTTCCAGAGCTACGCGCTCTACCCGCACATGTCCGTCTTCAACAACATGGCGCTGCCCCTGACGATGACCGGGCTTAACCTTTACGAGCGCCTGCCGCTCGTCCGCCTACTCTCGTCCCGGCGCCGCAAGGTGATGCAGGAGATCGGCAAGCAGGTCAGGGGCATCGCGGCGCAACTTCAGATTGAACCCCTTTTAGAGCGCAAGCCCGCCCAGCTCTCCGGCGGCCAGCGTCAACGCGTCGCGCTCGGTCGCGCCATGGTGCGCCAGCCCGCCGCTTTCCTGATGGACGAGCCACTTTCCAACCTCGACGCCAAGCTGCGCGTCCACATGCGTAGCGAGCTGGCCGAGCTGCACCAGAGACTCGGCGCGACATTCGTCTACGTCACGCACGACCAGGTCGAGGCGATGACCATGTCGAGCCGGGTCGCCATGATGGAAGGCGGAGACATCCTTCAACTCGGCACGCCCGACGAACTCTACGACAGGCCGGCCAACATCCAGGTCGCCCAGTTCATCGGCAGCCCGACGATCAACCTGGTTCCCGCGACGGTGGGGGTCGGCGGGCGGCTGGAATTGCTCGGAAAGCCTCTGCCGATCGGCACCGCCCTCCCCGCCGGAGAGAAAGCGATGATCGGCGTCCGCCCGGAAATGATCCTGCCCGGCGCGGTCTCGGGCCAGTCGACGGACCAGGTCCCGCTTGCGGCGAAGCTGCGGCGCAGCGAGCATCTCGGCTCCGAGAAGATCCTGCATTTCGACGTTCCCTCGCTCCCTGGAATCCTGGTGACCTCGCGCATAGGCGCGGGCGTGCCGGACAGTGAGGTCGAGAACACCGAACTCTTGTTCCATCCCTCGGCCTGCCATGTCTTCGATGCCGCCGGAAACCGCGTGGAGCCCCAAGTCTCCCAAGACGCGGCCACCGCCGCCAAGGGAAAGCTGCGCCTCGCAGAGGGAGCGCGCGCGTCATGAGCCTGACCGCGGTACCCGCTTCGCCCGCCAGGCCCGGTGCCCGGCAGGCCCTCATCGAGAGGCTGGTCGCCGGCGGCTTCGCGCTGCCTGCCCTGCTTTTGCTGGTGCTGACGATCCTCGTGCCGCTCGGCGTGCTCGGCTATCTCAGTTTCACCGACTACGAACTCGGCGAGGTCGATGTCCATTATGTCGGCCTGCAAAACATCACCGACGCGCTGACCGATCCGGAATTCCGCCGCGCACTCAAGAACACGCTCGTCTACGTCGCGATCGTCCTGCCCGGCTCGGTGATCCTGTCGCTGCTCGTCGCCGTCCTCGTTCACCGCCGCAAGCGCACCCGCTCGCTCTACGAAATCATCTACTTCCTGCCTGTGACCTCGACCTTCATCGCCATGGCGACGGTGTGGCAGTTCCTGCTGCACCCCAGCCTCGGCCCGGTGAGCGCGGTGCTGCGCTGGCTCGGCATCGGCGAGGTCGCCTTCCTGAGCAATCCCTCGCTGGCGCTGCCGACGCTTGCCGTGATCGGCATCTGGCAACTGGTCGGCTTCAACATGATCCTGTTTCTGGCCGGCCTCTCGACCATTCCCAAGGACCTCTATGAAGCCGCCGAGATCGACGGCTGCGGCGGCGAAATCGACCGCTTTCTGACGATCACGTGGCCGCTTCTGGGACCGACGACCATGTTCGTCATCGTCACCAGTTCGATCACCGCCTTCAAGGTGTTCGACACGGTGGCGGTGCTGACCCATGGCGGTCCGGTGGGATCGACCGAGGTCCTGCTCTACAAAGTCTACCTCGAAGGCTTCCAGTACTTCCGCATGGCGTATGCGTCGGTTCTCACCTTCATCTTCCTCATTTTCATTCTGGTCTTCTCGATCCTCCAGACCGTCGTCATGGATCGCAGGGTGCATTACTGATGACCGACACAACCATCACTGCTCCCGCGATGGCGGGCACAACAACCACACCAGCTGGCTCCGCCGGCCGGCGCTTCGCCTCTCTGTTCATCACTCACGGCATCCTGATCACCGGCGCGGCGTTCATTCTCCTGCCTTTCCTGTGGATGCTGGTGACCTCGATCAAGCCGCCGGAAGAGGTGTTCAACGCCCAGCTCAGGATCTGGCCGAAACATTTCTACGGCTTCGAGAATTATGCGATGGCGCTGACCAGTGCGCCGCTGCTGCGCTTCGCACTCAACGGCGTCATAGTGTGCGGCGGCATCCTGCTCATCCAGCTTCTGGTCGCCATCCCATGCGCCTACGCGCTGGCCAAGCTGAAGTTCCCGGGCCGCAACCTGCTTTTCGTCCTCGTCCTGCTCGGCCTATGCGTGCCCGAACAGGTGCCGGCGCTGCCGATCTACATCGCGTTGGCGAGAATGGACCTGCTGAATACCTATTTCGCCATGATGGTGCCCTTCTTCCTCTCAGTGTTCGCGATCTTCCTGTTCAGGCAGTTTTTCCGTTCCTTCCCCGACGACATCATTCATGCCGCGCGGCTCGACGGGATGAGCGAGTTCGAGATCGTGTGGCGCATCGTCACGCCCAGCGCCATGCCGGCGATCGCCGCCTTCGCGGTGTTCTCCTTCGTCGCGCACTGGAACGACCTCTACTGGCCGCTAATCGTCATCTCCGACGTCAACCTGGCGCCGCCGCCCCTCGGCATGATGTTCTTCTCGGACGCCGAAGCCGGCACCAATTACGGCGCACTGACGGCCGCCGCGACCATCCTGACCGCGCCACTGCTGCTCGCGTTCCTGTTCGCACGCCGCCGCTTCATCGAAGGCGTCACGATGACCGGGGTGAAATAAAACTGACAACTGGCGCGGCTAGAAGCCCGGTCGCGCCGTTCCCCCACACCTTTCGCGGGGCAAGGCGGCATCATCGCCTCAAGAGCATCGGGCAAATCGCATAACCGGAGGAAAGCCTTAATGAAATTCTTGTCAAAGATCATCGCGGCCTCGGCCGTATTGCTGGGAGCGGCGTCGACAGCGCTGGCCCAGTCCCCCGTGACGCTCGATGTCTACTACGCATTCCCGGCCTTCGCGAAGTTCCATGAGCCGCTGGCCGCGGAATTCATGAAGGAACATCCCGACATCAAGATCCAGTTCCGCGCGCCGGCGGCCAGCTACGACGAAGGCCACCAGGCCATGCTGCGGGCCTCCATCACCAACAACCTGCCCGACGTCTATTATTCGGGCTATCACGTCCTGCATGAACTGGTCGGCAAGCTGAAGGCGCGCAACCAGATCTTGGACCTCGGCACGATGATGGACGCCGAAGCGAAGGAATGGCGCGACGCCAACTACGCCGACAACATTCTCGACCTCGGCCGGGTGGACGGCAAGCTCTACGGACTGGCCTTCAACGCTTCGATGCCGATCATGTTCTACAATGCCGACCTGGTTAAAAAGGCCGGCGGCGACCCCGACAACATGCCCACCGACTGGCCGGGCATCATGGAACTCGCCAAAAAGATCAAGGCCACCGGTTCCGGCATCGCCGGCCTCGCTTACAATATTCATGACTGGCCCGACGAATGGCTCTGGGACGCCATGCTGATGCAGGGCGGCGGCGAGCTGACCAAGGACGGCAAGGTGGCCTTCGGCGACGAGCACGGCCTGAAGGCGCTGGAATATTTCCGCAGCTTCGTCACCGATGCCGGCATGCCGTTGATCGACTGGGATCAGTCGCGCCAGGCCTTCATCGCCGGCCAGATTGGCATCTTCTTCGATACGCCTGCCCGTCTCAGCCAGGATACCGAACTGATCGGCGACCGATTCAAGCTGCGTACCGCGGTCTTCCCGGTCGACGACAAGGAAAAGGGTGGCTTGCCCACAGGCGGCAACGCGGCGGTGATCACTGCCTCCGACCCGGCCAAGCAGAAGGCGGCCTGGGAATTCCTTAAATTCGTCACCGGCCCCAAGGCGCAGGAGCAGGTCGTCAAGATGAGCGGTTACCTCCCGACCAACAAGGCCGCCACCGGGACCGACTATCTCGGCCCGTTCTACGAAGCGAACCCGAATTACGCCACCGTTGCCAAGCAGATGGCACTGTCGCGCCCGTGGCCCGGCTATTCGGCGGGCAACACGGTCCGCATCTGGCGCACCCAACGCGAGATCATCAGCAAGGTCATGAGCGGCGACGTATCGATCAAGGACGGGCTCGACAGCCTCGTCTCCGAAACACAGGCACTCATGAAATAAATCGCCATGCCACGCGCGCCGGCCGGCTTCGGCTGGCGCGCCTTTTTTAAGGTGGCGCCGATGTGGCGCCCTTCTTGTGTCAGCCCTCCCTTCACACTGCCGGACCTCCCGATGCTCATTGCACAGATCAGCGATTTTCATATCCGACCCGACGGCCAGATGGCCTATGAGGGGCTCGAGACCAACACCATGACTCGTCGCGCCATCGCGACCGTCGCCGCGCTCGATCCGGCGCCCGATTGCGTCCTCGTCACCGGCGATCTCGCCGATTGCGGTCGCCCGGAAGAGTATGCGCTTGTCGCCGACATGCTGTCGGCCCTGCCCATGCCCGTCTTCGTCATCCCTGGCAACCACGACCGGCGTGAGACAATGCGCGAGGTGATGGCGCCGAAATTCCCCTATCTGAGCCAGTCGCCGGACTTCCTGCATTATACGATCGAGGACCTTCCAGTCCGCCTCATCGGGCTGGACACGGTGCAGCCGGGCGAGGACGGTGGTGCGATCTGCGAACGGCGCGAAGCCTGGCTCGGTGAGCGTCTCGCCGAGGGCGACGGCCGCCCGACCTTCGTCTTCATGCACCATCCGCCCTTTCCCGTCGGCGCGCACGGCATGGACATCATGATGTGCGTCGTCGGCGACGGCTTCCGCGACATGATCAGGTCCCACGCCGAAATCGAGCGGGTGGCCTGCGGGCACTATCACCGGCCCATCACGACGCGCTTTGCCGGCACGGTCGGCTTCGTCGCGCCGGGCGTCGCGCACCAGGTCGCGCTCGATCTTCGTCCGGGCGAGCCCAATCGCTTCATCTTCGAACCGCCGGCTTTCGCCCTGCACGCCTGGTCGCCGCAGACCGGTGTCGTTTCTCACGTCGTCCCGATCGGCGATTTCGGCCCCGCCCACGATTTCGTCACCGATGTCGACTACCCCGGGAAAAACGAGACATGAGCGACTACCATCAAATCCTGAAAGACGCCGATGCCATCGCACGCAAGGCAGCCGCGACGTTGATGTCGATGCGCGAGGAGCGCCTCGACGTCACGCGCAAGGAAGGTCTGGACATTGTCACCGCCGCCGACCTCGCTTCGGAACGCATTGTCATCGACGGGCTGCGCGCGCTTACACCGCAAGCTTGCATCCTGTCGGAAGAAGCCGGCACGACGGGAACCTTGGGCGAAAGCCGCTGGATCGTCGACCCGCTCGACGGCACGATAAACTACGCGTCCGGCCTGCCGTGGTTCTCCGTCACCATGGCCTATCAGGAGCAGGGTGCGACGAAGGTCGGCCTGACCGTCGCGCCCGCCGCCGGCTTCGAGGCGCACTACACCAGCGACGGCATCGCGACCGTCAACGGCAAGATGGCCAACGTCTCGACAACTTCGAGACTGGCCGATGCGGTCATTGCCGTCGTGCTGACGTCGCACTTTTCGGCCGAGGAGGTGGCGCGCACAGCAGAGATCGTGCGGCGGCTCGGCGTCGGCGCGCGTGGCGTGCGCGTCATCGTCTCTGGGGCCTTTGAATATTCGATGGTCGCCGCCGGCCAGCTTGATGCGGCGGTTTCGATCAAGGCCGACGTCGTGTCCTACGCGGCTGCCATGCCGCTGCTACGCGCAGCAGGAGGCAAGGTCACCACGCTTTCAGGTCCCGACTCCACAGACGAGGACACGCAGAAGGTCGGCTCGAACGGGCTCATTCACGACGAACTTCTTGAAGCGCTACGCGGCCTGTGACACCTGGCGCGCAAACCGGAGCGAGCATGCAAGACGCATTGATCATATTCGACTGCGACGGCGTGCTGGTCGACAGCGAACCGCTGGCGGCGCTTGCCTACCGGCGGGTCTATTCGAAACACGGCATGGAACTCGACCCGCAGGCGGTCCTGCAATGCGTCGGCATGAAGCAGACCGATATCCTGGAGCGCATCAGGCTCACGACCGGCCATCGTCTTGAGGAGCATCAGACCACGGATTTGTGGGACGAGGTGAAAGCGCTCTTCAGCGAAAGTCTGCAGCCGATGGCAGGCCTGAAGCCCTTCCTTGAACGGCTGTCCAATCCCCGCTGCGTCGCCTCATCCTCCTCGCTGGAGCGGATACATCACAGCCTTTCGGTCACGGGGCTCGCGAAATTCTTCGGCGAGAACATATTCTCATCGTCAATGGTCGCGCGCGGGAAGCCCGCCCCCGACATCTTCCTGTTCGCCGCCGAACGGATGAGCGTCGAACCGAAGCGCTGCGCGGTTATCGAGGACTCGCCCTTCGGCGTGCAGGGCGCAGTCGCCGCCGGCATGACGGCGATCGGCTTCATCGGCGGCGGCCACACCTATTCGGGGCATGCCGAGAAACTGCGCGTGGCCGGTGCCCGGACCATCTGCGCCGACTGGGACGAAGTCGAGCGCGAACTCGTTTCTCTGGAGTTGATCGCGCCCGTCTCCGTTTAGATTTCAGGCCCAGCGAACGCCGGGCAGCAGATGATCCGGCACCGCCTTTTCCTGCTCGAACACCGTCGAAAGCGCCGGGTCGCCGAATGTAACAGATGGACAGGATTCCGTAATTGGGTGTGAGGGTTTCAGGATCACGTCGTCCATCGATAAAACATGGTGCCTTCGCCGAGCTCCGACATCAATCCGGCCGACTTCCGCATTACCTTGGACCGCATGAAACACGTTGAAGTGTGCGTTTGCCAGCGAACTTTCGACCGGTACCAGAGGTACCGCTAACACGATCATTGTCAGGTAGCCGAAGTTGGTCCAAAAAGAGCCGTGCCGTTGACGATCACCGCGCCGGCTGACCCAGCGAATCGTCCAATTGCACCGCCGCCGCCACGCCCTGACGAACGCGAGGCCGCCTTAGATTTCTCTGCTTTCTCTTTTTCACTTGACGCGGTTCTTCGTTTGAGAGCGCACCCGTCACGCAGTCGACCACGTTGAAAGCAACAAAGTCCGCTTCCAATTGCTCGGCGAGGCTCGCCGCATCCTCCCTGGGCTTGTCATGGGAATCGTGCCAGAGCGCGATTCCGATGCGTGCACGCGGTGCGAGTCGCCTCAAGCGCCTCACGACGAATACCGCGTGTTTGAATGAATCGCGGTTGAGGAAGCCCACGACGACTGCGTCGCGAGCTTCAAGCGGAAGTTTCCGGATCCGCGCGGGGAGGAGGTCACGGTGGCTCGCGGCCACGCAATCCGCACCCTCGATCGAAATGACCTGCGCGAGCATCGCAGCGGCCACATCGTCGAGGTCTCCGCGCCCGCCGATACACAGCACTGACTTCCCAGCACCATCCGGGAGATCAGGCGCAAACTCGGCTTGATCCTCGTCCTCTTCGCCCGGATCTGCGCTCGCGCCTTCTTTTTCCGCGTGCTCGTCTTCTTCCTCTTCTTCTTCCTCCGCGGCGATCTCGTTGAGGTTGGCCACCAGGGTGCGGGCGTTTTCGGCAAGGTTCGCCAACTGACTTGCCGTCAGCGCGCCCCGAGCCCGGTCCTGTTCACCAAGCAGCAACGCCGGAATCGCAACAGTGCTGTGGAACTCGATCAGGTATTTCTCCTCGAGCATTTCTTCCGCGTTGTCGGTGGCTTCGTCGATATCGTCGGCAAGAAGCCGCTGGTACAGACGCTCCTTCGGGTCAAGCACCGGCTCATCGCCAAACAGGATCTGCAGGAATTCGAACTGGGGCACGTGCCGTCCAAGCACGACAAGGCAGACGGTCAACGGCGTCGACAGCACCAAGCCGACCGGGCCCCATAGCCAGGCCCAGAAAACGGCGGCTACGATGATCGCCAGCGGCGAGAGGCCCGTGTGCGAGCCGTAGAGCCAGGGCTCGACGACGTTGCTGATTACAAGCTCTGCCAAGATGAAGAGAGCGCCAGTCCATACCAGTAAGCTCCAGCCGGGAGCCACTGCGAAGGCAAGAAACAAAGGTATCACCGCCGCGATAACCGGACCGATAAAGGGTACGAACCGCAAGACAACGGCCAACATGCCCCATAGCAGGGCGTTGGGAATGCCAAGAAACCAAAGACCTATTGCAAGGGGGACGCCGTAGACGATGTTCACGACCAATTGCATGAGCAGATATTGTCCAACGCGACTGCCTGCATCCTGCAATGCCTGGGTCGTGCGATGGAGATCGCTGTAGCCCACAAGGCGAATGAATCGATCCCGCAATTCTTCGCGCTCGAGCAGCATGAAAATCACCACGATGATGACAAGGCCGGTCGTGGCGAGTGGTCCGATCAGCGGCTCGATGATGTTCCTCAGCGTCTCTATCGGACGCTGGGGCGAGAATATCTGAACCAGAAGCGGATCCTGCTGCTTCGTGGTTTGCTCCACATCTGCTTGCTCGTTGGATTGGGATTTGTTTATTTCAGTGTTGACGCGTTCGAATACCTTGCCGAGCCGGCTGATAAGGCCGTCTTCGGATCCCGTCTCTTTCAAGGTCCGAATCTTCTCGAGGATGTTGGATTGGTATGTCGGAATGTCCTGCGCGACCTGGCTCACCTGCGTGGCAACGATCAGGCTGAACAGCGACACGAGGACGAAGGCCGATGCAACCGCGCCAAGCACAGCGATCATTCGCGGCAGCTTCAACTTTCGGAGCAAAGAAACAATCGGCGCCAACGCAAATGTGAGAAGGACCGCTATTGCCAATGGCAGCAGGACCTCCTTGGCGACGTAAAGAATGGCGACGGTAGCAATCATCGCCACGACGGTTGCCAACTTCGATGTCATAAAAGCAGGGGGCATGATGGGACCTATCTGCAATCTCGCGATTTAGAGGACGGCCATGGCCTAACCGCGCAAAGGGCGCGCTAGTCCGTATACTGGCACCTCCTCAGCTTCTGGCCAATGACCTGGTTCGCTACACCGCATGTGTGATGATCTCGAACTTTTGCAGGGGATGTAGCCGAAGGGTGTGGATCATCGGAACATCTGCGGCGTCCCTCCCGACGGCGACCAAGATAAGCCCGGACGACAGCCTGCTTCTCGCCGATGCGAGCCGAATGGGAATCGCAGGCCTTTTTGTCCAGCCGCGCTTGGTAAACGAACTTTTCCGATCCGGGCCTGCTACTGGATTTCCGCTTCCGCAACAGGGCCATGCTGTTCGATCTCGGAGATCTTTCGAGGCTTTCGCCACGCGAAATCCTGCGGATCTCGCACCTCTTCAGGCTGTCGCTTTACAGCGCAAGCCCGGAAGTCCGCGGTCAAAAATTTTTATCGAGCAAAATCAGTTGTTCAGAGGAAAGCCGATGGTACCGTTGGCTGGGATCGAACCAGCGACCTCCGGATCCACAATCCGGCGCTCTAACCAGCTGAGCTACAACGGCACGTTTGCCTGAGCGGGATCGGTGGACATAAGTCCCCTCGAGCGCTCTGTCGTTCGGCGATGCGTCCTTACGGGCTTATGGATTTTAATTCAAGGCTTTTGCAAAGCAAAGGTCACTTGCCCACATGGAAGCGGATCCGCGGACAAGAAAAAGGCCGGCGGGAGGAGGTGCCGGCCTTTTCCTGTTACGAGCCAGCGGGAGGAGGTGCTGGCTGGTCACCCCGGAGGCGGAGGGAGGAGGTTCCGCCGACCGGGTATTCGTTGATGGCTGCCATCATACATATGATCATTTCAAAGAAAATGCGACCTTTTGTTACATCTTCTGATCATGCGCAAATATTAGGCGGCCTTGATGTCCTTCATCGCCTTCTCGAAAACGGTCTTGATCGGCTTGGAGACATCCTCGGCCGCCTTGGAGGCGACGGCCTGGAATTCCTTGGCCTGCTCGACGGTCATTTCGATGCGCTTGCGCAGGAACGCGGTCTGCAGCTCCACGACTTCCGACAGCGATTTGGCGCCAATCAGCGCCTCGAGATGCGAAAAGCCCGCTTCGGCATTGGCGCGCAGTGCGGCAATGGTCTTGAGCGACAGGTCGCTGGAAATGGTCTTGGCGGACTCGTATGTGGATTCCAGGGCCTTCTGGGTTTCCTCGGCGCCAGTCTTGAGCTTGGCGTAGGCCTCCTTCGACTGCTCGACGCCTTTCTCGGCGAAAGCGCGGATCTGGTCGGTGGCCTTGGAAGCGTCAAAGCTCGGGAATTCAACGTTTTCGATGGTCTCGGCAGTCTTGGTCCTGGACATTTTCCATCCTTTTCAGCGGTAGCGGCTTTGACGGAAAGCCGTCTCGTTCATGTATGATGGCAATATAAAGGCAATTTTTGTGCATTGCAATATCTTTGTTGCACTGCACCATATATTCCGTCTCGGCCGTTAACCAAGAGCCGAAATTCAGGCCTATGCACGTTCTGGCTTGTGGACCTTCGCGCCGCCGGCTTTTATTAACAAAGCGTTAACTGCAAAAATGCCCGCTGCATGAGGATTTCGCCAGCGCATGCCGTCCGAATATTCCTTTCTCGACGTCGCCGTGCTCGACGCGGTCCGCCAGCGCTTCGCCGCCGGCGACGCGATCGCGATCCTGTCGGCGAATCTGGAGCAGGTGATCTGGGCCAATGGACCGGGTGCCGCGGTGTTCGGCTATCCCGACATCGAAAGCATCATCGGCGCCGAGGCACGGCTGCCGCTGATCGCCCGCCGCCAGATCATGGCAACCAGTGGATTTCCCGACATCGGCAGCGACCGAAGCATCACGGTCAGGCTGGCGACCGGCATGACCAGCCGCGCCATCGGCTTCCTTGCAAGCGCTGTGACGCTGCCCGACGGCGAGAACGCCATCATGCTGGCGGTGCCGGCGGCGCAGACCGGCTCGCGCAGTGCGGCCGAAATCGCCGGCAAGGCCATCAGCGGCTTCACGGAAGATGGCCATTTCATCGCCTTCATCGACGCCAGCGGCAATGTCGAAGCGGCATCGGAGAGCTTTTCGCAGCTCGGGATCGAGCCCGCGACGCTGGCCGCACTGGTGGCCGACGTCGCGAATGAGGGCGATCGCATCGTCAAGCGGCTGGTTCCGGGCGGCGGCACATCCTATCCGGCGGGGCTCGCCCGACTGACGCCTGAGCGGCATTTGCTGGTGGTGATCGACGAGAACAGGCTCGACGACGGCGGGCTTGCGGAGGGAACTTCAGCCGGCGAGCGTTCGGAAGGACGTGACCGCTCACAGGCCGTCGCCAAGGATATCTCGGAACCGGAGGCACAAGCCGCTGCCGAAGCGGCCGTGCAAGAGCCGGCGGCGTCAGAACCCGGACAGCCGGCGGCAAGCGGTACGCCGGCACAGCACGACCATTGGTATTTCAATGCCGGCGAGGACGGGAGGCATGCGCGCGGCCCAGCCGCGCCGGACGCCGAAGCCGTGACTTCGCCAGCTACCGCCGAAGGTCCAGCCGAGAACGCGAAGCAGGATGTCCAGCCTCCAGCTGTCCCGGCAGCCCCGGCCGCCAGGGCCGTGGATCGCACGGCGGCGCCGATGCGTTTTGTCTGGCGCACCGACGCCGAGGGCAGGTTCAGCGCGCTGTCGCCGGAGTTCGCCGACGTCGTCGGCAAGCCGGCCGCGGACGTCATCGGCCGCCGTTTCAGGGACGTCGCGGCGGCCTTCGGGCTCGATGCGTCCGACGAGATCGCCGGTCTCCTGGAGCGGCGCGACACCTGGTCCGGCCGTTCCGTGCTGTGGCCGGTCGTCGGCACCGACCTGAAGATCCCGGTCGACCTGGCGGCGCTGCCGGTCTATGGCCGCAGCCGTGCCTTCGAGGGCTTTCGCGGTTTCGGCGTCGCCCGCGCTGGCGACGCCATCGTCGATCCGGAAGCGATCGGCATGGCGCTGGTACCCAACAGTGAGGCGCCTCAGGCGCCGGAACCGGTCGAACCCGCGCCTGAGGCGACGAAGGCCGAGGAGCCGAAGCCATCGGATCCGTTCCGGGGCGAGGTGCCGGCGCTGACCATCGTGCCGAAGCCCGAACGCCGCTTTGCCGACAAGGTGATCCGGCTTGCCGAACATCGCCAGCCGGCCAACGACAAGGGTCTCTCGACCCTGGAACGCAGCGCTTTCCGCGAGATCGGCGAGCGGCTGAAGAAGGAAAGCAACCCGGCCGAGCCGGAGGCCGAAAAACCGGCTCCGGACAATGCCGGGCAACCGGAGGCGGCAACGCCGGCGGAGCCGTCCAGGAAACCAGCGGACGCCCGCAAAAACCTTGCGCCAAAGGATGAAGCCGCATCGGCCGAGCCCTCAGAAACCGATGTCGATGCCGAGGACGCAGACGATCTCGCCCGGCTTGACGGCGAACGGCCGGACAAAACGGCTGATGAGGAGCCCGCCGACAGGGCAGCCGGGGTGACGGGTTCGCTGCTCGACTATGCCGAGCGGAGCGAGGAACCAGCGCCGGTCGCCGACAACGATGGCGAGACCCCGATTTCCGAACCGGCGGCGCAGACGGAACGGGAGAGCGAAGAGCCCGTCGCGGCGGCAGGCGAACCGGCCGTCGCCGGCGCGAATGATGACATTGCCGACGACGAGAGCATGACATCAGCCGATTTTCGCGATGCCGAGGACATTGAGGACTGGGTCGGGGACGAGGAAGCGTCCGCATCCGATGAGCAGGCCGCAACCGCCGAGGGGGCCACCGGCACAAGCGACGCGGTGGAGGCTCCGGTCGAGCGGCCACGCCTCAAAGTGCCTCCGCTCAAGCTCGAAGGGTTCGTGCCGTCGGCCTTTGCGGTCGGAGACGAGAGCAAGGCTCCCGACACCACGCTCCTGAGCAAGCTGCCCGTGCCGCTGCTCATCCATTCCGGGGATGAACTTCATTACGCCAACGAGGAATTTCTCGTGCTGACAGGCTATGAGACGCTCGATGAACTGGCGGATGCCGGCGGGCTGGGCGCGCTGTTTGCCGATCCCTATGGCCATGACGGCGCCGCCGAGGGCGCCGACCGGGCGTTGCGGCTGAAGACGCATGGGGGGCAGGAATTTCCGATCGAGGCTATCCTGCGCTCGGTTCCGTGGCGCGACGGCAAGGCGCTGATGCTGGTGGTGCGCCGTTCGGGCGAGGATGAGGCACCGGCGGCACTGCATCCGGCCGGCGACGAGCAGGCGCAGCCCGATATTTCCGAGCTCAAGGCGCGCATCGCCGAGATGCGCACCATCATCGATACCGCCACCGACGGCGTCGTGCTGATCGGCCGTGACGGCGCGATCCGTTCCATAAGCCGTCCAGCCGAGGCGCTGTTCGGCTTCGACAGCGACGACGTGACCGGCAAGCCGTTCGCCTCGCTGTTCGCCATCGAAAGCCAGCGCGCGGCGCGCGACTATCTCGACGGCCTGTCCGAGCCCGGCGTGGCGAGCGTCCTGAACGACGGCCGCGAAGTCATCGGCCGCGAGGCGCAGGGCCGTTTCATTCCGCTGTTCATGACCATCGGCCGACTGCCCAACGACAGCGGCTTTTGCGCGGTGGTGCGCGATATCACGCAGTGGAAGAGGGCCGAAGAGGACCTGACCCAGGCGCGTGCGGTGGCCGAGCGCGCCTCCTCGCAGAAGACGGATTTCCTCGCCCGCATCAGCCACGAGATCCGTACGCCGCTCAATGCCATCATCGGCTTTTCCGAACTGATGGTGGACGAGAAGTTCGGGCCGGTGGCCAATGACCGCTACCGCGATTATCTGCGCGATATCAACCGATCGGGCAATCATGTGCTCGATCTCGTCAACGATCTTCTCGACATCTCCAAGATCGAGGCCGGCCAGCAGGAAATGGCCTATGAAGCGGTGTCGCTCAACGACACGCTGGCCGAGACCGTGGCGATGATGCAGCCGCAGGCCAATCGCGAGCGCGTCATCATCCGCTCCAGCTTCGCGTCGCGGCTGCCGGAAGTGGTGGCGGACCTGCGCAGCGTGCGCCAGATCGCCCTCAACATCCTGTCGAACGCTATCCGCTACACCCAGGCCGGCGGCCAGGTGATCGTCTCGACGGCCTACGAGACCTCGGGCGATGTCGTCATGCGCGTGCGCGACACGGGCATCGGCATGAGCCAAGCCGAGATCGAGCAGGCGTTGAAGCCGTTCAAACAGATCAATGCATTGAAGCGTGGGCGCGGCGACGGCACCGGTCTCGGTCTGCCGTTGACCAAGGCGATGGTTGAAGCGAACCGCGCCCGGTTCATCATCACCTCGACGCCAGGCGAAGGAACCCTGGTCGAGATCGCGTTCCCATCGACGCGCGTGCTTGCGGAATAGCAAGCTCCCGTGCGTCCAGCCGCCCGAAAAAGAAAAGGCGCCCAACAGGACGCCTTGAAAGATGGGATTTGCTGTCACAACGGGGGCTTGAGCGAATTCAGATCCTCCGGGGGCTGAGGAACGGGATTTCTCCCTCAAGTTACGTGCGACTATCGGCGCCGGGCCTTAACAAGTCCTTACCGGGTACCGAAAAAATTTACGAATGTGTACCACTCGTGAAATCTAGGTAAATTCGCGCGGCAGATTTGATTAACCATGCCAGGCGGGCGATCACTCGGCCAATTGCGGCAGGTTTCTGAACAGCTCGAGCGCCTCGGGATTGGCGAGCGCCTCCTTGTTCTTGATAGCGCGGCCATGCACGACATCGCGCACCGCAAGCTCGGTGATCTTGCCCGATTTGGTGCGCGGAATGTCTGACACGGCGACGATCCTGGCCGGCACGTGGCGCGGGCTGGCGCCGGCGCGGATTTTCGCCCGGATGCGCTTCTCCAGATCCTCGTCGAGCTGAACGCCGGCGGCCAGCCGCACGAACAGGACCACGCGTACGTCATTGTCGAAATCCTGGCCGATACAGAGCGCCTCCAGGATTTCCGGCATCTGCTCGACCTGATTGTAGATCTCCGCCGTGCCGATGCGCACCCCACCCGGATTGAGCGTCGCGTCGGAGCGGCCGTGGATGATCATGCCGCCATGAGCGGTCCACTCGGCGAAGTCGCCATGGCACCAGACATTGTCGAAGCGCTCGAAATAGGCGGCCCGGTATTTCTTGCCCTCGGGGTCGTTCCAGAAGCCGATCGGCATTGCCGGAAACGCCTTGGTGCAGACCAATTCGCCTTTCTCCTGCCTGACCGGCTTGCCGTCGTCGTCCCAGACGTCGACGGCAAGGCCGAGGCCTGGTCCCTGGATCTCTCCGGTCCATACCGGTTCGGTCGGGACGCCGAGCACGAAGCAGGAAACGATGTCGGTGCCGCCGGAGACCGATGCCAGATGCACATTCTTCTTGATGCCGTCGTAGACGAAGCGGAAATCCTCGGGCGAGAGCGGCGAACCGGTCGAGGAGATGGCGCGCACGGTGGACAGGTCATGGCTGCGGATCGGCTTGAGGCCGGTCTTGCGCACCGAATCGATGAATTTCGCCGAGGTGCCGAAGAAGGTCATCTTCTCGGCATCGGCGAAATCGAACAGCGCATTGCCGTTGGGGTAGAAGGGCGAGCCGTCATAGAGCAGCAGCGTCGCGCCCGAAGCGAGGCCCGACACCAGCCAGTTCCACATCATCCAGCCGCAGGTGGTGAAGTAGAAGAAGCGGTCGCCGTCGAGCAAGCCTGCGTGCAGGCGGTGTTCCTTGAGGTGCTGGATCAGTGTTCCGCCGGCCGAATGGACGATGCATTTGGGAATACCGGTGGTTCCGGACGAGAACAGGATGTAGAGCGGATGCGAAAACGGCAGCCGCTCGAAGGCGACCTGCCTGACGGCGAAGGGCGACAGCGCCTCTTCCATCGCCACGGCCTTGTCGATTGTATCAGCGATATCGGCCGAGGTGCCGAGATAGTCGACGACCACCACCTTGCGAACGGTGCCCAGTTTCGCGGCCACCGCGCGGACCTTGTCGGCGACCTCGATCGCCTTGCCGTTGTACCAATAGCCGTCGGGCGCTATGAAGACGACGGGTTCGATCTGCCCGAACCGGTCGAGCACGCCCTGTTCGCCGAAATCGGGTGAGCAGGACGACCACACCGCGCCGATAGAGGCGGTTGCGAGCATGGCGGCGACTGTTTCCGGCATGTTGGGCATCATCGCAGCGATACGGTCGCCCTTCTTGACCTTGAGCGACAGGAAGAGCTGCTGGAAACGCGAGGTGAGCGCATGCAGTTCGTTCCAGGACAGCCGGCGCTCGACCTTGTCCTCGCCGCGAAATACGATCGCTTCTCCGGCTCCGGTCTTCCTCAGGAGGTTCTCGGCGAAATTCAGCGTCGCGTCGGGAAAGAAGGCCGCTCCCGGCATCTTCTCGCCATCGACAAGCACGCGCCCGCCTCCGGCGCTGCCGTTGTCGCCGACGATGCCACAGAAATCCCAGACCAGGCTCCAGAACGTTTCGCGATCCTCCACCGACCAGCGGTGAAGGTCGGCATAGGAGGTCAGGGGCATGCCGCTCTTTGCCGCGGCGGCCTTCATGAAGGCGGTCAGCGGCGCAGCGTCGATCTGGTCCTGCGTTGGGGTCCAGAGTGGTACTTCGGCAGCCATGATGGGTCCTCCCAGGATCGCCATCGCTTATGCATATTGCGCCGCAGCAGAGCAAGATTTTGTTCGGCCGGGGCGCCCAGATGTGCGCAAATGCCATCGCCGGGCCATAAAGACTTGAAATGCGTCGGCCCTAAGTCGTAGTGACGACTAGAAGTCGTGGTGACAACTGGAAGTCGTGGTGACGACTGGCAGTCGTGTGACGACCGGGTTTACACCCGCCGGACGATCTTTGTCGGAACGAAAGCATACGGGGCGATATGCCATCATCTTTGATCCGACGCGGAACATGGGCGATCGGCGCTGCCGTGATCGTCATCGCGCTGGCGATCGCCGCCCTGCCGCTCATCGCTTCGACGCGCATCGTGCGCGATCGCATCGCCTGGGAATTAAGTGCCTGGAGCGGTTTCCGCGTCGCCATCGAAGGCTCGCCGCGCATTGAGGTCTGGCCGAACTTCCGGGCGATCCTGACGGATGTGACGCTTTCGAAGTGGACCGACGTCGACGCACCGCCGGTCGTCGAGGCCGAACGGGTCGAGGTCGACCTCTCGGCCATGGCGGCGCTGCGCGGCGACGTGGTGTTTTCCACGGCGCGGCTGGTGCGGCCGACGATCAGGGTCCAGCGCACTGCGAGCGGCCTGTTCCTGCCCACCGCTCCGACCGGCGGCCGCATCGCACGCGCCATCGACGTGGCGCGCGGCGTGGTCGGTGCGGACCCCGCCAAGCCCGATCTTGACAAGCTGCCGGCCGACACTTTCGGCACGGTGGAGTTCAGGGACGGCCGCATGGTGGCGTCCGTCAACGGCAAGGACGAAGAGGTGCTGAGCAGCCTGAGCGGCCAAGCGACATGGGCGGCTATGAACAGCAATGCGACGCTCTCGGCGACCGGCATCTGGCGCGGCGAAAGCGTCGCCGTGGACGCCGCATCGCCGAAGCCGCTGGTGTTGTTTGCCGGAGGCATGGCGCCGCTGACGCTGTCCTTCAAGGCCGCGCCCGCCACCTTCTCTTTCGACGGCATGGCCAGCATGTCCGAAAACGCCTATCTCGACGGCCAGGCCAAGTTTTCGGCGCCCTCGCTGCGCCGCGTGCTTGAATGGTCGCAGGCCGATATCGCGCCGGGCGCCGCGATCGGCTCCGTCAGCGTCTCGAGCAAGGTGACCGCGACGGCCGGCCGGGTCAAATTCGAAAACACCGCACTCTCCCTCGACAATAACCCGGGAATGGGTGCCCTGGACCTGTCGCTCGGCGACACACAGCCGGTGATCTCCGGCACGCTCGCCTTCGACACGCTCGATTTGAGGTCGTTCCTGTCCGCCTTCACGCCGCTCGGACCGGCAAGCGGCGCAGGTCCAAGCGAAGCCGACACGAATTTCGCCGACCGGGTCAATCTGGACCTCCGGCTGTCTGCGGCGCACGCCACGGCAGGCTCCATCCAGCTTGCCGACGTCGCCGCCACGGCCCAGGTCAAGGACGGCCTGTCCGTTTTCGACATTTCCGACGCCTCTGCCTTTGGCGGCAACATCCAGAGCAGCCTTCGTTTCGACCGCAAGCCCGAGGGCAGCCAGGTCGAGATCCGGCTGTTGGCTTCCGATATCGATGGCGGCGCTTTCGGCACGGCGGCCGGGATGACGCGACTGGTGCCGGTCGGCACGGGGACCGTGTCCGTCATCCTCAAAGGGCCCGGCAGGACCTGGGACTCGATTTTCGAAACCGCCGACGGCTCGGTTTCGGCGACCTTCGGGCCAGGCGCGCTCAGCAAGTTCAACCTGCCCGCCTTTCTCAAGCATACCGAACAGGGCGGCTTCTTCGCGCTCGATGACGTCTCGGACGGGACGCTGCCGATCGATGGCGCCGAACTGAAGGCAACCATCTCGAAGGGCGTGGCGAGACTGGACAAGGCCGAGGCCAATTCGGCGAAGTACAAGATCTGGCTTTCCGGCATCGCCTCCTATGCCGGACGGGGGCTGGCGCTGTCGGGCGGTGTCATCCAGCCGGACCAGGTCGCCACGCAGGCAAATGGCCAGCAAGGCCCCAAGCAATCGTCCTTCTTCGTTGGCGGGACATGGAGCACGCCGTTCATTTCGCCGATCAACCGCGGCGTGTCGGGCGAATAAGCGGCCTTTCGGCCTCTTTGTTCAAGCATGATCTCTGGACAAACCGAACCGTTTGTCCGTGAAAGCCTGTGCTTGCTTTTCGGGATCATGCCCAGCCTGTTCGGGCATGATCTCGCCCGAAAACCGGTGCCCACTTTTCGGGATCATGCTCAGCCGCGTTGCGCGGCCTGTTCGTCGCGTTGACGCTGGACCTCGCGACGCTTGTTTGCAAGGGAAGCGACGATGACACCGACCGCGACGACCGCGATCAGAATGGTGCAGGCGGCGTTGATCTCCGGCGTCACGCCGAGACGAACCTGGCTGTAGATCTTCATCGGCAGCGTGGTCGCGCCCGGCCCCGAGGTGAAGCTGGCGATGACCAGGTCGTCGAGCGAGAGCGTGAAGGCAAGCATCCATCCCGACACGATCGCGGGCAGGATGACGGGCAGCGTGATCTGGAAGAATGTCTTGACCGGCGGCGCGCCGAGATCCATCGCCGCCTCCTCCAGCGAGCGGTCGAAGGATACCAGGCGCGACTGCACGACGACGGCGACGAAGCACATCGTCAAGGTGGTATGGGCGAGTGTGACGGTGAGGAAGCCCCGGTCCAGGCCGACAGCGACGAAGAGCAGCAGCAGCGACAGGCCGGTGATGACTTCGGGCATGACCAAAGGCGCGAACACCATGCCGGAGAACAGCACCCTGCCCCGGAAACGCGTGTAGCGTGTCAGCGTCAGCGCCGCCAGCGTGCCGAGCACGGTCGCCGCCGTGGCCGAAATGACGCCGACGCGCGCCGTCACCCAGGTGGCATCCATGAGGCCCTGATTGTGGAACAGCGACACGTACCATTTGGTCGAAAAGCCGCCCCAGACGGTGACCAGCTTGGATTCGTTGAAGGAGAACACGATGAGCAGCACGATCGGCAGATAGAGGAAGGCGAAACCGAGCACGATCGAAGTGATGTTGAAGCGGCTCCAGGTGGTGTTCATTTGTCCTGCTCCTGCGCCTTCGCCTGGGCCTGCTGGAAGATCATGATCGGAACCGTCAGCAACAGCAGCAGGATGACGGCGACGGCGGAAGAGACCGGCCAGTCGCGATTGGCGAAGAACTCGTTCCACAACGTCTTGCCGATCATCAGCGTCTGCGACCCGCCAAGCAGATCGGGAATGACGAATTCGCCGACCGCCGGAATGAACACCAGCAGGCAGCCGGCGATCACGCCGGGCAATGACAGCGGGAACGTGATCTTCCAGAACGCGCTGGTCGGCGGACAACCAAGGTCCTTGGCCGCCTCGATCAGCGAATAATCCATTTTTTCCAGCGACGAATAGAGCGGCAGCACCATGAACGGCAGGTAGGAGTAGACGATGCCGATGAAAATCGCCGTATAGGTGTTGAGGATGACCAGCGGCTGGTTGATCAGGTGCAGCGACAGGAGCAACTGGTTGAGCAGCCCCTCGGGCTTCAGGATGCCGATCCAGGCATAGACCCGGATCAGGAACGAGGTCCAGAACGGCAGGATGACCAGCATCAGCAAGGTCGGCCGGATCGTCGCCGGCGCGCGGGCCATGCCGTAGGCTATGGGGTAGCCGACGATCAGCGTCAGCACGGTCGAGATCGCCGCGATGATCAGACTGGTGACATAGGCGTTGAAATAGAGCGCGTCCTGCGTCAGCCAGGCATAGTTGTCGAAGTTGAGATCGCGAAAGCCCGCGAAGAAGCCGGAGACGCCGTCGCTGAAATCAAGCACCGGCGTATAGGGCGGCATGGCAATCGCCGTCTGCGACAACGAGATCTTGAAGACGATGATGAAGGGGACGAGAAAGAAGAACAGCAGCCAGAGATAGGGAATGAAGATGACGAGACGGTTGACGAAGCCGGCGCCCAGCCGCGCCAGCAACGGTTTGGCCGCGGCCGGTAGGGCGGCGTCGGTGGCGGCGATGTCGGACATGTCACCCCCTACCGCGTCAGCACGACGCCGGCATCCGGCCGAAAAGAGACCCAGGCGCGGTCGTTCCAGGTCAGCGGGTCTTCGGTGATGCGCGCCGCGTTCAGGGCGCTTGCCCGCACGAGTTGCCCGTCGTCCAGCCGGACGTGGTAGACGGTCATGTCGCCGAGATAGGCGATGTCGTAGACCTCGCCCTCCAGCGCATTGACGCCGTCGGCCGGCTTCTTGGACGACACCTTGATCTTCTCCGGCCTGATCGCGAAGACGATATCGGCGCCCGCGGCGGCGGCGTTGCCGGCATTCTCGACGAGAATCTGGGCGCCGGTCGCCCCGGTGATGCGCGCCGTCTTGTCCGTCCGTTCGGCAACCTTGCCCTCGAACATGTTCACGTTGCCGACGAAATGCGCGACGAAGCGCGACGCCGGGGCCTCGTAGACTTCCGCTGGCGTCGCGACCTGCATGACCTCGCCCTTGTCCATGATGGCGATGCGGTCGGCCATGGTCATGGCCTCTTCCTGGTCGTGGGTGACGACGACGAAGGTTAGGCCGAGTTCCTGCTGAAGATCCATCAGTTCGAACTGCGTCTCCTCGCGCAGCTTCTTGTCGAGCGCGCCGAGCGGCTCGTCGAGCAGCAGCACCTTCGGCCGCTTGGCGACCGAACGGGCGAGCGCGACACGCTGGCGCTGGCCGCCGGAGAGCTGGTGCGGCTTGCGCTTGGCGAACTGCTCGAGCTTGACCAGCTTGAGCATCTCGGCGACGCGCTTTTCGACGTCCGGCTTGGCCATGCCTTCCTGCTTGAGGCCGAAGGCGATGTTGTTCTCCACCGTCATATGCGGAAACAAGGCATAGGACTGGAACATCATGTTGACCGGCCGGCGATAAGGCGGGATGCCGCGCAGATCCTGGCCGTCGAGCAGGATGCGGCCTGATGTCGGCTCCTCGAAGCCGGCGAGCATCCTTAGCAGCGTCGATTTTCCGCAACCGGAGGCGCCGAGCAGGGCGAAGAACTCGCGCTCGAATATGGTCAGCGAGAGATTGTTGACGGCGGTGAAGTCGCCGAACTTCTTGGAGACGTTATCGAACTGGATGTATGGCTTGGCGTTCGGATCGTTCCAAGGCGCGAAATCCCTGCGGATGCTGCCAAGCGATTTCATGTGCCCACTCCGTCCTGCTGTTTTGCCCCATCAAAAGAAGGAGGCCCGGCAGGGTGGCTGCCGGGCCTCCTTGGACTGGCTACTGACCGGTGACGATTTTGGTCCAGGTGCGCGTGATGACGCGCTGGGTCTTGGGATCGTAGGGCGAGATCGTAAAGAGCTTCTGCAAGGTCGCGGCGTCCGGGTAGACAGCCGGATCGTCCAGAAGCGCCTTGTCGACGAATTGCTGGGAAGCCTTGTTGCCGTTGGCATAGAGCACGGCGTTCGACGATTTGGCGATCACCTCCGGCTTCATCATGTAGTTCAGGAACTCATGCGCCTCGGCGACATGCGGCGCATCGGCAGGGATTGCCATCTGGTCGAACCACATTTCGGCGCCTTCCTTCGGCACGGCGTAGCCGATCTCGACGCCCTGCTTGGCCTCCTCGGCGCGGTTGCGCGCCTGGAACACGTCGCCCGACCAGCCAACCGCCAGGCAGATGTCGCCATTGGCCAGAGCGTTGATGTATTCGGAGGAATGGAACTTCCTGATGTAGGGCCTGATCTTCATCATCAATTCCTCGGCCTTGGCAAAATCGTCCGGCGACGTGGTCTCAGGATCGATGCCGAGATATTTGAAGGCAGTCGGGAAGATGTCGGTCGGCGAATCCAGGACATAGACGCCGCAATCCTTCAGCTTGGCCAGCTTTTCCGGATTGAAGAACACGTCCCAGCTGTCGATCTTGTCGGTGCCGAGCGCTGCCTGCACCTTCTTGACGTTGTAGCCGAGGCCGACCGTGCCCCACATATAATTGATTGAATATTCGTTGCCGGGATCGTATTTCGCGGTCCGTTCCGAAACCGTGTCCCACATGTTGGAGAGGTTCGGCAGCTTCGACTTGTCGAGCTTCTGGAACACGCCGGCCTGGATCTGGCGGGCAAGGAAATTGCCGCTCGGCACGACGACGTCATAGCCGCTGCCGCCGGCAAGCAATTTGGTTTCCAGGATCTCATTGGAATCGAACGTGTCATAGACCACCTTGATGCCGGTCTGCTTGGTGAAATCATCGATGACCGTGGGGTCGATATAGTCCGACCAGTTGAAGACATTGACGACGCGGTCCTCGGCGTGGCCGCCGAGCGTAAAGAGCGCCAGAAATGCCGAAGTCGCCGAAAGCCAGAGCGCTTTGCGGATCATGCTATTCTCCTTTGGTGAGTGTTCCATCGCCGGCGCGTCGCGGTATCCGCGCGGCCGGGCATTTGCTTCAGACTATTGAGCTTTCCAGGAGGCGACAAGCGCCAATTGCCGCGTCGCCGGCTGTCGCAAGCGATGCTCGCGCGCCACTGTCCTGGGCTGGAAGGAGTCGCCGCATCGTCAGAAGCTTTCGCCCCCGCGCAGGCAGAAATACTGGAATGTGATCCGGTCTCGATCGGGTCGCCGGGGAGACTTGGCAAGATAAGCCTGTCTTGTTGTTGCCGTGGTCCCAGCCTGCCCGCGCGGCAGCGAACTTGTCAATGGCAAAGCTAGGGCGCCGCATCAATTCGGCGACGGCACGCCGGTGACCCCTGCCCTGACTGGCCGCGTCTGTCGCTTGAACTCCAGTCCGATATGGACGAGCAGCGCCGTGACCACCACGGCGCCGCCGACGATGGTGCGGCCCGACGGCACCTCGGAATGGATCAGCCACACCCATATCGGCCCGAGGATCGGCTCAAACGTGCCCAGCAGCGCGGCGACGGCGGCCGGGATCAGCCGCGCGCCGGTGGCGAAGAAGGCGAGGCCGAGGCCGAGATTGACCACGCCGAACACGAAGAGAAAACCCATATCGCTGCCCGATACGGCGAAGGCCGAAGCCTGCGAGGCGGCAAAGCCCGCCGCCAGGATGGTGCCGAGGCAGGTCGCCGGCGTCATGCGCACGCTGGAGAAGCGCCGTGTGATGACGGTGGCGATCGAGAACATGACGGCGATCAGCAGCGCCAGCCCGTCGCCTATGGGCGAAACGGCGCCATCGAGCGATTCCGACACCATGATGGCGACACCGGCGATGACGGCGGCAATCGCCAGCCAGGTCGCGACCGCCACTCTTTCGCGAAAGAGCGCCCAGGCAAACAGCGCCGCAAGCAGCGGCACGCCGGCCTGCATCAACAGGATGTTGGCGACGGTGGTGTAGGCAAGCGCCACGACGAAAGAGGTCGATGCGGTAGCGAAGCAGAACCCCACGGCAAGGCCGGGCAGGCCCATGCCGCGAAACGACCTCAGCATGCCGCGCCAGCCATCACGCCAGACCATGAAGCAGAGCAGGAAGGCCGCCGCCCATACGGAACGCCAGAACACCACCGTCCAGCTGTCGCCGGCGATGATGAAGCGGGCGATCGTGCCGCCGAAACTCCACATCAATGCCGACAGGAACACGAGCAGGAAGCCGATGCGCTCCTCCCGCTGCGGGACGGTCGATGAACGAGCGATCGGCGATGATGCGGTGTCGGTCATGGGTACGACTGTCGAGGTTTTGAGTACGGCACAATGCGCAAGGGACGACAAAAACGTACCTTATTCGGGTAACGCAAAGGCGCGGGCCCGGCGTGATCCAGAGACCGCCGGCGATTGTGGCAAGTCCGCCATGGGAAGCGTCACTGGAAATCGAAGGCGCTCAGGCCCGTCACCATCTCGTCGAGGCCAAGCGGGCGCGTCACCGGCGGCTCGGCGCGCGTCAGGCAGCCGACGCGCTCGCAAAGCCGGCAGGCGGGCCCGACCGGCGTCGCCGCTACCGCGCCAGCTCCGCCTTTTCCAGCCGTCGGGCCGGGAAGTGCCGCACCGTAGACGATGTCGTCGCGAAAGCCGATGTCGCATGCGAGCAGCAGCGCAGTGCGGCGCGGCCGCTCGGAGAACGCGCCTTGCGGCCCTTCCAGCGTGCGGGCGATGCAGAGGAACTCGGCGCCGTCGGGCATTTCCACCGCTTCGACGAAAATCTGGCCGGGCTGGCTGAAGGCGACGTGCACGGGAAGCTTGGGACAAGCGCCACCGAAGCGGCTTTGCGGAAAGCCTTGGCTGCCGGCTTTGCGGAAGCGATTGCCGGCATTGTCGATCTCCAGCATGAAGAACGGCACGGCCGCGGCGCCTTGCCGCTGCAGCGTGGTCAGCCGGTTGGCCGCCTGCTCGAAGGAAACGCCGAAGCGCGAGCGCAGCACGTCGATATCGTAGCGGGCACGAACGGCCGCCGCGTGGAAAGCCTGGTAAGGCATCATCAGCGCATGCGCCGCGTAGCGCCCGAGTTCGAACCGGGCGAGGCGGCGGGCCTCGTCTGTGGACAGTTTCAGCGCCTGGATCTCGCCGGCGACCGCGACGGTCATGCGGATAAGGCATGCCTCCATCGCTATTTCGCGCAATTGGTCGAACGGCGACAGGCGCTCGGACAGGAACAGGCGCTGCGAATGGCGATCGTAACGGCGGCGCCAGTTCGGCATTGTGGCGACCGGCAGCACCTTGACGACGATGCCGTATTCGCGCTTCAGCCAGGCCTTCAGCGCGGCAGACAAATCGTCGCCGGGATCGAGCACCGAAGTGAACGCTTCCGCCTCTTCCTCGATATGCGCAAAATGGTTCGGCCGACGCTCGAAGGTCTCATGCACCTCGTCGATCGGCAGGCGGGCGCTGGAAAGCGCCGTCACCCGCCCCTCGCGCGCAAGAAGCTCGTTGAGGTCGGACAGGCGCTCGGCCTGCTCGCGATAGGCACGGAACAGTTTTATCACGGCCGCGGAGGCATTGGGCGCGGCTTCGGCAAGCTCGATCAGTTCCTGGTCTCCCGGCAGTTCGCCAGCCAGCAGCGGATCGGCAAACACTTCCCTCAAGGCCGCGACAGAGCCGCCCGCTTCGCCCTGCAGCTCACGCGGATCGACCTTGTAGGCGGACGCCAGCTTCAGGATCAACTGCACCGTCAGCGGCCGCTGGTTGCGCTCGATCAGGTTGAGATAGGATGGCGAGATGCCGAGGCCTTCGGCCATTGCCGTCTGGGTCAGGCCCTTGGCGTTGCGGATGCGGCGGATACGCGGCCCGGCAAATATCTTCTGGTCGGCCATGGACGTCCTTGACAGGAATTTACATTTCAGTCGCTGCTACGCTGCCGTGCCAGGCTTTACAATAATTACAAATTTACCTCGGCGATCTGTCAAACACAATACAGATTTTCCCTTATTGATGGCGCGATTCTTCGATTTCCCTAGCTCATTTCGCCTCCCACTGTAAATTCAGTCACATCCAAACGCGGCGAGGGGAATGCCGCCGAGCCACAGAGAAACAATCCTCCGGAGTAGAGCATGACTGATTTTTACAACCTCGTCCCCTCGGCCCCTGAGGGTCGCTTCGACGGCATCGAACGTCCCTATTCGCCGGAGGATGTGACGCGACTGCGCGGCTCGGTGCAGATCCGCCAGAGTCTGGCGGAAATGGGCGCCAACCGGCTGTGGAAGCTCATCCACGAGGAGGACTTCGTCAACGCGCTCGGCGCCATGTCCGGCAACCAGGCAATGCAGCAGGTGCGCGCCGGGCTGAAGGCGATCTACCTGTCTGGCTGGCAGGTCGCCGCCGACGCCAACACCGCCTCTGCCATGTATCCGGACCAGTCGCTCTACCCGGCCAATGCCGCGCCCGAACTCGTCAAGCGCATCAATCGCACCTTGCAGCGCGCCGACCAGATCGAGACCTCCGAAGGCAAGGGGCTTTCGGTCGATACCTGGTTCGCACCTATTGTCGCCGACGCCGAAGCCGGTTTCGGTGGGCCGCTCAACGCTTTCGAGATCATGAAGGCGTTCATCGAGGCAGGTGCCGCCGGCGTCCATTACGAGGATCAATTGGCATCGGAAAAGAAGTGCGGCCATCTCGGCGGCAAGGTGCTGATCCCGACCGCGGCCCACATCCGCAATCTCAATGCCGCACGTCTGGCAGCCGACGTGATGGGTACGCCCACCCTGGTCGTGGCGCGCACGGACGCCGAAGCGGCAAAGCTGCTCACCTCCGACATCGACGAGCGCGACCAGCCTTTCGTCGACTACGACGCCGGGCGCACGGTGGAAGGCTTCTACCAGGTGAGGAACGGTATCGAGCCCTGCATCGCGCGCGCCGTTGCCTACGCTCCCCACGCCGACCTGATCTGGTGCGAAACCTCGAAGCCCGACCTGGCGCAGGCGAGGAGGTTCGCCGAGGGCGTGCACAGGCATCATCCCGGCAAGCTGCTGGCCTATAATTGCTCGCCCTCGTTCAACTGGAAGAAGAACCTCGACGACGCCACGATCGCCAGGTTCCAGAAAGAGCTCGGCGCCATGGGCTACAAGTTCCAGTTCATCACGCTGGCCGGTTTCCACCAGCTCAACTACGGCATGTTCGAACTCGCCCGCGGCTACAAGGAGCGGCAGATGGCAGCCTATTCCGAGTTGCAGGAAGCCGAGTTCGCGGCGGAGGCCAACGGCTACACCGCGACCAAGCACCAGCGCGAGGTCGGCACCGGCTATTTCGATGCCGTGTCGATGGCGATCACCGGCGGACGGTCATCGACCACGGCCATGCATGAATCGACCGAGCACGCCCAGTTCAAACCGGCTGCGGAATAGCAGACCAGGGATCTCGGCAAACGCCCAAGGGCATACAGCAAGGAGAAGACCAATGGCATCGATAAGCCGCGTCAAGGAACGGGCCGAAGAGCAGTCGACCACGATGAGCATCGACCAGCAAGCGACGATCCGCATGCTGGCCAACGATCTGCACCGGCTCAACCAGTCGGTGATGAAGGCGGTGGAAGCCGGCGTCTCGGTCGAGCTGGTGCGCTCGGCACGACACCATGGCGGCGACGGCAATTGGGGGGACCTGTTGATCCCGGTCATCGTCACGCAGCAAAGCCATGGCTGATCGAAGATCGCGCAGGGCCGCCTCTCACCTGCGCCGTGTATGCGCAGGTGAATTTTATCTTCATGCAACCAAGGAATGGACAGAGCAGTACAGTACTGTTGCTTGAATTGACTGCTGCGGGAATGCTTTCCAGAAGCTTTTTATTTCGGCTTGACAGGGACCGCGATCTCACGCCAATTGTCGCCTGATTTCAACTCTGCATTGAAATGGGACGAGTTTCTTGGCTGACTTGGGTGCCCAGTGAAGCGTGACGACGAAAGCGCGAGACGTCCGAATCTGGTGAGCCGGGATTCAGCCACGGAGACGATCCGTCAGACCTCGCAGGTGCTCGTTGTCGGCAAGTCGCCGATCAATCGGGTGGTGATTTCCAAGATCGTCGAGCGGTCCGGGCTCAAGCCGATCTCGGAATCACCCGACATGGCGGCGAAGACCTTGCGCTTGCTGGTCCTGGCCGTGATTGTCCTGGACGGCGGCGCCGATAACAGGGACTGCGACACTCTGATGCCCGGCATCGAGCTGTTGCGGCGGGCCTCGGGCAAATCGCTCCCTGCGGTGGTATTGCTTTCAACCAAGAACGGCACGCCGGAGAGCCTGGGCCTTTCAAACATCGTCGACGCGGTGGTGGCCAAGCCGATCACGCCCGAGCGATTGCAGCCGGTGATTGATCGGCTGGTCAACCGCTGAAGGCAGCGAGTAAGCCTATCCGGCGAGGCTCTCGATCAGTTCGGGCAGTTGTCCGAGATCGGAGATCTGCCGGAAGCGCGGTTCGGCAATGGGCGCTTCGACATGTTCAAGCACCCAGGTCAATTCGTGCGGCACATGAACTCCCCAGCCGCCGGCCTCGATGGCCGGCAGCACATCGGACTTCAGCGAATTGCCGACCATCATGCTCCTGGCCGGGCCATCGCCATGACGACTGAAAACGCGCGCATAGGTAGCCGCGTTCTTGTCGCTGACGATCTCGATCGCGTCGAACAGATCCCCGAGGCCGGACCCGGCCAGCTTGCGCTCCTGGTCGAACAAATCGCCCTTGGTGATCAGCACGAGGCGAAAGGCGCCGGCGAGCCGCTCCACGGTCTCGCGCGCATGCGGCAAGACCTCGATCGGGTGACTCAGCATCTCGCGGCCGGCGCCGAGGATCTCCGATATGATCGAAGCCGGGACGCGAGCTTGCGTGACCTCGATCGCCGTCTCGATCATCGACAGCGTGAATCCCTTGATGCCGAAACCATAGACGGCAAGGTTGCGCCTCTCCGCCTCCAGCAGCCGTGCCGAGATATGTTCCTCTTCGCCGTGATCGGCGAGCATGGCGGCAAGCCGCTTCTCGGTCATGCGGAAGAACTGTTCGTTCTGCCACAGCGTATCGTCGGCATCGAAGCCTATGGTGGTCAGTTGGCCGGTCTTTTGCATCGACGCCTTCTCATGTGTAAACGAGGCTGAACCTAAGCTCACGGCCGCGATTTTCAACCGCAACGGCCGATACCAGCGGCTCCCCTTCCCTTCGGTCGCCGGGCACGGCTATACTCCTAAATCCGCAACCCAATCTGGTGAATAATGCCGCCTGCAAAAAAGGAAGTCCGTCCGTCGAGTCGCGGAGGGCGCGCCCGCACGCCTGCTTTCGTGAAAAACCTGCGTGGCGTCAAGAACTGGAAGGAAGTCAGCGAATGGCTGGACTGGCGCGGCATCGAAGACATCGAATGCATTACGCCTGACCAGGCCGGCGTCGCCCGCGGCAAGATGATGCCGTCGAAGAAATTCACCTCCAACACCTCGCTGGCGCTGCCTTCAGCCGTGTTCATGACCACCATTTCAGGCGGCTATCCCGAGGACGGCAACGGCTTCCATTATCCGGAGGACGACGGCGACCTCAAGCTCATGCCGGACCTGTCGACGCTGACGGTGGTACCCTGGGAGGAAGACCCGACGGCGGCCGTCATCTGCGACCTCGTCCACCAGGATGGCCGCTCGGTGGAATTCACGCCGCGCAACGTCTTGAAGCGTGTTCTAGCCGCCTATGACAGGCGTGGGCTGAAACCGGTGGTGGCACCCGAGATCGAGTTTTATCTGGTGCGCAAGAACCCGGATCCGGACTACCCGCTGACACCGCCCGTCGGCCGTTCGGGGCGGGCGATCGGCGGCGGCGCCGGCTATTCGATCGCCGGCGTCAACGAATTCGACGAACTGATCGACGACATCTATCATTTTTCCGAAAGCCAGGGCCTGGAGATCGACACGCTCATCCATGAGGAGGGCGCCGGCCAGCTCGAGATCAATTTGCGCCACGGCGATCCCGTCGAACTCGCCGACCAGGTATTCATGTTCAAGCGCACCATTCGCGAGGCGGCGCTGAAGCACGAAATCTACGCCACCTTCATGGCCAAGCCGATCCAGGGTCAGCCGGGCTCCGCCATGCACATCCACCAATCGGTCATCGACAGGAAGACGGGCAAGAACATCTTCTCGGCCGAGGACGGCTCGGAAACCGAGGACTTTTTCCATTTCATCGGCGGCATGCAGAAGCATGTGCCGAACGCGCTGGTGATGTTTGCGCCCTATGTCAATTCCTACCGCCGGCTGACACAGGCGGCTTCAGCTCCGGTCAACAACAAATGGGGCTACGACAACCGCACAACGGCATTCCGCGTGCCGCGCTCGGATCCGGCGGCGCGGCGCGTCGAAAACCGCATCCCCTCCTCCGACGCCAATCCCTACCTGGCACTGGCCGCTTCGCTCGCTTGCGGGCTGATCGGCATCACCAACAAGATCAAGGCCGAGCCTCCGGTGCTGACCACCGCCAATGCCGACGAGATCGACCTGCCGCGCAGCCTGCTCGAAGCCGTCGACCTGTTCGAGGGCGACGAGGAACTCTGCGCACTTTTGGGCAAGTCCTTCGCCGCAACCTACGCGGCGATCAAGCGGGCGGAATTCGAGACGTTCATGGAAGTGATCAGTCCTTGGGAGAGGGAGTATTTGTTGCTGAATGTTTAGGGGAATAAGGCAGTAGGGCAGTAGGGCAGTAGGGCAGTAGGGGTGACAGTCGATGGTGAAGATCGAGTCCTACAAGGATCTGATCGTCTGGCAGCAGGCCGTGGAGTTGGCGGTATCAATCTATGAAGCTACAAAAGCCTGGCCGAAAGAAGAGCTCTATGGGCTGACAGCACAGCTGCGTCGGGCAGCTACCTCTGTGCCTGCCAACATCGCCGAGGGCTATGGTCGGGAAAGCCGCGCTTCCTATCAGCAGTTTCTGAGGATCGCGCAGGGATCTCTCAAGGAACTCGAGACCCATCTGCTGATCGCACAGCGCGTCGGAATTACGTCGCATGAAGCAGCCGAACCATTGATGACCCGGAGCGAGAGCGTGGGGACGCTCTTACGGCTTTTGATCCGCAAATTGTCGCCTGAATAGTCCCACCTACTGCCCTACTGCCCTACTGCCCTACTGCCCTACTGCCCTACTGCCCTACTGC
>NZ_JAIUID010000012.1:0-146010 GCF_020165435.1 Mesorhizobium sp. BR1-1-2
GGCGCCGGACCCTTCGCGCTTCACTTTGACAGCGACACCAGCACCGCGACCCGGGTCGAACTCGGTACCCGGCTCGACCATGCGATCGCGCTCGAGGACGGCGCCAGACTGACGCTGAGCGGCCGCGCCGCGTGGGCGATCAATGGCGGCACCGACCGTAATTTCGGCGCCGGCTTCCAGGCTCTTCCCGCCAGCAGCTTCACCATCAACGGCGCCAAACCCGACCGCAACGCCCTGCTCGTCGACGCCGGCGCCCAGTACACCTCTCCCTCCGGCGTCTTTGCCGCGGCCGCCTTCCAGGGCGAGTTCTCCGGCAACGTGAAGAGCTATTCCGGCAAGCTGAAGCTCGGCATCACCTGGTGAACGATGATGCCCATGGCCCTCACGAACTCGCAGCCGAGATGCGGTCGAATTGCTGGTCCGGGTGGATCGTCTTGAGGGCAAGGAATCGAATTTAAGATTCTCCAATTCGCTGGAGTTTCGGGAGCAAGGCAGATGGGTGGAAAAGTCAATGTAAAAAGGCGGGCCCGCTGGTGGCTGGCCTGAGCAGGGGAACTTGCGTGTCGACGCCGGGTTCGCAAAGCAGCGTAGTCGAGCATTGTCTGGTGGAGATCGGTCTCCACATTGCTAGCGTCGAGGGACAGCGCTGGCGCGGGTAACAACCCCGGTGTCCCCGGCGGCCCCAGCAAAAAACCTCTCTCCAGGGCAGAGATGCAGTGCTCCAGCCGCTGAAGCCGCGACCTGTGCGCCTGAATTTGAAAACCGATCTCGGAAGGCCTTCGCGGCTTCGCCACATCTGCGGTGGCGATCAACGCCCGTTCAAGTTCGGCAATCTGTTCCCTGAGCTTTCGAGCGTCGTCGATCCGCTGTTTCCGAATCCACCCCCGACCCCGCAGTCCACCAGATGTTCTTGCTGTCCCCTGCCCAGCGTCCGACAGGGATGCTGGTTTGGTGGTGGCGGTCATGCACTTCTCGTCGTTGGATTGTTGTGGCAGCCCGCACGCTAGGCGCGGTTCATCGGACCAACCCAACAAAGTTATTCCGCCACGTGGGCGCAGGCAATCCTTGAGCGAGCGTTGCTTGTTGCAGTGGCTGGTCATGGACGTCGCGTCATTCAAATGAGCCTAGGTCCAATCGCGCTTGCTTAATAAAGTCCTTATATTCGAGGTTGCTTATATTAAGTTCTTTAAATCCAAACCGATGAAATTAATTACTTTATAAGTTGACTGATGTGTGATGTTCTTTGTTGAATTGATTCAAGCGCAGATTCGGCTGCCTTGAAGTGCCGCGCCAGCCTTTGGATGAGAGGGCTGCATTGTGGCGGAGGAGCGGGCGGTTCGGGAGAGGGCGATGCTGGGGCACACCAGGCCAGCAACGGGGAGTGACGATTTGGATCAACTCCGGCGCGGCTCGGTTGAGCGCGCTGCGGCTTATTGCTTTCGGTATGCCGAATAATGCAAGAGCCTGTTGTAGATCACTCGTGTTCCGATTTGAGGACGCAAACCGGCTGGCAGTTGGCCGGCCATCTGCGCGTCGCCGTTTCCCGCAAGAGCAAGCTTCATCGCAAGGCTGCCTGCGGCATCAACCTGGATCGCCGGTCGGGTGGCTGGTTCCGTTCCAGACTGTCACATGGAACTCGAATGCAGGCGCCATAATCGTGCCGTCAGGCGCGAGCCCGCCAGTTTGGCGCCGGGGGGACTAAATGAACGAGACGCTTGGCAATTCGACGCCGCTGCGACTGAGGCTCGGATCAAAGTCCGAGGCGAGCGATGGGCGATCTCGCTTGCTGCGCGGCGGCCGCATGACGAAGTGGAAGGGCGAGGCGGCGAGCTATGCCTCGCATGTTGGCGAGTTGGCCCGGTCGTCGGTCCGAGCCTTGCGGGCGGCGCTTCTGCCTGTTGCACTGATGTTCGGGCTGGGTACAGGAGGGGCAGGGGCCGCCGACCTATACTGGGACGCGAACAACAGCGGCATCGGAATTGGTGGAACAGGAACATGGGACACGAGCACGTCCTCCTGGAACACGACCGGCAACGATGTAGCCGGCCCATTCACGACCTGGAACAGTGCCACCCCGGATAACGCTATTTTCCAGGGCACAGCTGGCACGGTCACGCTCGGCGCACCAATAACCGCGGGCAGCCTTACTTTCAACGTCAACGGTTACAACATTACCGGCAGCACATTGACGCTCGGTGGCGCCACGCCGACAATCACCGCAGCCGGCAGCGCTACCATCAATTCGGTCATCGCCGGCTCGGCGGGCCTGACGAAGGCGGGTGCGGGCACGTTGACCCTGTCTGGCGTCAACACTTTCTCGGGCAGTGTAACCGTCAACGCCGGCACCTTGGGCCTGACCGGCACAAACAGTTTCACCGGTGCAGTGAACGTCAATGGCGGGATACTCTTCGTCGGCTCGAACGCGGCGCTTGGCAACGCAACCAACGTCGTAAATATGGCTGCCGGAACGACTTTGAGCGCCAGCGGATCGCTTCTCGGACGGACAGTGAGTCTTTCCGGTCAGGCGAATGTGCAGGGAGCCGGGGCAGGCTCTGCTCATTACACTGGTGTCGGTGGACTTACGATCGCGGCCGTGGGTAGCACCGGTTCGATCAGCATGAGTGACGATACGAATGACTTTGCTGGGCCGGTGAGTTTTGTCGTCAACAACGCCGCAGCGGCGTCTTTCACATCGGTGCGCAATATCGGTCAGGCTAGCGCGTTGGGGGCCGGGGACACTATCAGCCTTCAGGCCAACACAGGAGTGTCCGCCCTCAACTACACCGGGACTGGGAACACGTCGAACCGCAACTGGCAGATCACCACCGGAGGCGGAGCGCCGACCGCCTTCCTCCAGAATGCCGGTACCGGCACGCTGACGCTGACCGGCAATATTTCGGTCACGGGCGGAACCACTGTCGCATTGGGTGCCACCACCGCCGATTTGCAGGCGCTCGGCGTCATCAGCAGCGCGGCCGCCAACACATTCAGGTTCATTGCCAGCGGTTCAGGAGCGATCACGCTCGGCAATGCCAATACGTTTACTGGAGCTGCGTCCATCGAAGGCGGTGTCGTCAGGGCTGGCGTGCTCGCAAATAGCGGCGCGACCAGTTCGCTCGGCGCAGGCACGGCCATCACGATCAGTGGCGGGACTGTTAGCTACACGGGCGCCGGCGCGAGCAGTAATCGCACATTGACCCTGGGCGGCACGAGCGCCATCCGTAACGACGGCACGGGAGCGCTGACTCTGAGCGGCGCCACGTCGCTGACGGGCAACCTGACCCTTGGGGGCACCTTCACTGGCGCCGACAATGCGATGTCCGGCGTTATTTCCGGCAGCGGCAATTTGATCAGCAGCGGCAATGCCACCTGGGCGCTGACCGGGGCGAATACCCGCACTGGCACCGTCACCGTCAATGGAGGCACTTTGCGCGCCGGCAGCGCATCGGCGTTCGGCACGACGACTGGCATCACAACCACAGGGGGCACGCTGGATCTCAACGGGTTCAACATGTCGACGACGTCGATTGCCGGCACGGGCGGCACGTTGGCGCTCGGTAGCGCGAATCTTGCGCTCAATCTCGGTACAGGCGTCAGCAATACTTATGGCGGGAGCATTACAGGCGCCGGTGGAAGCCTGACCAAGCTCGGCGCTGGCACTCTGACGCTCACCGGCACCAGTACCTACACTGGCACGACGACCCTTGGGGGCGGCACTCTGGCGCTCGACTTCTCGCCCGCCGGCGGGCCGACCAGCGGCATCATCTCCGCTTCATCCGCCCTGGTCATGAACGGCGGTACGCTGACCGTGAAAGGTGCAGTTGGCGAGACCAACGTCCAAAGCTTTGGTGGCCTGACCATCACGACGGGCAACAACACCGTCAGCGCCACTTCCGGCTCTGGCGGCACCACCACGATCAATCTCGGCACGATCAGCCGCACCGGGGGCCTTGCCAACTTCGTGTTGCCGACGACAGGCGCGATCACGACCAGCAATTCGAACGGCGCTTTGGGCGGCTGGGCCACCGTCAACGGCACCGACTACGCCAAGGTTCAGGGCGGCAACATCGTTGCCTTCACCACGGCCGATTACGTCAACAAGGACAATGCCTCGACCTGGCTCGCCAACGAGATCATCAGCGATGCCGGTGGCGCCGCCAACACGCCCTATTTTGGCACGGTGGGCAGCACCGTACAGATCGGCGGCCTGCAATTCACCGCAGCGGGGAACTCCACAGTCAACGTCGCCATTGGTCAGACGCTCGGTGTCGACGGCACCATCATCGTCGCTCCCTCCGTGGGAGCAGCCAACCAGACCATCACCGGCGGTTCGATGACCGGCACGCTGGGTGGCGGTGTGCTCGGCGTCCAGCAGAACGGTACCGGCACTTTCACCATCGCCTCGACGATCGTCGACAACACGGGCGCCATCGGCTTCACCAAGGCCGGCACGGGCAAGGTGGTGCTGTCCGGCGGCAACACCTACACCGGCGCCACCACAGTGGCGCAAGGCACGCTCTCCATCAATTCGGTCGCCGATGCGGGGCAGGCCAGCGCTATCGGCGCAGCATCGACCAATGCGTCCAACCTGGCGATCCAGGGCGCAATCCTGGAATATACCGGCGGAACTGCGTCCACCGATCGCGGCTTCACCATCGCCCGCTCCGGGGCCATCACCTCGGACACGATCTCCGTCACCAATGCCGCCGCCAGCCTGACCTTTTCGGGGCAGGTGGTCAGCCCGGACGGCGCCAACTTCATCAAGGATGGGGCGGGCACGCTGACGCTTTCCGGCAGCAACAACAGCTATACCGGCAACACCATGGTCAATGGCGGTACGCTCGCCGTCACCACGCTCGCCAATGGCGGCGTCAACAGCTCCATTGGTGCCTCCAGCAATGCGTCCTCGAGCCTCGTCCTGCAGAACGGCGGTAAGCTGGACTACCTCGGCGCCATCGCGACAAGCAACCGCGGCTTCACGCTCGCTTCGGCAGGCGGCATCGGCGTGAGCAATGCCGCCACGACCCTGACGCTGGGCGGCGTCGCGACCGGGCCAGGCAGTCTGACCAAGACAGGTCCTGGCACGCTGGTGCTGTCGGGCACCAACGATTATTCCGGCGGCACGACGGTAAGCACGGGCATCTTGCGGGCGGGCTCTACCAGCGCCTTCGGCACAGGGGCGATGACCGTTGCTGGCGGAGCGACTCTCGATCTTGCCAACAACAGCAACTCTGTCGGGGCGCTCGGCGGCTCAGGCAACGTGACCCTCGGTACAGCAAGGCTCACGATCAACGGCAGCGGCACGTTCAGTGGCGTGATCAGTGGTGCTGCTGCCGGCGGAGTTACCCTTGGCTCCGGCGCGCAGACATTCAGTGGTTGCGGCAACACCTACGCTGGTTCCACGATCCTGCAGGGCAACAGCACCCTGAATGTCGGCTGCCTGGCCAATGGGGGCCAGCTGAGCGACATCGGTGCCTCCAGCAGCGCTTCGACCAATCTTGTTTTCAACCAGGGCGCCCTGAACTATACCGGCGGCAACGTAACAACCGACCGCGGCTTCCAGCTGCTGGCCAATATCGGCGCCATCGGCGTGGCGAATGCAGCGACGACGTTGACATTCACAGGCCAGGCAACTGGTGGGGGCATCTTGCGGAAAGATGGTCCCGGCACGCTCGTGCTCTCCGGCAACAATACCTACACTGGCGGCACTATCGTAAGCACCGGCACGTTGCGGGCCGGCTCGACAACCGCCTTTGGTACCGGCGGCACGACAGTAAATGCAGGCGCGACGCTGGACCTGAACGATCTGAGCAACACGATGGCTGGCCTGACCGGAGCCGGCAACGTTACCTTGGGAACGGCCACACTGACGATCAATGGCGGTGGTGGACTCTCTTTCAGCGGCGCAATCAGCGGCACCGGCAACTTTGTCAAGACTGCCGCCGGTGGGCAGGGGCTTGCCGGCTGCAACAACAGCTATGGGGGCACTACGACCATCAGTGGCGGCTCGCTGGTGGTGGATTGCCTCGTCAATGGTGGCGTCAACAGCTCGATCGGCGCGTCGAGCGCAGCCGCCAGCAATCTCGTGTTCAATGGCGGCACATTGGGCTATGTCGGTACCGGTGGCAGCACGAACCGTCAGTTCACCCTCGATACCGCTGGCGGTGGCCTCGACGCCTCGGGCACTGGCGCGATCAACTTCACCAGCACGGCGGCGATCACCCTTCTGGGTACGGACACCGCTCGCACCCTGACCTTGGGTGGCACCAACACCGGCAACAACAGCCTCGCGGCGCAAATCACGGACAACGGCACTGGCAAGACGGCGCTCACCAAGACCGGCACCGGTACCTGGGTTCTGACCAATGCCAGCAGCACCTATACCGGCGTTACCACAATCAGCGGTGGGGTGCTCGCCGTCGACAAGCTCGCCGATGGCGGCCAGGCAAGCTCTATCGGCATGTCGGCCAAGGATGCGTCCAACCTTGTGATCGGCAGCGGCTCGACGCTGCGCTACACAGGCACCGGCGACACCACCGACCGCCTGTTCACGCTCTCGACCGGCACCAGCTTCATCGAATCCTCGGGTTCGGGTGCAATCGTCTTCAGCAATACGGGCTCGGCCGCTTATACCGGCTCTGGCAATCGCACACTGGCGCTTGGCGGCACCAATACCGGCCTCAACACCATGGGCGGCACCATTGTCGACGGGCCCGGTGGTACCACGACGCTGGCCAAGAACGACAGCGGCACCTGGGCGTTGACGGGCAACAACACCTTCACCGGCAACACCGTTGTCAACAACGGAAACCTGATGATCGGCAATGGCGGCACCACCGGTAACGCCGGCGCCGGCAACGTCATCGTCGCCAATGCAACTTCCACGCTCTCCTTCAATCGAAGCGACCCCTTCAATTTCACGGGAACGCTGAGCGGCCTTGGCAATATCGCGCAGATCGGCACCGGCACCACGGTGCTGACCTCGGCCGGCAACACCATCGGCGGCACCACCAACGTTAACGCCGGCACGCTGCAGGTGAACGGTGGGCTGACGAGCACCGGAGGTATCACGGTTAACGCTGGCACACTGCAGAGCAACGGAGGGGGCGCTGCCATAACCACGCCGACGATCGCGATGAACGCCGGCTCGAAGCTCATTGTCGGCGGTGGAACTATCCAGGCAGCCGGTGGCACCCAGACGTTGTTCGCCGGCGGAACCGGCGGAGCCACGATCAACATCACTGGCGGCACGCTGCTCGGCAACGGTACGCTGGGCGCAGGCGGGAACACTGTCAATCTCACCGCCGGTTCGCTCAACACCGGCGCAGCCGCATTGAACCTCGGCAGCGGCAGCGACACTTTGCTGTTGAGCGGTTTCGCGACGATCGCAGGAGTCGGGGTGGACGGCGGTGCCGGCACCGATTCACTTCAGGTGAGCACCACACTTAACCGTACGCTCGACGGCGCCCAGATTGCCGGTTTCGAGAGCCTGGACAAGCAAGGCACCGCCACCCTCACACTGACGGGCAATCACAGCTACAGCGCAGGCACGACAGTAACGCAGGGAACGCTCCAGATCGGCAATGGCGCGACGGCAGGTTCTCTCACCACGCCAACAGTGGTCAACAACGGCACGCTCGCCTTCAATCTGAACAGCGCCTACAGCTTTGCCGGCGCAATCTCCGGCACCGGCGCTGTGAACAAGCTCGGCACCGGCACCACCACTTTGACCGGTACCAACAGCTACACCGGGGCGACCAACGTCAATGCCGGCACGCTCCTCGTCAACGGCAATCAGGCTGGTGCCACCGGGCAGACCAGTGTCGCCAGCGGCGCGACGCTGGGCGGCACCGGCACGATCGGCGGCAGCGTCACGGTCGCCGATGGCGGCACGCTCAGCCCCGGTGACGCTGGCAGCGTGCCCGGCGCGCTGACGATCAACGGCAATCTCGCGCTTGGCAATTCCAACCTCAACGTCGATTTCGGCCAAGCGAACATCCCCGGCGGCGCGTTCAACGACCTGATCGATATCGGCGGCAACCTGACGCTCGACGGCACGCTCAACGTGACGCAGAGCCCCGGCGGCACGTTCGGCCCCGGCGTTTACCGCATCTTCAACTATGGAGGTTCGCTCGCCGACAACGGGCTCAACGTCTCGGACCCGAACTATTTCGTGCAGACGGCGGTGGACAAGCAAGTCAATCTCGTCAACTCGACTGGGTTGACCTTGAGCTATTGGGACGGCGAACTGGGTCCGCATTCGAACGGTGCTGTCAACGGCGGCGACGGCACCTGGCGCGCCACGGGCGACCAGAACTGGACGGACGCGACCGGCCTCTTCGCGGCGCCGTTCGCCAATGCCAGCTTCGCGATTTTCCAGGGCGCTGCCGGCATGGTGACGGTCGACAACACTGGCGGCCAGGTCCAGGCCACGGGCATGCAGTTCGCCACTGACAGCTATGCGGTGCAAGGCAATTCCATCGTGCTGGTCGACGATCCCGCGCAGGCAGGTCTCCAGTCGATCATCCGCGTCGGCGACGGCACGGCGGCAGGCGCGGCCTATGTCGCCACCATCGCTTCCGATCTGACGGGCAGCAGCCAATTGGTGAAGACCGATCTCGGCACGCTGGTGCTGGCGGGGACCAACAGCTACAGCGGCGGCACGGCGATCAATGGCGGGACGCTCCAAGTCTCCGCCGATGCCAATCTCGGCGCCGCGGCCGGTGGCCTCTCGCTCGACAGCGGCACGCTCAACACCACAGCTAGCTTCGCTTCGGCACGCGGCGTCACGATCGGCGCCGGCGGCGGCGCTTTCGACACGGACAATCTGACGAATCTGACGCTGACCGGCACGGTCGGCGGCGCCGGCGCGCTGACCAAGGAAGGCGCCGGCACGCTCATCCTGGCCGGCACCAACAGCTACCAGGGCGGTACTTTCATCAATGACGGGACGGTCCAGATCACGGCCGATGCCAATCTGGGCAACGCGACCGGCAAGATCACCTTCGATGGCGGCGCGCTCTACCAGCAGGGCGCGGCCAGCATCGTGACGGGCCGCAACGCGACGCTTCAGGCGGGCGGCGGAACGTTCCAGGCCGACAGCGCCCTGCAGTGGGAAGGAACTGTTGATGGCGCAGGCGCGCTCACCAAGGCCGGCACAGGCGCCCTGTTCCTCGGCGCCGACAACAGCTATGCTGGTGGGACGACTATTGCGGGCGGCATCCTGTTGCTGGGCACGGGCGGCACGACGGGTTCCATCCTGGGTGACGTTGTCGACAACGGCACGCTCAGCTTCAACCGCTCCGACCTCTATACGTTCAACGGCACGATCTCCGGCAACGGCGGCGTGACCCAGGACGGCACCGGCAACACCGTGCTCACGGCCAACAACAGCTATGCCGGCACCACGCTGATTGTCGGCGGCGGCGGGCTCTACATCAATGGCGACCAGAGCGCTGCTACCGGATTGACCAACGTCAATTTCGGCACGCTTGGCGGCAATGGCACTAGCGGCGGCGATGTCTTCGTCGACGCCGGGGGCAGGCTGGCTCCCGGCGGCATCGGCGCTACCCCCGGCACGCTCACCATCATGGGCGGCCTCGACCTGGCGGATGGTTCGAACCTCGACTACTCGTTCGGCCAGGCGGGCGTGGTCGGCGGCGCCTATAACGACCTTACCGTCGTGCACGGCGATCTGACGCTCGACGGCACGATCAATGTGACGGAGGCGCCGGGTGGCAATTTCGGGCCGGGCATCTACCGGGTCATCAGCTATGACGGCACGCTGACCGACAACGTGCTGGACACGACATCGCCGAGCCACGTGGTGCAGACCTCGGTCGCGGGCCAGGTCAACCTCGTCGATATCAGCGGGCAGACGCTCAATTTCTGGGACGGCAACGCCGGGCCGAAGAGCAATGATGTCGTGAACGGCGGAGACGGCACCTGGCGGGCCGCCGGAGACGACAACTGGACCGGTTCCGACGGCAACCTGAATGCCGCGTTCTCCAATGGCAGCTTTGCCATCTTTGCCGGGACCTCAGGCCTGGTCACCGTCGACAACACCAATGGCCAGGTCCAGGCGGCAGGCATGCAGTTCGCCACCAGCGGCTATGTGGTCCAGGGGCAGGCGATCCAGTTGGTCGGTCCGCAGTCGACCATCCGCGTCGGCGATGGAACCCTTGCCGGCGCTGCTTACATAACAGGCCTCTACGCGAACCTCACCGGCGCGGCTCAATTGGTGAAGACCGACCTTGGCACGCTGGTGCTTGACGGAGCCAACAGCTACAGCGGTGGCACGGCCATCAATGGCGGCACGCTGCAGGTTGCGGCCGACGCCAATCTGGGCGACGCGGCCGGCGGCTTGAGCCTGGCCGACGGCACGACCTTGAGGACCACCGCGGCCTTCACCTCCGCGCGGAGTGCCACCCTGGCCTCGGGTACGGGCACATTCCAGACCGATGCGAACCTCACTCTGTCGGGCCCGATCACGGGTGCCGGCGGCCTTACCAAGACTGGGGCCGGAGCGCTCTCGCTCACCGGCACCAACAGCTATGCCGGGCCGACCACGGTGACAGCCGGCGGGCTCTATGTCGATGGCGACAACGGCGCGGCCACCGGTGCGGTTTCGGCCGCAAGCGGCGCGACAATCGGCGGCAAGGGCAGCATCGGCGGCGACGTCACCGTCGCCGACGGCGCGACGCTCTCGCCCGGCTCGGCCGATGGCGCTCCAGGCACGCTGGCGATCGGCGGCAACCTCAACCTCTCCAGCGGCTCGACCCTCAACTATGCCTTCGGCGAGGCGGGTGTCGCCGGCGGGGCACTCAACGACCTGACCACGGTCGGCGGCAATCTCGCGCTCGACGGCACGCTTAATGTCAGCGTCAGCGCCGGCGGCACGTTCGGGCCGGGCGTCTACCGCGTCTTCAGCTATGATGGCACGCTGACCAACAACGGCCTCGTGGTCGGGGCGATCCCGTCATCGGGCTATTCGATCCAGACCTCGATCGATCACCAGGTGAACCTGGTCAACACGCAAGGGCTCACCTTCAACTATTGGGACGGCAGTGCCGGCCCGAAGAACAATGGCGCGGTCAATGGCGGCGACGGCGTCTGGCAGGCCTCGGCCGGCAACGACAACTGGACCAACGAGACCGGCACGATCAACGCACCGTTCGCCGACTCCTCCTTCGCGATCTTTGCCGGCCAGGCGGGCACGGTGACGGCGGACGGCAGCCTGGGCCAGGTGACTGCCTCCGGCATGCAGTTCATGACCAACGGCTATGTCATCCAGGGCGACGGGATCGAGCTCATCGGCCCGTCCAGCAGCATCGTCGTCGGTGACGGCACGGCGGCGGGCGCGGGGATGACCGCGACGATCGCCTCCGCTCTTTCCGGTGACGCGCAACTGGTAAAGTCGGACCTGGGCACTTTGGTGCTGACCGGCACCAACAGCTACACGGGCGGCACCGCAATCAATGGCGGCACGCTGCAGGTCTCGGCCGACGCCAATCTGGGGGACGCGGCGAGCGCGCTCGACTTCAACGGCGGCACACTGCACACAACTGCAAGCTTCGCCACCTCGCGAGCGGTGAGTTTGACCGGTTCGGGGACCGTCGCGACGGACGCCGCCACAAGCCTGACCTTCGATGGCGGCCTCACCGGCGCTGGTTCCTTGACCAAGGCTGGGGCGGGAACGCTTCTTCTGAACGGCGCCAGCGCCTATGCAGGCCCGACCTCGGTTCAGCAGGGCACGCTGGCAGCGGGCGCGGCGAGTGTGCTGAGTTCGGCCTCGGCCTTCACGGTCGCTTCCGGCGCGACGCTTGATCTCGGCGGCTTCAACCAGGCCGTCGCTTCGCTCGGCAATGCCGGCTCGGTGCGGTTGGGCACGGCGCCGGGAACGACGCTAACTGTCAATGGCGACTACACCGGCAATGGCGGAACCATCTTCCTCAATGCCGCACTCGACGGCGATGCTTCGACGACGGACAAGCTTGTGGTGAATGGCAACACATCGGGCACCGGGATTCTTGCCGTCGCCAATGTCGGAGGGACAGGGGCCCAGACCGCCGAGGGCATCAAGATCGTCGATGTCGGCGGCACGTCGGCCGGCACCTTCACGCTTGCCGGCGACTATGTCTTCCAGGGCGATCAGGCGGTGGTCGGTGGCGCCTATGCCTACCGGCTTTACCAGAACGGCGTCAGCACGCCCGTCGACGGAGACTGGTATCTGCGCTCGGCGTTGACCACCCCGACCGGTCCACAGGGACCGCTCTATTCGCCGGCCGTGCCGATCTATGAAGCCTATCCCGGCGTGCTGCAAAGCCTGAACGAAGTTGGCACGCTGCAGCAGCGCGTCGGCAACCGCTCCTGGACAGGTGCCGCCCAGGGCGCCGACGAGATCGGCAGCGTGCCGACGCAAAGCGCGATCTGGGCCCGCATCGAGGGGGCGCATGCAAAGCAGAGCCCTCAGAGCGCCACGACCGTATCGGACTATGACGTGACGACATGGAAGCTGGAGACGGGAGTCGACGGGCTGATCTACGAGGACGCCACCGGCATTTTGCTCGGCGGCCTCACCTTCCATTACGGGACAGCCTCTTCCGACATCTCGTCGATCTACGGCGTCGGCTCCATCCAGGCCACCGGCTATGGCTTCGGCGGCACGCTGACCTGGTATGGCGACAATGGCTTCTACACCGACGGCCAGGCTCAGGTGACCTGGTATGACAGCGATCTCAAGTCGGCCACGCTGGGCAGCGAGCTTGCCAAGGGCAACAACGGCTTTGGCTATGCGCTGAGCGTAGAGGCCGGCCAGAAGATCGCCCTGCAAGGCAGATGGACGCTGACGCCGCAGGCGCAGCTTTCCTATTCGTCGGTGCGCTTCGACGGTTTCACCGATCCATTCGACGCGTCGGTGTCGCTGAGCCGCAGCGAGGCCTTGATCGGCCGCGCCGGACTGTCGCTCGACTTTGAGGACGCCTGGACCGGCGCCCAGGGCAAGGCAAGCCGCTCGCATCTCTACGGCATCGCCAATCTTTACTACGATTTCCTCGACGGCAACGATGTCGATGTCTCGGGCACGGCGCTGCACGAGCACGACCAGCCGCTGTGGGGCGGCCTCGGTCTCGGCGGATCGCTCTCCTGGGACGACGATCGCTACGCCGTCTCCGGCGAGGCCTTCGCGAAGTCGAGTCTGAAAGACTTCAGCGACAGCAACTCAATCGGCGCCAAGCTCGGCTTCAGCCTGAAGTGGTAGCCGAGGTTCGGCATGCCGTCATGTGACAGCTCCTTCGGGGCTGTCGTTCTAAAGAAAGGCACTGGCTTGCGTATTCCCAAACTAATCTATGCAGCGGCAGCGTTGATATCACTAACCGCATCGGCATCCGCTCAGGAAAGCACCCTGCCGGGCGGTGCTTCATCACTGCAGGAGGCGTATCAGGACTGGAATCTCAACTGTCAAGGTAGCCCCAAAATCGTCTGCGTGGTCTCGCAGCAGCAATCACAGCAGAATGGACAGCGCGTATTGGCGGTCGAATTGCGCAAGGGGGAGGGCGATGTCGTCTCTGGCAATTTGGTCCTGCCTTTTGGACTTCAGCTCGATTCAGGCGCGTCGCTGCAGATTGACGATGGACAAGCAGGAGAACCATTGCGATTCTCCACGTGTGTGCCCGCGGGTTGCGTGGTGCCGCTCAGCTTCGAGGCTCAGGCCGTCGCCAGCCTGCGTGCGGGCACGGCGCTGAAGATCAAGGTCAAAAGTGCTGACCAAAAAGAGCTGACCCTGCCTGTTTCGCTAAAAGGTCTGGCAGCGGCGCTCGACAGGCTGCAGGTCTTGGCCGGGAGCTAAGTGGCATGGACTGATCGAGAGACGGAAATTTGCCACTTCAGGTCGGTGGTAGCGCTAGCGGCTTAGGACTTCTCACGGGAGAGATTGCTGCGCAAGCAGTGGGTCAGGGCGAATCTGAGCTGCACTTCCCGTAGGGGAGACTCGCCCGCCAGCTGAAGAGGCGACGGCCCAAGCTACCGCGAGGCCGCATAGCAGCGACGCCGCGATGGCAACTGATATCGGGATGCGATGCATCCGGGCTAGGTAAAGGGATCATCACCCAAGGTCGACTAACGTTTGCGCCTCCGTCCTCACGCCTCGTTACATGCTTAACGCGCGGTCGTGGCACACACCCTGCCTGAGAGCAGCATGGCTCGACATGCGTGGATAGCCATTCATATGTTTAACTAAATGTAAGACCCTTAAATCCATGTTGAGCGTGGTGGGGGGCAAGGCGACTGTCGCTTTTCTGCTTGTCTAGAAACTCTCAACGCCCGCATAGCCTTGTGGGTCGAGCAAGCCACGCATTATGTCGCCAGCATCGCCAGCATCGCCAGCATCGACCGACTGCAGCGGCGCACGGCTGTAGCGGGCGCCTCCCGGCGCAGCTTACAAACGATGTGAGAATCGTGTGTTCATCGGCACTCGGTTACTCCCGACGTGGCGGACCCTCCGAAGGCAGAGGTCACAGCTTCTTCGGCTCGCACTAAACCGGGAACCTATTGCTTCATCTCGAATTGAGTCGCGTTCGAGTTCGGGAGAGTTGCGTGCAAGACCAGCGATTTGAAAAGCCTGTGCATGTTGCGCTCGGCAGGTCGAGGAACACCGTCTACACCATGGACCGAGTAGCCCAGGCAGCGGACATCTTGCTGAACCGATGGCCGGCGACAACCGGGAAGAAGCATGTCGCTGCCCGCAAAGCCTGCCTTGGCGTGCTTTAGGGCCCTGAAAGAAATCCGCGACGCCCGCAGAGCCTTCGTTGAGGCCGCAAAGGAGGCGGACATTCGCTGAGCGGGATACGTTCAGTGAGCGTCGATCCGGTTTTGATCGTGCGCCGATAGCCCTACTGTAAACAGGCGCCCAGGCCCGGAGTCTCCATGTGTAACGATTACGAACAGCATGTACTCTGGGCTGAATATTGCCGGATGATGGCGTCACTGGCGCTCAGAATCCCGAGCCACCAAACCGAACTTGATTTGCCCCAGGCGGATGACGTCCACATAAATGACCCGGCGCCAATAATGCGTGCCGCTGGTGACACGATCGAACTGGCATCGATGACGTTCGGATTTCCACCCACCGGACCAAAGGGCGGGCCTGTGTTCAACTTCCGCTCCGAAGGCCGGCAATTCGGAAACAGCAAACGCTGCCTCATTCCGGCGTCCGCGTTCTTGGAGTTCACAGGCACGAAATATCCGAAAGCGAAACATCGCTTCACGCTCAACCGCTCGCCGTTCATGGCTGTCGCGGGGCTTGGCGTGAGGCAGTCGGCAACAAGCCACCCACCTTCACCATGCTGACGATCGATCCCGGACCGGATGTCGCGCCCTATCACAATCGGCAGGTTGTGGTCCTTCAGCCGGAGAATTGGGCGGCCTGGATCAATCTGACAAAGCCTGAGGCTGAACTGCTGCGGCCGCTTCCAGCCGGATCGCTCTCGGTGGAGACAGTTCGCCCCGAAAGCTCGTGACTTAACTGCGCAATAACTCCGGCACGCTGAGCGGACCGAGATCGAGAACTGGCGTGTATTCGCCCGTGCGGCGCCAGACGCCCCGCACCTTTCCATGCTCTCGATCTCGCCTCGGATCGAACGTCAGCCCTTGGAAGTGATCAGAAACGCCTCTGCAGATGCGGCATCGCTGAAGCAATGAAGCCGATAGGTTTCATATTTGCCATTCGGCCATATTGCCTGCACATGCCGCGTCTGATGTCGAAGCCCTCGTTCCTGGCAGAACTCCGCGACCATGGTGAAGTTTCGCTCGGTGCAGAGGTCATCCGGCAACGCAACCTGGTGTGGCCAGTCGCGGTCGAAGACCGATGGCGTTGGTGAGCCCCGACCGCGTTTGACCACTAGTCGAAATGCATGGACTGGCCGCGCATCATTGCGAGCGTCAGCGCGATTGCAGGATTTGCCGGCGGCTTCTTCATATGCAAGGAGCCATCGAAGTCACGCCATGCCGCCATGCGCAATTCATCATCGTCATCGCTGGCCGACGGGTCGAAAACGTGGGCATCACAGGGATCTCGGTCGATCTCGATCGTCCAGTCCTTGAGCGCCTTGCGAGCCATCTCTTCGACCTGGGCAAGGTCGCTGGTGAAGAAGGGGATACGGTCACCATCTTCCGAAAGCGGCTCAACCCTATCCAGCGTCGGCCGCTCGGGAACCCAACCGAGAACGAAGGCAATATCGAAATCGATCTGGCGATCCGGGCCGGTCGTGATCTCCAGCCGCTTGACGACGTCAGGATAGAGTTGCTTCCGCTCCGGCCAGGTGTCTGGAATCGCCTCGGCTTGCAGCTTCGTGCGGGGGACGTTGATCAGCTCCATGACCTGATGGTGCGGAACTTTGTGCTCCGGCCAGCCCGCACAACATGCAGCAGCCGCAGCCGCGTCGGCTTCCAACCAAACTGTGGCGGCTCGGTCCTCGTCCTCGGTAGGCTTGTCGTCTTCTGGAAAGCCTTTGATATCCCAGCCTTCCAACGCAAATAGTCCTTCCGCACCTTGCAAAGCCGTAATGCCGGCGCGTGCAAACACGGCTTCGGCTGCCGCGATGCCACGTGCGAGCTCCTGAGGTGTTGCGTCCTCGATGTTCAAGCGAAGTTCCATGGTTCGCCTCCTATGGCTCTAGTTCCTGCAAATGTGAACAAAATGAGAACAAAGAGTCAAGCGTGCCCTTGACGAGAGAGGAATATGTTCCTTATTTCAGCGTAATCTGGAGCAGCAAAGGACCATGGCTCGGCGTCAATCGCGCTGGCCGGCGAAGCTATGGCGAAAACGGCGGAAGACAATTTTCGGATCGAGGTCTGGGATCGCGAGGAGCAGGCTTTGTCAGAAACCATTTCGCGTTCCCCCGATTCAACGGTCAGCCAGGCAGCCTGGCAGGCCGCCATCCGACGCCGGCCGGGCATGTTGCTGATCCACTACAACAGTCGGCATGTGATGGAGAAAATCCTGACACCAGGCGAGGTCAAAATCCCACCGCAGACCATCATCGATGGCAGCATTCACGCTGCCCTGGATGTGGCGCTCGGCGATCTTCGCGAGTGGCATGTGCTGCGGGCCTGGTGCAGATCCTGTTCCCACTATGCAACGGTAAAGCCTGCCGGCCTCATTGAACGCTATGGAAAAGGCGCTCTATTCAGTTCGGTCGAGCGAGCGCTCTTTTGCACAAGTTGTGACAGGGGAGGGCCTGTCAGGCTGGAATTCATAAGCTGCCACGCAATTGAGGGGTGAAGGGATGCAAGACCTCATCGATTTCGTGCAGGCCAACTCGGCTCTGGCTTGGACACTCCGATCGCGATCAGCGGCCGAACTGTCGAGAGCCGGAAGTGCGCGATCTCCGCTGGTCGGCTTCGACGCAAAAATATGCGGACCACCGCGGACGGGGACAGTCGGTCCCGCGTCCCGTCCTCGGCCGGCGCTATGCTGACGCTCCTACGGCTGTCCCGTTCACCGCCCCGCGGCGGGGGCGAATTTCCTCCGTCCTGCGCGCGACAACGGTCCGCTGTTGCGGCCGCGCGCAGGACTGCGGCTTATACGCCGTTCTTCCTTAGCGCGCCGGCGGTCGCCGGCGCGGGATGCTGCGCATGGAACCGAATCCCAGGCACGGTATTGAATCGGACTATGTATCCGAGTTCCGCATGTCGGCTGTAGACGGCACCGTCAGCACGCATTGTTCACTCAGCCGACTTTGGCAAGGCTGGGGACTACGACGGGAAAAAAGTGCTGGTTGCGAGCGCAGGCAACTCCGGATAGCGTGCCACCCCGTCTGGCGGCGCCACCCGTCTGGCCTCCGATTGCCACCGACGGCGGGGCAGTACGGGCTATCAAAAACGGCAATATCATTGTTTTGCCAGAGATCAGGAAGTTTGCTGGAGAGGCTGTCATCCTAGATAGCGGGGCTTCCGTCTATCCGGACATCGTTATCGCCGCGACCGGTTACAGCCCGGGCCTAGACCAGATGGTTGGGAAACTGAACGTGCTGGATTGCAAGGGCGTTCCGCTTTTCAACGTCGACGCATCCGACCCGAGTTTGCCGGGCCTTTGGTCACCGGCATGAGGCCGAACATTCCCGGTTGCTTCATGAACGCCAGAATGCAAGCAAACGCGACCGCTGGCGCTATCTCAAAAGCGCAACGTCTCAAAGATAGCTAAAGCCGCATTCGGGGGTCAGCTTGGGACGGATTGCAGCAGCGCCCCTCCCGCGGCCAGCAACAGCACAATGATCCACGGCGGTGCCTTCCAGACGATGAGCAGCAGAAATCCGGTAAGCGCGAGCGCGAAATCCCCCGGCGACAGAACGGCGCTCGTCCAGACCGGACTATACAATGCGGCGCCGAGAATGCCGACAACGGCGGCATTCGTGCCGCGCATGGCGGCCTGCGCCGTCGACCGCTGCCGCAACGCGCCCCAGAAAGGCAGCATGCCGTAGACGAGCAATAGACCCGGAAGGAAGAGGGCGGAGAGCGCTATGCCCGCACCAACAAGCCCATTGGGCGCCGGCGCCATGACCGCACCGAGATAGGCGGCAAAGGTGAAGAGTGGTCCGGGAACAGCCTGCGCCAGGCCATAGCCCGCGAGGAAGGTTTCGTCCGCCACCCAACCGGGCGTCACGACCTGCGTCTGCAGCAGCGGCAGAACGACGTGCCCGCCGCCGAACACCAGAGCCCCCGAGCGGTACAAGGCATTGAACAGAGCGACGGCCTGATGACCGGTTGCGTTCGCCAGAAGGGGCGGAAGCACGAAGAGAGCCGCGAATATAATAAGTGCAATCGCACCACCCCGGCGCGATACCGGAAAGCTCAGATGACCGCTTAGCGCGCGCACTTCCCCACGGCAGAGCCCGAGCCCGGCGACGGCGCCGAGCACGATCGCGCCAATCTGACCGAATGACCCGCCGATGAAGACAACGACGAATGTGGCCGCAATCGCGATGCCGGCGCGTTCCTTGTCCGGCGTGAGATTTTTCGCCATGCCCCAAATCGCCTGCGCTACGACCGCAACGGCTACCAGTTTGAGCCCATGTAAGAACCCCTCCGCAATCGGCTCCACGAAGCCAGACGTGCCTAGCGCGAAGGCAAACAGGATGACCGCGGACGGCATGGTGAATGCGAACCAAGCGGCAAGCCCGCCGAGAATACCGTTGCCGCGCAGGAGGCCCAGCGAGAAGCCAACCTGGCTCGAAGCCGGGCCAGGCAGAAACTGACAGAGCGCCACGACATCGGCGTAGCCGGCCTCGTCGATCCACTTGCGCCGCACCACCAGTTCGTCGCGGAAATAGCCGAGATGCGCAATGGGGCCGCCGAAGGAAGTCAGGCCGAGCTTGAGGAAGACCCCGAAGACCTCGCTGGGCGAGCCGGTTGTGGGTTTCGCCTCAGATGCGGCCTCGCTGACTTCAGCTGCTTCATTCTGACTCAACGGTGCGTATTCCCAGCCGACTTTCCCGAATGTGATAACGGGAGTATTTCCCTGAAAAGCTCACGCACCCTCAGTCCGGCCTCGTTCAGGGCCTCGCAGCCCAGCGGCGTTGCTCGGTAACGCCGTCTCACCGAACGCCCCGTTCTCCTCGGTCCCGTCGTTCATATTGAAAACGAACCCTGGAGGTCTGGTGGCGCGAGAACCTACGTCGCGGTGCCTGAGCAAGCCACTGGTCAGATAGCAAACTGGTCGACTGCATTGTGGCGGATCGCAAGCTGCTAGGTCAAGCAGGTGACCGCAACAGCCGCTTTCTATTGGCCCTGATCTTGCCGCCATAGTAACTTGCTAGCTTGTCTGCTGGCGCACCCATGGCGAGCATCATGGTTGCGCGGCCGGCAGCCTCGATTTTTTCACTGATCATCAACTTGGCTTCCCGTTCAGCCGCTTTGCCGCCACTAGCAATTCGCATACCTCGAAGCCACATCACTTGCTGCGCTTCCAGTATCGAAAGAGAGAGATCGACCCATGGGTTGAACATTGAGCGCCCCTGATTGGCATGAGAGAACGGCAATCTCCCCCGTCGGTTCCGCCGATTGGCAGGTCGAAAACGTCTTTCTGGCAGCGAGTTGACGGAACAAGCCGAACGTTCTGCAGCTGTCGCCTCGGCCGACCTCTTTCTTATTGGACACAAAAAGCCGCTGTCCCCATTTCGGCCCGGATCGGCCGTTCGAAAATCCTGCTCGGAGGCCGGGATTAATTAGAGTTCGCTTTTCTGTGGCCCAGACCATCGGTGGGGACTCCCCGTCTTGGAAAGATCGCGCAACACTTAACACGGCCGCACTGGGCCGCCAGTAAGCGCCGGGCGCAGGCTTTGTGGCCCAACCGAAGCGAAGCGGCCGTCGACCGTCAACTGCATGAGCCTGGCGAGAGAGCTTGAAAAAGCGAAATGAAGATCTCCGATTTTTTCATTCGCCAAGCTGCCGCAGCACGCGAGCGGCTTGGACGTCGTCGTGGAGACGTTCCGGCAGTTGCTGGCCATAGAGGTTTGAGACTTGCTGACGGCTGAAGGCCGTTGCGCCAGAGCCCCTGTTGGATCGGGTCGAGGGTAAGTATTCGAATACAGGACAGCGCCTGCAAAGCCGGACGACTTCGACCTGATGAACCGGCGGCTTCCCGGAGGAATCTGCCCGGCAGCCCTCGACCTTCTAAGCGATTGCGTCGTCCTGCTCAAAATCTTCGGTCTGCTTCGACAGGTCGTTCCTGTTGAGATCGCGAAGCGGATGATTGCGCTGGGAGGGTGAAGCTCAACACCGCGCGGGACTTCATAATTCTCACGCCGCAATCCCTGCGTGCCGATCCTTCAAGGCCGCGGCAACAATTCCCCGGCATCGATGCCGTGCAATTGGCGACCATGGAAGCCGAATGGCCGATCTCAGCAGCAGGTCTCAGCGGGCGGCGGAACGGAGCGGCACTTGGAATCTCGAGCAGTTTCCGCAGCGCCTTGCAGAACCTCAAACGATCCTCGATTTTCCAACGCACATCGACCCGTCGATGCGTCGCCGAAATCGTCCCAGAGTGAAGCCAAACAGGGTGCTTAGGTGCCTCGCTCCTGTCGCCGGAGAAGAAAAGGCCCCGTCGAGACTTCGGCGGGGCCGCATTTCTCAAAGCGGTGTGGTTCGGCGAACGCGATCGCGTTCCGCCTCGATGTCGTCAAAAGGCTCTGCGCTGGCGTCGAATCCAGTCCATCCGGCAGCCTCGTAACTGCTACGCCGTTCATCGAGATTGACCGAACGCCCGCCGCGCAGAATGCGCTCAGCCTCGCCCGCCAGCCGATCGTCGACTTTGGCAGTCACCAGACTGCCGCCGCGGCGAACGCTCTCGGCATAAACATGTGCATCCCGTTCCGAGACGCCGGATTCTGTAAGTGCCCCGATGATCCCGCCGGCTGCTCCGCCGACCACGGCGCCACCCACCGCGCCGGCCGCTGTCGCAGCGAGCCACCCGGCCGCCACCACGGGTCCGACGCCAGGTATGGCCATGATCCCGAGCCCGGTGAGGAGCCCGCCCGCGCCGCCGACGACCGCTCCCAGGCCCGCACCTGTGGCGGCATCTTCACCGGCTTCTGAAGTCTCGTCCTGCCGATACCAATTGTCGGAATTATTGGCCACGATGCTGATGTCGTCTCGCGGCACGCCAATCGCTTCCAATTCGCTCACGGCGTCGGAGGCGTCCTGATAGTCATCGAAAAGTCCGGTGACTGTGGTCATTGTTTCACTCCATTTCTGAGTTCGGTTATTGAGCTCCGGCAACCACGTTGCCTTGGAAATCAAGCGCTACGGTCACTTGCTTTCCGTCTTTCTCGGCAGTGCCACGCCAGATGCCTTTGTCGTCCTTCGTCAGCGCGCTGACATTGGAGAAGCCGGCATCCTGAATGCGCGATTTCGCCTGCGCTTCGGTGAAGCTGTTGGCGCCAGGTACGGGCGCCGCCGGGTTATTGGTGTCGCTCGTCGACACCGCGGGCGTCGTCGAACTCGTGCCGGAAGACTTGTCGTTGGTGCCGGATGCGATCTTTTCGATCATTTCCTGATGCATCTTGAGCGTCGGCAATGTCTCCTGCGCGAATGTCTTGAGCTGAGTATTATCGCCGTCCTTGGCGTAGCCTTCGAACAGCTTCACAGCGTCGACATGTGCGTCGCGCTGCATCTGCACGTAAGACTTGTCGAACGAGTCCTTGCCGGTGTTCAGGGCGTGAAGGTCGCTCTTGTGCGCGGCGTCCGTCTCGGCGGGTACCTTCAGCTTCTGCTCGCCGGCGATTGTCTCGAGCTTGGCGTTCGCCGCGCCATGATCGTTGATCATCTTCTGGGCGAAGTCTTTGACTGCCTGATCCTGAGCCTTGCCTTGTGCGATCTTGCTCGACTCGACCTCGAACATGCCGCCGGCGGCGGCCTTGTCGACGAACTCCTGAGCTTTATCGGCGGCGTAGGAGGACGCGGCAAATGTCAGGACCGCGCAGGTAGACAGCGCTGTCATTAGAAGGCGGTGTTTCATCAATAGGTTCCTTGTTGAATGGGTGTCATTCAACAAGCGCCAGAGCCGTTTGTTCCGGTCCAAGGACAATTTAGCTAGCACAAGAATGCCTCTTGTTGAGGCGGCGGCGCTAAGCTCGTCTGTAAGGGCGAGATGCGTCGAGATGCGCGCCGACCCGATCCGACGAGCCAGCGCGGGCCACTCGCATTTGCATCCCGCAACAACTTTTATACGGATTCCAATCCAGAACAAGCCAATGCAGAAGCGCCGGGTTATCAAGGAATGTAGCTTATTTTTGCTAGGCTTTCGGTGGTCCGCAGCGCCCTTTCAGCGCGGCAATTTTGGTTTCGTGATCGCCGCCGGACATCGATGAATACGGCACACCGATGAGGAACATGCCTGGCGCATCATTGCCGCATTGTTCTGCTGATCGGCTAGAAACCCCGGACCCTCTGCAAGGCCCGACCCCTGAGTGTCCGCGCGATCAGCCATGCGGGCGCATCACCACCTTGATGCAGCCGTCTTGCTTGTCGCGGAATGTCTTGTAGAGGCCGGGTCCTTCGTCGAGACCGGCGCGGTGAGTGATGACGAAGGCCGGATCGATATCGCCATTCAGCACTTTCTGAAGGAGCGGATCGAGGTAGCGCTGCGTGTGGGTTTGGCCCATGCGGAACGTCAGCCCCTTATTCATCGCCGCGCCGAACGGGATGTGGTCGACCAGGCCTATATAGACGCCAGGCACCGAGATGGTGCCGCCCTTGCGGCAGCAATAGATCGCCTCGCGCAGCACATGTGGCCGGTCGGTGCCGAGATAGACGGTCGTCTTAGCCTTATCGAGCATGGAATCGGCCGTGGCCGTGGCATCTGCCTCGGTCCCGACACAGTCGATGCAACTGTCCGGACCGCGTCCGTCCGTCATGGCCATCAGCGCATCAAAGATATCGGAGTTGCTGAAATCGAGCGTCTCTGCCTTGCCGTAGTCGCGTGCCATGGCGAGCCGCTCCGGCACCTTGTCGATGGCGATGACGCGACCAGCGCCGAGCATCCAAGCGCTCTGGATTGCGAACTGACCGACTGGACCGCAGCCCCAGACGGCGACGGTGTCGCCTTCCTGGATTCCGGCGTTTTCGGCCGCCATGTAGCCGGTGGGTAAGATGTCGGAGAGGAACAGCACCTGCTCGTCATCGATGCCGTCAGGCACCTTGATCGGGCCGACATCGGCAAAGGGCACGCGCAGATACTCGGCCTGTCCGCCCCAGTAACCGCCGAGCAGATGCGAATAGCCAAACAGGCCCGCGGGCGACTGGCCCATGATTTTGGCGGCCTGCTCGGCATTAGGGTTGGACCTGTCGCAGAGCGAAAACAGGCCGTTCTGGCAGAACCAGCATTCTCCGCACGAGATGTTGAAGGGAACGACGACGCGATCGCCTTTGTTGAACTTTGTGTGGTTGCGACCAACCTCCACCACTTCGCCCATGGTCTCGTGACCCAGCACGTCGCCCGATTTCATCGTCGGCATGTAGCCGTCCATCAGATGCAGGTCCGAGCCGCATATGGCGCAGCAGGTCACCTTAATGACGATGTCGCGGTCGTCCTCGATCCTGGGATCGGCGACCTGTTCGCAACGAATGTCGCCTTTACCGTGCCAAGTCAGAGCTTTCATCGGGCGGTTCTCTATGAGTTTCGATACTCGCGGATATGGCCGAACTGGCGCTGGGCTTGAATGTTCCCGGATCGCGTCCGCGCCCTCAGCGATCTTTCGCCGAGCCCGGCTCGGCTAGTTTGCGGTGCTGTTCGGCCAGCGTGCCGGCCGGGGTGACATGTGCGGCGGCGACCTGCATCTTGTTCGTCCAACCGCTGACGACCTGTTCCTCGCCGCCATCGTGGCGTCGTAGCCGTCTCTGGCTACATCGACGGGACTGTCCTTCCCTTGCACCCCGATCTCGGTATCCATCATGTCGGCGCGTTCGAAAAAACGCGTCTGCGCGGCGCCCGGCATCAGCACAGTCACACTCACGCCGCTGTCCTTCAGCTCATGACGCAGCGCGATGGCGAAAGAATCGATGAATGCCTTGGTTCCGTTGTAGACCGGCTGGAAGGTGCCCGGCATGAAGCCGGCAACAGAGCCGGTAAACAGGATCCTGCCGTGACCGCGCCGGATCATTTTGCAACCGAGTCGTTGAGCGAGATGCGCCGTGCCGGTGACGTTGGTATTCGATGACGCGGCGTGCCTCGCCCCAGCCCTGGTCGACAAAGCCCCGGCCCAGGCCGCGCCCTGCATTGAGGAGCAGAAGATCGATGTCACGGTCTCCGATTTCGGCGATCAATTTGTCGGCGCCCTCCTCGCTTGCAAGATTGGCCTCCACTGCGTCAACCGAGACGTCATGCGACCGGAGCGCCTCGGCCGCCAGTTCTATTGCAGGCTCGTCGGCGGCGACGACGAGGCCATAGCCGTTCTCGGCACAAAGTTTCGCGAGCTTCTTGCCGATGCGGCTCGAGGCGCCGGTGACGACCGCCACTTTCCCGTTTCCCATCCGATCCTCCTGAGTGGTTCGGCGAACATCCGGCTGAACCGATTGTTCCTTTGGGCGGTATTATGCCCGCGCAATCGAATTGCCAATAGTCGGCCGAGGCAAGCGCTGTGGGGCGCCCACGGCTGTTGGACGGCAAGGAGCGATGCCCATGGGAACTCTTTGCGACCTGAACAAGAAGCTCACCGAAGCCTGAATCATCCGTAACGGCTGTGGATTGCGTTTGCGAAGGCGCGACACCGGCTCGCAGGGTGGGGTGCCCGATCCAACATCGTGGGGGGCCCCTCGGGCGTATCGTGCCCATGATATTGGAAGGCGCAGTTCGCGCGCCAAGGATTGCGGATCGCCTCTATTTTCCTGCACCGGACTGTCTATCACGCTTGGTTTCGAGAGCTCTTACAAACGCCTTGGCCCCCATATCACAGCTGTGCCTGGAGGGCCCATTGGAGCTAATGACTGCCTTTGCCTGATCGAGCGTGAGACCATGCTTGGCGGCGAATTCAGATGGTTCGTAGGCATCAGCCCACTTATCGATCGGCTTCATTTCAACTCCGTCTGACGTTGTTGTCACCAGAAGCTATGGTAACAAGAAGAAGGCGGAAATCTCATTTGTTGAAAGGAGCGCGGCAAAGGTGACCCGGTAGCGAAGCCGCTGCCAAGGGCGCTGTCGGCGTTGCAGGCCGCGTGCTGCTCGACAGTAGGCTTGAACAAAATCGAAGACCGATCTGGCCAATCCGCAAGCCGCATCACGTCGCGGCGGCGCGCAGCACCGCCCGCAGGCCCGCAAAAAGCAAGCTTGGAACATCCTGCTCCGTTCTGAGTTCGTCACCGTCGTGGGGGAAGCTAACGTTCGTGGCCGAGAGCGCCGGAAGGGATTTCAATATCAATTTTGGGCCGCAGCATCCGGCGGCGCACGGCGTCTTTCGCGTTGCGCTCGAGCTCGCTCACATAGGCCTGCTTCGCCCAAAAAGCTGAGCCAATGCGGCTTGGCCGCGGACGGCACCAACAAGCCTTACCGCTGCGTGCTGCGGGGAGCCGAGCTTCGCGCACCTGCAGGCGATGGACCTGCGCTGCCGCGGCCATCTGCTTGCGGACGTCGCGGCCCTCCTGGGCATTGTGCCCGGGTGACGTGGACAGAAAAACGCCAAGAGGGGTAAAGAAAAGTTTGATGCGTGATCACTTTCTCCCAATCCATTTCGACAGCTTCTTCATGGCGGGATTCGAATGTTCTTCGCATCGTCGCAAAGATGGCCGGCGTCTGGACCTTATCCGCGCAACCAGCCACGACATTCACGCTGAGGACGACTACCGTAGATGCTCAGACTTGGGATTGAGAACCATTCGTGATGGACTGCGGTGGCATCTGATCGAAACGGCGCCGGGTGTCTACGATTGGTCGAATTGGAAATCCATGCTGGACGCCGCGAGTGCCGCCGGCGTTCAGGTCATCTGGGATGTCTTTCACTATGGGTCTCCCGACCACCTCGACCAGGGCAGCGAACAGATGATCCAGAGCTATGCGTCTTTCGCAGCCGAAGCGATCCGACTACACCGGGCAGTGACCGGGAAAGCTGCGGTAGTCTGTCCCATCAACGAAATATCGTTCTTCGCATGGGCAGTCGAAGTCGGCTATTTTCCGCCAGCCGGACCTAAAAAGAGTGGCTGGTTCAAGCGCCATCTAATCAAGGCAGCTGTACAGGGTATCCGTGCAATGCGTGAGGCTGACCCCGAGTGCGTATTCGTCTGGGCTGAACCGCTTATCCACATCGCCCCGCGCGACCGCACCCGCACGGAGGTCAGTCGTGCGGAGAAGGTCCGCCAAGGGCAATTCGAAGCGTATGACATGCTGTTGGGCCGTATCGCGCCTGAGTTAGGAGGAGCCGAGGATCTGATCGATGTGATTGGCCTTAACTTTTATCCACACAACCAATGGTATCTGCATGGGCCGACAATCCCGATGGGCCATCATGAATACCGGGCTCTATCAGAGATGCTAGTCGAGGTCGCCCGACGCTACACCAGGCCCATGTACATTGCAGAAACCGGCGCCGAGGGTTCCGCCGGCCCCGCATGGCTTCACTACGTATGCGATGAAGTTCGGACCGCGATCAGCCAAGGAGTCCCGATCGAGGCTATCTGCCTCTACCCAATCACCGCCTATCCCGGATGGGACAATTCCCGCCACGCCGAAGTCGGCCTGTTTTCCGTTGTCCACGCGGACGGCTCGCGCCGCATCCGCCGTCCGCTAGCCGATGAACTCGCGAGGCAGCAGAAGCTATTCCATTCTTGACGCGCGCGACCTTGCTGTCTCGGATAGAGGGAGGGGCGTCTAAGCGGGCGCCGCCATAGCCGTCTGCAAATCGGGCGTAGCCGGAAGCTCCTTTTGGATACGCGCGAAAGTGGCCAAAGCCTGTCCTACGACCTGATCCATATTGTAGTAGCGATACGTGGCTAGACGGCCAACGAACCAGACGTTCGGGCAATTTGCAGAAAGCGCCTCATATTGTTTGTAGAGGGCCTCATTTTCCGAACGCGGCACAGGGTAGTATGGGTCACCAATATCTGTCGGGTATTCGTAGGTGAGGCTGGTCCGGACATTCTTCTGGCCAGTCAAATGCTTGTACTCGGTGATGCGCGTATAGGCTTCCGTTTGCGGATAGTTGACCACCGCGACCGGTTGAAACTGCTCGCAGTCGAGGGTGACATGCTCGAAGCGCAATGAGCGATAGGGCAGACGGCCAAGCTTCCAGTCAAAGAACTCGTCAATCGGTCCGGTGTAGATCATCCGCCGGAAAGGAATCCGCTCTCGCACATCGCGATAATCGGTCTGCAGCATGATCTTGATGTTGGGATTGTCCAACATTCGTTCGAACATGCGCGTATAGCCGCCGGCCGGCATCTGCTGGACGCTGTCGCCGAAATAACGATCGTCGCGGTTCGTTCTGGTCGGAACGCGGGCCGTGACAGACTTGTTCAACTGGCTGGGGTCGACCCCCCACTGCTTTCTGGTGTATCCGCGGAAGAATTTCTCATAGAGTTCTCTGCCAACCGTGCTGACAACCACATCCTCGGCGGTGTGGACTTCCTCGACGGTTTCCCGACGCGAGGCGAAGAACTGTTCCAGCTCTGCCGAACTCAGCTCCAGACCGTAGAGGCGGTTGATCGTGTCGAGGTTGATCGGGATCGGCAGAAGCTTGCCGTCCACGAAAGCGAGCACACGGTGCTCGTAAGGCCGCCAGGCGGTGAATTGCGACAGATAGTCAACGATCGATTGCGCGTTCGTGTGGAATATATGTGGTCCATAACGATGGATGAGAATGCCCGCTTCGTTGTAGCAGTCATACGCGTTGCCGCCGATGTGGCTGCGACGGTCGATGAGGAGAACGCTTTCGCCTCTTTGCGAGGCGATCCTTTCCGCGAGAACACTGCCGGCAAAGCCGGCTCCGACGATCAGCCAGTCGAACATGTCATGCGCTCCTGCGGAAGGGCACGACCTTCTTGCTTGCACTGGCTTGCTTGATGTGGGCGGCCATGGCTTCCCAGGTTCGCTGCCAGGACATGTTGGCGAGATAGGCATCGACCGCTGGCAGCCGCGTGTCGCGCGGCTGCGCCAGCAGTGAGCGTAGCTTGGGCTCGATATCGTCGGCATCCGCAATATCCACGAGTCCTGCGGCGCCGTAGCTCCGCACGACGTCGACGATTGCAGTCGAGATCACGGGCAGACCCGCGGCGAGGAACTCGGGAGTTTTCGTCGGACTGATGAAACGCGTGGCTTCATTGAGCGCGAAGGGCATCCAGCCCACGTCCCAATGCCGGAGGTAATCGGGCAGGTCCATATAGGCTTTGTTGCCGAGCCAATGCAGGTTTTCGGCTCTCGGCAGGAGGTCAGGATCGATTTTCACGACCGGACCAAGCATTACGAAATGCACGTCTGGCATCGTCCTTGAAGCCTGCGCCACGAGATCGATATCGAGGCGCTCGTCGATGACGCCGAAGAAGCCTACCCGAGGGTGTGGGATGGCCAGTTGATCCGCTGGCTCCTCGCCGGGCTTCCTCGCCTTTTGAAAATGGCTGACGTCGATGCTGCTGGGGAAAGGGTAGATTGCCCGATGCTGGCAGCGCTTCGCTTCGAACAGGCTTAGGCCGCCGGTGAAGACCAGATCGGCGCGCTCGAAGAGCGCCCGTTCCCTTAGCGCGAGTTGGGCCGGCGCATTCTTGAATGCCGAAAGCTCGTCCATGCAGTCATACACGCACACGTCGAAATTAATATGCGCGCTGAAGCGCAACGCCATCGGGGTATAATACCAGGCGGTCAACTGAGCGTGCGGTGTCGACGCGATGATCCGGTCAAGATATCTGCGCTGGATCGCATCCGCCCTCGCGGGGCTGGTGCCGATCGGTAGCAAGGGGGTCGCGATCCGGATGCCCGGCGCCGCTTCGCAAAACCGAATGGATGAGTGAGAGCATTCTTCGAAGATAGGTTCCTCGAAGTAGACGATCTGGTGCTCTCCCGAGGCAAGGGTGAGAATGTGCTGTGGGCGCTGATGGACGAAATTCCACCGCAAATGGGAAAAACACACCAGTAAATCTTGTTCTTTTCTGGTTTCGACGAGGGCCGGTATTCTTATCGCTGCGTCCATATAAAGAGTTCCCTTGATGACATCGCCGTTTAGACTGCGTATAACATTTGTTAATCGCCAGTTGCAGGAAGCTGTTCCTGCGACATGTCTAACACTCCGCTGAATAACTTGTTCCAGCTGCAGCGAGCGATATCCAGACGGGCGTGGGCTGCGCCTAAGAGGGCGGCCATGGCTGCAGGCAGCTTTCTGGGGACGGCCGCGCGGACGCCGCATTTTGGTTGAATGAGCAGCTAAAATAGCTGACGGCTTGAACTGTTTCGTCGGGCTGAAGCGTGAGAGCTCTCACGGCCGACAATCGCTGGGACAGACGATGAAGATCGATTTTGAGACGAATGTGTTCCCGTTGTTTCACCCGCAGGCGGTAGACGATCTCAAGGATCCATGCCCGGTTTACGACGGCCGGCTCTGGCATGTGTTCGGGTCGAGCGGCACGGTAACGAGCGAGACCTGGAAGATCCTTCACGCAACCGCGCCTGAACTGCATGGACCGTGGACGGAGCACGCGCCCATCGGGCTTCCGGTCAAGGGTTCGGGCGTTGCGGCCCCGGGTGTCGTGCACGAAGACGGCGTCTTCCACATGTTCATCCAAACCGAGTTCATGAAATCTGGCGGCCGTTGCGAACACGCAGTGTCCAACGACGGTTTCAACTGGGTGGTGCTCAACCCGGCAATCCTGTCCCTGCCGGGGACGGATGAAGACGGCATCTATGATCCGCATCCGGCTCTCATCGGCGGTAAGCGCTACATCGTTTATTCCGGCATGCCGGAATTCACCCGCGTCCCGCAGCCGGATATCTATTTGGCTCGAAGCCAGTCCGATTCATGGTTCGGGCCCTGGAAGCGGTTGGGCAAAATCCTGGATCACAACGAAATCCCCCACCACAACACGCGGGAAGATCCCGACTACGAATGGGGAATTGAAGGCGCTCAACTGGTGGAGCTTCCGGATGGTCGTGTGCTCCTCAACGCCACTTGCTTCCTTCCGCACGGACCGCGGGGTAGCCGTCAGCGGGTATTTTTCGCCATTGCGGGCGCCGTTACCGGACCTTTCGTCTCGCTTGGTCCAGTGCTCGATCCGGGCGGGCCTGGGGAAAACGGCCACTCGACGGTGATGATTGACGGCGAGCGGCTGACCCTTTTTTACCAAAGTCGCGTTGCCGCGACGAACCATCGCTGGCGCTATGGTTTGGCGAGCTTCGATGTGTCTCTCCTGTCGGCAGTTGCCTGACTGCCTTTCCACCAGCATGCGGACCTATTGCGAGAGTTTCGTTCCGCTTGGCCTCCCACCGCTCGCGGTAACATTGCCGTCGGGAACAATGTCCCTTGGGCATAGTTCGGTCGCGTTCGTGCGGAGAGCGGCCAGCCATGTGTCTACAGCAAACAACCGGGATGCGGCCCAAGCCCCGACGGCGGACCGGGCCCGTCTTCATTCCTTGCGCAACCCTGTCGCCAGGCTGGCTGGACCCACAAACTGATGCGAGGACGTCGTGCGCCGCCGTATGAATATTTTCAATTTCGAACGTGACAGCGCCCAAAGCGATGTGCGCCATCCAAATCGCATTTCGCCAAGCGATGCAGATCAGCTCGGCTATTTCGCTGCGGTAAATGGGCTCACAGAGCAACAGGCACAAGAACTGATCCAAACCCACGGAGGCAATCTTGCCGTGCTCGTCAAGGAAGCTCGGAAGCTGCGAGAACCTAAATGACCAGGACCGCTGGAATTTACCACGGCTCGCCGGCCTCGTCGGCAGGGGCCCGTCCCAACTTCCCCGTGATCTCTACGACGAACAATGAAACCTTGAAGTTGCCTTTGAGATACATGGCGTCGAATATGTGAAAGTCGCAACGCCGGCTGCCGACCAGCAGCCGGCGTTCGAAACCGAATGCATCGCAAAGCCGAAGGCTGGCCTTTTCGACATCAGGATAAGACAATACCGGTATGAACGCACTGACGGGCATCGGGCGATTGCGTAACAAATCTGCGCTCCTTGAACGACGAGGCCGCACGATGACGCATGGCCTCGTCCGTCACCAAAAAAGGTGCCGAACAGGGATGATATCGACAAAGGTAGCTGTCCGGCGTTTTGACGCCAAGATCAGCTGTAGGGCGACCAGCACTGCCGGCGCGGTCCGCCATAGGGCTGGTAGGTGTTGTCCCAGGCGCGGTAGGAGACGTAGTGGGCGTAGCACCACCTGACATGGGCGGCGGCTAGACGTGCGTCTGGTCGGGGCGCAGGCGGAAACGGATTTGCAATGCTCGCGCCGGCCAGCATGCCCGCCGCGAAGGCGCCAACTGGAAACCAGTAACCGTTATAATAGCGATAGCCCGGCCGGAAGCGGACATATCCTCTGTATCCGTTGAAATAGTAGAAACCGCCGGCGGCATAGAAGCCCCTGCGAAAATAGACTTCCGTCGTGCCACTCGCCTGAACGGTGGCCTCCGGCAAAGGCTGAAGCGGCATCGCGCCGGCCTGCTTAATGGTGGCCGAAATGGCAAGCAGCGCTGCGCCGATCGCTGTCGAAACTTTTATCATGATCCTGATCCTTTCAAAAAATGAGGCGGTGTCTATTGCCGGCGCAGCGAACGCAGTTCGCCCAGCGACAGAGCCCGGTCGCCATTGGCATCGGCCTTCAACAGCCGATCGGGAACGAAGCTGGCGAACTCGCCGCGCGAGATCCTACCGTCGCCGTTGCTGTCCATTTCCCCCTTGCGTTGCTGCATGTCGGCCAGTTGTGCGTGCTGCGCGCCGTCCTGCGTCGACTTTGCCCGTTCCATCGCCGCTTGGATCTCACCGGGATCGAGAACGCCGTTGTGATTAGTGTCCGTGCGGTCGAACAGTCTCGCCCGTGCGGCCGCGATCTCGTTGAATTCGAGCTTTCTGTCGCCGTTTGTATCGATCTGGCGGAAGAGCTCGCGTGCACGCTCCCTATCCGTCGCTGCCGCGCTGCCTATTGTGATCAGCAAGGCGCCGAGGGCCATCGAAATCCTTTTCATCTCCGCTCTCCGTTTCGAAGAAGGCGGCCCGCCGCGGGCCGTCCTTCATGGGCCTCTACGCAGCGGCCGCCCGGCTCCTACGCGCGACGCAGAGACTTTGAGCCGCGACGGAAATTTTTCCCCGCCGCGTAGGAGGGAGGGCCGGCGCTGCGTATCGGCAGGCAAGGTCGCCAAAAGGGGCTTCCTCATCGAACGAAAAGGATCACCATCGTGAGGACTTCTGTTTTCCTTACATCGCTGTGCCTAGGGCTTGCACCGCTTTCCGCCGCCCACGCCCAGGACCTATCCAGCGGCCGTCTCTTCCAGCGTATCGACACCAATGGCGACGGCGTGATCTCGAAGGACGAGATTCTTGCCGGCCGGCAGCGCCTGTTCTCGAGGCTTGACCGCAATGGCGACGGCGTCATCGACAAGGACGAGATCGAGGTGGCCCGCGACGCCATCATGGACCGGGCGGAGGCAGCCGCGGCGAGACTGGGCAATGCCATGCGACGTGTAGACACCAATGGCGACGGCAAGGTTTCGGCTGATGAGTTCCGCTCCAGCACACCGCTTTTCGATTTGGCCGACAGGAATGGCGATGGAAAGCTTTCGCCCGACGAGATCGTCTTCATCCGCGACCTCTTCGCCCGACACCACGGCTGACCGCCGTCACCCTGAACGAAGGAATTCCGGATATGATGACTTCTGTCAAATTCTCTATGCTCTTGCTCGGCGTGGTCCTCGCCGTTTCGGCCGCCGGCCCAGCGGGCGCCCAGGAATGGACGCGAAAAACCGTCAATGGCGGCGAGATCAACCGCGGCCTGACCGACGAAGGCGGCGGGATCTTTTCCGGCTCCACCACCCGCACCGGTGTCAATGGCGGCACCTACACATCCACCTCGACGTGCGCGAACGGCGTTGTCGCGCGCTGCTCCAGGAGCTATTCCGGCGTGACGGCCAACGGCAAGACATTTTCGGGCCAAAGTCTGTCCGCTCATGGTCCGTTCCGCACGCGTTCGGTCGGAACCTTTACCGGTCCGGGCGGCAGCAAGTGGTACGGTTTCCGTCGCTTTCGCCGCTGAGCCGGGACGAACGGGATAAATATTGTCGTGCAGGATGGAGAGCGGCGTGGGGACGACAAGCTTGTGGCGCGGATCGCGGCGGGCGATCAGGGCGCGCTTGCGCAGCTCATTGCCCGTCACGGTCGTGGGCTGCGCGTCTTTGCCGCCCGCTACCTCGGAAACGCTAGTGATGCTGAGGATGTGGTGCAGGACGTGTTCGTGAGCGTGTGGAAGAATGCCGGCCGCTTCGACTCGCAAAAGGCGAGCGCCTCGACATGGCTTTACAGGATCACGGCAAATCGCTGCATCGACCGGCGTCGCCGTCGCGCCTTTCGCAGTTTCATTGGGCTCGACGATCTCGAAAACGATCCAGCGTCGGAAACGCCCGATGTCGACGCAGCGATTACGGGCCGCCAGGAATTGTCGATCGCAAGGGACGGCCTGACGCGCCTGCCGGAACGGCAGCGCATGGCTTTGCTTTTGCGTGTCGTGGGCGACCTCGACGTGCCGGCCATTGCCGAGGTCATGGGATCGAGCGCCGGTTCGGTCGAGCAATTGCTCGTGCGTGCCCGGCGCGGCCTGAGGGATCATATGAAAGACCACATGGCGGGCCATGAGGCCGCGAAGGGAAAATGCAATGACCAGCGATGATTTCGAGGAGCTGAAGCGTCGTTTTGGAAACGACATTGCGGCCTGGCCGGCGCCCTTTCGGCAGCAGGCCCTGAACATGTCGATCAAGAACCCCGGTCAGGATGACGAGCTGGACTGGCTGGTCCTGGAAGCGGCCCTTCTGGAGACAGACGAAGGCAAGGTGGCCCGCCAGGTCCTCGCACGCATCAACGCGGATCGCGGATCGCACCTCGGCTTGTTTCTTTCCGGCATCCTGCTGAAGCCCGCCGCTATGGCGGCGTGCGGAGCCCTGCTTCTCGTCGCTCTGGCGACCGGAGGGTATCAGATGGCGGCATCGCAGGGCGATCCGTTCGATGTGCAACTTCTGGCGCTGGCAGCGGGAGCGCCGCTGGGGAACGACCTTATCGGCCTTTCCGCCGATGACGGATCGGAGGGCGCGCTATGACACGTCGATCGTCGCTCTGGGCGGCGGTTCTCGTCCTGCTCGGCCTCTCCATCGCCCTCAACGTCTTCATGGTCGGCTATGCCGCGCGCGGGCTTCGGAACAGTGCCGCCGCCGGTATGCTTATCGAGAACGTCGCCAGCATCTATCCGCCGGAAGTCAGGCGGGAATTTCGCGCCGTAATGCGGGAGAACCGCCCACGCACTTTTGCGGCGCTGCGCGATCTGCGCACCGCCCGCGCTGCTTTGGCCGCGGCAGTCAAGGCGTCACCGCTCGACGAGCCGGCTGTGCAAGCCGCGATGGAAAAAGTCCGTGACGCCACGGGTAACCTGCAGGGGGTGATGCAGGATTATCTGCTGACTGCTTTAAAGCGGACCAGGGAAAGGCCGGCGTCCTGAGTTGTGGTTCTACCTTCATGGGACCACAATGCTTTACTGGGATCGGATCTTATTCAACCGACCGTCAGTCAGTCGGGTGAAAAGGCTGGCTTGGAGAACGATGGTCATGAAATACGACAGGCTTGTCCTGATCTTGCTATGGCGGGAGGTGTTGGCCTCTCTGCGCTCCATGCGCCGCTATGATCTTGCGTGGATCGGCTTTGGCGGGGCGCTGGTCATCGCTTACGCAACCGCCGACATCGCCGTTGCCTTGCGCGCTGCCACAGCCACCCTGAGGCAATCGCCATGGCTGTGGCTTGCCGGGCTGCCGGTTTCGGCCACCCTGCTGGGGCTTTCCGTGGGAGCGGGCGTCGTCCGCCTCAGCCTGGCCCGTGCCTATGCACCCTTCATGAAAGCCCTGCCCGTGTCGACCTCCGACCGTCGCCGCATGATGGTATTTGCGACCTCGTGCATCGGCGCACCCTTGACGGTGATTGTCGTCATCCTCCTGGGACTAGCCTGCGTCATGATCGCAAAGCCGAACGCCTTGGCGTGGGCGCTCGGTGGCGGTGCGCTGTTTGCCGTCGGCTTCGTGATCGGCACATACACGCTGCTGCCTGCGCCTTCCCTGCACCTTGCGGATGCGGTGATAGTTGCGACACGCCGGATTCGCCGTGGGCGAAAGCTTTTCAAGCTGGACCGTTTCGATCGTGCCAAGCCGGCGTGGCTTGGAGCCTGGGCATGGAACCTGCCCGCCGGTGCGGTCTTGTCGTCTTGGCGCCTGGCCTGCGCAGGTGCCGCGATGAGCCTCGCGGCCTTGATCCCGGCTGCCTTCAGCCTCGTCCATCACAACGCAGTTGCGGGAGCGGTTGCCGGTCTGGTCGGCGGCGTGGCCGTGTTCATGCTAACGCTGCGCTATCGCCCGCTAGGTTCGCCCGTCCTGCGCACCGCGCCGGTCAGCTTCGGCTGCGTTTGGCTGCGGCTGTTGTGGCTGCCGCTTCGGCTGTCGATTACCTTCTTCCTCCTGCCGGCCGGTGCCGCCCTAGCGGCCGACCCGTCTTCGTGGCCGATGCCCCTTGCAAGCGGCCTTTGGCTGCTAATCCTGAACGGCACCTATGCTGTCTTCGCCGCCTATTTCATGACCGCCCCGCTGCTTGCTGCCTTCAGCTTCTTGGCCGCGATCACCTACACAAGCTACGAATCCCTGGAATATGGCCGTACCGTTCTGCTGGGCCTTGCCACTCTCGTGCTGTGGCTGTGGCATCGGGCACGCTTGAGGTACTATCATGGATGAAACGGCTACCAGCGCTGTTGCCGACAAGGACCTTCTTGTTGTGTCCGGCCTGAGCGCGGGCTATGGCGGGCGAACGGTGATAGCCGGTATCGATCTGGCGGTGGCGCATGGAGAGATATTGGGCCTTCTGGGCGCGAACGGTTCGGGCAAGTCCACTTTGGTCAAGGCCATAACCGGACAGCTTCGGCCGCAGATGGGAACCGTCGCCATCGACGGCATCAATCTCGCTCGCGAGCCGGAACGCGCCAAGGCTCGTTTTGGGCTCGCCATCGATGTTTGGGATCTACCGGCTTCACTCTCGGGATGGCAATATCTCGATCTGGTCGCGTCCCTGCGTTCGTGCGCATCCCGTGACTGGCCCGGCGGCGACCTCACGGCGCGGCTTGGCCTTACACAATGGCTCGAACGGCCCATCGAAGAATATTCGCTTGGCACACGCTCGAAGATCGCGGTCGCCGCCGCCTTGCTCGGCTCTCCGCCGCTGCTCATCTTCGACGAATCTCTCAACGGACTGGACCCGGTGGCGGCATGGGAGGTCAAGACGTTGTTGATCGAGCTTGCCGCTAGCAAGCGTCACGCCATCATTGTTTCCACGCATGTCATGGAGACCGTGCCGAGCCTCTGTAGCCGAGCGGTTTTTCTTGCTGATGGAGCCATAGCCAAAAGCTGGGGCGCGGAGGCGCTAGTCGCTTCAACCGGTGAGGCTGGCGGGTTCGAGGCCCGTGTCATGCAGGCGCTGCGGAACCACGTCGCGTTGCGCAATGTTGCCTAACGAGCTTACAATGGCAGCTTTTCTGCATTGTCGCTTCAAAAGCCTCGCCATGATGCGCGATACCGAAGGGCAAAGCCGCTGCCGCTGATGTCGAGCTGCTGGCGACGGCGGCAAATCACAAGGCGACATTCTTTCGCTCGGGCGGGGCCAATTACGATACGGCACGCCCAGGCACTTTGCGGCTGATGCCCAGCGAGATTCGGATCAAGGATCTCAGAGCGGATTATCGGGCAATGGCGCCGATGATGTTCGACGACACCCCGCCTCCATTCGACGGCATTCTTTCCAGGATTGAGAAATTCCAGGAGAGCATCGGCAGGTAGGCGCACGACTGACCGAGAATCGTGGGCCATCGTATCTGGCTCTTCCCGTTGCCCAACGCTGTCGGACTTTGCTAACGAGGCTTTGATCTGGTCGCTGGCATGCGGTTTGGGCGACTTGGACTTCGACAGAATTGGCCTGAGCTTCGATTCGGGCCTGGAGAGCGCCCCGGATGACATTTCGATTTATTCATACGGCCGACGTCCATCTCGATTCGCCACTGCGCTCGCTAGCACTCAGAAATTCTGAACTTGCCGAGCTCGTCGGCGATGCCAGCCGGCAGTCGTTCGCTGCAATAGTGGACCTTTGCCTGGCTGAGCGTGTCGACGCCCTTGTCATTGCCGGCGATCTTTACGATGGCGACCAGACTTCGATGAAGACGGCACGCTTTCTGGCCACCCAGATGGCGCGTCTCCATCAAGCTGGCGTCAGGGTCTACATGATCCGCGGCAATCATGACGCCATGTCGCGGATTACGAAGCAACTCGAACTGCCGGACACGGTGACCACTTTTGGCGGCCGCTGCCAATCCGTAATCCAGTCTGGCGCTGGGGTAGACGTCGCGTTCCATGGGCTTAGTTTCGTCAGCCCCAAGGCGCCCGAAGGCCTACTATCCAAATATGTCGCCCCGCGGGAGGGAGCGGCGAACGTCGGCATTATGCACACGAGCTTGGCGGGCTCGCCAGGCCATGACGTCTATGCACCTTGCAGCGTCGCCGATCTGCAGGGCCACGGCTTCAATTATTGGGCGCTTGGTCACATTCACGTTCGCCAGGTGTATTCCGGTGCGAGCACGCTCGTGATGCCAGGGATCCCTCAGGGGAGGGACATCAATGAGGCGGGCGAGAAATCGGTCACGCTGGTCACCATTCGCGACGATCGCTGCGTCGAGATTGAGGAGAGGCTAACCAGCGTGGCGCAGTTCGAGCGGGTGAGCGTCGATCTGACTGGGGCGTCGGAATGGAGCGAGGCCATCGTCCGCATCCGATCAGGGCTGGAGCAATCCCGGCAGGTTGCCAGATCGCGCTACCTTGTTGCCCGCCTCGGCTTGATCGGCACTTCTGTCCTTTCATGGTCGCTGATGCGCGACCGGGACCTGGCGGTCGCTGAAGCCGAACAGGCAGCGGAACAGGTGGGCGACACCTGGGTGGAGAAGCTAGAGTTTGCTCTTTCGGCTCCCGGTGTCGGAGATTTGGCAAGTGTTGCCGATCCCACTCTGGAACTCGCACAGTCCATGCGCGCCAATGCGGGTTCAGAAGCATTTCGATCCGAAGCGCGAGAATTCATGTTGAAGACGATCGCGGACCTGCCGCCCGATGCGCGAAGCTTCGCCGGCAAAGATGAATTGGGGCTCGAGAAGTTTCTCGACGATGTGCTTGCACGCGGCGTCGACTTGGTCACTGCGCGGCTCAAGGCAGGCGCAACGCGATGAGATTGCGGCGGCTTGATCTGACCCGCTACGGCAAGTTTACCGATAGGGCAATCGATTTCGGAGAGAGACCGGTTTCAGGTCCCGATCTGCATATCGTGTTCGGTTTGAACGAGGCTGGCAAATCGACGGCACTTTCCGCGTATCTTGATCTGCTCTTCGGTATCGAAGAGCGCAGCCGCTACAGTTTCCTGCACGACTATAGCTCCATGCGCATTGGCGGGCTGCTCGAATTCGAGGGGGAGACGCTGGCCGTTTCACGCACCAAAAGTCGCAGCAACTCACTGCACAACGCCGAAGGCCGCCCACTGAGCGAAATTGCCATTTCGGCTCACCTCGCCAGCTTGTCCCGCGAAGCCTACAGCAGCATGTTCTCACTGGATGACGAAACGCTGGAAGCAGGGGGCAAGGCCATCCTGGAATCGCGTGGTGATCTCGGCAAGCTCCTTTTCACCGCCAGCGCCGGGCTTGGTCATGCCAGCGATGTCTTGGCCGCGCTGGAGACGGAAGCAGATGGGCTCCACCGAAAACAGGCACAGACCACCGAAATCGCGCTGCTGAAGAAGCGGTTCGCCGAACTCAAGTTACGTAAGGAGACGATCGACACTCTGGCCTCGACATTCGAGGCGCTCGAGGCGGAACGGGTGGAAGCCCAGGACAAGTATGATCGCAGCCTCGCTGAACGCTCGGTTTTGTCGGCGCGGCTCGCCACAATCGAGCGCCATGCCCGCGCTGCGCCGCTGCTTGGAGAGATCAAACGCAAGGCGAGCAGACTGACCGAGCTGCCTGACATCGAGTCTCCACCCAGGACTTGGAGCGGCAGCGTCGCGGAATTGATCGATCATGACGCTCGGCTGAGAACTCGCCTCCAGGCCAATGGCGATGAGATCGATCGGGCGAAGGCAAAGATCGAAGCAATCGCTGTCGACGACGCTGTGCTAGCGATCTCCGAACAGGTGCGAGGACTTGTCGATCGCAAGGCGCGCCATGCGTCCGCGGGCATGGATCTGCCGACCCGCAAAATGGAAGTCCAGATGCTTGACCATGTGGTGGCGAATTGTCTCGCCGCGCTCGGAAGATCGGCCGAACAGGATCCGTCCCGGCTCATCCTGCCTGCCTTTGTGATCGGCACGCTTCGCAACATGGTCGAGCAACGCTCGGGCATCACGACGAGCTTGCGGATGGCCCGCGATGAAGCCGCTGCCACGTTTGACAGGCTCAACGCTGCGCGAAGTCGCGTTGGCGAGGAGAGGGCGGTGCCCGAACCCGCAAGAGCCAGGCTGATGGCCGCCGTGTCGGAGGCGAAGGCCAGCAGTCACCCAAGGGAAATAAGAGAGGCGCGCGCGTCGGCTGACGAGGGGCAAACGAGACTAGCGGATGCGATGCGGCGGCTCCAGCCGTGGTCGGGAGATGCGGAAGCACTTTCGAAAATATCGGTTCCGCCCCCGACACAGATTGCTGCCTGGAAGACATTGGCCGCGGACCTTCAAAGGGACAAAGCGGTCTTCTCCGAGCGTCTGGCTGAGTATGAACAAAGTCGGATAACAACTTCGTCACGGCTGGCTGCTGTCGGCGCCTCGGCCGATCTCGCCGACGATGACACAGCCGCAGCCATAAGACGTGAGAGAGACGAGGCCTGGAGAAATCACCGGGCGGACCTCACGACCGAAACCGCAGACGTGTTTGCCGCAGCGTTGGCTAAGGACGATCATGTCGGTACGGCTCGACTGGCCCATGCGGGCGAGTTCGCCGATCTGCGCGCAATCAAGCAAAGGGCGGCCGAGACCGAAGCGGCAATGGAGCGCGTAAGCTGCCAACTCGCCGGGGTAGCCCAGCGCGCAGAAATGGCGTCCGCTGAAATCAAACGAACGGCCAGCCCCCTGCTTGAGGATAGCCAGGCGCAATCGCTCGACCTGCTGATCGGACTTCTCGAGGAGCGCCTTTCAGCGCGGGCCGACGCGCTTGTCGCTTGGGACGACATCCTGCTCGCGCGTGCCCGGATTGAGCGCGCAACCGCCGAAGGAGAGCGGCTTCATCTCGGATTGGCCTCGGCTCTTCAAAGCGTTGGAATTCAGCCGGAAGCCGGTGAGGCCCTGGAGGCCATGGTGGTCGCCGCCGACCGCTTTCTCGACAGGCAAGGGAAGGTCGACGCGGAACGAGCGGAAGCGCTTAGGAACGTCGCGGCGAAGGAAGAGGAGCTGGCCGCCAGGCGGCTCGCTGTTGAAATTGCCGAGAGGAGAGAGGGTGCATGGCAGGCCGAGGTTGAGGCAACGCTGAAGGGCACTTGGCTCGAAGAAGGCGTTGCCGGGACTGGGCTTGGCAGCGTCCTCGATCAATTGTCAGATCTGTCAAAGGCGCTGCAGGATCGTGAGGCCATGCGTATCCGCATCCGCAAGATGGAGGCGGACAGAAGTGCATTTGCTGAAGAGGTGGCCGGGCTTGGTGCGCAGGCCGGCGAGCGTGCGGGCGACGAGGTGCCAGAACAAGTGAGCGTCAGGTTGACAGAGCGTCTGGAGCAAGCCGAGCGTGCCCGTGAGGCGAGGGCAAGTCTCCTCCTTGACGTTCAGAAATTGCAGGACATTCGAGAGGCACTGGGCGTTGAGTTCGCGGCACACGAGACGACAAAGCAGGAAGTACTCGATGCCTTTGGTGTGAGAACTCTGCCAGAGGTCGGGGAACGCGATGAACAGCTTCGCGAGCGAGACGGTCTGCAGAGTGCCGTTGCCGAGCTTGAAGAACGCCTCACGAGTGAACTCGCTGTCGACGGCCTCATCCAAGCGCAATCGTTGCTGGAAGGCCTCGATCTCGATGGACTTGCGGCTGAAAAGGCCGAGGTCGAGCGGCGCCTCGCCGACCTCCATGACTCACTGCAACAGCAACTCGTCCGGCGCATGCGGGCGACCGACAAGCTCGATGCGATCGGCGGCGACAGCGCAGTTGCCCGTATCGATGCCGAGCGTCGCACCGTGCTTCTCGAAATCGAGGACAAGGCCGTCCGCCATATCGAATTGAAGCTTGGGGTGATGTCGGCGGCGAGCGCGCTTCGGGTCTATCGCGAACGCCATCGCTCTGGAATGATGCGCGAGGCCTCCGACGCCTTCGCACTGATCACGCGCGGTCAGTACACAGGCTTGACGACCCAGCCGGTGAAGGGCGGCGAGGTCCTCATCGCAATGCAGCGGGATGGCCAATCGAAGGTCGCAGACGCTCTGTCGAAAGGCGCGCGTTTCCAGCTCTACCTGGCTCTACGGCTCGCCGGATATTACGAGTTTGCCAAGCTCAGGCCTGCTGTTCCCTTCATCGCCGACGACATCATGGAGACCTTTGACCATCTCCGGTCGGAAGAAGTTTTCCGGTTGTTCGGCGAGATGGCCAGCGTAGGCCAGGTGATCTACCTCACCCATCATCAGCACCTATGCGAGATTGCAAAGTCGGTCATCCCCACTGTAGCGATCCACGAACTGGACTAGTGAACGGGACCGCCTCGGTCGCCGAGGCCAGTGCTCAGCTTCGCGGAGCTTAGCTAGCGCGCGTCCTATGCGTCGCCACTCGAAGCTCTCATGGCAACCTGGTCGGTCCAACCAACTTTGAATGGACCTCGTCCTGGCCGAATTTCCGCGGCTTGGCAGCAGAGGCCACAACGCAGCTATGGAAGCGAAGCTTTTTGAGACCTTTGGCTGACCTTTGATACGTTCCGGCGATCCGGCTGTTTCCGGATCGGGGCGCAGCTTTCGTGATGCCGTTTTTGCCGCCGAGGAACTGGAGGAAACGGCAAAGCTGGCGTTTCTGACAAAACACCTGCCTCTGCGGCGACTGTCCAAGCATCTTGTCGCCGAGCTCAGCCAACATCGACAAAAGTGAATGTCCGGAACTGGTGCGAAGGAGGCAGCGCCGTCAGGCGGCAAATTCATCGTCGACCCTACCCACGTCGATCTTGCGCAGCGTCCGGTGTGCCCCGACGGTTAAGATCATTGGGCCGGCAGTTGGCCCGCCCGGCGATCATATCGGCCGCCTTTTCGGCGATCATGATAACGGCGGCGTTGGTGTTTGAGGACACAATGCGCGGCATCACCGAGCTGTCGCAAATGCGCAGGCCCTGCAGCCCTCGCACGCGAAGCTCGGGATCGACGACGCTCTCAGCATCGCCGCCCATTCTGCAAGAGCCGACCGGATGATAGGCGCTGCGCCCATGCTCGCGGGCAAAGGCTTCGATCGCCGCGCGTCCCCTCGTTCCCGCGCCGGGTAGGTGCTCGCGGCTGATATAGTTCGCAAAGGCGGGCTGAGACAGGATCTCGCGGCTGATCTCGATGCCATCGATGGCGCGGTCGAGATCGTAGCGTTCGGCGAAAGGATTGGGATCGATGACAGGCGGATCGCGCGGATCCGCCGATCTCAGCGCGACGCTGCCACGCGAGCGGGGGCGCACGTGGTAGGAATTCAGCGTGCAGCCATTGCCGCTGGGAACTGAGCCAATGCCCTCCTCGACGCCAGCGCCGGGCAGGAAATGAAACTGGATATCAGGCGTTTTTTCCATCCGGTCACCCCACCAGAAGCCGCCGGCTTCAACAATGTTGGACGCCACCGGGCCCTTGCCGAACAGAGCGTATTCGAGGCCCGCGACCGCCTGCCAACGCTTCTTCTTGTAGCGGTCGATGCCATACGGTCCGTTGAGTTCGGCGACGACATCGACATCCATGTGATCATGGAGGTTCTGGCCGACGCCGCCTAGGTCTTGGATCACCTTGATGCCATGCCTGCCGAGATGCGCCGCCGGGCCGATGCCGGACAGCATCAAAAGCTTGGGTGAGCCGATGGCACCGGCGGTGACGATAACCTCACGCTCGGCGCGCAGCAATTCGGTGCGGCCGTTGGTGATGATCTCGACGCCGATGGCGCAGCCATTCTCGACAACGATGCGGCTGGCGGTTGCGTCGGTGCGCAGCGTCAGGTTCTTGCGGCTCAGCGCGGGCTTAAGATAGGCGACCGCCGTGCTGCTGCGCTTCCCGTTGCGCGTCGTCGTCTGATAAAAGCCGACGCCTTCCTGCTGGCCTGCATTGAAGTCGGCCCTGAAGGGAAGACCCGCCTGCTGCGCCGCCTTGACGAAGACGCGGGACAGCGGATGCGGCGTGCCGCTGGAGACGCCGAGCGGACCTTCGGTGCCGTGTTGCGGATCGGCGAAGGTGTCGTTGCCCTCGGAGCGGCGGAAATACGGCAGCACGTCGGCGTAGCTCCAGCCCACGCAACCTTCGTCGGTGGACCATCCATCATAGTCCTGCGGGCAACCCCGGGTGAACACCTGGGCGTTGATCGAGGAGCCGCCACCGAGAACGCGCGCCTGCGGATAGATCATGACGCGGCCATCGATCGCTTGGCCGGGGGCAGTGTCATAACCCCAGATCAGCGGCCCTGCCGTCATCTTGAAGAAGCCGACGGGCAGATGGATGTAGCGGTCGGTGTCGGGCGGGCCGGCCTCCAGCAGGACAACGGACAGGTCCTGATCCTCGCTCAGCCTGGCGGCGAGAATGCAACCGGCCGAGCCGCCGCCGACAATGATGTAATCCGGCATTCCCGCTCCCTTGCATGGGCGACGTCATTGCCCTGCTCTCCTGCGGACCACGATCGCAAGTCGCTTGTGCCGCGTCAAGAGAAAGGGTATGGTTATCGTGTTGAAGGGTTGTCGTACAAGTGGAGGAACTTGGCAATCCCCCGATCGGAGGTCGCGCTCCCCGCGCAAGCCGCCGGGCGGGAAGCAGATTTCAATCGGGAGGTTCGATAATGAGGAAGAGTTTTACGCTTTCCGGCCCGGTCAGCCGCCGGATGCTGATGATGGGCGCCGCAACTGGAGTGGCCGCGCTGGCCATGCCGAGGGTCTTGCGGGCCGAGGCAAAGCCGACGCTGGTAACGTCGATCCGTTCGTTGTCCAATCCTTACCATGCCGTATGGAAGACCGGCGCCGAGGCTTACGCCAAATGGGCCGGGCTTGAACACGTCACGCTGGTTTCGGAAGGCAACAGCGAGAAAGGGATAGCCGACATCAAGGCGATGCTGGCCAAGACCGGCGGCAACATGGTGCTCAATTCCGACCCCAACGATACGCCCGATGCGCGCCCGATCGTCGAAGCCTGCGCCAAGGCCGGCGCCTATGTCGTGACGCAATGGAATAAGCCGGCGGACCTGCATCCCAAGGACTTCAACCCGAACTATGTTTCCCACATCGAGTTTGACGGCATCGAAAGCGGCAAGACCATCGCCGAGATCCTATTCAAGACCATCGGCGGCAAGGGCGGCATCGTCGCACTTGGCGGCCTGATCTCGACTACGGCGGCGATCGAGCGCAAGAAGGGACTCGACGCCGCACTCGCCGCCAATCCGGACATCAAGCTGCTCGACTTCCAGGTCGCCAACTGGAAATCGACCGAGGCCTTCGACCTGATGGGAAATCTGCTCACCCGCTTCGGCGACGACATCAAGGGCATCTGGGCCGCCAATGACGACATGGGCTCCGGCGCACTCGAGGCGTTGCGCGCCGAGAACCTCGCCGGCAAGGTGCCGATCGTCGGCGTGGACGGCATCAAGACGGCGGTTGACGCGGTGCGCACCGGCGAGTTCGCCTGCACCGTCACCTCGGATCCGTTCTGGCAGGGCGGCATGGGACTCGCCATCGGCTACAATGCCAAGATCGGCAAGTTCGACCCGGTCAAGGAACCGCCGGAGCATCGCGAATTCTACGGCAAGGCGGTGCTGATCTCGCACGACAATGTCGAGGAATACTACAAGACCAATATCGACGCCAAGCCGGACATCGATTGGAACGATCTGTGGGGTCGGGTGACTGGAGCCATCCGGACCTGACCGCGATTGCGGGCCGCTGCTCCCTGGCGGCCCGCTTCCTTTTACAGGCGTCGTGCGTCCTATGTGGGTCGGCGACTGTTACAAGCAGAGGGTAAGCGGTTTCTTGACAATCCATACAGAACCCCTGAAGTCCGTTTCGGACATCGAGCGGACGACGCTTATGACATTCCTCTCCGGCCGCATCGCCACTGTGTTCGGTGGCAGGCGCTGGCGCAGCCTGGCGCCGCTGGCGGTGCTGATTGTGCTGTGCGTGCTGATCGCCATTGCCAATCCCAATTTCATCGAATTGCGCAATCTGGTGCGTCTCGCCAACTCGGCCGCCGTGCCGCTGACGCTGGCGATGGGGCTTACCTTCATCATCCTCATGGGCAGCATCGACCTTTCGGTCGAAGGCACGCTGTCGGTGGCGGCGATGGTGGTCGTGCTGCTTGCCGCCAATGACAGCAATGGCAACGACTATGGCTGGTGGGCGGTGCTGGCCGCGGTCGCCGCCGGTACCGCCATGGGTTTCATCAGCGGTCTCGTCCAGACCATGTTGCGCATCCCCTCGTTCATGGCGACACTGGGCATGTGGTTCATCGGCCTTGGCCTGTCGGTTTACATGCTCGGCGGCTCGGCGATCCGGCTCAACGACGCCTCGATCCGCGACCTGGCACTCACCCGCTTCCTCGGCCTGCCGCTGGCGGTGTGGGTCGCGACCGGAGCGTTCCTGCTTGCCGCTGTCATCCAGTATCACACCAAGCTCGGGCGCCACATCCTGGCCATCGGCGGCGACGAGGACGTCGTCAAGCTCTCCGGTGTCAACGTGGTACGGGTGCGCATCACCGCCTTCGCGCTGGCCGGTTTTTTCTTCGGCATCGCCGGCGTCCTTGCCGCGGCCCAGCTCGGCCAGTCGCATGCGGTCATTGGCGATGGAAGGCTGTTTGCCGCGGTCACCGCCGTGGTTGTCGGCGGCACGGCGTTAACCGGCGGCGAGGGTGGCGTCGTCAACACGCTGATTGGCGTTCTGATCGTCACCGTGCTTGCCAATGGCATGATCCTGCTCGGCATTTCGCCCTACATTCAGCAGACTGTGCAGGGCCTGATGATCATCGCCGCGGTTGCGCTGTCGCTCGACCGCGTCCGCCTCAAGATCGTCAAGTGAACGCCATGCTGAGCGCATCGGGCATCATCAAGAACTTTCCCGGCGTCCAGGCGTTGCGTGACGTCAGCATCGAGGTCCGGCCGAACGAAGTGGTCGGGCTGATCGGCGAGAACGGCGCCGGCAAGTCGACGCTGATGCGGGTGCTCGCCGGCAGCTATCGGCCGGATGGCGGCAGTCTCACCCTCGACGGCGAGCAGCTTCGCATGCGCAATCCGCGCGAGGCGGCACGGCATGGCATCGGCATGGTGTTCCAGGAACAATCGCTGGTGCTCAATTTGACGGTAGCCGAAAACATCTATCTCGGCGAGGAAGACCGCTTCACCCGTCTTGGCATCGTCAAATGGCGCGCCATGAACGCGGCGGCGCGCCGCCAGCTCGGCAAGATCGGCATCGATATCGATGTTACCCAACGCATCTCCGAGCTCACCTTTGCCGCGCGCCAGATGGTGGAACTCGCCAAGGCGTTGACCCTGGAAGAGATGGTCGAACGACCGTTGCTCATCCTGCTCGACGAGCCGACCTCCGTGCTCAACGCCGCCGACATCGAGGTGCTGTTCGCACGCGTGCGTTCGCTCAAGTCCCGCGCCAGCTTCGTCTTCGTCTCGCATCGCCTCGACGAGGTGCTGGCGATCTCCGACCGCGTGTACACCATGAAGGACGGTGCGGTCGTCGCCGAGCATCGCGCGGCTGACGTCACCGTGCCGGAGCTGCACGAGATCATGGTCGGGCGCGGGCTGCAGGCCGAATATTACCGCGAGGCCCGCCAGCAGGCGCCGCGCGAGACGGTCATGGTCGAGGCAAAAGGGTTGGGGGCGGGCGGCGCCTATCATGGCGTCGATCTCAAGATCAGGGCCGGCGAGATCGTCGGCATTGCCGGCGTCTTCGGCTCCGGCCGCGAGGAAGTCACGCGCACCATCGGGGGTTTCCTCCAGCATGATGCCGGCGAAATGAAAATCGCCGGCGATTCCGTGCGCTTCGGCTCGCCGGAACCGGCCGTGCGAAAGGGCATCGGCTATGTGCCGCGCGAGCGGCGGCTTGAGGGGCTGGTGATGTTCCTGTCGATCGCCGAAAATATTTCACTCGCCGATCTCTCAAGTGTCATGCGCCATGGCGCCATCGACTATGCCAAGGAGCGCCGGCTTGCCGCCGACTGGATCAGGCGACTGCGCATCAAGGCGCCTAGTCCCGATGCCGCCTGCCGCAAGCTCAGCGGCGGCAACCAGCAGAAAGTGGTGCTGGCGCGCTGGATGACGGCGGGCTCGCGCATCCTCGTGCTCGACCACCCAACGCGTGGCCTCGACGTCGGCGCCAAGGAGGAGGTCTACGAACTGGTCCGCGATCTCTCCGCGCAGGGCGTGGCGATCCTGCTGATTTCCGACACGCTGGAGGAAACCATCGGCCTGTCGCACCAGGTGCTGGTGATGCGCGACGGTGAGATCACCGCACGTTTCGACGCCAGCCCGGGACACAAGCCGAACCAGGTCGAACTTTTGCGGGCGATGGTGTGAGGCAGGCCGATGAATAGAGCTTTTTCCCCCAAGAGGCTGTTGGACGGCAAGTGGACGCAAGGTGCTATTCCGCTGGTCCTGCTTGTCGGCCTGCTGCTGATCATAGAGGTCGCAGCGCCCGGCTTTCTCACCGGCGAGACCGTGTCCCTGCTGTTCGCCAACACCGCCGTGCTGTTCATCCTGGCGACGGGCGTCACCTTCGCCATCCTGCTCGGTGGCATCGACCTGTCGATCCAGGCGGTCGCTTCGCTGGCGAGTGTGATCCTGGCGCAGTTGCTGCCCTCGCTCGGCCTCGCCGCCTTTCCGTTGGCAATCCTGTCCGGTCTCGCCTTCGGAGCGCTGAGCGGCATCGTCCATGTCAAGCTGCGCGTGCCGTCTTTCGTGGCGACGCTGGCCACCGGTGGCGTGGTCACCGGCATCGCGCTATGGGTTTCCGACGGCCGTGCCATCACCATCGAGGAAGGCGGTCGCGAAAACACCGCCTGGATCAACGCCACGGTCGGGGGACTGCCGGTGGTCGTTCTGATTTCGGCGGTCATCGGCATCGCCAGCTTTCTCGCGCTGCGCTACACGCGCTTTGGCCGCCAGGCGATTGCCGTCGGTGCTGGCGAGCCGGCCGCCTGGGCGGCGGGCATCAATGTCGACCGCACCAAGATCATCGCCTTCGCCGCCTCCGGTATGCTGGCCGCGGTCGCCGGCGTGGTGCTGGCAGCGAGACTGTCGAGCGGCTCGCCGGTTCTGGCCAACCAGTTGCTGCTGCCGGCCATTGCCGCCGTCATCGTCGGCGGCAGCGCCATCACCGGCGGGCTGGGCGGCGTTGCCCGCACGGCGGTCGGCGCGCTGATCATCTCGATCGTGCGCATCGGCATGACTTTCATCGGTGTCAACATCTTTCTGGAAAACATGGTGTTCGGATCGGTGCTCATCGCCGCCGTCGCCATCACCATCGACCGCAGCAAGATCGCGGTCATCAAGTGACAGCTCGATCCGCACCGCCTCCCAAGCAAGCGCGGACCGGACGGGGTCGCATCACAAGCCCGATGCGACCCCGCCCGATCAGGTCACTACATGGTATCGAGGCCGATCAGTTCGATCTTGTAGCCATCCGGGTCCTCGACGAAAGCGATATGGGTGGTGCCATGCTGCATCGGCCCGGGCTTGCGCGCGATCTTGGCACCGCGCTTCTCGATCTCGGCGCAGACGGCATAGATGTCATTGACGCCAAGCGCCAAATGGCCGAAGCCAGTGCCGATTTCGTAAGGCTCCTCGCGACCCCAGTTCAGCGTCAGCTCGACGACGGCCTCGGTCTCTTCCGGCCCATAGCCAACAAAGGCGTTGGTGAACTTGCCGCCGGGATAGTCGTCCCGGCGCAGCAAGGTCATGCCGAGAACCTCGGTGTAGAAGGCAATCGACTTGTCGAGGTCGAGAACCCTGATCATGGTGTGCATATAGCGAAAGCCCGGGGCGTCGCTCATTGGAAAAGTCCTCCGAATTCAGTGGTTCGCTGGCCTGATCATCCACATCGAACGGTCGGCGGGACCACGGCCTCGCTTGATGTTCTAAATCAGGGTTGTATGATAACACGACAAGAATGGTGATTGTCCAGTCGTTTTCCCGGAAGGGTCAGAGTCAATTCATGAATGTCGTGCCACCCATCTCCAAATCGCTGATCGCGGCACTTGCCGGCGTGCTGCCGAATGGCGGGCTGGTGACCGCAAGCCAGGATCTGGCGCGCTACAGCCGCGACTGGTCGGGTGACCATTTCGGCCGCCCGCTGGCGGTCGCACGACCGGCCTCGGTCGAGGAGATGTCGGCTCTCATGCGCCATTGCCACGCGCAGCGCATTCCAGTCGTGCCGCAAGGCGGCTTGACCGGTCTTGTCGGCGCGGCAGTGGCAGCGGATGGCGGTGAAATCGTCATCTCACTGGAGCGCATGAACAGGATCCGCTCGATCAGCCCGATCGACTTCGCCATGGTGGTCGAAGCCGGCTGCATTCTCGAGGTCGCCAAGCGCGCCGCCGAGCAGAGCGATTGCTTGCTGCCGATCACCTTCGGGGCACAAGGAAGCTGCCGCATCGGCGGCAATGTCGCCACCAATGCCGGCGGCTTCAACGTGCTGCGCTACGGCATGACGCGCGACCTGGTGCTTGGCCTGGAAGTGGTTCTGGCCGACGGCCGGATCTGGAACGGGCTGAAGGTGCTGCGCAAGGATAATCGCGGTTACGATCTCAAGCAGATCTTCATTGGCTCGGAAGGCACGCTCGGCATCGTCACCGCAGCCGCGCTGAAACTCTTCCCCAAGCCGACGCAGATCGAAACCGCGCTGGTCGGACTGCGATCGGTCGAGGATGCGATGGCACTCTATGCGCGGGCGCGGCGCGACTGCAGCGACCTTCTGACTGCCTTCGAACTGATCCTGCGCGGCGGTATCGAAATCACGATGCGCGAGGGCGTGGACTTTCCCGATCCGCTGAGCAAGGCGTACCCGGCCTATGTGCTGATCGAGGTTTCTTCCGGCGGGCTGATCGACCTGTCCGACATGCTTACGGGCTTTCTCGGTGGCGTTGCCGATATTGTCGAAGACGGCATCGTGGCATCGACGCGGGCGCAGGCAGAGCGGTTGTGGCTTTATCGCGAGATCATGGTCGAGCGCCAGGGCCGCGGCGGCCGCTATCTGCGCACCGACGTTTCGGTGCCGATCTCGGAACTCGCCGATTTCGTCACCGATGCACTGGCAGCCCTGGAGGAAGTGCGCCCGGACGCGCTTGCCGTGACCTACGGCCATGTCGGCGACGGCAACATCCATCTCAATGTCGTGCCGCCGGAAGGCATGGCCCCCGAAGCGGTGGAGCATTTGTTCGAAGAGGCGGAGGCGGTGATCTTTGCCGTTGTCGACCGCTATGGCGGCTCGATCAGCGCCGAGCATGGCATCGGCAGGGTCAAGCAAAAGGCGTTCCTCGAGCGGATCGATCCGGTGACCCTCGACCTGGCGGCGGGCATCAAGGAGGCGTTTGATCCGCGTCACATTCTCAGCAACGGCCGCATCCTGGCAGCCAACGCCGATCATGGTCTATAGGTGAGCGATGACGCTGAAACTCGACAAGGTCAATCGCGGTCCGCATCTCTCCACCCTGGTTGCGAGTTCGATCTCGCGCGAGATCGCGCAGGGGCGCCTCAAGCCCGGCGATCAACTGCCGACCGAGCAGGCGCTGGCGACCACGTTCGGTGTCAGCCGCAACGTCGTGCGTGAGGCGATCGCGCGGCTGCGCTCGGAAGGCCGCATCTGGTCGCAACAGGGGCGCGGCGCCTTCGTGGTGGAAAGCAACAACCCGACGGTGCTGACCATCGACTACGAAGCCCTGCAGCGGGCCGACTCGTTCCGCAACCTGTTCGAACTGCGCGGCATACTCGAGGTGCAGGCGGCCGCCCTTGCCGCGAAGCGCCGCAGCGAAGCCGATCTCACCGCCATGGGCGATGCGCTCGCCGGTATGCGCGCGGCGCCCTATGGCAGTGTCGCCTGGCTGCGCAGCGATCTCGAGTTCCACCGCACCGTCGCGGAGGCGACGCGCAACGCCTATATGGGCCAGTTCCTGGTTTTCGTTTCCGAGCGTGTCCGCGAAAGCATTCTTGCCGCCGGCAACCGGCAGAAATCCGACGACATGGCACGCATCACACTCGGCGAGCACGAGCGAATCCTGGCCGCTATCCGCGCCGGGGATGTTCAGGCGGCAGAAACGGCGATGCGCGATCATCTTGCAGGTGCGGCCCTGCGTGTTGGACTGCATGATGAAGCAGTTGCAGAGCCAGCACCTTCCTTGCGGCACAAGAGACTGAGGAAGGCTATCCGCAAGCAAGCCGCCGGATAACGCTGCGCACCGCCCGCGCCTTGAGCAATTCCAGGAAAGTGCAGTTTTCCGTCCGGAGTGCGTAGCACAAACAGTTAGAGCGGGTCGGCGATTCCGTCAAACGCTGAACCGCTCTGGCCGGTTCACGCCTCCGGCGGTTCGACCAGCGAGACGCCGTTCAGGCCGGCGATGATATCGGACAAAGCCGGCACGAATTTCTCGCCATGGCCGGTTGCAACAGCGGTGGCGAAGCCATTGCGCACTGAGGCGCCGATCGGGTTGGCAACGCCCGCCGCCTGGGCGAAAGAGGCCAGATAGGTCATGTCCTTGAGCGCATTGACGATGGCAAAACGCTGCGCGTTCTCGTTGCGGTTCAGCACGAAATCGAAGAAGGCCTGGTAGAAGCCGCAATCCATGCGGCTGCCCGAGATGACGCTGTTGAAGACCTGCGGCGTCAGTCCGGCCTTGACGCCAAGCGTCAGCGCTTCCGAATAGATGGCGGAGTAACCCATCGAGACGAAATTGTTGAGCAGCTTCATTGTGTGGCCGCTGCCGATCGGGCCGGTGTGCACGATGCGCGCGGCAAAGGCCTCGAGCACCGGCCGAGCCCGGGCAACGGCCTCGGCCGACCCTCCGACCATGACGTCGAGCTTGCCTTCGGCCGCCTCCTTGGGTGTGCGCGCCAATGGCGCGTCGATCAGCATCACACCTTGCGCGGCGAGTTCGCCGGCAAGTGCTGTCGTCGACGACGGGTTGGACGTCGAGCAGTCGATGACCAGCAGCGGCTTGCCGGCAGCGGCCAAGCCATCCGGCTTTTTCACCAGCATTTCGACCTCTCGCGAGCCGGTGACGCACAGAATGACGATGTCGCAGGCGGCGGCGAGATCGCGCGGACTTGCCGCTTCGACGGCACCCGAAGCAATCAACCGGTCGGCGGCATCGCGGCTGCGATGGACGCAGACCGTCAGGGGCCAGCCCTTTTGCAACAAATTCGCGGCCATGCCCGAGCCCATGCTCCCCAGTCCGATGAAACCAATGCGTTCTTTCATGCAATCCTCCAACCACGGCCCGCGCCTGTGGGCCGTATTTCCTCACCTTGCGGCGAACACCCGTCGATGCAATCCTTCACCGAAGAATCGAACAGGGGCTGTTTGCCGCGATGGCCGATAATGAGAGCATGCTTTTCGACGCCATACCGCAGGCGCCGAACCTGCGGACCGGACTGGTAAACACGCTGATCGCGCAGATTGAATCCGGTGATCTTGCGCCGGGCCAGCAACTGCCAACCGAACAGGAGATCGTCGCCGCCACGGGTGTGAGCCGCACCGTGGTACGCGAAGCGCTTGCCGCGTTGCGCGCCCGGGGCCTTATCACCACGCGTCAGGGCCTCGGCGCTTTCGTTGCCAAGGACCCGCCGCCGCGGACCTTTTCCATTCTGCCTGACGATCTCGAATCGATCGACGAGGTGCTGCGCGTGCTGGAATTGCGCATGGGTATCGAAGTCGAGGCGACCGGCCTCGCGGCGAAACGGCGAAGCGACAGTGCGCTCGAGCAAATGAGCTCGGGGCTTGACGCGCTGGAGGTGGCGGTGCGTGCCGGAGGGTCTGGGTCGGAAGAGGATTTCGCGTTTCACCGCGCCATTCTCGCGGCGACGCAGAACGCCAATTTCACCCGGCTGTTCGACGCCTTCGGCAGCGCCATGATTCCGCGCCAGTGGACCCGCCTCGACCAGATGACCATTTCCGAACGGGAGACGTATCTGGCCAGGATGCAGCATGAGCATCGCGCCATCCTCGCCGCCATCGAGGCCAAGGACGTCAACGCCGCCCGCCGCGCCATGCGCAGCCACCTGACCAAGAGCTACGCCCGCTTTGAAAAGCTGCGTGACGGCGCGAGCCATGACTGAGTGCTCGCTCATACCACCGCTTCCGCCATGCCACCGAGATAGAGTTCCCGCATCAGCGACATGTCACGCAATTCCGAGATAGGCCCCGAGACGACGATGCGGCCGTTCTGCATGAGATAGCCGCGCGAGGCGACGGCGAGGGCGAGGCCGGCATTCTGCTCGACCAGCAGCACCGAAGCCCCGAATCGCTCGCCGATGCTGAGAATAATCGCCTTGATCTCCTTGACCAGCAACGGTGACAGGCCAAGCGACGGCTCATCGAGCAACAGCACGCGCGGCCTCGTCATCAGCCCGCGCGCAATCGCCAGCATCTGTTGCTGGCCACCACTGAGCGAACCGCCCTTGTCGCGCCGCTTGGTAGCGAGGATCGGGAAGAAGCCCAGCATGGTTTCGAAATCGGCTTCGACGGCGGCACCGTCACGGCGCGAATAGGCGCCGAGCCGAAGGTTCTCCTCGACCGTCATGTCGACGAAGATCTTTCGCCCTTCCGGCACCAGGACGACACCGCGTCGGGCCATGACATCTGCGGCTAGCCCGGTCACCTCCGCGCCATCGAAGGAGATGGTGCCGGCGCGCGGCCGGACCAGCCCGGCGATCGCCTTGAGCAGCGTCGACTTGCCTGCACCGTTGGGCCCGAGGATGGTGACGATCTCGCCCTCGGTCAACGTCAGTGAGACGCTGCGGTTGACGACCGTCGGCCCGTAGCCGGTGACGACTTCGGAAACAGCGAGCAGGCTCACAGATCGCCCCCCAGGTAAACTTCCAGCACCTTGGGATCGGCAAGCACCGCCTCGGTCGGTCCGTCGGCGATCTTGGAGCCGAAATCGAGCACGGCAAGCCGTCGGCACAACATCTTCATCAGCTTCATGTCATGGTCGATGACGCAGACAGTGATGCCATGGCCGGGCAGCTGGCGGACAAGCCCCACCAGCGCCGTGGTTTCGCGATCGTTCAGGCCGGCAGCCGGCTCGTCGAGCAGCAGCAGCGATGGCCGCGTGGCGAGTGCGAGCGCGAGGCCAAGAAGGCGCAAGCTCCCGAACGGCAACACGCCGGCCTTTTCATCTGCTAGCGCGCTCAATCCGACGAAGTCGAGCAGTGCCTGCGGTGCCGGCCACGGACTGGTTGTGCCAGCCGCCCTCGCATGCTCGCCGGCGATCTGGACGTTCTCCAGCACGCCAAGGCCGGCAAACGCCATTGCCTGCTGGAAGGTATAGCCAATGCCGGCCCGCGACACGGCGTGCGGCGCCAGGCCGGTGATGTCCTGTCCGTGGAACAGCACCTTGCCGCCGCTCGGCCTGTGGACGCCGGTCACCACGTTGAACAGTGTCGTCTTGCCGGAGCCGTTCGGACCGACGACGCCGAGGATTTCGCTTTCTTCAATGGTCAGATCGACGCCCGCCAGCGCGGTGACGCCGCCGAACTGCTTGCTGAGGCCGCTGATCGCCAGCACAGGGCTCATCGGCGCGCCTCCGATGGCCGTGCATGGCGCTCTTGGGTTTCCTGTCCCGGCTTGGCCGCGAAGACCCCGCGAAGCGCACGCACGATGCCGCCGATCAGGCCATCGGGCAGCAGCATGATGACTGCAATCAGGCAGACGCCATAGACGATGCGCGATTGGACCGGGTCGAGATTGAGCACTTCCGGCAGGAAGGCGACCAGCACGCCGCCGGCAAGCGGTCCCTCGATCAGGCGGGCGCCGCCGATCATGACCATGAGCGCCAGATAGATGCTCGGAAAGGAAGAGAACTGCGTAGGCGAGATGTGGCCGAGAAAATAGGCGAGCAGCACGCCGGAGATGCCGGCAAAGATGCCGCTGACCACGAAGGCGCCGATCTTGTGCCGGCCGACATTGATGCCGAGCGAGGCGGCAAGTTTCTCGTTCTCTCTGATCGCGCGCAACGTACGGCCATAGGACGAGTTGATAATCGCCCAGCTCGCCACTGCCGCGGCAGCGACGAACGCCACCACCATCAGATAGTAGCGCGTCAGGTCACCCATGTCGGCCCCGAACAGGGTGACATGCCCGACCAGATCAAGCCCGGTGGCAGCGCCTGTGTAGTCGCCGCCATTGGTGAGCACGATTGTAAGCAACTGGCCGAAGGCGAAGGTCATGATGACGAAGTGGTGGCCGCCAACCCGAAGCGAGGGAATGCCGACGATCGCTGCAAACACTGCGCTGGCAAGCGCTGCCACCGGCAGCGCCAGCCAGAAGCCGATGCCGAAATCGCGCGCCAGGATCGCCGCCGCATAGGCGCCAACGCCGACCAGTGCTGCGTGCCCCATCGACAGGATGCCGGTCTGACCGAACAGCACGGACAGCCCGTAGAGCGCGATCACGTTGATCCCGGCAGAGATTGCCAGCGACAGGAAGCGGTTGCTGGGCGAGAACAAGGGCACGAGCGCGATCAGCGCGAGGACAACCACAACCGGTAGCAGCGAGCGCAAGGACTTGAAGGTGGAATTCGTGCGATCAGCGTGAAGCTCCTGCTCTGCGGTCATGATGCGATCCTGGGTCCGCTGGTGCCGCCGAACAGACCATGTGGGCGAACGATCAGGACCAGGATCATCAGGGCAAAGGAATAGGCATCGGTCCATTGCGAGAAGCCGTAGCCGGCACTGAAGCCTTCGACGACGCCGAGGATGAGACCAGCGGCTACGGCGCCATAAATGTTGCCGAGACCGCCGATCAACGCGACGGCGAAGCCCTTCATGACCATCGTGCCGCCGGTGAAAGGCGTGATCGGAAACAGCGCGATCAGCAGCGCGCCGCCAAGTCCGGCAAGCGCGCTGCCCAGCACGAACACGCCGGTAATGTAGCGACGCACCGGAATGCCCATCAAGGCCGCGGTATCGCGGTCCTCGACGCTGGCACGCAGCGCCCGGCCGTAACGGCTTGCCGTAACCATCCTGAAGCTCAGGGCCACCACGGCAATAGCGATCAGGATCACCATGACGCGAACGGAGGCAATGCGCACGCCGCCAACATCCCACACAGTGGTCAGCGGGCGCGGAATGCTCTTCTGATTGGGGTTCCACAGCAGCACGACGACATGCTGCAGCACGACGATGAGGCCAAGCGAGACGATGAAGCCGTTGGTCGGCCGCTCCAGAGTGAAGCGGAACAGGCCACGCTCGAGGATGTAGCCCATCGCTCCAACCGCCAGGATCGCCAGCACGACCGCCACCGGAAAGCCGAGGCCAGCGCTGACGGCGAGCCAGGTGACGATGCCGCCGATCATCAGGAATTCGCCATGGGCGAAGTTGATGATGCCGGTCAGGCCGAAGATCAGCGTCACGCCGATGGCGATGAGCGTGATCACGCTGGCGATCGAGAGACCGTTGAGGATCTGCTGTATGAAAATGTCCACGGCTGGCGTCCACTGTCGATGTGAGGCCGGTGATCAGGTCCTGCCTTGACTAGAAGCTGGCGTTCAACGAACTGGGCGGTCGACGGCGCTTGCGCGCCGCCAACGGTTGGGAAGTCAGCTCTTGGGCGCTTCAGCCGGCGGCTGCTGCATGGAACAGGAGATGGCGCCACCAGGTGCCGCCGCGCAGACCTCGGTGGCATGGGTGACCTGGTGAGTCGGATTGAACGTCAGGTCGTCCGAGACGACCCCCTGGTGGTGGAGCGCCAGCAGCGCCTCGACCGTCTTGTCCGGGTCGAAGCTGTCGGCCTTCTCCCAGGCTTCGGCGAGGAAATGGACATAGTCGTGGTAGAGCAGCGACACCGACGAGGTCACGCCATGAGGAGCGCCGGCCGCGAAATAGGCATCGAAATAGGCCTTGGCTTTCGGGTTGGATGACTCACCCCAGCAGACCGGAACGCAGCTCATCGCCACCGGCACGTCGGCTGTCAGTGCCTTTTCCTTCCAGATGCCGGGGTCGACGCCGAACAGGAAGTAGCTCTTGGCGGCACCCAGTTCAAGCGCTTGCGGCAGTGCCGTCAGCGTTGAATCGCCATTGTACCAGAAGTGGATGATATCCGGGTTGAGGCTCTTGGCACGGGTCAGGAACGGCGAGAAGTCAGTTGTGTCAGGCGGGTAGAAGATGATGTCGGGAACATCCTGCCCCTCGGCCTTGAGCGCCTTGTAGTAGTAGGACGACAGGAACTGACCGGTCGCGTCGTTGCCGACGATCATGACGGACTTCTTCGGACGATAGCCAAGCAAGGGCTCGAGAAGCGTGAGGACGCCTCGCGCGGTCGATCCGGACCGCTGGAATTCCTGCGGCTCGGACTGGAAGAGGTAGTGGTCCTCGCCGCCCGGCTTGACCGAGTCCGGCGTCAGTATTTTCGCCAGCGTCGAATTGCCGGCGAAATGGATGATCTTGGCCGGCTGCGTGATCTTGGCCATGGCCAGCGTGAAGTCATGGGTTTCCGACCCGAAGATTGCCTGCACCTTCACATCGCGCACCAGCTCCTGGGTGGCAGCGATGGCGGTCGCGATGTCGGTGCGGTCGTCACGCTTGACCATTTCCAGCTTGTAGGTCTTGCCGTCGACCTTGATGCCGCCGGCGTCGTTGATCTGCTTGACGGCAAGGCCGACGCCCGCCGGCAACGTATGGCCGGCGGAAACGAACGAGCCTGACTCCGCCGCGACGACTCCGATCTTGACGATATTGTCTTCGGCGAATGCTGGATGAGCAAGCGCGCCAAGGCACAAGGCGGCCGACGCGCCCATTTTCAGAACGGTTTTCAATTTGAGATCCTCCCGATTCCAAATAATTGCAGTCTTACCGGGTTGTCATACAACCCTGTTATCTGGTAAATCCTACGAGCGGGAATGTCAATCGCGCTGCCATGCGATAAGGCGGCCCGTCAATCAGGACTCACCACCGAGCCGCAGTTAGGAAACAGGGTATGCAGTCACGGAAATTCGGCCGCACCGGCATCGACGTCAGCGAGATCGGTTTCGGTTCATGGGCGATCGGGGCCGCCTGGGGCGAGGTCAATGACGACGATGCTCTTGCCGCCCTCCATGCCGCCCTCGACGCCGGCGTCACCTTCATCGACACCGCCGATGTCTATGGCGACGGCCGTTCCGAAAAGCTCATCGCCAGGGTGATGAAGGAGCGCGGCGGTGAGCGGCCATTCATTGCCACCAAGGCCGGAAAGCGACTGCCGACGCAGACGGTCGAGGGTTTCAGCCAGCAAAACCTTGCCGACTGGATTGATCGTAGCCTCAGATATCTGGAGGCCGACACGCTGGATCTCGTGCAGCTGCATTGCCCGCTGACCGATCTCTATTATCATCCGGAAGTGTTCGAGCGGCTTGACCGGCTCGTCGAGCAAGGCAAAATCCGTAACTACGGCGTCAGCGTTGAGCGCGTCGAAGAGGCGCTGAAGGCGATGCAGTACCCTGGCGTCGTCAGCGTGCAGATCATCTTCAACGCCTTCCGCCAACGGCCAGCGGAATTGTTCTTCGACCTGGCGAGAAAGAACAATGTGGCGATCATCGCCCGCGTCCCGCTGGCAAGCGGTTTGCTGTCGGGCAAGTTCAAACCCGACACCGAATTCGAGGCGACGGACCATCGCCTGTTCAACCGCAACGGTGAAGCCTTCGACGTCGGCGAGACTTTCTCGGGCGTGCCCTATGAAGTCGGACTGGCGGCGGTCGAACGCGTCCGGCCGCTTGTCTCAGACGACATGACAATGGCCAAATTCGCGCTACGCTGGATCCTGATGTTCGATGCGGTCACCGTGGTCATTCCCGGTGCGCGCAATCCGGCGCAGGCCCGTTCCAATGCCGAGGCCGCGGAGCTTCCGCCGCTGTCGGCCGACATCATGGGCAAGATCCGCGATATCTACGACCAGGACCTCAAGCCCTATGTGCATTACCGCTGGTGATCAAACCCGGCAAGCCTTATCAATTCACGGCGCAACGGACCTGATGACTGAGGCAAGCGTATTCAGAATGTTCATTGCCCCCCATTGGCTTTTGCCTGCCGTGAAGGGGCTGCGATTGAACTGCACCCGGTCTTCAAGACGCGATGAACACCTGGTTCACCTGGCAAAAAGACGAAAAATTATTTGGCTCTTGATCTGGCTTCAGGGTTTGTTCGGCGAGCTAAATGTTCATACGTGGTCTGCCAAGGGTCGCTCTCGGACGATCGTTCCTCGCCGATCCAATGGAAGCCGTTGGCGGTGATCTCAGTGAAACGCCATCGGGTTTTCAAACCGCGCGAGTCCTCGCCGAGCTGGACAATGTCCTTACCCTCGGCCCGCCCGATCTGGCGCGAGTAATCTTGGTTGAGCGGGTCGTTCCAGATGATGTGCCAGCCATCGATCCCGGGATCGTAGATGCGCAAAGTCGTACCATACATCGTGGACGGGGCAGGGCGCTTGGGCCTGATCCAAACGTCCTGAATCGCGCGGCCTCCGAGCACCCAGCCAAAATGGCATTCTCCATTCCATTTCTGCATCGTGCCGCCGTCGAGATAGTGGACCGTGTCCATCTCCCAACTTCCGATTAGCCACCCGTAGAGGTCCATGTCTTTCGCTCGGCCGGCTGGGGGCTCTTCGGATCCGAGAGCGGTCAGAAAGGGAGAAATCGTCATTGCCACACTGCCTCTCGTTTCCAAGGAGACGAACTAAACTGCCAGCGCAGGCCCACCCGCCATTGTTGCGCCCGCCTGCTGCAAGCGCCGCCATGTGGAATTTTGCGACGGAAGCTCGTGGCGGTACCGGAGCATTGCCGCCACAACTTGCAGCGTCGCGGTGCTCCGGGCTTGGGGAAAATTGCTATAATGCCGCCATGAATGAGATCGTTTGCGAACGCGATGACGAGCGGATCCGAAGGCGTCTTCCTATGCTGGTCACGGGGCTTGCTGTGGAACCCAGCGATCGCGTGGATCTCAACCAGCATGCCTTCGTGGGCCAACACAGACACGGATGGAGTATTCACCGGCTTGCTGTCGCCCCTAGAGGCTGCTGTACGATATTCCCAGGCGAAATGCCTTGGACACAGGGGGACAGATGACGAAGCATCGAATCTATTCAGTCAGCGTCGCGAGCGTCTATTCCCACTATGTCGCGAAAGCTGAGAAAAAGGGACGCACGAAAGCGGAGGTCGATGAAATCATCGGTTGGCTGACGGGGTACAGCCAGGAAATGCTCGAGGATCAGTTGGCGAAGAACGCATCTTTTGAGACTTTCTTTGTGCAGGCGCCTCGGATGAATCCATCGCGGTCGCTCATTACGGGAGTAATTTGCGGTATCCGCGTGGAAGACATCCAAGAACCCCTCATGCAGGAAATTCGTTACCTCGACAAACTGATCGACGAGCTCGCCATGGGGCGGACGATGACGAAGATCTTGCGAAATTAGCCAGGTTGGTTGGCTCGATATCGGTTCTCTTGGACCGGATGATCTTAACGGCCTTGCGGTGTCAGGACGGTTCCAGCCGCCGCGGTTCGCGCCCAATAGCTGTTCAATCGCGGCCAGTGCACCGCTACTCGAAGGCGGATATTGGCGGCTTGGAGCTGGTAGCCACGGCGCACCGCAAACAAACTTCAGCCGATCATGGAGGACTTGTGCCTTCCGGCATTCGGCCAGATGTGAGGTTTTGGCAGGTTGTCCATTCGGGCCCGACCGACGAGACTGGAGTTACCACGCTTCAGATTCGTCGGAGGACCCGAATGAATCGAGAGGAGATGGCGCTTGCGGTCATGGAAGGCGGCCTTTCCCAATCCCAAGCAGCGTTGAAATTCGCGGCGCCGGCGAAGGTCGTGAACCGATGGGTCGAGCGCTACAAGGCCGAAGGCCGTGCCGGCATGGCCGACCGCTCGTCGCGGCCCAGGCGCAGTCCGAATGCGAGCGAACGGGCTGTGGCCGATCGGATCGTTACGCTGCGGCGCCAGCGCCTCACGGGCAAGCACATTGCAAGTGGGGTCGCTGTCTCGCCGCGAAGGTGAGCCGGGTGCTGGCGCGGGCCGGACCGTCGCGGCTGAAGGACGTTGAGCCAGCAGAGCCGGTGCGCCGCTATGAGCATGACGAGTCGGGCGACATGATCCACATCGGACGATGTCGGTCACTGAATCGGCGGAGACGCCTGCCTCCGGCAGCATTCGGACCAGGGAGATCCAATAAGGAATGCCGCATTTCTGTGAAAAACTGTCGTCATGCTGAATGAGGCCCGTATCGACCAGCACGTTCCTGTCGCCGTGCAAAGTTGCACGATGGCCAACCGTTCTACGTCGCCGTCGAATGGTGCTCCCGCGCATGCAAACGCTGAAATGTGCCCTCGATGCACGCTGCCAATCCAAAGAGATCGGAGGCTGACCATCCGAGCTCCAGCACAGTTTATGTTTCGTTCGCCCTAACTGTATGACGAGCCAGGATATTCCAGCGGTCAAGTTCTGGAGCGTGGCGGTAATCGAGACGTGCGGTGTCTGCTCTTGACTCCGCACATGTATTGATAAATAAATCATATTTAATGTCGATATAAACGACAAGCTGAGGGCTGGAATGAGGATCACGTCGATCAGCGCGCGCGTGTGCAACGCAGAGATGCGCAATTGGGTGTTTGTCCGGGTCGAGACCGACGAACCCGGTCTCTTCGGCTGGGGCGAGGCGACACTGGAATGGAAAACGCGCGCCGTCGTGGGCGCCCTGGAGGATCTCGAGGCTCTGCTGCTGGGGCAGGACCCTCGCAACATCGAACAGTGCCACCAGATCATGACGCGCCACGGCTTTTGGCGTCTCGGCGTCGAGGGCATGTCGGCCGTCAGCGGCATCGAGATTGCTCTGTGGGACATTCTGGGAAAATCGCTCGGCGTCCCGGTCTGGCGCCTGCTCGGCGGCCAGGTGCGCACGCATCTGCGCACCTATACCCATCTCGGTCTCGGGGACATGAAGGCCGTCTACGAAAGCAATTCGGCGGACAGCATCGTCGAACGGGGCCGGATCGTCACGCAGGCGGGCTATGACGCGGTCAAGATCGTCTGCATCCCCTATACGCACTATGTGTCGCCGGCGCGCGACGTCGATGCCGTCGCGGAGATGGTCGGCGCGCTGCGCGAAGCCGTAGGCCCCGCGGTCGACATCATGATCGATTTCCACGGCCGGCCGGCCTCCGTCAATGCAGCGATGGACTATCTGAAAGTCATAGAGCCCGCCCGTATCATGTTCGCGGAAGAGCCGCTGCCGCCGGAAGACATGGCTGGCCTCGCCCATATCACGGCCCGCTCGCCGGTACCGATCGCGTCCGGCGAGCGTCTCATCGGCCGTCGCGAGTTTTCGCACGCCATCGCTGGCCGCGCCTTCCACATCGCGCAGCCCGACATCTGCCACACCGGCGGTCTGCTCGAGACCAAGAAGATTGCCGCCTTCGCCGAAACCGCCGGCATCGGACTGGCGCCGCACAATCCACTCGGACCGCTGGCCGGGGTCGCCGCGCTGCACTTCGGCATTTCGACGCCCAACGTCATCATCCAGGAGGAAATGTCGGGCGCAGTTCCATGGTACGACGATGTGGTGAGCTGGCCGATCAGGCGCCAGCCGGGACGTTGGGACGCCCCCGAACTGCCCGGCCTCGGTGTTACCGTGAACGAAGACGTGATCGCCCGCCACCCGTTCAAGCAGGAGGTGCTGCATGCCCGCAATGCGGTCATGCCGGACGGCACCATCGTGGATTGGTGATCGCCATGACGGGTCGTCTGCAGGGCAGGATCGCGATCGTCACCGGGGCCGGCCAAGGCATTGGCGCCGCCACCGCCACCGCGTTTGCGGCCCAGGGAGCCCGCGTCGTCATTGCCGAGAAGAACACGATGACCGGCGCCGCGGTCGCGCGGGCAATCGCGCAGGCCGGCGGCGAGGCGGTGTTCTGCGAAACCGATGTGACCGACAAACAGTCCGTCACCGACCTGGTGGCGCGCACGCTTGGCTCCTTTGGGAGCGTCGATATACTGGTCAACAATGCCGGGGCCAACGTCTTCCATGAGCCGTTGGAGATGCCCGACAGCGAGTGGGAGCGCTGTCTCAAGCTCGATCTCGAGGCAGCCTGGATCTGCGCCAGGGCGGTGCTGCCCTCGATGCTGGAGCGAGAATATGGTTCGATCGTCAACATCGCCAGCTGCCACGCCTTCCGCATCATTCCACACACTTTCCCCTATCCCGTCGCCAAGCACGCGCTGCTGGGGCTGACGAGAGCGCTCGGCATCGAATACGCGGCGCGCGGCATCCGCGTGAACGCCATCGCGCCGGGCTACATCGAGACGCCGATAGCGGAGGCCTACTGGAACACATTTGCCGATCCGGCAGCGGAAAAGAGGCGCGCCTACGACCTGCATCCGCCCAAAAGGATCGGCCGACCGGAGGAGGTCGCAATGACGGCGGTTTTTCTGGCTTCGGACGAAGCGCCGTTCATCAATGCCGAGACGATCACCATCGATGGCGGACGCTCGGTTCTCTACCACGACTGACGTTCAACCAGGACTGCACAAGGGAGGAAGACATGAATTCGAGACTGACAGCAATCGTGGCCTGCGCCGCACTCGCCACCGGACTTGCCTTGACCGGTGCCACACGTGCCGACGATATCAAGATCGGCTACATCAACAAGATGGGCGAACACCCATGGTTCGTCGCTGAAGTCGGCGGCGCCAAGAAGGCTGCCGAAGCTGCCGGCGCCGCCTTCGTTTCGCAGGACGTCCAGTTCGATGCCAATCTGGCAGTCACCACCTTCGACACCATGGTTGGAGATGGCGTCAAGGGCATCGCCATCGTCGTTCCCGACAAGGCGCTCGGCCCGGTGATCGCCCAGAAGGCGAAGACCGCCGGTATTCCGCTCGTCGCCGTGGACGACGACATCTACTATCAGGACGGGTCGCAGGTTCCATATGTCGGCATGAACGCCCACAACATCGGTGCGCGCGTCGGTGAAGAACTGGCGAAGCTCTACAAAGCCGATGGATGGGCCGGCAAGGAAGTGCGCATCGCGTCCATCGAGGACCGCAAGGCGGACACCTGCATGCAGCGCAACAAGGGCGCCGAGGAGGCCTTCCTCAAGGCGGTCCCTGATTTCAAGCCGAACAACATCATCCGCGTTGCCTATGACAACACCATGGTCAACGCCATCGACGTGATGACCACGACGCTGACGGCCAATCCGAACGTGACCAACTGGATCTTCTACTCCTGCAATGACGATGGCGTTCTGGGCGCCGCGCGCGCCCTGCAAAACGCCGGCTACAAGGCCGATCAGGGCATGGGCATCGGCATTGACGGCAGCCGGGCCTGCGATGCGTTCGGCTCGGCCGAGCCCTCGGCGTTCAGGGGCACGATGTGGCTGAACTCGGCCAATCATGGCGCGCTGGCCGTCAAGCTGCTGCTGGCCGCGATCAAGGACAAGACACCGCTTCCGGTGCAATCCTTCACCGACCCCGAATACATCACGCCTGCCAATTTCGCGTCCGACTACAAGGCCAAACTCTGCCACTGACCAGTCCGATGCAACGGGACCCCCATGGGTCCCGTCGCATGTCCCAGCAATGATCGGGAGCCTGATGTGACGGAAAACGGTTTCTTCGCGCTCGAGCATGTCTCGAAGCGTTTCGGCGTCGTCCAGGCACTCGACGACGTGTCGCTGAAATTCCGGCCTGGCGAACTTTTGGCGCTGGTCGGCGAAAACGGCGCCGGCAAATCGACGATGATGCGTATTCTGGAAGGGGTCTTCAAACCGGATAGCGGCTCGGTCCGGTTCGCCAATGAACCTGTGGTCTTTTCCGAACCGAGAGACAGCCACAACGCCGGCATCCGGGTCATCCACCAGGAGCCGGAGATCGTTCCGAGCCTGACCATCGCGGAAAACATCTTCGTGGGCGAAATGCCAAGAACAGCCGGCGTGTTCCTCGACTGGAAGACACTGGAGGCGCAAGCCGCTCGCGTGCTTGCTGCCTTCGGCGTGCAAGCCGACATGCGGCCGCGCCAGCCTTGCGAGACGCTCGGCCCCGCGCAACGGCAGATGATCGAAATCATGCGTGCGGTGCGCGCCGGCGGCCGCCTCATCGCCTTCGACGAACCGACATCGTCGCTGACCGATGACGAAGCGCGGCGGCTTTTCGCGGTCATCCGCAGGTTGCGCGCCGAGGGAACGTCGATCGTCTACATCTCCCACAGGCTGAACGAAATCATCGAGCTCGCCGACCGTATCGTCGTCCTGCGTGACGGCCGTCTCGTCGATGAATCGGCTGCGGCCGGCGCCACCGAGCAGGGCATTGCCCGGCTCATGGTGGGTCGCGACATCGCGGACCTGTTCAAACGCGAGAGCCGGCCTTCGGGCGAGAACCTGCTCGAGATCAAGGGGCTGACGACGGAGCGCATCACCGCAATCGATCTCTCGGTGCGCAAGGGCGAAGTCCTCGGTATCGCCGGCCTGATGGGCGCGGGACGCTCCGAATTGGCAAAAGCGATCGTCGGCTATGACCGCCGTCTCGGCGGCACCGTGTCGATGAACGGCATCCCCGTCACCCCCGACAGCCCGCATGCGGCCATCGTCGCCGGTATCGGATTTGCGCCCGAGGACCGCAAGCACGAGGCCTTGCTGATGTTTCGCAGCATTCTCGACAATGCCGCCCTTTGCGTTGCGGACCGGACATCGTCCTTCGGTCTATTCAGCAGGCGCAAGGCGCTCGACGTGGTGTCGCCACTTGCCGCCAAGATGGCGATCAAGGCACCGGATCTGGACGTGCCGGTGGCAAAACTTTCAGGTGGCAACCAGCAGAAGGTGGTGTTGGCGCGATGGCTGGCGCGACAGCCCATGCTTTTGATCCTTGACGAGCCGACGCGCGGCATCGACATCGGTGCCAAGGCTGAAATCTATCGCCTGATCGAGGAACTCGCGGCGGGTGGGATCGGGCTCATCCTGATTTCATCCGAAATGCCCGAACTGATCGGTCTGGCCGACCGCGTGCTCGTCATGGCCGAAGGCCGCATCACCGCCGAACTGAACCGCCCGGATATCGATGAGACATCGATCCTCAGGCACGCCATGCCGAGGTCCGCCCTCCAGCGCGAAGGACTTGCCCCGTGAACACCGCCGATCAGCTCACGAATCCCCGCGACGCCATGGAAAGGCGCTCCATGGCCGCCTTGGCCGAACGCCTGGGTGTCCACAACATCAGCCTGCTCCTCGCGCTCGCGATCCTCATTGTGATCTTCGGCACGCTGCGTGGCGACGTGTTCTTTTCGGCGCGCAACATGCTCAATATCGGCCTAGGCATCACCATCCTTGGCGTGCTGGCGATGAGTCAGACCATCGTCATCGTGGCCGGTGGGCTCGACATCGCGGTCGGCGCCGTCGTCGGCCTCACCACGGTATCGACCGCCATGGCCATCCAGGCGACGGGCTCGCCGGGGCTCGGCATCGTCGCCGGTCTGGTCGTCGGCGGGCTGGCCGGCCTGGTCAACGGCATCATCATCACCTACGGGCGCGTCAATGCCGTCATCGCCACGCTCGGCACGATGGCCATTTTCCGCGGCATCGCCTTCATCATGTCGGATGGCCAGTCGATCGCCATCTTCAGCGACACGTTTCGGTTCATCGGTATCGGCAAAATCCTCGGCCTGCCGCTGCTTTTGTGGATCCTGATCGCGACGGCGATCCTGTTCCAGGTCTTTCTTTCCCGGTCGATAGTCGGCCGCAACATCTATGCGCTCGGCGGCAATCCGGTCGTGGCGCGCTTTTCCGGCATCAACGTCAAGCGCTACCGCGTCGGCATCTATATCATGAGCGGCGTGGCGGCGGGGCTTGCCGGCATCCTGCTTGCCGCGCGCACGGGTTCGGGGCAGCCGGTTTCGGGATCGCAAGGGCTGGAACTCGAGGCCATCACCGCCGCCGTTCTCGGCGGATGCGCCCTGCAGGGCGGCAAAGGAACGATTGTCGGGGCGCTGCTGGGGGTTGCGATCATCGGCATCCTAAACAACGGCATGATCCTGACTTCGGTGCCGACTTTCTATCAACTGCTTGCAAAGGGATCGCTCCTGATCCTTGCTGTGGTTGTCGCCGAGTATCACCTCAACAGGACCTAGCAATGGCAGTTAAGCCCCTTCCGAAGACCGAAGACGTGCCGGACGCGACCACTATCGGCCCGGCGTCGCTGAAGGACAGGATCGCGAGGGATATCGGCCAGCGCATCCTCTCCGGCCGCTATCCCCCTCTTTCCATCCTGCCCAGCGAAGCCGAACTTTGCGCCGCCTATGACGCAAGCCGCACCGCACTGCGCGATGCGCTTCTGACGCTCGCGGCCAAAGGACTGATCGAAGCGCGAAAGCGCGCGGGGACGCATGTCCGCCTGCCAAGCGATTGGAACAGGCTCGATGCCCAAGTGCTCGACTGGATGAGCGGGATCGAGCCCGACCTCGGCTTCGTGCGAGGGCTTATCGAAGCGCGCCTGGTGATTGAACCGGCAGCCGCCCAATTGGCGGCCAAGATGGCGAGCTCCGGCGATCTGGCGATAATCGAGGCCGCCTATGAGGCGATGTGCGACGCGCCTGAAGACGACCTGTCTGCCTGCCTCGACGCCGATGTGCGATTTCACACTGGAATCTTGCGTGCCAGCCGCAACCCGGTGTTCGCAAACCTCGGCAATATGCTGGCTGCGGCCCTCAATTTCTCCTTTCGGCTGACGACCTCGGCCACGGCCAATTTCCAGGCCACGCTCAGCGCGCATGGCGACGTCCTGGAAGCCATCCGCATGCGACGGGCCGATGATGCCTACCGGCAGATGAAGGCGCTGATTGGGATAGCATCGATCGACCTCTTGACCATCGCCGACGGCGCGCACCGCGACCGCCCGGTCAGGCAGAACCTCCCCGTGTCAGCCGGCGATCTGCATTAATTGCATGACGCATGCCGGAAGCAATCCGAATCGCTCCGGCTCCTGAGCGCCGCAATCGTCCGGATCTCGGTGCCGACTGGTGATGTCTTGTCTACGGCGGGTTTCGAACGCTCGACCTGTCGGAGGTCAGCTGCCAGCGGCCGTTGCTTGCGACCGTTGTCATTTGAGCCCACCGACAATTTCGCACCGCGAGGGAATTGGACAGCCTACCCGAAGCGGTTGCCCCGCAAACCTCGCATCCCCGGCCGCAACGCGAAAACGCCGCCTTCATTCGGGTTTGCCAGCAAGTGATCCGCCGTCATCGTGAAGCGCGCGGAAGTGACGAAGAGCGTATCGAGGTTGACGCCCCCGAAGGCGCAACTCGTCGGCCAGGTGCAAGCCAGTTCGATGGTTCGATCCAGCCGGCCGTCGGGCGAGATGCGCGCGAGGCAGCTTCCGCCGGCGACCCGACAGTTCCAGACATGGCCGTGGGCGTCCATGCAGGAGCCGTCGGGCAGTCCTCGCTCGAAACCGCCGAAGAACCGCCGCCGCTCGGCGATCCTCGAAGAGCTCTGGTTCCAAGTATAGCTGTAGAGTTCATTCTTCATCGTATCGGCGGTGATGAAACGCCCATCCTGGGTCCACGCCATCGTATTGGTAATGCCGAAGCGGTCTTCGCTTAGTTTCGTCACGTCGCCGGCCGGTCCCGATCCGGAACAGCTGTCCGGCATCCTGGGTGATGGCGAGAGGCGTATCGTCTGGGGCGATATTATTGGCCATCGTGCCGACCCAGAACGAACCGTCTGGCGCCACGACGCCCTCATTCAGCCGCATCTCGGGCCTGTCCGGCTCGATCTCGGCGATCGTTTTGAACGGCCCGCCGAATTCCCACAAGGCGACTTCCTTTCTAAGGCCGACGATGGCGCCACCGTCCCTGCGCAGGCCAATTGAGGTGACGAGGTCAGGCGTAGCCCAGCTTTCATGAGCTCCGGTGATCGTATCCAGCCGATGGATCCGGCGGCCGATGATGTCGACCCAGACCAGCCTGCCACGGCGGTCGTCCCAGACCAGGCTCTCGCCGACCACATCGCGCGCGTCAAAGATCAGGGCTGCATGCGTTTCTTGCACGGGGCTCCTCCAGTTCGGCGTCCAGAAATCCGCTTGCATATATCTTCTAGTCATAATATGAGCAATTAGATTATAACCTGTCATACAGGTTGGCGAAGCGACATGCAGAATCCGACAGAGGCAGCGGATGAGCCGAGCCCTGGCTTGGTGAACACGGCGATCCGGGCGATCACCCAGCACATCCGCTCCGAGGGGCTGGCGCCAGGCGATCCGCTGCCCAGCGAGGCGGCCATGACCCGCCAACTCAATGTCTCCCGCACGGTGGTACGCGAGGCCTTCCGTTCGCTTTCTGCTATGCGCCTGATCGACATGAGCGCCGGGCGTCGCGCCACGGTCGCCAAGCTCGACACGGGCGCGATGTCGATGGTCATCGAACACGGCATCACCACGCAGCAGATCAGCGTGCATCAGGTCTATGACGTGCGGCGCACGATCGAGATGCGCACCGTGGCGCTCGCCGCCCTGCGCCGCACCGATGCGGAAGCGGCCGCCATTGCCAACGCGGCCAAGCTGATGCGCGAGAGCTTCAAGAACCCCGAGATCGTCATGGAGCACGACATCGCCTTTCACGAGGCGATCGCCTCCGCATCGCACAACCCGGTCTTCTCGCTGATCGTCACTGCCTTCAGCGGCGTCACGCGCCGCACTTGGGTGATCGGCTGGCGAACCCGCTCGACCCCCGAGGACCAGCTCAAGATGATCAAGGGGCACGAGGACATAGCCGACGCGATCCTCAAGGGTGATCCGCGGCTTGCGGCCGAGCATATGGCGCAGCACTTCGACAAGAGCGTCAAGGCGCTCCTCGACGCCGGTATCGCCTGAGATGGGGATTGCCTGACATGAAGATCCGCGCCATCGAGACCATCCGCATCGAGGAACGGCCCAACCTGCTATGGGTGGAGGTCCATACGGACGAGGGCCTCACCGGGCTCGGCGAGACCTTCTTTCTGTCGCGCACCGTCGAGGAATACCTTCATGAATATGTCGCGCCGCGCGTGATCGGCCGCGATCCGCTGCAGATCGATCTATTGGCCGCCGATCTCATCGGCTATCTTGGCTTCCGCTCCAGCGGCGCCGAGGTGCGCGGCAATTCCGCCTTCGACATCGCGCTGTGGGATATCTTCGGCAAGGCCACCGGCCAGCCGATCGCCCAATTGCTCGGCGGCTTCAGCCGCAGCTCAATCCGCACCTACAACACCTGCGCCGGCACCGAATACATCAAGGACGCCAAGGGCCAGACGACGGCCAATTACGGCATCGGCTCCAGGCGGGACTATGACGACCTCAACGGCTTCCTCACCCGCGCCGGTGAATTGGCTCAGGAACTGCTCGAGGACGGCATCACCGCCATGAAGATCTGGCCGTTCGATCACGCGGCCGAAAAGACGCGCGGCAATGACATCTCGCCGGCCGACCTGAAGGCCGCGCTTGAGCCTTTTGCAAAGATACGCGAAGCCGTCGGCGACAGGATCGACATCATGGTCGAGTTCCACTCGATGTGGCAGCTCCTGCCGGCCATGAAGATCGCAGCCGCGCTGGAACCCTTCGCCACCTATTGGCACGAAGACCCGATCCGCATGGACAGCCTCGGCGACTTGAAGCGCTACGCAGCCGCTAGCCCCGCACCGATCTCGGCATCGGAGACGCTGGGCAGCCGCTGGGCCTTCCGCGACCTGCTGGAGACCGGAGCGGCCGGCGTCGTCATGCTCGACATCTCCTGGTGCGGCGGCCTGTCGGAGGCGCGCAAGATCGCCTCGATGGCGGAAGCCTGGCGGCTGCCGGTGGCGCCGCATGACTGCACGGGGCCGGTCGTGCTCGCCGCTTCCACGCATCTGTCGCTCAATGCGCCCAATGCGCTCGTCCAGGAAAGTGTGCGCGCCTTCTACCGCACCTGGTACCGCGACCTGGTGACGGCGCTGCCGGAAGTGACAAACGGCATGATCACCGTGCCGCCGGGGCCGGGTCTTGGTCTGGCGCTCCATCCGGAGCTTGATCGCGCCTACACCGTCCAGCGCCGCGTCAGCGACAAGGCGGATATCTGAAAGATCCAAAGGGAGGAATAGACATGAGAAAACTCACTGCAATGCTTCTGCTTAGCGCGGCTCTTCTTGGCGGGCAGGCGACCGCCCGCGCCGACGGTCTCAACATCGTCTTCACGCATCATTCGTCGGCCTCGAACACTTTCTGGCAAGCTGTGAAGAAGGGCTTTGACGATGCCTGCGCCAAGGTCGAGGCGAACTGCAACATGGTCTTCACCCAGACCGAGGGCTCGGTCGAGCAGCAGGTCGCCAACATGCGCGCCGCCCTTGCCGCCAAACCCGACGCGCTGCTGACCTCCATCGTCGACGACCATGCTTTCGACGACGTCATCAAGGAGGCCCGCGACGCCGGCGTGCTGGTGATCGCCGTCAATGTCGACGACACCGAGGGCGCCAAGGGCAATGCCCGGCAGGCCTTTGTCGGCCAGGGCTTTAAGCCGGCCGGCTATTCGCTGGCCAAGGCGATTTCCGAAAACTTCCCGAAGGACGGCCCGATCAAGGTGCTGGTCGGCATTTCCGCTCCCGGCCAGAACTGGTCGGAAAGCCGGGGCGCCGGCATCATGCAGTTCCTCCAGGAATACAAGGCCGCTCATGCCGACCGCGACGTGTCGTGGGAGCGCATCGACAGCGGCACCGACCTCGCCATCACCTCCGACCGCGTCGGCGCCTATCTCAACGCCCATCCGGACACGACAGCCTATTTCGATACCGGCTTCTGGTGCGCCGGCGTGGCGCGCGTCCTGGCCGATCGCGGCGTAGCGCCAGGCAAGGTCCTGCTCGGCGGTTTCGACCTGGTGCCCGAGGTGCTGCAGCAGATGCAGAAGGGCTATGTCCAGGCCTTGGTCGACCAGCAGCCCTACATGCAGGGCTTCATGCCGGTGATGGAGGCCTATCTCAACAAGAAGATCGGTCTTGCTCCATCGGACATCGACACCGGCCAGGGCATTGTGCGGCCGAAGGAGGCCGACAGCATCATGGCGCTCTCCGCTCAAGGGCTGCGCTGAGCATCAGCCACTGAACCCTTGCATCGGCGGCGGCCGGTGCCGCCGATGTGATGGACGATCTCGAACGCCGGAGCCTTTCGTTGAAGCGCCTGTTCAAGACCTATCTCGAAAAACCGGAGCTGGCCGGGCTGATCCTGTTGGTGCTGCTCATCATCCTGTTCCAGGTCCGCTCGCACGGCGTGTTCCTGAATGCCGACAATCTGCGCGGCATTCTCGGCATCCTGCCGGAGGCCGGCCTTGTCGCGATCGGCGTCACCATCCTGATGATCAGTGGTGAGTTCGACCTGTCGGTCGGCTCGGTCTTCGCGCTGATGCCGATGACGATGGCGGTGCTGATGGTGCACGGCTGGCCGTTCCCGCTTGCGCTGCTTGCCGGGTTGTTGGTCTGCGCGGCGATCGGCTTCATCAACGGCTACGTCACCATCCGCTTCGCCATACCGAGCTTCATCACCACGCTTGGCATGCTGTTCATGGCGCGTTCGCTTACCGTCGTCGTCTCGGGCGGCTTCCCGCCGCTGCTGCCCGCCGACCTGCCGAACTGGCTGTTCACCTCCTTCGTCGGGCCGGGCAACATGTTCCGCATGTCGTTCCTATGGTTCGTCGCCATCGCCGTGCTGACCTCGCTGATGCTCTCGCGCACCAATTTCGGCAACTGGATCAAGGCCACCGGCGGCTTCCTGCCTGCCGCCGCCTCGATGGGCATCCCGACCGCCAGGGTCAAGCTCGCCTGCTTCATCCTGTGTTCGATGCTCGCCGGCTTCGCCGGCATGCTGCAGGTGCTGCGGCTGGGATCGCCCTTGCCGTCGATCGGCGAGGGGATGGAGCTTCAGGCGGTGGCGGCAGCCGTCATCGGCGGGGCGTCGCTCGCCGGCGGCATCGGCACCGTCATGGGCGGCCTCATCGGCACGACGCTCATCCGCGTCATCGACAATGGCCTCGTGCTCAGCCATGTCGATGCCAACTGGTTCAAGTTCGCCATCGGCTTCCTGACCATCTTCGCCGTCGTGGCCAATGCCTGGATGCGTAAGCGCGCCAAGGCCATCAAGATGGAGGGCTAAAGCGGTGACCGACGCCATCATCTCAGTGCGCGATCTTCACAAATGGTATTCCGGCGTCCATGCGCTGAAGGGCATCACGCTGGACTTCAAGCGCGGTGAGGCGCTCGGACTGGTCGGCGACAACGGCGCGGGAAAATCCACCCTCATCAATATCCTCTCCGGTGTTCATACGGCGGATCGCGGCGAGATCCGGGTCGAGGGAAAGCCAGTGAGGATTGCGCGGCCGCGCGATGCGATGAATCTGGGGATCGAGACCATCTATCAGTACAACTCCATGGTTCCGACCATGTCGATCGCCAGGAATCTGTTCATCGGCCGCGAGCCGACCCGCTTCGCGGCCTTCGGCGTCGGCATCCTCGACCAGAAGAAGATGGCTGAGGAGAGCGTTCGCGCCATCGCCAATGTCGACCTGCATCTGCGCTCGCCCGAGGCGCTTGTCGGTGAGCTCTCCGGCGGTCAGCGGCAGGGCGTGGCAATCGCGCGCGCCATGCATTTCAGGTCGAAGGTTATGATCCTCGACGAGCCGACCAACCATCTCTCGGTCAAGGAGACCAAGAAGGTGATCGGCTTCGTGCGCGGCCTGAAGGAGCAGGGTGTCACCGGCGTCTTCATCAGCCACAACATGCACCACGTCTTCGAATGCTGTGACCGCATCGTAGCGATGGCGCGCGGCGAGGTGGTGCTGGACAAGCGCATCGAGGACACCTCGATCGATGAAGTGCATGGCGTGCTCTAAAGCAGTTCCAGGAACAGCGCGTAGCGGTCTTCCGTCTGGAATTGCGTACAAACGAAGGATCTAGGAAAGGGCGGCAATGACGGTGCTTGCAGGTCGTATCGCGCTGTTGACGGGTGGGCTCGGCTCGCTCGGCCGGGCCCAGGCGGTGACGCTGGCGCGGGCCGGCGCGCGCGTGCTGGTGCTCGACCGTCCCGACATCGAGAGCGCACCGGCGACCGTTGCGGCGCTCGCCGCGGAGGCGGGCGGCGACATCGCCTTCGTCGGCTGCGATCTCAACAGTCTCGCCGCGGCGGAAGCAGCCGTGACCGCGCTGGCGGCGAGCGAAGGCTGCATCGACATCCTGATCAACAATGCCGCGCTGATCATCAACCGGCCGTTCGAGGAATTCTCGCTGACCGAGTACGAAGATCAGATCCGCGTCAACTCGTCGGCCGCCTTTGCGCTGGCGCGGGCCTGCGCGCCGGGCATGAAGGCCAAGGCCTATGGCAAGATCGTCAATTTCTGCTCGATCACGCTCAACGGCCGCTGGGACGGCTATGTCCCCTATGTCGCGTCGAAGGGCGCGATGCTGGGCCTCACCAAATCGCTGGCGCGCGAACTCGGCCCGCATGGCATCAGGGTCAATGCGGTCTCTCCCGGCGCGGTCGTCTCGGAAGCGGAGGAGCGCGTCTTCGGCGACCGGCTCAAGCAATACAATGACTGGATCCTCGAGAACCAGAGCATCAAGGCGCGCATCGAGCCGCATCAGGTCGCCGAACTCGTGCTGTTCCTGGTGTCGCCGGCATCCGACATGATCACCGGCCAGAACATCGCCGTCGACGGCGGCTGGTGAGGCCATGGCCGACTTCGTGGAACTGAACGACGGTCGGTCGAGGCTCATCCTGGCACCAGGAAAAGGGGCTGCGATCGCCCGCTTCGACGCGCTTGTCGCCAATGGCGCCTCGGTTCCGTTGCTTCGACCTGGCGATGGAGGCGGCACCTCCGGCTGTCAGTTGCTGGTGCCATGGTCGAACCGCATCTCGGGTGGCGGCTTCGCGTTCGACGGCCGCTTTCATGCCGTTGAGCCTAACGTGCCAGGCGAGGCTTTTCCGATCCATGGCGACGGCTTCCAGAGGCCGTGGCGGCTTGGCGCCCGTACCGCCGGCGAGGTGGAGCTGGTGCTCGACGATGGCGCGATCGGGCCTTACCGCTATTTGGCCTCTGTCTCCTATTCGCTGCGCGACGGCGCCCTCGAGGCCCGTCTGACAGTGGAGAACCGTGCCGGTATGCGCTTGCCTTACGGCCTCGGCTTTCACCCGTGGTTCCCGCGCGATGCGGCGACCACGCTTCAGGCAAAGGCCGAGCGCGTTTGGCTGGAGGATGAACGCCATCTTCCCGTTGGCGCGGTACCAGTAAGCGATCGCCCTGCATGGGATTTCTCGATGGGCGCGCCGCTGCCAACAGGCTGGGTGAACAACGGCTTCGACGGGTGGGACCGGCGCGCCATGATCGTCCAGCCTCAGGAGGGGATTTCCATCTCGCTCACCGCCACGCCGGGTTTGGACGTCTTCCTGCTCTATTCGCCGTCGCCTGGATCGGGCTTCTTTTGCTTCGAGCCGGTCTCGCACAGCGTCGACGCGCACAATGGCGCGGGCGAGGGGCTGGCGCCGCTGGAAAATGGAGCGACGATGAGCGTTGGCATGCGCATGGATTGGGCTGCGATGGAACCTGCTCTTGCCAGGGAACCGGTGCTAGCCGGGTTGTAAGGTGGATGGTGTCACCGCACTTGCGGGCTCTCCAGTTCGAGAACGTAGCCGTGAAGGACAGTTGCGACCCTTGCACCATCAGGAACTTCGGCAAGCGTCGCGTGTTGAATTGTTCTCGAAGGAGAACACCATGCCCAAGGAAACAGAACGCGCCTCGGTAGGCCCCGAAGCCGATGCCAAGGGCCAAACGGAAAAGAAGCACAAAGGTGGGTCGAACGACGGCATCTCAAGCGCAGATCCCAGGGTCATTTCGGAGAAAAAGGACGGCGACGCTACCTTCCCGCTAAAACAGGACAAGCCGAAAGGCCGGTAAGGCCAGGACGGCGACCGCCGCTTTAGCGCGGCGCCTATCGTCCAGCGACGGCTAAGGGTGGCCCGGTGACCTCCTTATCGAACCGGGCGGCAATCGCTTTGATTTGCGTGAGGTCGCGTGGAATCTCCAATCCCAGTTCGGCAACCGCGGGGAAAAGCTTTCGAGGCCACCCGGGGACAGAATGGCGATCCATCGGCACGCCTGCATGTGGCGCGGCTTGAGGCGCAGCCGACACTGGCATCACCCACCAGCCCCGACCGGGAAATTGGAGTCGGGCCGAGTTCAATACCGATGGTAATGCCTAGTTCGCTGATATTGGGCAGGATCGTTCGGCACAGATCGAACGATGACCGGATTGCAGCCGCCGCCAATACCGCAGAACGCACCGTGCCACGCTCATCCGTGTTGCGCCCGTCGCCCTCGGCGATCAGCGCGTGGAGGCAATCACCGATATACCGTACTTTACGCCATCGAAGTCGTTCCGAGCGACGCAGTTCATTTCACCGCGCAGGACGTGCAGGTTTGCGACAGGACGCGCAGTCGAACCTGCGATAAAGGCCGCTCGCGGCAGCAGCCTGCAGCTGAATGTCGAAAGACCTACTAATTCTCTTTGATCACCCTCGCTGCTCGCACGAGCGATGACCAGTCAGCGCCCATGGCTGCGACAAGGTCTCGAGCATCCTCGTCGGATATTCCGGTATGGTCTACCAGCTTCCGTGCCAGCAATTCGAATGCTAATTCTATAATCGTCATAGCTCAGCCCCTTACGAGAGTACTCGCGACGATAGCTTGCAAATGGGTCGTCCGCATTCGCACATGTTAAGCGACCGTCATGAACGTCTCATGTACCGCAGAATGTCTGCAGGACGCGCTCGTCCGATCGTGGCGGGTCAGCATAATGTTCCATTTCCGGCTGCTCATCGAAGGGACGGCTGACGACCCCCAGTATCTCCTCGAAAGGTGTGAAGTCCCCGCCCAATACCACCTGGATCATCTCCTCAATGCGATGGTTGCGGGGAATGAATTTGGGATTGACGGCATGCATAGCGGCCCGCCGCGTGGCTGTGTCGGCTGCCTCGCTTGCGACGCGCTCGCGCCACCGCGCCGACCAGGCATCGAATGCGTCGGGATCCTGAAACAACGGCCGCGCCGTGCCTTGACCTTCCGCTGCGTCGAGGTCGTCGCCCAGCCGCCGGAAGCCGAGCGTGAAGTCGGCTTCGCCGCGAGCCAGCACATCCAGAAAATCAGCCGCGAGCTGCAGGTCGCCTTCCGCCTCGGTCAGCAATCCGAGTTTCCTGCGAAAACCGCGCTGCAACACAGCCTCATAGGAAGACTGAAACGACCTCAGCACATCCTCGGCTTCGGCCACGGCATCATTCTCATCCGTGCTCATGAGCGGCAGGAGCGTCTCGGCAAAGCGCGTAAGGTTCCATGTGGCGACACGAGGCTGGTTGGCATAGGCATAGCGTCCGGCGCGGTCGATCGAACTGAACACCGCGCTGGGGTCATAGGCGTCCATGAAGGCGCATGGGCCATAGTCGATGGTCTCGCCCGAGATCGCCGTGTTGTCGGTGTTCATGACGCCATGGATGAAGCCGACCAGCATCCAGCGCGCCACCAGACCGGCCTGTGCGGTGACAACGGCCTCCAGTAAGGCGCGGTACGGGCGTGCTTGCCCCGCCAACTGCGGGAAGTGACGGTCGATGGCATAGTCGGCGAGGATCTTGAGCCCGTCGACGTCGTGGCGCGCGGCGAAATATTGGAAGGTGCCGATCCGGATATGGCTTGCCGCAACTCGGGTCAGGACGGCGCCGGGCAGCCGGACCTCGCGATAGACCGGGTCGCCGGTGAGCACCGCCGCCAGGCTTCGCGTCGTCGGAATGCCCAGGGCGGCCATCGCTTCGCTGACGACATATTCGCGCAGTACAGGACCGAGGGCAGCGCGGCCGTCGCCGTTGCGCGAGAACCGCGTCGGTCCCGATCCCTTCAGCTGGATGTCGCGGCGAGTGCCGTTGACGTCCACCACTTCGCCAAGCAGCAGCGCGCGTCCGTCGCCGAGCTGAGGCACGAAATTTCCGAACTGGTGGCCCGCATAGGCCAAGGCGATTGCTTGCAAGCCTTCCGGAAATCTGTTGCCGGCAAGCATCTCCACTCCCTCCCGGCTGGTAAGCTGATCGGCGTCAAGCCTGAGTTCCTCGGCGAGTGGCTGGTTGAACCGGATCAGCCGGGGTTCGGACACCGGCTTCGGATCTGTTGGCGCAAAGAAGCGCTCCGGCAATTGCGCATAGCTGTTGCGCAGGGCGGGGAGCTGCATCTGAATGGATCGGGATTGTTCAGCGGTTGCAGGTGACGTCATGACAAGCTGGCTCTGAAGCGGAGGGCTGGACGGCTCCCGTTCGAAGAGCCTCCCTCCATATAGGGACCCAACGTCGCTGGTGCCATCTGGATCCATCAGGTCGGCACCGGACAAACCTGGGAACCACCCGCGTCCATCAAGGTTCGGGCGGGCTAACGTAGGACGACAGGCAAGGTGTCGCTTGGCGTCTCGCCGAATGTGAATGATGAAACGCAGTTCGCTCATGGCCGCAGTCGAGGACGACGAGACCCCCCTGCCGTCGCGGAATCCAAAGCTTAGCGCCCGGATCGCCATTGTCACCGAATGAGCACCCCGCAATCTACTCAGCGCGCGCGGGCTATGCAGGGGAGGACCACGTCTGCGGCGGCGATGCTTCGCTTGGGGCTGAGAGTTCCGCTGGAGGAAACGACGGTGAACCAGGCTCGATCCGTTGCTCGGCGATCAGGGCGCCGCGCTCATAGGTTAGGTAGCGCCAGAGCCACTGGATCGAGACCTGAACGCGGTGCTGAAAACCGACGAGCAGGTAGACATGGATGAGTGCCCAGGCAGGCCAGGCGAACCAGCCGATCAGTTCAGCCTGCCAGGGGCAAAGGCGATGGTCGAGGATGCAAAGACAGCACCGTCGACCGCGCCGGCAGACGCGGCGATCGGCGCGGGCATTGGCGGCGGTGGCATCGCCGGCACGCTGACAGACCTTCAGAACCAGCTCTCGCCGCTGTCCTACGCAAGCGAGTGGATCACGAAGGTCGTTGTCGTTCTCGCCATCGGAAGCGCGGTCCTGGTCTTCGGCGCCGCCGCCTATCGCTGGTACACGAACCGCAAGGCGAAGCGTCTGGCTGAAGCGCTCGGCACGGTGCCGGCGTGACCGGGCTCATCACCATCGTTGCCGGCCTGGTGGGCGTGCCGCGCCCGCTGCCGGGCATCATCGCATGGGCGACCATCGCCGTGGCCGTCTCGGGAGCCGTCTGGGGCGGCTACGAGATCATCAAGCATTGGGGTGCGCAGGAAGTGCGCGACCAGATCGAGAAGGAGAACGCGGATGCGATACGCAAGGGCATTGAGGCCAGCCGTCTTTTGACGACTGCACTGCTGCTGGCGGGCTGTGGGACTTCCGGCGTCAACAGTGTTCCAGCCCTGCGGGCGGCGATCGGTAGCAGCCTCGCCGGCGCCAAGGGCAAGACAGTCGAGGATCAGTACAAGATCGACGGCACCATGGCGCCAGGCTGCGCCGTCAAGCTCTACACCGCGGCTGAATGCGACAGGCACACCAAGGCGAGCGTGGAACGCCGCGCCGAACTGAAATAGCGCATCGTGGGCAGGGGCATGCCGACATCGGAAACGAAAAGCTTGGAAATGATGATCGGCGGCCTGCTGCAAGCCACTCTGGACATGCAGCGCGTCCTCACCGAGATCAGACGCGACATCAAGGACAGCGATGCTCGAGCAGCCCTGAGCTACGAGCAGTCGGAACAGCGCGCCGCGTCCAGCCGGGCGAAAATGTATCAGAAGACCGACGAGCTGGTGGAGCGCGTCACCGCCACCGAGACCGCGGTCAGCAAGCTCAATGCCGACATGACCAGCGTCACGGAAGTCACAGCTCAGGTGACGCGCTGGAAGCTGATGGGGCTTGGTGCCTCGGGCGTGACAGGCATGGCCGCCGCGGCGCTGGCGTCGCTGGTCACCGCCTACTGGGCCGATATCTGGCGCGTGTTGCGGGGAGGGTGATCGCCGGCCGGCATGAATGTCGAGAGCCTTTCCGAATGCAAAAAACGACGCCCGGCGGGGGACCGGACGTCGTTTGTTGCGGGCCGTTTCCTTGGGAGGAAAGGCAGGTCCGCCGCATTTGTTGCCGCCGAACCTCGGCGGAAGAAAGGAGCCGGACGCGGTAGCCGCCTGAGCCCGGGTCGTCCGAGTGATGCCCCCATCTCCCGTCCGAACCACACCGCGTCCTACTCTCTGCATAGCAGGTGCAAGCGTACTAGAAATGTTACCCTGCGTTACATGTCACAGTTACTTGATGACGAGGTCGCCTACTGCTCGGACATCTGGCGCGTGCTGCGGGGTGGCTAGGCATGCACCCAAGCTAGGTTATCTCGTAATAGAAATCGCAGATCAGATCGGCGACTTTCACTGCCTCGAAGTCAGTCATGTGCGCCGCGTTCTCTACAGCAACGGTTTCCAAATCATCCTGATCGATGGCCAGAAGGTCCAGCAATTTTGCAAATTTGATTTTGAGTTCGCGGTCGCCGTTGAATTCGTCGATCGTCACATTCAGAATGTTTCCATTCGCCTCGATCAGCCTCGCCTGAATGCTATGTTCGGAAGCCGCTAGCGCTCGGATCGCGGCGAAGAAGTGCTCACGAGCATTGGTGTATTTGTCGTCCATTTTTGACCTCTATCGGGTGGAAAGCGCGCCCTGGACGCGGGGAGCAAGCCGCGACGTACGCTTTCCATAGAGCTGGAGTCAACAACTTCGGTGCGGTCTATGGTACCCGCGACGCCATCCAGGACATGAAGCGGGAGATAGACGAGTTGCGGCGCAAGCAGGTGCAGCCGCAGTGACAAACGAACCGGGCGCCGCCCCAAAGTCGATGAGGCGGCGCCCGACCGCGCTTCGGGAACCTACCGCGCCGCCCGTCGTTGACCTGTGCTGGTTCTACCAGCTACTCCAGAACTCGCCCGCTTCCTCACGGTGGCGGGCTTTTTGTTATGTGCTAAGGCCGGACCGTTAACTGGGGGCGGACATGCGCATATCTATCTTCGTGACGGTGATCTTGGTGTTTATGGCGGCCGGCTTTTGCTCACGGCCGAGCTCGTAATTCAATCAGCCTGACGCCAGTGACGGAACATTCCGGCTTAACATTTGTTATACCGGCGATGCCTGACCGCCCACCACCTGTCACGGCTCGTATACTGCTTCTCGCGATCCTCCTTGATCTGGCTGTCAAGGAACATCTTGAACGAGGCGACGGCTAAGAGGCTAAGCGACGTCGGGTCAAGGCGGGTCTCGGCTCCGGCCGACCAGGGTTTTTTTGCGCGTGGCGGAACTTCCATCGATCTCACAGGTTTCGCCGCGCAACTCGGGTCGACCCAACTCTCCCGATTTGTGTCCCCTCTAACCCTGGGGGACCGCCCGCCGCTGCCGTGAATGGAGCGGCGGGCCAGCGGTCCAGTGGTGCGCGTTGGGGCAGCTACGAGACTGCCTCTGTGATCCTGCCCGGTTAAATCGATACCAACCGCGACCTCGCGGCCAGCGTCAGTTTCACCTCGTAGATATGCTGCCCATTCTCGTCCCGAACCCGCACGACGAATTCGTGACGGTTTGCAGGAAGGGGATGGTTTATCGCGAGTTCTGGGAGAAGGTGCTTCGCTGCCTCGCGCATGTCGGACACGGACATTTCGAGGCCCTGATCATCCGGGGTGATCTGACCATCCTCGATCGTGTCAAAGAAAAAGCGTGGCATAACGCCAGCCCGAACTTGCGCCTTCTAGCCTTGTTCCCTGGCCGTTAAACTTGCGTACAGCGTCAATGTTCTGACGCCGGGCCGCATTTCCTGATGCGCCTTCCTGCTCCCGTCATCTGCCCCGCTGGCTCGGCCAGCGGGGCTTTTTTTATTTGCCCACGAAACGAAACCATCTCAGGCAAGTTCAGAGCCCAAAGGAGGCTCCGATGACTACCGGCGACGGACGCGAAGATGATCCGGGCATTCAGTTCCTTGCCCGGCGGCTGGCTAAAGAGGTCGGCATCCCCGAAGCAGAGGCGCGCGGCCTGATCAAGCTCATCGGCACCAACTGGAGTTCTTTACTGCGCGAAGCCCGATTCCTGAAAAAACAGCGTCGCCCGTTTTGATGGCGGCAGCGGTCACGACCCGGTGAAGCCTGGCGCAACCGGGAATCTTACTGCATGTTCCACTGTTCGGCCCCGAGAGAAACATCATGCCAATTCAACAATAGGCAAGGGACGCCGGTATTTTGGGCGCGTCGGAGGTGGCCATGCTCGGACGACGGCGGCAGGTCGTTGAAGGGAATGTCTGGCCGAAACGTCATGTCGATCAACCCTGCTTCAATCGAGACATTGCCACTAATGGCGTTGTCATCGACACGTCACGATTACATGCCGAACGAAATATCGACTGTCCGAAATGCGCCTTCGTTTCGGTCGTTACGGTCAGCTTTGCCACCGCCTGAAGCGGATTAGGCGCCGGCCACCCTGGAAGTCGCATTTGCGCCAGAAACGCTGGGGACGATCCCATGATCGTCAGATGGGCTTGGCAGCGAAAGACGTTTACGGGCCCCCAGATCGCTCCAGCCACAAGTTAGAGATCGGCAAGGACTTCCGCCGGTGGCCGTGAGGTGATTCCAAGCGGCGGGCGAGCCCACCGCTTGGATGTCTATTCTCGACCGTTGCCGGCCGAATGCTGTCCATAACCGGGCCCGGGAATATCGAAGATCGAATTTCCTTTTAAGGTCGGGGCGCTGTCGGCAGTGTTGACACTCGCTGTGCCGATCAGGTCGACCGCGTAGCCGTGGTCGGACACCATCGCATGGTAACCTCTGTTCTGATAGCCGGAGCCATGGTTGAAGTCCGAGCCGTAGTGGTCGCTGCCCGCAAAAGCCATGCCGGAGGCACACAAGAAGCTGGCAACGACTGGCATGCGGTGATGGCCTGTCGGGGTGCCGGCAGGCACAAAGAAGTCGACCACATCATCGACGCCTACCGCAGCAGCGCCGAGGTCTTCGAGGCCGCCGAATGGGGCCGGAGGACCGCCCTGCCTCTGGTGCAAGGCCTCGTCGGCCTGGCCGAGATCGAGATGGCAGAGCGAACGGTGCCACCAGTTGTGGACCCTGAAGAAATTGTCGTCGGCGGACCAGTGCGGCTCGCGGGCGATCATCCAGCCGATTCCGTCCTCAGCGCGTCCTTGCATCTCCATGACGTGGGCGACGGCGTGGTGAGCCCAGCAATCGAGCGGCTGAAGGGCGACGGCGAGGCGGCCAACTTCCTCAGCGCGGCCGTAGTCGCCAGTCTCCTCAAGGCCGAACGCATGCATGCCGAGCAGGATCGAATGACCAGGGATGTCCTCCGACCATTTCGGCAGCACGCGGGCTATGCGGTCGCGCAGGCTGCGCCCGGAAGAAGTCCATCAGGTGGCTCGCTGGCGGTGTAAATCAAAGTGGCCGGGGTCGGACCCAACCCACCGCTACAATCCGCTGGATTACATCCGCCCCGACCGCGGTGACCGCACGACCGATATCCAGAATATCGCCACCATTCTGGTTCCGGAAAGCGTCGACCCGGAAAATTCGATCTGCAGCCGACCGACCAGCAGGTGATGGCCGGCGCAATCAGCTACATCAACGAAGGCGTGTTTTACCGCGGCCGGCGCAATCTTGGGGAGGTCACGGCTTTCTTCAACAAAGGAACGAGCCTGCACTCTCATGGCCCTCATCAAGGAGAAGGAGCCGAACCTCGCGCTTTACCGTCGAGAGCTTCAAAGCCTGTAATCGCGCTTTCCGATCGCCGCAGCGTCCGCTCTACTCGATACCCAGAAGGCCCTGTTGCCCTTCCGCAACGAGCGCGTGGTCGCGACGACGTCACCGACATGGATTTGCGCGCCCTGAAATGACAGGCCGATCCCGGTCCATCTGGCGCCGAACATCGCCGTCGGCGGCGGGAAGCGCAGAGCCGGAAGGCGGCTTCGCCTGTCTGCGCGGGGCTCCACAGTCACCAGCCGGGGCGATGAGGGGACAATGGCCGCCCCGCCCGCGGACGAAGTTTATTCGTATTCTGCGTTCGGCATGTTCATCCCGGCGGTAAGCCCTGCACCGTAATCCGATTCCTGGCGCTCCTTTGATGGGTCTCGAAGTTGACCAAGGCGACTAACGATGTCCGTCATTCGCTCGGCCACAAGATATCCAACTCCTGGCCCGCAAAAGATTTCAGTGCCGCGTCCGCTATGGTGCGGGTTCATCGAAATGGCTTGATCAAAGTTGATCGCGATAGGTGTGTTCAGATCTTTCTCTGTGAGTGCGAGCCACATAGTGCCCTCCCAAATTGACGAGACCAGCAAAGCACCCGCATGTGCTCGACGCTGCGGAGACCGATGCAAGAATATGAGACTCCGCTAATGTTAACTTCCCGCCAGCGGACTTTGTTCCTCCTCGTGTGGCTCGGATCAGTAATTGCGCAATTTGGAAGCACCGCCTATTGCTACCCAGGCATTTCGGTATTTTCCTTGGGGTTTTTATTCACGCCGGGAGAAGGTGACGTCTCCGCTGGTGCATTTCCACCTTAGTTCTGCTCAGGAGCGCGCTTGAATGGCGCCGTTTGCCACGAACCATTCTTTAAGGGTGTAAATACAAATAAGGCTAGCAGGCATAGGAAGATGACCGCGATTACTGCGGCGCCCCACATAAGGATCCTGCCAGTACCTTGTTGTTCTTGTTTACGAGAGAGGACCTCTTTCATCGAAATTCCTTCCAGGATTTGCGCGACGGAGCGTGCTTCCTCTTGCGCGTCCTCGTCGACGCAGCAATGTCATATGGGTTGGCGCGGATGACCGGCTCTAAATCATTCGGGAAGTTCGGGTCGTCGACCGGTAATCTCGGCAACGAATCCTTTTCGTACGATCGATGAGTAGGCAGCATCTCTGCCACCTCGGCTAGAATATCGTTTACGACCCCGTTCATCTGCGCGCCTGTTTCGAAGCTTTCAGCTCCTCGAACTTCGCTACTGCATCAAGGTTCCGGCTTTTTTTCTGCACCACTGCCGAATTCAGAATTGCGTCAACAGAGAGAAGCGCAGAGGCGGAAAGCCGCATAATCGAGGGAACTTTGCCCGTCATGCGGAGTTGGCGATTTCTCGATGGAGAGTGAGCCATGTCCAAAAGAACCCGCCTTGACGAAGACCAGGCCGAAGGCAGCCGTTCGGTAGTCGATCACGACCTTAAAAAGTCGTCCGCCAAGCCCGGACCCGAAGCGGACGCCAAGGGCCAATCAGAGAAAAACCACAAAGGTGGAAAGAGCGACGGCGTGTCTAGCGCCAATCCTCGCGTGATATCCGGCGAGGAGGACGGCGACGCCACGTTCCCCTATGAGCGAAACAAGTAGGACTTCACTCTGAAGGCCATTCGGTGCGCCATTTCCCATCTACTCCTTGGACCAGTACCTCTACCTCATGTCCCAGAGAAGCTGCGCTGTTTGCTGCCTTGACGGCGGCCAGGACGGCGGAACCCTGCGAGTCAAAGGGATAGTCCTTGTCGTCTTAGCGGACCTTCCATCGATCCGCGTCTTTCGACACGTAGTACCTGACCTCAGTCATAGGTGCCTCCGGACAAGCAATTGGCCCTAAGCAAATCATGGCGCCAGCCGTGCCGCAATGCGTCGGCTGCACAACACTCATCCGCCGAGCATCCGAGCGGGCCGGTTCGGCGAGGTGCTTCCAATGCAAAAGCCCGCCACGGATAACCGGAGCGGGCCTTGGAGGAGGAACAGGGGTGGGACCATATCCTCTTGTTTCCACGGGGGGTTGTGGACCGCGAACACCTTACAAAAATTCTGCCATTTGGCTCATCACAACCCGTCCCCCAAAATTCACATTTTGGTGCTCTACCCTCAACGAAACGAGGGAACAGATGGGATAGATACACCGATGCTCAGGCGTGAGCGTTACTCGAGACGGAATTCAACCCCGTGCGCTTCAGCCTTGGTAATGAGGCCGCTGTCGACTGCGGCCTCGAACGCCTTATCAAAATACTGATCATCCGAGACCTGGTGATCCTGGTTGGAAAGGTCGATCGGTAACGCGCCGATCACCCTGCCCGTAGTCTTCTCGATGACTGTGACGGTCCGCTGCATCGATCAGGGCTTGTTAACAGTGTCGTCAACTGCGTTGGCTGTCGATTTGACATCCCTGCCGACGCCGCGGACGGTATTGGCGCAGGCCGAAAGAGCGATCGCGCAGGCAAGAATGATGGTCGGCGCAGTGCGGAACAAGTTCATGGCGGCGTCTCCTGGTTGACAGCCCTCAGCGAGCACAGAAGCAAAAGCTGCTTGGAGGGGAACCCGCCCCAGTAATCAGGCGGGTTCCAATGAGATCATCCGCAGACGCGAATCTTTTCAACAATCATGCGGTGATGCTTCCAATGCTTGACCACCTTGGTACGGCAATGGCGTCGATGGTGATCCTTGATGACAACGCGTCCGTGGTCGGTCTTGATCACGGTCTTCGCCTCGGCAGGGATGCCGGCGAACGAGATTGATGCAACGGCGATCATGGACGCGAGAAATAGCTTTTTCATGGTTTCCTCAGTGAGTTGAACGCACGTAAACTCTCGGATGCAGATCGAGTTCCAATCACGCGAAGGGGATGAGGCGAAAGCGCCATAAGGAAGGCGGCTTAGGAGATGGCAGCGTTAGAACTGAGTGTCGGCAACCGGAGGCTTCCCCGGCAGTTTCAGCCGATCGCGTTGGTATTCAGCGTATCGCTCGGCGGTGGATTTGTCCTTGAAGAACTCCTGCCTCACGTTCCCGTCTTCGGTTACGCGCACTGCCCATCGCCCACCGACAAACTTGACACAAACGCCATTCGGTTCGCCCTGCACCATGGCCCGCCTCCTTGGAACAGCATAGTGACTGTTAGACGCCGCTGAACGACTTGGGGACAATGGACCAGATAGCCGCGCTGATCGGGGCAGGCGGGATGCGAAGATTGTCAGCGGCTGCGCAACCAGCATAACCCCGAGCGAAAGACCGCAGGGCGGGATGGGTGATCCGGCTCAAGGAGTTTGTTCATCCATTGCGGCAGCCCCTAGCCCAAAAAGACCGCCTAGGGGAGTGGCCGTCCCTTTGTTTTCCGGCACATCCATCAAGGCTTGCGCCATGCGCTGGATTGACATCCGCTTCTCAATTGACCTCAGGTCATTATCAATTTGATTGATGATCTTGATCTCGCGTAGGAAGTCATCGATTGACCAATCCATGTCTATGAATTCGAGTTTGCTGCTCGCGGATATCGGGAAGAATTCTACACCGTCCGAAGTTGCACTCTGACGAAATGGTGTATGTGCTACAATGTTACGGAGTTCGCCGCACTTTCTGGCTCGCTTGGTCAAATCGTCAAAGCGCTTTGCGTCCTTCTTGTCAGTGACAAACAGGTCTACCAACGTGCGCAAGGTTTTGATCTTGTCGTCAAAACCCATGTTTCGGCCAATGATAGCTCTACGCACTGCGTTGACACCGACAAACATCTCCGAGAGCGGTTTCGATGCCTTGCTCGAGAAGCGCGAAATAGCACATGAAGACGCCAACGAGAGTGAAGGCTCTCGCTTCAGGGTCAAGTTTGAGCAGTGCGGTTTTTATCAGCATTGGTCTCCCCTCGGTTGAAGGAAGCACACATGGCGTTCAGCGACAAGCAGCGCCGCTTCGTCGATGAGTATTCATGGAGCGGCTGGTCGGCTCAGCACCATGGTCGTGGCGGTGTAGATCACTTTATCGGCAGTGGGCGGCATATGACTTGCGCAGCAAGCAGGCATCCAACGCTGAATTTCACCGTGTCGGGCGAGCCCCAAGTTGCCAGGCCGGTCACGTAATAACCCTCGGGGCAAAGAGATGGAGTATACGTGTTGCCACCCTGGAGACCTGAACGGCTGCCAGTGCTGCTCACCTCTGACCAGCCCGCCATTCTTTCGACAGCCGACTTTGTCGCCAGAAAAGCTTTTGAGCTCGGCATCCTAAGGGGGGCGACACGCCTCTGGAATACATGCTGAAGGTCATGCGGAACCCCAAGGCTGATGCTTCACGACGGGATGATATGGCGAAAGCTGCGGCTCCTTATGTTCATCCGAAGCTTGCCTCCATGCAGCACACCGGTCGCGACGGCGGGCCGATCCAAACCGTTGATCTCTCAAAGCTGAGTGGCGATGACCTTGCACGTCTCGAAGACATCTTCGGTCCGCTTGCCGGACCCGGCGACGATGATGCGCCTGATCAGGGCGGAGAAGGCGAGGCGGGAGGCTGAACTCGAACGCCAGCGCATCGCGAACGATGCCGAGAGGATCAAGGCAAGGTGCCAGACCCTCGACGGCTTCATTGAAGAGTTCTGGTCCACCCTCGAGCCGAAGCGCGAGCTGAAGTTCGGGTGGGCGCTGCTGGCCATGTGCCGGCATCTTACCGCAGTCGGTGCGGTTTGATCAGCCGTTCATGGCGCCGGACGGAACCGCAATCCCGTACCCGCATGCTCCCGGCGTGCCGGCGAGACACACGCTCGGTTGCAAGTGCTTCGCTGAGTACAAAATCGACTTGGTTGCTCAGTTGGTGCGGTGACGGCCCAATCCTTCGCAGCAACGGTCGGCGCGTGGGCGGCCAAGGTGCCGAACGCGCTGGAGGCGGTTTTCAAGGAAGCGGCTCAAGAACTGGTCAGCCAGCTTAACGAGCTCGTGCCAGTCGACACCGGATTTCTTCGCGCCTCGCTTATGGCGTCCACCTCGGCCATGCCTCAACTGACCCGCGCCAACCCGGGCGTGCCGGTGCATTCCGACGTCGGTGACATCGTTCTGGCCATCGCCGGGCCCGACCTCGGCGAAACGCTCTACCTAGGCTACACCGCCAACTATGCCCGCCTTCGTCCATTATGGCGCGCAGGGCAGGGCGCCGCGGCCATGGGTGACAATGATTGCCCAGCGCTGGGAAATGATCGTGGCCGAGAAGGCTGCGGAAGTGAAATCGCGGCTGGGGCTGTAGATGCCGACAATCGAAAGTTCGACCGAAGCGGCGCTGTTCGCCCGCGTAGCCGCGCTCGTGCTGTCGCCCACTTCCGATCGCGTGACGCGCCGACCGGGAAGCAAAAGGCGAACTGGCATGGCGATCGTACAGGACTACGTCACCGGCACGATCACGCTGACGTCGGAATTGAATACCTTCACATCGACAGGTGCGGCCCTTCAGTCAGCGGCGATCCGCGCTGGTGACGAGATCCTGCTGCCCTGCTGCCCGCCAAGGGCATGCTGCTGGTCATCGCCTCGATCACTGGAGAGAACGCCGGCACGCTGGTAGAGAATTGCCCAGCAGGCGCGGCCGGCGCGGCCCAGCCCATGCGTATCCGCTTCCAGCCGGACGGTTCGCGCTACACGGCAGCGGCGACCAAGCTGATCGAGGGTCTGGGTGACGGGTTTGTTGCCACCGTCGCCGCCGGGTCTGGCATTTCGGTTGACGATACGGATCCGGAGAACCTAGTGGTCGGGCTCTCGGACATGGCTACCGCGACGATCAAAGGGCGCCTCACTGCCGGAGCAGGAGCCCCAGAAGACCTGACCGGAGCACAAGCAAGAACATTGTTAGGGCTCGGCACGGCGGCGCTTTCAAACATCGGCACTTCCGGCGCAAACGTTCCCGTCCTCAACGCGGCAAACACTTTCAGCGCCGTGCAAACATTTTCCGCAAACCCGTCCTTAACTGGCGGCGGCATCAAATTCCCGTCTGTGCAGATACCTTCGGCCGACGCGAACACCTTGGACGATTATGAAAAAGGCACATATACACCCACCCCTGCGTTCGGCGGGACCAACGTCGGCATGGTGGCCCCCACACGCTCCGGGCGCTATATTAAAATTGGCGCTCTAGCTTCGCCGCTTGGCAACGCGAGGAAGCCGCCCGGCAAGCCGCTGCGGCCGAACAGGAACAAGCCGACATCGCCGCGGCGAAAGCGGAACAGGAGCGCTTCGAGAAGATGGTGGCGGATGCTGTCGCCGCGCAGTTGGGCGAGAGAGCCACGGACCCGCGGCCGGTAGAGTGACGGCGAACGAGCTGTGGCCGGCCTAGCCCCCTCGACTGTTAACGGTCCACCTCAAACCAAGTCGTCGTGATTCCGTCAGGATGCGTTACCCTGATCCATTCACCGAATTGGGGCTCTTCGGCGAACGGGATCGTTACCGCCCCCCAAGTCTTCGCGGCCTCGACAGCGTTGTCGGCCTGGACCTCGGCACGCTGCACGGCCTTGCCGTCCCGCATCAACTCGACTGTGAACACCTTCGGGGCGCCGACCATAACCCAAATCCGTAAAGCCACAACCTGCCGCGAGGGCGGCGCGGTTGCTCACGACACTCGGGCTTGTGCCGGTTGCCGCTGTCCCGCAGCGCCAGCATCAAAGCATCCGTTGCTGACGACATTCGATCCTACCGGCTATTCCAACCACCAGATCGCGCCAGCGATCAACAGCAACACAAAGATAATCCAGAACAGCCATTGGCCGCCCCGGTTGCCGTGCTGTTTGTCGTACTCGGTCATTAGTGGAACTCGCTGACGTGGCCCTGTTCGTCTTTGACCCGTATCCACATCATTCCGGGCTCGCGTCCGGTTGTCACAGTCCGTCCCGTTAATGAGGAAGCCGCCTGAATGGCGCTTGGCGCCTCAACTTTGTTGCGCCTGAAGACGGCGTTACCGTTCAACTCCTCCACGACATACTCGGCCATCTATGCCTCCTGAAAGCCCGCCCAGCGCATCAGCCGTACCCCGCGGCTGCTGGATCCGAATGCTCGTCCTCTAGAGCTGGAAATTATCCTGGCGACTTGAGGTTCCGGTAACTCGCAAATTCGAATTCGCTGATCTTACGCGTGCCAATATCGGTGACGCGCACCCACGGTTTACCGGATGTTCGCCCCGGCTTGAGTGGTCGCTGGATCGCTTTCACGACGGCATGAACGTGGCTGTGGGCTTCCACTGAAGTGGTGCTGATCACCTTCGTGCCATTCATCGCCTCAACTTTGAAACTTGCCATCGGCCCGATCTCCCCATGCCGATCTCTAGTCCCATCCGACATCGAAAGGAACTGTCATGGCTGTCTCCCGTGAAAAGGAATCGCTTGCCAAATTGCTCGCGCACGAAGGCGGCTATTCGAACAACAAAGCGGACCCCGGCGGCCCGACGATGAAGGGCGTCACCCAGCGGGTTTATGATGGCTATCGCCGAGGCAAGGGGCTTTCCACCCGCTCGGTTAAAAGCATCACGACCGCCGAACTGAACGAGATCTATGACCGCCAGTACTGGGACGCCGTGAAGGGCGATCTACTACCCGACGGGGTCGACTACGCCGTGTTCGATGGCGGCGTGAACTCCGGGCCGGCCCGCTCGATCATGTGGCTTCAGCAGGCACTTCGCCCGCTCTACACCGGCCCGATCGACGGCGTCATCGGAGTGGGCACGTTGGCGGCGCTGAAGGCGACCACCAACAACGACGCACTTATCGATCGCATCTGCGATGCGCGCATGAACTTCCTTCGCCATCTCGGCACTTTCCGGACCTTCGGCAAAGGCTGGGCATCTACAGTTGCCGAGGTTCGCGCGATTGGAAAGGCTTGGGCGTCCGGCGAAACACCGCAGGCCGCGAACTTCGTTGACGGCGGACAGGCAAAAGCAGTGGTCGAGGACGCCAAGCCTGCACCGTCGACCGCGCCGGCAGACGCGGCGATCGGCGCCGGCATCGGTGGCGGTGGAGTCGCCGGCACCCTGACGGATCTTCAGAACCAGCTCTCGCCGCTGTCCTACGGTCGAGGATCAGAACAAGATCGACGGCACCATGGCGCCAGGCTGCGCCGTCAAGCTCTACACCGCGGCTGAATGCGACAGGCACACCAAGGCGAGCGTGGAACGCAGCGCCGAACTGAGATAACAGCAAGACAATGAGGGCGGGGGCTGTGAACGAGGATAGCGCCATGCCAAATGCATCGCAGAAAATCGCCGAGAACGTCGTGCTGCTGGCGTTTGCAAGGGTTTCGATGGCGCTGGCGCTGCCGACCATCGCGATGCTGTTCTGGCTCTATTCGCAATGGCAGGACACCCGTCTCGACACCATGCAGGGGCAGATCATAGAGGCCCAGCAATCAGCCTCGGAAGCATCCTCGAAGGCGACGAAGGTTTCCGACCGGCTGATCGCCGTCGAAACCAAGCAGGTCCAGGATGCCGCCTCGAGCGAGAAGTTCCAGAGCGCGACGTTGACCCGGTTCGACAGGGTGCAGGACAGCATCGTGGGTCTGTCAAACGCCGTTGCCGTGCTCACGGCCACGCTTCAAGGCATGCTCGAGGAACGCAAGGGTAGGGCGCCACCTTAGCCATCAAACCTAAGTCGCAACTACGACTGAAGTCCTATGCCGCAAGCCATAGGTCCTAGTGTGAAACAAACTCACCCTCTTGCTCATTGGAAGGGCATCCCGAATTCATCGGTCCCTTCATTCGGGTGGGTTGAGTACCCGCCATGCCCCACGTGGCAAGGCGGGTACTCATTCGTGGAAAAGCACGAAACGGGAAGTCGAGTTACGCTGAGGGCGGGCGCTCACCGCCACCGAGACCCTCCGGCCCTTTGCGGCAGTTCAAATTCGACACGCGTCTTGTTTACGAGCGTTTGCCAGTTCCTGGCGAGGCGGACGACGCCGTAACAACGCGGTCGACCCGCGATCTGGACGGCCATGCCTTTCTGATCGGCGCGCCGAATGCTTGAAACGTGTCGCCGACGTCGGGCAATCTGCCGCAAATGGCGGAGGCCGACGACGCTTGGCCACTTGCCGCAAGAAGATCAATCGCTTTGAGCCTCTGATGTTTGCTCCTGCCTCCCGTCGAGCGAAATGCAACACGGGCGCGGTTCCGTAGTTCGTCAGCATCTTAGGCCGCACGTCTTCCACCGCAACGAAGTCGACGAAGTGCTGGATGGCGTGCGAGACGAACACTTCTCAGCTGTTTGAGGTCCGAATCCGCCGATTCGCCAACGGTCCTCATCTCACATTGTAGCACTGCCCCGCTCCCGTGCTTGTTCACGTCAATCACAAGTCTCTGCAGCCTTCAACGCTTGGGTACGGGAAGGTTTGGGCAAATGCGCGATCCGTCGAACAGAAGCGTAGAACCTTGGATAATCGCCTGAGCACCGGTCGAACAAACGAAGAAACGCCGGAACCTGTTCGCTGTAGAGGGCAGTCGCGCCCAGCTTTGCGTTGTTGATCGGCGCATCGAACCAGGCGTCGTATCCCCGGTATCCGGCCCAGCGCTTTTGGCGCATTTGCCGGTAGCCCATCCGCAGCTTGTCGATGGCGGCTGCTTTGGCAGCCGCCATCTGCTGCGAAGTACGGGAACTTTCAAAGATGTGCCTCAACTCGTCCCGAGTTTTCGACACCAGCCCGACAAAATCGGCGCTGCGCTTGCGATCGGCTTCGTAGCGGCGCAATCGGGCGTAATCGCCGATTGTGCGGAGCCATTTCCTTACGCCGGTGGTTTCGACGGCAGCCGCGAAGGCTTCATTGAATGCGGAGTCATCATCTACATAGATGCGCTGATGCGCCAGTTCGTGAAAGATGACGCTTGCAAGATACGTGTCGTCCTGGCGCAGCATGGTGCTGAGCAGTGGGTCACTGGACCATCCCAGCGTGGAATAGGCCGTGACGCCTGTGACGTAGACGTCCAGCCCCTGTCTATGAAGTTCGCCAGCGCTTTCAGTCGCAGCTTTCCGAGCAAAATAACCCCGGTACGGAACGCAGCCGAAAACCGGAAAGCACCATATTCGTGGCGTCAGCGAGAACCGGGGCGCAGCAAAAACGGCCCAGGTCACAGCGTCCCGACCAATATCAACGTAGCTGTGGTAGCTGTTGTTTTCAGGCAGTGCCAGTTCATCTGTCGCGAACCGTCGTATGGCGCTGGCCGACGTCAACTTGGTGCGCAATGCCGCGGGCGTCGAATGATCCTGGATCAGTTTTGCGACATTTTCGCGAGCCGCCATGATCTGTGCATGACCCTCCAATGACTGCGCGTAATAGGAAATACTGGTGCAACCGGTCACCCCGGACGCCACGATCACCGCGGCAATCAACCGAAAAACGCGCTTCACAGCTTGCCCACCGCTTGCTCATCTCCGCAGGGAGCCAATGTCCCCATTGCCTGCTGTCTCAAACAGGCGCGCCAATTTTGGTCAAAATCTGAAGGGATTGCGGTCGGTGTCTCGACCTTAGCAAGATTGGCAAATGCGAACGTTCGCTCACGCACTATCGAAGGCCCCACCATCACGGTGTCGGCAGCATCCGCGGGGCCTCCTTCGCGGACACCGCGTCCCCCATCTGCCGGTCTGCTGCCGGGGACCGCTTCGCGAGTTCCCGTTTTCCTCCGAAGCGATCGAAGCCGGCAGGCCCCTCGCTCGCTCACCAGCGTCGCATGCCCTCATTGGCCGAGTAATTCCTTTTAACGGTCCAGAAGTTTTCATGACGTATGGCAAACCCATGAAGCTGCTACGACATTTCGGCGAGCCAACCCGTCGTCTCTTTCTGTTGAGAACGGCTTTGCCCATCATTGGGCTGTCACTGTTTGTTGCGATGGCCACCACAGGCCTTTTGCTGTGGTCCACGGTTCAGACCGACGGCGTTGCCGTGTCACGGCAGCAAAGTCTGGTTGCACTGATCATATCCAAGCTCGAGAGCGGAGTTGCACACGACCAGGAGAGCGTCACGGTTTGGGACGACGCGGTCACCGCACTGCGAAGCCATGATACGAAATGGCTCGATGTCAATCTCGGCAGCTGGATGCACACGTATTTCGGCCATGACGAACTCTACATTCTCGATCCCGATAATGAGCCAGTCTACGCATCGCTGGGCGGCTCAACTGTCGAGCCCGGCAGCTACCGATCCATACATTCGAATACCGCGCGTCTTGTCGACGACCTCAGGGCAAGACTGAAGCGAGGGGACACCGAAGGCGTTACGAAGCAGGTCCTCACGATAGGCGCTTCCGATATGGCGGTCATCTCCGGCCATCCTGCCATCGTGAGCATCAAGCCTGTCGTCTCCGACACTGGCCACATCGCACAAGAACCCGGTCAGGAATTTCTACATATCGCGGTTCGATATCTCGATGGCAGTCTCATCACCTCCTTGCGGCAGGACTACCTGCTCGACGGCGCGCGCTTCTCCTGGGTCAACATGCTTGCTCGGGGAGAGGCGTCTTATCCGCTGATTGACCGATCCGGTTCGACTATCGGCTTCTTTGTCTGGCAACCATATCGGCCTGGGGCGTCGGTATTTTCTCAACTGGGGCCAATGCTCGTCGCTACGTTCGGGCTGCTACTGGGCGGCGTCATCGTCGTCCTGATGAGCCTTCGCAGGCGGACCTTGAAGCTGATCGAATCCGAAGACCGAATCTATCACCTCGCCCACAATGATCTACTGACCGCCCTGCCCAATCGCAGCCAGTTCAATGACCGCTTGGCCGATGCGCTGACACGGCTGCCCTCGACAGGCGACCAGCTCGCAATTCTCTACCTCGACCTCGACCGCTTCAAGCAGGTCAACGACAGCTTCGGTCATCCCGCCGGCGATGAGCTGCTTAGGGAATTCTCGGACAGGCTAAGACGGCTCACCACGGAAGCAGATACGGTCGCGCGCCTGGGCGGCGACGAGTTCATCATCATCCACCGCCAGGTCGCAGGAGAGCATGAGGTCAAAACCCTGTGTGAGCGGTTGATTGAAACCGCTCGCCGACCCTTCGAAGTGGCCGGGGTTCAGGTCTTCGTCGGCGTGAGTGTCGGCGCAGCGCTTGCTCCGAGGGACGGATGTGACCGGGACGAATTGGTGCGCAAAGCCGACGTTGCGCTCTATCACGCCAAAGCGGCGGGCCGCAGCGGCTATGTCTTCTTCAAAGCCGAGATGGACCAGACGCTGGCCATGCGCAAGGACCTCGAACAGGAGCTACGCAAGGCGCTGCAAGTGCCTGGCCAGATCCAGGTCCATTATCAGCCGCTCTACACCGCCGACACCAACAGAATGGCGGGCGTAGAAGCCCTGGCCCGCTGGTCTCACGCGGAGCGTGGTTGGGTAGCCCCGGATTTGTTTGTACCACTGGCCGAGAAAACGGGGCTGATCGACCAACTGGGCGAACTGGTTCTGCGGCAGGCATGCCTTGATGCCGTGTCCTTGCCCATCGACACCTTGGCGGTCAATGTATCAGCCTTGCAGCTGAATAATCCGAGCTTCGCCCTGAAGGTGACGAGCATCTTATTGGAGGCGCAGATGGATCCCCGGCGCCTCGAACTGGAGGTTACGGAAAGCACGCTGTCGGAGCGCCCGACCGAATGCCAGCGCAACATCGAGGCGCTGCGCAGCATCGGGGTGCGCTTTGCTCTTGATGATTTCGGCACGGGATTTTCCTCACTGGGACGCCTCCAGACCCTGGACGTGGACAGGATCAAGATCGATCGAAGCTTTGTGCAGGGCTTTGGCCGCTCCAATGGTGACGAGGCCATCGTTCAGGCGATCATCGACATGGCGCGCGTCAGTGGACTCAACACCACGGCGGAAGGCGTTGAGACGCAGAGCCAATGCGATTTTCTGCGCAAGCTCGGCTGCGACCAGTTGCAGGGCTATTTGTTATCCAAGCCGGTGCCGAAAGAGGAGCTCCAGAATCTCCTAGAGGGAAGATCCCGGCGCGTTTCTGCCTAGGTACCGAAAACCCGACATCTCGCAACAGCTTGTGCGGTCCTTGGCGGCGTGGTCGTTCGTGTGCCCACCGCTCCAGAGCCGAAACGGGCGGCTGGTCACAAAACCCGCCAGCATTCCACGACATTGTTGCTCCTCCGCAGCTCACCAGTCGTACCTCGAAAGTCTCTCGCGGCCAGCTGGGACAAGCGTAGACATCGCTGGGACGGCTGCGAGTACCTTGCCTGTGCGCGCGTCTGTGAGAGCGGTACGACACAGCCAACCGCTCCATGGATGGCGGTCGAACACTTTCCCCACGGCGCGCCTCTCGTGTCGGCGTCAACCCATGGCGTTGAGTGAGGGCGGTCAGAGTGAGAGTGCAAACGGGTGGGCCGCGACGGGTTGAGGGCTGGGAGAGAGGCTCCCGGCGCCCGTCGCGGAGACCCGCGATGTCCAGAAAGAACGCATCCGCTCGTGCCGGCCAGGACCGGACGAGCCTTTTTGACGAAATTACCGGCAAGATCATCGCCGAACTGGAGGCGGGGCGCGTGCCCTGGGTCCAGCCCTGGGGGACGGCGGCGGCGAAGGCGAGCCTCGCACTGCCGAGGAACGCCGCCACCGGCCGGCATTATTCCGGGATCAACGTTCTGATCCTCTGGGGCGCGGTGATCGAGCACGGATTTTCCGGCCAAAGCTGGCTCACCTTTCGCCAGGCGCTCGCGCTTGGCGGCAATGTGCGCACGGGCGAACGAGGCACGACCGTAGTCTATGCCGATCGCTTTGTGCCCGAAGATGAGAAGCGGCGCGCACGCGAGGCGGGCGAGGAAGCCCAGGCGATCCCGTTCCTGAAGCGCTTCACTGTCTTCAATGTCGCACAGTGCGAGAATCTGCCGGAGAGTGTGGGGATGGTCGCGCCGTCTCCGCCGCCGGCCCTGATCGAGCCAACAGTCGAGGCGTTGATCCGCGCGACGGCAATCGACTTCCGCATCGGCGGCAACCGCGCCTTCTACGTTCCGGCGCTCGACTATGTGCAGATCCCGCCGCCCCAGGCGTATTTCGAGCCTATCAACTGGCACCGAACGGCGTTGCGCGAGTTGGGACACGCCACCGGGCATCCATCTCGTCTGGGCCGCGATATGACCGGTCGCTTCGGCACGAAGGATTACGCCTTCGAGGAGTTGGTCGCCGAGATGACCGCAGCCTTCTGCTGCGCATCGCTTGGCATCGTGCCGACCGTCCGGCACGCGGATTACATCGGGGCCTGGCTCGAGGTGCTGCGGGAGGACAATCGCGCCATCGTGCGCGCCGCGTCCTATGCCGGCAAGGCAGCTTGCTGGCTACTTGGCTTTGTCCCCGCCGGTGATGCAGACGAGGCCCAGCTTTCGACCGGCCAGACAATGGCCTGATCCTCCTACGCCTGATGCGAGCGCCTGCTCGCCAGCCACCGCGATGGCGACGGCCTCTCCACGTCAATGGACATCTTCATCCATCGACAGGCTCGCCGCCGAGCCCGATGAAGATCGCGACCCCTGTTCGGCCTTGGCTAATCTCGGCAAGCCCGAACTCGGCTCGGTCGTCATCGTCGACATAACGGCCGTCCGCCTCCCTGCCGGTCTCGGCATGGAACCTGACGTCCTGTTCGAGGATCCTGCTTCTCGTCTGTGTGTGGCGGCGAGCCGGCTATGGGAGCGGCAGCATCCCCGAGGGAGCCAGGCGGCCACGTGATGCGCTTTCACCGCTGACCGCGACCCATACATGATCCTGCCCGCGCACCTAAGCGGCGCCAGACAGCGAGAGGAGGAACGGGATTTTGTGACGGGTCGGAGGTCGAGAGAGAGGCTCTCGGCCGCCCGTCGCGGAGCAATCTCGATGCCTACTTTTGTCCAGAAGATCACGCTGCCCTCCTCGCGCAATATTCCCTTCACCCAGCTCGTGCTCGCGCAGTTCAACATCGGCGGCGTAGAGGCGGGCAGGCGGGGGTAGCATGATTACCCTTCACGACGCTTCCAACCTCGCACACCGTCTTGGCCGGCAGGCCGAGGCAGTGTGCCGTCATTATCTGTCCGTCGGTCACCGCGAGGGGCACTACTGGGTCGTAGGCGATGTGCGCAACACGCCCGGCCGCTCCATGTTTGTTCGGCTCGAGGACTCGCCGAAGGGCCCGGCCGGCAAATGGGTAGATGCCGCCACCGGCGAGCACGGCGATCTCCTCGACGTGATCCGGGAAAGCTGCGGTCTGCTCAGGTTCAAGGAAATTGCCGACGAGGCGCGGGCCTTCCTCAGCATGCCATTGCCCGGGCCGACGCCGGCCGCAATCCGTCAGCCCGCACCGCCGCATCGTTCACCCGTAGCCGCCCGCCGCCTGTTCGGTATGTCGCGGCCGATCGCGGGCACGCTCGTACAGTTGTATTTGCGCGAACGCGGCATTACCGATCTACGCGGAACCGGAAACCTGCGCTTCCACCCGCGCTGCTATTATCGTCCGGACGAGCATTCGCCGATCGAGACATGGCCGGCCATGATCGCGGCCGTAACCGACCTCGACGGCCGGATCAGCGGGGTGCATCGCACCTGGCTCGACCCGACACGCCGCGACAAGGCGCCTATCGACACGCCGAGACGGGCGCTGGGCGACCTTCTTGGCAATGCGGTCCGTTTCGGCATTGGTGGCGAGGTGTTAGCGGCAGGCGAAGGCATCGAGACCGTTCTGTCGATCCGGCAGGTCCTGCCCGACATGCCGATGCTCGCGGCACTCTCGGCAGCCCATCTCGCGGCGATCCATTTCCCCGACACGCTGCGGCGGCTCTATATTCTGCGCGACGATGATTCCGCCGGCGATCGCGCGCGGGACAGGCTGGTCGAACGGGCGAACGCGGCCGGGATCGAGTCGATCGTGATCTCGCCCCAGCTCGGCGACTTCAACGAGGATCTGTGCACCCTCGGCCTGGACGCACTGCGCATGGAAGCCCGGTTGCAGGTCGCGCCGCAGGACATGGCCCGCTTCATGGCGTTGACGACATAGCCGGCTGGAGGACAGGCGTGGGGATCGCCGCCGTGCTCGGCGGACGTCAATCCTTCGCAGAGGACCGTGCCTCGGCCTTCGAGAGAGCGATCGGCCCACAAGCCGGCCAGCCGGGCAATGGCTAAGGCCGACTATTTTCCGGCGCGGCCTCAAGGCCGCTTTCCATCGCGAGGCAAAATAGCCGGCCTTAGCCATCGAGCCCTGCGCTTGCGCTCCGCGTGCCCGGCCGTCGGGCCCGTGGGCTTCGTCGCCATAAAGGCCGCGACGGTCGCGGTCCAACCGACGGAGCATCCCCATGCGCGAGCACGACGACTACGAACCGCACCACGAATCCTCACCCACCGACCATGCCCTCAACGAACTCCAGCTCCATGGCTATCGCCCCTTTGCCGATGAGCCTGACCAGCGGCTTTTGCCCGACGGCAACCAGGTCGCGGGCGCTGTCGCCAACATCTTCGACGCCCTGATCGGCACCCTGGAGGACACGCGACTCGAACCCGACCTCGACGATCTCCTCTGGTCGACCACCAACGTATTCCACCGCGCCGCCGAGCGGATCGCGCGCGAGCTAGACGACAACGAGCAGGCGCAGAAGCGGTCGCAGCGAGAACAGGACGGCAGCGAGGTGAAGTCGGTCGAACTGGAGCGCCTGATCGCTGAGGGCATGACGCTCATCGAACGCCAGAACGCTTTCGAGCTGATGCGCGACCAGGCCGCCGAACACTACGAACGCCACGTTGGCAAGACTTGGCTCCCGCGCAGCGGATCGAGGGTCAACCATCGCGATCTGACCTCGGCGATGATCGACAGCCGCGATTTTCTGATGGCGAAGAAGCGCGCCGATCAGGAGGTGCTCCTGCCGCCGGGTCCGAAGATCGTCGTCACCGGTGGGCTCGACTTCGACAACCACCGGCTGATCTGGGCCAAGCTCGACCAAGTTCACGAGAAGCACCCCGACATGGTGCTGGTTCATGGCAAGTCGCCGAAGGGCGCCGAGAAGATTGCCTCGCTTTGGGCGAAGAACCGCAACGTGCCACAGATCGGCTTTGCGCCGGACTGGACGAAGCACGGCCGCGCCGCGCCCTTCAAGCGCAATGACACAATGCTGGAGATCGTGCCGAAGGGCGTGATGCACTTCCCCGGAACGGGCATCAACGACAATCTCGCCGACAAGGCCAAGAGGCTCGGCATCCCGGTGTGGAGGTTCGGCGGCGCTTAAGCCGCCTGATCGACTAGATCGGAGGTGGGAAGGGGCCGGTCTGGGGACACGACTGGTCGAAAGGCATCACTGCCTGGCGGACCGGAAGAACCTACGCAGTTCACGCGCCAGTATCTCAGGCGCCTCTTCCGCCATGTGGTGACCGCAGTCCAGGCTATGACCCCTCACGTCAGGGGCCCAGGAACGCCAGATCGCTGGAATGTCGCCGTATAGATCCTCTAGATCGTCACGAGCGGACCAAAGAACGAGAAGCGGACATTCGAGCATGCGGCGCGCGGCCCGATCCTCCTCATCGTGCTGACGATCGATCCCCAGCCCTGCCCGGTAGTCCTCGATCATGCCGTGAACCGTTGCCGGGTCGTGGATGGCGGTACGGAAGTCTGCGTAGGCTTCCCGACCCATATCCTCGGGACTCCCTCCGTACCAAGCGTCGGGGTCGGCCAAAATCGCACGTTCGGGTATTTCGGCCTGTGCGAAGAAGAACCAGTGCCACCAGGCTGTTGCAAACCGCGCGTCACAACGGGAAAGTGCTTCCGCGATGGGAATGCCCTCCAGGATCGCCAAGCGGCTCACCGACTCCGGATGGTCCATGGCGGTCCGAAACGCCGTGTAAGCGCCCCTATCGTGACCAACAAGCCCGAAATGAGCAAATCCGAGATGCTTCATGAGCGCAATACAGTCTCGAGCCTTGGCGCGCTTGGAAGAGCCTTCATGGTCGGGCGTGTCCTTGGGCTTGGATGATTGGCCAAAGCCGCGAAGGTCGGGGCAGATCACAGTATGATGCGCCGCCAGGAGCGGAGCCACACGGTGCCAGGTCGCATGCGTGCGCGGATGTCCGTGCAGCAGCAAAATCGGCGGCCCGTCCCCGCCCACGCGCACCCGGAGGATTGCTTCTGGCAGTGCGATTGTTTCCAGCTTGAAGCCCGCGAACATCAGCTCTTCGATAATACCGTCTGCAAATCGCTTTCGAGGCGCGGCGGGCCCCACATCCCTACGCCTCAGATTCGGAGGATAATGACGCGCGCACGCATCTGTTCCCAGACGGTCGCATGACGCGCCGCCGCCTCTCATGTGCGCTGATCCTTGACCCGGCTGACCGCTTGATGCCAACGGCCTCGCCGCTCGCCGCTCGCCGCTCGCCGCTCGCCGCTCGCCGCTCGCCGCTCGCCGCTCGCCGCTCGCCGCTCGCCGCTCGACCGCGATCGCCGCGTCGCGCCGACGCACGGCGCCGTGAAGCAGATCATGCCCTCGAACGATGGAAGATCTTTCGATCGTGGGCACAGCTCTTGCCGCGTATCGACATTCCTGCCGGTCGCTGACATGGCGGCGGCCATCAGCCGCCACGTCGCGCGGCTCAGGTCGGCATCGCCGCGGGACCACCATTTGATCCAGCTGGTGCCTTACTCGGAGCGCAAGATGCGGCATCGTTAAGTTTGACCGAACCGCTGATGCGCATGGACTTGGGAGACCTCCCCGTTGGCAGAACCGGGTGGAACACAGCAAAATGGCCTGAACCGAGGGGACGAAGCCGGTGCCTCTGGATGCGATGTCACCTTGCTTGCCCGACGGTCGCCATTGGTCGGTTTGGCCGTACCTTCTACCGCTCCACGCGGCCTCTTCGATGGCCTGATCTGGCCGAAGACCGGCTGACGCCTCAATCGCTTTTGACGCAACAGCGGCGTCGGACTTTCTTCCCCTTGCGGGACTCACCCACGCCACAGGCCGCGCGGGAGCCCCCGGGTCTCCGCCATTCCTCGCGAGACAAGAAAGACCTTCTTGGCTGTCAGGCCCCTGCGGGGTGCGTCGTCGATCGCCTGCGGCCTGCTGATCGCCATCGAGATCCTATGAGTAATGGCTACGACCTGCTCTGATGCAGCAGGCATTGTTGGCCGTTGCGGAAAGGAGCAGGAGATGACGCAGGACGGTATTCAAGAAAATGCGGCGCACAGGGAGCTTGATGCGATCTTCGTGTCGGTGGAGTTGAGCAAGAAGACCTGGTTGATCACCTCCATCTCACCGGGAGCTGGCGAGAAGCTATCGCGCCATTCCATCCCCGGCGGGGATATTGCTGGGCTTCTTGGTCGCCTCGCTCTTTTAAAGCAAAAGGCTCGTGACCGAACCGGCCGAGACTATCCGTTCGTCATCATCCAAGAAGCTGGGCTCGACGGCTTCTGGGTCCACCGGGTTCTGAAAGCAGAAGGCCACGACACTCATGTCGTTGACGCAGCATCCATAGCAACGTCTCGGCGCAAGCGGCGGGTCAAGACGGATCGGCTTGATGGCGAGACCCTTATCCGGGCGCTGCTGGCGTTCAAGCGTGGCGAACCGCGGGTCTGCTCCATGCTACGCGTGCCGACCCCCGATGAGGAGGATCGCCGCCGCATCGTCCGGGAGCGCAAGGTGTTGATGGAAGAACGTATCCGGCAACCGGATCAAGGGTCTTCTCTTGTCACAGGGCATCACCGGCTACGATCCTCTGCGACGTGATCGTCGCGATCAGCTGGAGACACTTCGCACAGGCGATGGACGGGATCTGCCCGAACATATGAAGCGCCAGGTTCTGCGTGAGGTCGACCGAATGGAAATGCTGCTCGATCAGATCAAGGCAGTCGAGGCGGAACGGGACGCCATGCTCGCCGAAGAACGCCGATCGGCGCGTGAAGTGGTTGTGCTGTCGAAAGTCGTCGGTATCGGACCGGAGTTTGCGGCCGTGCTGTGGGGAGAGGGCTTGTTCCGGTGCTTCGACAATCGCCGGCAGGTGGCGGCCTATGCCGGCCTTGCGCCGACGCCATGGCAAAGCGGGTCGATCGACCGGGAACAGGGGATCGGAAAATCCGGAAATCCGCGCCTGCGATCGACGCTGCTGGAAATGGCGTGGCTCTGGTTGCGGCACCAGCCCGCCTCAGCGCTCAGCCGCTGGTTCAACGAACGAGTCGCCCAGAATGGCGGACGCTTCAAGAAGGTGATGATCACCGCATTGGCCCGCAAGCTGGTCGTGGCTCTATGGAAATACGTCAGCGCCGGCGTGGTGATCGAAGGAGCGTTTGTCAGACCATGACGATCTGATCGCATTCCAGTTCGGCCTGGGCCTGATCAGCCCGCCGGAACCGGGTGGACGACCGCATTGCGGCATGGCTTTGACGCCGTCATCGAGACTGGTCTCGTCCTCCTGAGCCCTTGCCGCCGCAGGCGGGATTATGGTGCAGCCGCTCGAGCGGCGACCGGATGTGAGGTTGATACGTGCAAACGCGCGGATCAGGAAACGGGCTCAGACCTCAGGTTCATGTGGCGGTAGGGATCGCGCTGCTTGTGCCGATGCATGGCTGAAGGGACAATGGCCAGCATCGTTCTCGTGGGACTGATGCTGGAATCCTCCCTGTGCGGCCTCTCTACTGGCTGGTCTGGCGCCGGTCGGGCCTCTGCCTGCAACGGCTTCGCCGACCTTCTTCCCCTGCGGCTTTGCCGCATTCCTCGCGGGACAACAAGCTCGGCTGCCGCCGTCCTCCGCTGACGCTGCGGTCCACAGGATGCAGTCGGCCCGATCGTCGCCTCACGACCGCTATCGAGGCCGCACAGGGCGGCTTCGGCAACCAGTCAGGAGAACGACAATGGCTACCATCGGCAACTTCCAGCAATCGGACAACAACGAGTTCAGCGGCGAGATCGTCACCCTCTCCCTCCAGGCCAAGAAGGTCCGTATCGTTCCCGATACGCGCTCCAGCGGCGAAAACGCTCCCAGCCACCGGGTCTTCGTCGGTCGGATCGAAATCGGGGCCGCCTGGTCCAAGCAGTCCAACGAGGGTCGCAGCTACCTGGGTCTCAAGCTCGACGACCCGAGCTTCACCGCTCCGATCTACGCCAACCTCGTCGAGGGTGAGGACGGCCAGGGCTACAGCCTCATCTGGTCACGTCCGAACCGCCGCAACGGCGACTGAGCACCCTGCCAGGACGCCTCGCACCCAGCGGGGCGTCCTCCAGAAACCGGCCACTCAGCAGCTCAGAGCCACAGCTTGACGAGCGGTCCCTCATGTGAGGCCGCAATGGTGCGGGCTCGGAAAACGGACAAGGAGACCTACAATGGCGACCATCGGTATTTTCAAGAAGACCGGCTCCAACGAGTTCACCGGCGAAATCGTTACGCTCAGCGTCCAAGTCAAGGCTGTGCGCATCGTCCCCGACCAGCGCCCCACGAACGAAAACGCCCCCACACACCGCGTGCTGGTCGGCCGCGCTGAGATCGGCGCTGCCTGGTCCAAGCGCTCCAGCGATGGCCGCGACTATATGGGCCTCAAGCTCGATGATCCAAGCTTCAACGCCCCGATCTACGCCAACCTTTTCGAAGACGAGGAAGGCCAAGGCTTCTCGCTGATCTGGTCCCGTCCTAATAGCCGGCGTGGCGACTGAGGTCCGCAAGTGCCCCGGCCTGTTCGGCCGGGGCATCTGGCCTCTCAGGTCGTGAGAGCAACCTTGAGCAAGAGCGAAGCGGTCCGCAGAAAGGCGTTAGTCGAAAGCAGGTTCTGCGCGCTAGAAACGATCGTGGTTTCATCGATCCTAGCTCATGTAACCCCGCTTGATCTTTCGTCCCGCCAACCGCGACTGCTCCGAGGCTGCCTGCCTGCAATCTTCGAAAAAGTGGACTTTCTGGCGGCCTCGGGTGCCAATCCGTCCCCATAGCCGGACCAGCGACATTTCGCCGAACAGGGTGGGTTGCAATGACAGGACATAAAATCGTGCCATGTTACGAGCGCCATCAATACGGCGCAGGAATACGGGTCGGGCGCGTTGTTCATGCATCCGACTATCGATCCTCGCCATGGGATCCGTCCAATGCATCTTTCGAATCCGTGGCTCGGCATCGATTCAAAAACTTGATCGAATGTCGCCTTATCGGACAAAGGCGAGGGGGCAGCATGACGACACGTCTGCAAACGGGGACAGCTTTCCCGGAGGGCTAATCCTCCCGGGCTAATCACCGGTCGCGCGGATGGTCGCCGGCCTGTTCACCGACGAGGCCCTCGACAAGGTTCAACAGGCTTGAGGCGGTGGAAGCAGGCATATCAAGCACACGCAAGATCAGCTTCAGCTTGTCGTCGGCTTCCTGACGACTCTCACCGAAAAAATGCGGGGCTGCGAAATGGATCATTTCGATCGGTGAGCAGTCCAGAATCTCGCAGATGTGAAGTAGTCTGGTCGCATGCAGCTTTGAAAAGGCGCGCTCGTAACGTGCAAAGATCGTCTCGTGCAAGCCGACCATGATCCCCATCTGCGCCCGATTGAGCCGCCTGGCGTCGCGACGCTCCCGTACGAACCGACTGAAAGCCTGCTCCATGTCGCCGAAGCTCCGGATGCCTTCGAAACCTGGTTTCCTGTAGACCGGCTTCTCGGACTCAGCGTCTGCCGTTTCGATGAGTCCATGCTCGTCTATGTATTTCTGGACGTCCTTGATTGCCATTGCGACGGGTTTACCCGCTCCTGTGTGTGCCGCGAAGCGCGCCCACAAGACGCGACTCTTCGCCCCAAATTGCCCGATACATGAAAAAACAGAGCCAACGTGACCTCAAGCCTAGCAGGTGAGTGGGCCTGCGATCAAATTCCATATCCAGGACCATGAAGGGAGATCTGTCGATCGGCTGTAATCAAAGGCCAAGGTCGTCCAGATACTTTGCGATCGCCTGTTCCATGATCGCCTGCATCGATGTTTCGGCGGTGAAGGAGGCCAGTTTCAGCCGCCGCTTGGTCGCTCGGTCGAGGTTCACGTTCACAAAGCAACTTTCCCCCTTCACCCGCTCTCGCTTCATCCTGCGCAAGGCCTTCCTGGCCTCCTGCCTCAAGTCGCTGCCCGTCTGCGATGTGCCGTCGGGCTCGCGGTCTGTGCTGATGTCATTGGACGGGCGATCTTCGTCACCTCCCGACGATTGCTTTCGCGCAGCGAGTGCGAACTCGTCCAGGGACAGGCTTTCCTTGCGGCCCATCAGGCGTGCTCGGCTTTTGGAAGGGGACTCAACAGGGCATCGATCTCGCCCACCACTTCTTGCGTCTCGCGACGCGCTTTGCCTACAGCCTCGGACAACGCCTGCATCTGGAGAGTGCCAGTGCCGTTCTGGATATCCTTATAGATGTTGCGTTCCATTACCTCGGCCCTAAAGAGATAGGTCCCGACCTTGTCCTCGATGATGGGACGAATCTTGCGATAAAGTTCCGTCTGCCGAACAGTCATCGAAATCCGGGTGCGCAAGACGCCGTGGCGATATGACCCGCCGCGGAGCTCGTTGACCCTCACGACGGACTGGAAGCAGTCAATCGCGCCCAAGACCTCGCGCTTGGACGGCTGAATTGGAGAGATCACCAGATCGGACCGTCCAATCACAGGGTCAATGGTGGAAATATCCTCTCCAGGCGTGTCGATGAGGAGGTAGTCAAAACGATGGGCATGGCGCTCAATGAACGCATCCAGCGACTTGGCCGTCTTATGGCCGAAGACGCTGATGCCTTCTGGTTGCGCGGCCTTGTCGTGGCAGTCGCTCCACCATTTGGTCAGATTGCTTCTACCATCCATGTCAACCATCGCGACCGTCGTACCGCGCAATGCATACTCGCCGGCAATGTTCATCAAAGTGGTGGTCTTGCCGGCGCCGCCTTTGCCATTGATGGCGGAGATCACGATAGGCATGCGCGAATTCTCCTCTGAGCGTGTGTTTCTACTCGCACACGAATCCAGGATTGCTCAAGTATGGGTCCGTGGGCACATGAATTTCTATGAATGTAGAAAAACGATGTCTGAATGACAATGATAAAGTGTTTTTTTTGGGAAAATTCCTGCTTTCCGATGTCATATTGGTTGGCAGGATACGGAAAAATGTGATACATTTTTCCTGACGATCGGGGGACAAGCCCCCGATCCGCGGCTTGGCCGCGAGCGAGGCAGACGGTCCATGACTCCAGCCAACGCAACGGTTTCAGGTCGGCCGGCGAGGAGGGAGAAGGTCGCGCATATTCGGTTCGCGCCAGAGGAACTTGCCGCGCTCGCGTCGGCTGCGGAGACCGCCGGCCTGTCGGTTTCGGCCTTCGTCCGCTCGCTTGCTTGCGAGGGGGCGGGCCTCCGGCCGTTTTTGAATGAGGAGGATCAGGCGATCCTGCAACTCCTCGCCAAGGATTTGCGTGCTGTTGGCAACGCTCTCAATCAGGCCATACGCGAACTCAACACTGGGCGCATGGCTGCGGCTTCGGATGTAGCCGCAGCCGCGGACGATGCCCGCGCCATTGCATTGACGGTCGCGGCCGAGCTCTCTCAGATGACGAAGCGCGCCAGCTCGGCTCGCCGCCTTGGTGCGCGCTAATGGAATTCTTCCTGGGTGCTTTCGAACGGGACTGGGAACGCCGTCGCGCAGCGCTGCTTCACGAACTGCAGCTGGGACGAGGCGAGCGCCATGAATGGGAGTGGTGTCGAAAGGGCGGGGCGGCGTTCAGCCCAGACGACACACAAGGCGGCGGCAGGCTTTCGTTTCGTCGCAGGGACGTCGAGCTCCATCGGTCGATTCGACAACGGATCATAGCCGTGGCGCATGGAAGCCAGCCGGCGGTGGTCAAGCTCGCTTCCTATGGTGGAGGCGTGCGCGTCGCCGCGATGCTCGGCTATACTTCCCGGAATGGCGAACTGGCGGTCGAAACCGAGAAGGGCGAGCAGATCACCGGAAAGGCGGCCCTCTCGCAGCTGCGCACGCAATGGGAGCATCTTTTCGACAATCGTGCCTCGAGCCGGGACATTGGTCTGTTCCAGGTAGCGGTAAACAAAAAGACACAGGAAAACGATCGCGACCAGATCTTTCGCCATGTCCTGCGCGCCGCATTCGGAGAGCGCCGCTTTGTCTATGCAATCGAAGACGTGGACGGCGCTCATCTTCGAGTGCACGGGGTCCTGCTATTGCGCGGGCCTGACGGCGAGCGCCTGAGCGGCGACGCAAAGGCTGCTGCAATCGCACAGGAGCGGTTCGACAGGAGCAAGATCGGCAGCGTCGTGCAGGCGCGAATTCTATTTCGCGGTCACGGCAATGGCGTTGCCTTCGCGCTGAGCCGGGTTCGTGAAATGGTCGAACGCTTTGATGGGCAGGTGCGCGATAATAGGGGCACCTGCATCGCTACTTTCGAGCGGGCCGGCGGTCTCGTCCAGAGGCATTGGCGCAGGCAAATGCAAAGCCGCAAGGGACGTGACGTCATGCATCTAATCTTGTCCGCGCGCGCTGGCACCGATCCAACCGCCTTTCGAGATGCGGTGCGGGACTTCCTGGGCGATCAATTCGCAGGGCATCGCTACGCTTACGCCATGCACGATCCGGCTGAGGATCCAAAGGGAATGGCGCAGGGTGGCAAGCGGCCGCATATCCACGCTCACGCGATCGTCACCATGCGTTCGGAGTCAGGAGAACGTATCGAGACCAGCCCCCAGGTCTTCCGGGCGTGGCGCTCATTGATGGCCGAGAAAGCCCGACAGCGCGGAATCAATATGGAGCTGACCGACCGTCGCGAATTTGCAAGTGCGCCCGCCTATACTCGAACCCAGGTGCGGCCTGTCAGCTATGCGGGGAGAACCGAGCATGAGGGCACCAGCCAGTCGGCACGGGAACGCTATCTAGCCAAGCGTTCCAATATCCCTGACGCAGCACTGTCGAGCCGGAGTGCCCAATACGCGGCAGCGGCTGCCCAGGTATGGCGCGAAATTGCGCGTGATAGCTCGGTCAGGAAGGTCGCCGAGTTCGCCGAAGATCATCTCGAACGAATCCGGGCCGCATTGCGGGTTAGCCAAATCCACGCGACTGCGGTCTATCGGCGAAGGCCGGACACGAATGAGGCTAAGGGACATCTGTCACGAGAACTTTTTGGAGGCGACGAGGCTGCCATGCATGCGATGACACGTGCTGAATTGCAGGCATACGAGAAACGGGTCGAGGCCATTCTGGCCGACATTGAGCGTTCCGTCGGGCCGGGCGAGCGGGCCCGATTCCACGAGATCACAGAAGCCGCGCGCGAGGTGATGAGCATCCGCCGGGAAAATCTCCGGTTCTCCGAACAACAGCCTGTCGCAGGCGAGGTGGGTCGCGGCAAGCCAAGCGCCTCCCGCGAGGTTTCGACGTCGGCCGAGGCCGATCCGCAGGATGCTCGAACGCCACCGAAGTCGACGCACGAGCCGGTTTCTGGCAACGCGGCATTGGACCGAAGCCATGAGCTTCCGCGAGACGAACGGTTGGGGAGCGCTCGTCAGGCCCGTGACCCTCCCGGTTGGATTGCCGCCGAAAGGATGAATGAAGCCGGGCAGCCGGCGGCTGAAAGACCGAGTGGAATCCCGGAGCGGTGTGCCTCGCAAACTGATGCATCGCAACGATCGCCAGAGCACCTGCGCGAATTGGAGCAGGAATTGGAACAGCGCCACATGCGTGATCGCGACGAGCGCGAGCAGTAGGGAGGAACCGCACAAGCGTCCGCTGGCCATGTGCCTCGTTGAGCCGAGATTTTAGAGTGCGGCTCGCAAATGCCGGATTGGCCTTCCGGGCGACAGCGACTGCGCGGCTTGTGCAATGCTTTGCGCGTCAATTCCATAATGCCGATACAGATCTGCGATGGTGCCCGTCTGGCCGAAATCTTCTACGCCGAGGGACCGGGTCTTATGGCCCTGGACGGACCCGAGCCAGGCAAGGGTCGCAGGGTGGCCATCGATCACGGTGATGAGCCCGCAATTGGAGGGGACGCCGGCGAGCAATCGTTCGATGTGGCTTCGTGCGTGTGCCAGGCCGTGCTCCCTTGCGCGCTGCGCAGCAGTCCATCCGGCATTCAGGCGGTCTGCAGACGTTACGGCCAAGAGGCCTACGTCGCGGCGGTCCTCCCCGATCAACCCGATCGCATTTATCGCTTCGGGTGCAATCGCTCCCGTATAGGCGACCACGATCTGGGCATTTGGTCCTGGCTTGCGCATCCAATAGCCTCCACTGAGGATGTCTTCAGCCAACGCCTGATCAACAACGCGTTTGGGCTGCTCAATCGGCCGCGTCGAAAGTCTGAGATACACGGAGCCACCCGTTGCGTCCCTGAGCCAGCTCACGGCATCGGCATGACCATCTCCATCGCGCTGCATGTAGTCGAATGAAAACCGCAGGATTGTTGCGAGCTCGTCAACGAAGGCTGGCTCGAAGCTGGCAAGCCCGTCCTGCGCCATGCCGATCAGTGGTGTTGCTATCGATTGGTGTGCGCCGCCTTCAGGCGCCAAACTGATCCCAGAGGGAGTGGCCACGACAATGAAGCGGGCATCTTGGTAGCAGGCATAGTTCAGAGCATCGAGGCCGCGCTCGATAAACGGATCATAGAGGGTTCCTACCGGTAACAGCCGTTCGCCAAATATCGAATGGGAGAGCCCGAGAGCGGAGAGAGTTAGAAACAGGTTCATCTCGGCAATGCCGAGTTCGATGTGTTGGCCCTTTGGCGAGAATTCCCAGTTGAAGGTCGAAGGAATCCGCTCTTTTCTGAACAGGTCGGCCTTCTCTTCCCGGGCAAACAGACCTCGGCGATTTACCCATGCGCCAAGGTTGGTAGAGATGGTCACGTCCGGCGACACCGTGACGATCCTTCTCGCGAGATCAGTGTCGGCCTTGGCGATCTCGTGCATGAGAGTTCCAAAGCCATGCTGCGTCGAAACTGGCGATTGCACTTCAATGGTGAAGGCAGCAGGAACAGCGATTTTCCCGGCCTGATGGGGCGCTCGGCGCCGGGCGTTGAATGGGGCCGCCTGTACAAAAACGGCCAGTTCTTCGGCGGGCAGCAGGAGACCTTCATATGGATCCCATTCGTAACCGGGCCGAACGCCAAGGCTAGCGCGCAGGTCCTCGACCTGCTTTGAGGTCATCAGCCCCGCATGGTTATCCTTGTGGCCCGCCAGCGGCAGGCCGAATCCCTTGATCGTGTAGGCGACAAAGCAAACCGGGCGATCGTGCTCGCGCGCGTCCTGGAAGGCCTGCAACAATGAGCGCAAGTCGTGCCCACCGAGGTTGGTCATCAAACGCGCTAGGTCTTGATCCGAGCGGCTTTCAATCAGCTTGGAAGCCTGGCCTTGGTCGCCAAGATCATCGATCAAGCGCTTTCGCCATGCCGCCCCGCCTTGGTAGGCCAAAGCCGAGTAGAGCTGGTTGGGACAGTTGTCGATCCAGCTTCGCAAAGCCTCGCCCCCGGGTTCCTGGAAGGCTTCCTCGAGGAGGGAACCGTATTTGAGGATCACCACCTCCCAACCGAAATCGCGAAACAGCGAGACGAAGCGCTCCCATAACCCTTCCCGCACCACCGCGTCCAAGCTTTGTCGATTGTAGTCGACGATCCACCAGGTGTTGCGGAGTCCGTGTTTCCAGCCCTCAAGCAGAGCTTCAAAGATGTTACCCTCATCCATCTCGGCATCGCCGATGAGCGCGACCATGCGGCCCTCGGCGAGAGTGCAGGCCATGCCTTTGGCTCGAAGATAATCCTGCACCAATGAGGAAAACAGCGTCTGTGCGACCCCCAGGCCGACGGAGCCCGTCGAGAAGTCCACGTCGTCGGTATCCTTCGTGCGTGATGGATAAGATTGCGCCCCTCCGTAGCCGCGGAACGATTCCAATTTCGAGCGTGTCTGCTTGCCGAAGAGATACTGAATGGCATGGAAGACCGGACTTGCGTGCGGCTTCACCGCGACCCTGTCTTCAGGACGCAAGACCGCGAAGTAGAGCGCCGTCATTATGGTGGCGAGCGATGCCGACGATGCTTGGTGGCCTCCAACTTTGAGCCCGTCGTCATTGGGTCGAAGATTGTTGGCATTGTGGATCATCCATGTGGACAACCACAGCACCTTCCGCTCGAGAGCCTCAAGGCACGCAAGTTTAGGATCGTCCATGTCGTGCTCCATCATTTGATATGATGAGGATAGGAAAATCGGCAGGGCGATTGCAGCTAAAATTGCTATCAGGTAAGGCCATATCGGTGAGTTCAAGCCAATTTCGATGCAAGGAACAGAAGGTCATGCCAAAAAGCGTCATTGACGGTATCGATCGCAAGTTGTTGGCGGCGCTTCAGTCGGATGCTCACGCGACAACAGAAGACCTCGGCGAGATCGCCGGTCTGTCTCCATCCCCTTGCGCGCGTCGGGTGCGGATGCTGGAGAAATCTGGCGTGATCAAAGCGTATGTAGCAATCGTCGACCAGGTGAAGGTTGGATTACCCGTCAGCGCGTTTGCGTCCGTCAAGCTGGAACGACAACGGGAAGAAGAGCTGGATCGATTTTCAAATGCTGTCCTGCGCTGGCCGGAAGTCGTGGAGTGCTATCTGATGACTGGCAAGATGGACTTCCTGCTGCGCGTCGTCGTCAAAGACTTGGAGGCTTATGAAGCATTCCTGAAGCAGAAGCTCACTAGACTCGATGGCGTGGCATCAATCGAGTCGAGTTTTGCCCTTGGTCAAGTGAAACATGCTCATGGACTGCCAATCGACGCTTAGGTCACCAATATATTTGGCGCTCTACTAGCCTGCCCTTAAGCAGGTTCGAGACGGATTTCAATCAAGAAAACCCGGCTTTTTCGGTCAGTTGAGGGCCCGCACAACGGTAGTCCAGATCAACAAAATACCACCAATGTTTCTGTGGGATTGGCTCGGTCCGCCTACGGTCAATGCCATCGCACCTGTCTCGGACGCGCTGCTGAATGCTGCAGCGATTTGGGCGTAGGCATTGTAGGCGCACGAAGCCTGTCTGCGCCGCAGCTATGTGGCGGGAAGGTTTCATCATTGGTGAGTAACGAAGGCCCTAGCCGGGACCGGAGCTGCTTCGTTCGTCAGGCGCCGAACGGCTGCGAGGCGGTGCCTTTTGCGAGAGCTCGATCCAGACCGGCGCGTGATCGCTGCTCTTTTCCCAGCCGCGCACCTCGACGTCGACTTGCGCGTCGATCAGCCGCTTCTTGAGCGACGGGCTCAGCAGAAGGTGGTCGATGCGCAGGCCTGCGTTGCGGCCGAAGGCGTTGCGGAAATAGTCCCAGAACGTGTAGATCTTCTCACCGGGATGACGCGCGCGCAGCGCGTCGGTCCAGCCTTGTTTGAGCAGCGTCGCATAGGCGGCGCGCGCCTCGGGCGCGAACAGAGCATCGTCCAGCCAGCGCTCGGGCTTGTAGACATCGAGTTCGGTCGGCATGACGTTGAAATCGCCTGCCAGCACCACTGGCTGTTTGGACCCGACGAGTTCGGCTGCGTGGTCGATGAGCCGATCGAACCAACGCAGCTTATAGTCGAATTTCAGGCCGGGCCTCGGATTGCCATTCGGAAGATAAAGGCATCCGATAAGGATGCCGTTGACTGCTGCTTCGATGTAGCGGCTATGGCTGTCGTCGGGGTCGCCCGGAAGGCCGCGCCGCGTTTCGTGGATTTTGCCGACGCGGCTCAGGATCGCGACGCCGTTCCAGCTTTTCTGGCCATGCCAGACCACGTCATAGCCGAGGTCGCGGATCGGCCGTTCCGGGAACTTCTCCTGGGGCGCCCTGAGTTCCTGGAGGCAGGCAATGTCCGGCGCTGCCTCTTCCAGCCAGCGCAGCAGCACCGGCAGGCGGCCGTTGACGCCGTTGACGTTGTAGGTCGCGATCCTCATGGCTTCACAGGTCCGGCAGGAACTGATCGGCCCGGCCCCATCCCGCGAGGGCCTTCGATGCGGCGCGCTTCTTCAACTCGGGCGCATCGCCGACATGGAAATGAGAGGGCGCATCGATTGTCTTCATCTCCGCCCAGGTGACAGGTGCTGCGACCGGGGCGCCCGGCCGCGATCTGGCGCTATAAGCCATGATTGCCGTTGCGCCGCGCTGGTTGCGCAGATAGTCGACGAAGATCCGACCCTTGCGTTTGGCCTTCGACAAAACGGCCGTGAAGTGGGCAGGGTCGCTCTGCGCGACCGCCTGAGCAAGCCGGGAGGCGAAGGCCTTCACCTCAGGCCATTCAGCTCGCGGCGTAAGCGGCGCGATCACATGCACGCCCTTGCCGCCCGTCAGCATCGGGAAAGTGGTCAATCCAAGGGATTTCAGTATATCCCGGAACTGGAATGCGGCAGCGCGAACCGCCTCGAAATTCAGTCCCTCGTCGGGGTCGAGGTCAAACACAAGGCGGTCGGCCTTCTCGACGTCTTCGATGCGCGCTCCCCATCCATGGAACTCGATCGTTCCCATCTGGACACAGGTCACAAGCCCCTCGGCGTCGTCGACGTAAAGGTAGGGCTCCTCATGGCCGTCCTTTTCGGTGATCCCGACGTGATGGACCTTGTCGCCGAAGCTGCCAGCGTCGTGCTTTTGGAAAAAACATTTCTTGGCGCGGCCCTGCGGGCAGCGGACCAGGCTGATTGGTCTGCTGCCTGCCCAGGGAAGCATGATCGCTGCAACATCGGCGTAATGATCGGCAAGCTGTCCCTTGGTGATGTTGGATTCGGGGTAGATTACGCGGCCGCGATTGCTGATCGCGACCGCGCTTGTCGCCGGCGGCGGCAGCGTCGCTGTGCGGTGTTCCGTCTCGAGCACAACCGCTTCGGGCTTCTTGTCCTCACGCAAGCCGAGATAGCTTGGATGGCGCAGTGTTCCTTCATTGGTCATCTCGGTGAAGGCGATCTCGGCGACGAGGCTGGGACGCAGCCAGTGCGCGCGACGAACCTCCGCGCGCGGTGCTTCGACGGTGGCTGCCTTCTGCTCGAGCGGCGCCATGGTCTTCATCAGCCGGGCCATCCCGGCGGCATTGAAGCCGGTCCCGACCTTGCCGGCATAGCGCAGCTTTCCGCCGTCATGGACCCCAAGGATCAGCGATCGAAACGCGCGATCCTTGTCTGACGGCGTCCAGCCTACGAGCACGAACTCCTGACGTTTGATGCACTTGATCTTCAGCCAGCTTCCGTCGCGGGCGCCGACATAGCCCGAATCCGCCAGCTTCGAGATAACCCCCTCAAGGCCGGCGTCGCAGAAGCGGTTCAGCAATTCTTCCCCCCGGCCCTGGATATGATCGGAGTAGCGAAGGATGGGGCTCTTCGCCGGCAGAATTGCCTCCAGTTTCTCCTTGCGCTCCAGCAGCGGCAGCCTCGTCAGGTCTTCCCCGTCGAGTTGGAGCAGGTCGAAGGCATAAAAATCGATGCTCGTGGGAGCGCCCTTCAACGCGTTCTGCAGCGCCTGGAAACTGGACCGCCCCTCGGCGTCGGTGACGATGGCCTCTCCGTCGATGAGGGCAGAGCGAACCTTGAGCTTGCGCGCCTCCGCCAAAATGGACGGAAAGCGGCCGGACCAGTCCAGGCCGGAGCGCGTATAGGCGCGCGCCTCGCCGCCGCCCACGGCGACAAGAATACGATAGCCATCGTATTTCATCTCGTGGATCCAGCGATCGCCAGGGGGAACCGTGTCCACCAGTTTTGCAAGCTGGACCGGCCGGAACGCGGGTGGCGCATGTTTGGCTGCCCCGCGCGAGGCTGGCTTCGCAGGGGGAGCTGAAGATCCTTTGATTGTGGGCCGACGCAAAGCTGACTTGCTCACTTGACTTGACCCTGTTCAGACCGAACTATGCAATGAGTCATTGCGAACACGCAGCCTATTTCTTCAGTTTCTCCGCGGCGGCATTGAGCTTATCGCGGTCGTTGCCGATGCGCTTGATCAGGGCTTCGGCCTGCTCTCTCTGATACCGTGCTTGCGGGCGAAATAATTGACCTCATAGCCCTCACCGCCGGAGACCTGCCGACGGTCTGCGGCGCCTCGCTTCGATTTGTTGTCCGCCATTATCGTCTCCCCTGTTCCATAGCTGCGCCGTCACGACGTTCGACCTGTAACGCTTTGGTAAGACTTGCGATCCTGAGCCGGACAAGAAATTCGACGTTTCACCTGAAATCCCGCGTCTTGACCTTGAGGTTGTCGATGTGGAGGTCGGGTATGTAGATGTCGCGGCTGCGCAGCCCCTTGGGCAGCAGCTCGCGCGGATCGGGTCCCGAGCCGCCATTGCGCCGCGGGCGTGCGGCAGGGGAAAGCTGCCCTCGCGTTCGCCGATGCTGGCGAGCTCGGCTGAAAGATCGCTGATCTTCCGAGCCACGAGGTGGACCACTTCGCCCTCACGCTGGATGCGGCCGCTTACCGCGATCATGCCCGCCGACAGAACCGTGCGCCGGTGCTGCTCGAACACTTGGGGCCAGACCACGAGGTTCGCGATGCCGGTCTCGTCCTCAAGGGTGATGAACATCACGCCCTTGGCCGAGCCCGGGCGCTGCCGGACGAGCACTATGCCTGCCGCTTCCAGCCAGCGCCCGTCGCGCGCCTCCATCGCCTCGGCGCAAGACACGATGCGGCGGCGGCGAAGATCTTCGCGCAGGAAAGAGATCGGATGGCTGCGAAGCGTCAAGCCTATGTGGCGGTAGTCTTCCACGACCTCGCCGCCGGCGGTCATCGGCGGCAGCGCCACCGCCGGTTCATTGATCTCCGGAATCATCTCCGCCTCGCGGGCCGATGCGGCCGCGAACAGGGGCAGGGGCTCGTCGCGCAGCGCCTTGATCGCCCACAGCGCCTCGCGCCGCGCGAGACCAAGCGCCGGCCGGAACGCGTCTGCCTCGGCGAGCTGGACAAGCGCGGCCTGCGGCACGCCAGCGCGGCGCCACAGATCGTCGACGGAGGCGAACGCCTGGTCGGCGCGGGTGGCGACAATCGTGCTTGCATGGACATTTGCGAGACCGCGCACCATGCGCAACCCAAGCCGGACGGCGAAATGTCCGTCGTCGGCGACCGGTTCCAGCGTGCAGTCAAACGCGAGGCGTTGACGCAGGCCGGCCGGATGTCGATCCCGTGCGCGGCCGCGTTCGATCTGTGCGCGCAAGGCATCTATGGCGGGCTCCGGCCGCAAGATGGTCGTTGACCTCCGGGAAAGCGCATATAAGAATGTTCTCTATTTGTTCTACGATCGAGCGATGGAAGTCAAGTGGGCCTTGGAGCGCGGCGCACCCTTGTGTAGCGGCGAAGTCATTGGGGGCGGGGCGGGGGCTAACGCCGACCTTCGACCTGGTCGTGGGTGACATAGACGATCGTGTTGCCCAGGCGCTGGTGCAGCGCCTTGATCTCAGAGCGCATCTGCACGCGCAGCTTGGCATTGAGGTTGGAGAGCGGCTCGTCGAACAGGAAGACTTTCGGGTCGCGCACGATGGGGCGACCCATGGCGACGCGCTGGCCCTGGCCGCCAGAAAGCTGGCGCGGATAGCGCTCCAGCAGGTCTTGCAGTCCAACGATCGTTGCGGCGCGCGTAATCTTGGCGTCGATCTCGCCCTTGTCGGTCTTCTTCAGCCTCAGCGCGAAAGCCATGTTCTCGCTACCGTCATATGCGGATAGAGCGCATAGTTCTGGAATACCATGGCGATATCGCGCGATTTTGGCGCGATGTCGTTGATGACTTGGCCGTCGAGCGCGATCTCGCCGGCGCCGATATCTTCGAGGCCGGCGATCATCCTTAGTAAGGTCGCTTGCCGCAACCGGACGGCCCGACAAGGATGACGAATTCGCCCGACGCGATATCCACCGACACGCCGTGGGTAACTCGCCCTTGCCATAGTCCTTCTCGACACCCGATATGGTGACCGCACTCATTGGTATTTCCCTTTAGAAAGAGACCTTGTCGCCGCCCTTGAGCTGCAAGATCTGCCGCGCCTCGTCAGGGGTGGCGACCGAGGCGCCGAGCCCCTCGACGATCTGGCGCACCTTCTTCACCTGCTCGGCGTTGGATTTTGCCAGCTGGCCCTTGCCGATCCACAGCGAGTCCTCCAGCCCGACGCGCACATTGCCGCCCAGCGCGATGGCCTGAGTGGCGATGGGCAACTGGCTGCGGCCGGCGCCTAGCACTGACCAATGACAGTCATTGCCGAACAGGCGGTCGGCGGTGCGCTTCATATGCGCGACGTCCTCCGGATGGGTGCCGATGCCGCCCAGTATGCCGAACACGCTCTGGACGAAGAACGGCGCCTTGACCAGGCCGCGCTCGACGAAATGGGCAAGCGTATAGAGATGGCCGATGTCGTAACACTCGATTTCGAAACGCGTGCCGTTTTCCGCGCAGGTGCGCAGGATGTGCTCGATGTCACCAAAGGTGTTGCGAAAGATGCGGTCGCGGGAGCCTTCGAGATAGGAGCGCTCCCAATCATGCTCGAAGGTCTTGAAGCGCTCCAGCATCGGATAGAGGCCGAAATTCATCGAGCCCATATTCAGCGAGGCGACTTCCGGCGAGAAGGTCGCCGCCGGCTTGACCCGCTCCTCGACGCTCATAGTGGCGGCGCCGCCCGTGGTGATGTTGATGACGCAGTTGGAACGCTGCTTAATCACCTTCAGGAAGGGCGCAAAGGCCCCTGTCGACTGGTCGGGCCGGCCGTCGACAAGATTTCGCGCATGCAGGTGGACGATGGCTGCACCGGCCTCGGCCGCACCGATCGCGGCGTCGGCGATCTCTTGCGCGCTCACCGGCAGATGCGGCGACATCGACGGCGTATGGATCGAGCCGGTGACCGCGCAGGTGATGATGATCTTGTTCTGGTTCGCCACTTGAAAATATCCTCGTCCTCTATTTCACTGCGCCTTGCGTGATGCCTGAGATGAACTGCTTCGACAGCACGATATAGAGCAGGGTGATCGGCAGGGCCGCCAGCGTCAGCCCGGTGAACAGCACGCCCCAATCGGTCGTGAATTCGCCGACGAAGACCGTGAGGCCCTGCGGCAACGTCTTGAGATCGTCCGACGTGATCAGCACCAGCGGAAAGAAGAAATCGTTCCAGATCGGCACGGCATTCTGGATCGCGACGATGACCAAGGCCGGGCGCGCCAGCGGCAGCATGATCGAGCGCATGATGCGAAATTCGCTGGCACCGTCCATGCGCGCCGACTCCTCCAGTTCGCGCGGCAAGGTCCTGAGAAAGCCCGTCATGATGAACACCGCGGAAGGAATGCCCATGGCCACATAGACCAGCACCAAGCCGGCATAGCTGTCGACCAGGCCAAGCGAATCCAGCTGGATGAACAATGGAATGATCGCCAGTTTCAGCGGAACGGTCATGCCGCTCAGGAAAAACATCAGCACCAGTGCGCTCAGCCTGAATTGATAGCGGGCGATGGCATAGGCGGCCATGGTGCTGAACAGAAGGATCAGTGCTACCGCGGCCAAGGTGATGCCGAGAGAATTGGCGAGGTACCGGACGAAATTGGTTTCGCTCCACACGCGCTCGGCATTGACCAGCGAAAAGTGCGCCGGCAGGGCGAAGGGCGAGCTGAAGATCTCGGCATTGGTCTTGAAGGACGATATCACCATGACGAACAGGGGATAGATCATGATGACGGCATTGATCACCAGCATCAGCTGGATGGCGCCGTTCTTCAACAGCTCGCCGGGTTCCCTGGTGCCGACCGCTGCGCTCACAGTTCGATCTCGCGACGGCGCAGATAGCGAAGCGCGATTGCTGTGACGCCGGCAACAATGATGAACATCATCACCGCCAGCGCGCTGCCCTGGCCGAAATCCTGGATGCCTGTTGTCGTCGAGCCGAAGGCGGTCCGGTAGAAATAGAGGCCGAGCACATCCGTCGCGCCGCCTGGCGAACCGGTGAGGCCGGCCATGACATAGGGGATTTCGAACCAGTTGAAACTGCCGATGAAGGTCAAGATGGTGACGATGGTGACGCTCGGCGCAATCAGCGGCCAGATGATGCGCGTCATCAGCACATAGTCGCCGGCGCCATCCAGCCGGGCAGCTTCGATCACTTCCTTGCCGACGCGCTGCATGCCTGCCAGCAGCACCAGCGTCGGAAAGCCGAGCCAGTGCCAGATGTTCGCGAACAGGATGCTGCCCAGCGCGGTGTTTTCACTTCCGAGCCACGGGATGGCGCCAATGCCGATCAGCACCAGCGTCTGGTTAACCAGCCCGAACAGCGGATGCAGGAACAGTTTCCACAGGAAGCCAACGATGACGGCCGACAGCACAACAGGCAGAAAGACGATGACCTGGTGGACGCGGTGACCGGGCAAGGCCTTCAGCAATGCGTAGGCAAGCAGGAAAGCGGTGCCGTTCTCGAACACCATCAGCGCCACGAAGGCGACGATGTTGTGTTTCAGCGCATTGTAGGTCCAGCCGCTGTAAGGCTGTTCGAACAGCACCTTGCGGAAGTTCTCGAAGCCGATGAATCCGGTCGGCCGCAGGCCGTTGAACTCATAGAAGGCGAGACGGAAGGCCGAAAGCAGCGGCCACAGCACGAACAGCACCATGACCACCAGGGCCGGTGTCAGCAGGGCCGCTATCCAGAGTGATCGGCGCCACGGAAAAGCTTTTGAGGGGTGGCGCCGGCCGCTGTTCATTTCACTTGACCTGGAAAGGCTTGTACCATTTGGCCAGGCCGTCGGTCAGGTCGGCGGCCAGTTGGTCCGGGTTGATCGAACCTGACATCATCTTGGTGATGTCGCCCTGCAGCAGCTCCGATCCAGTCGGCTTCTCGAAACGGAAGTATACAACATTGATATGCGGCATGGCGGTCTCGTTCAACTTGGCGACGTGGGCGAGCAGTTCGTCCTTGATGACCACGCCCTTGATCGGCGAGATGTTGCCGAGCAACGCCGAGAACTTGTCGCCGAATTCCTTGGTGCCCATCCAGTTCACCAGCTTGAGCGCGGCCTCCTTGTTGGCCGACTTGGCGTTGACGGCATAACCGCCATCAAAGAACTTAGTCACCTGCGGCACATCGCCGGCCCTGGCCATTGGCGGGGCGATGAAGTCCATGTTGATGTCCGGGTTCTGGGTCCGGTAGCTGGCGATGTCGAAGCTGCCTCCGGCCAGCATCGCCGCCTTGCCGCTGATGAACAGCTGGCCAGCGGTGTCGTAGTCGATGCCTTCGAATCCAGGAGGCATGTAGTCGCGCAATTCGAGCAGCTTGCCGAGTGCCGCGACGTAGCGTGGGTCCTTAAAGGTGGTCTTGCCCGACGTCAGGTCGCTGACAAAGTCCTGGCCGAGAAACGGGTTGGTGAAGATGGCGACGAACATCTCGTTGAACCAGCTCGTGCCCATGCCGTTGGCCAGGGGGTAGATACCCTTGACCTTCAGCGCCTTGCTGACGGTTATGAACTCGTCCCATGTGGTCGGCGGGCTCAGCTCGGCCTTGGCAAAGACGTCCTTGTTGATGAACAGGCCAAGCGTCTGCGAAGCGAAGGGCAGGGAATAGACCTTCTTGTCGGCGCGGTATGTGCCGGCCACCAGCGCATCGGCGGGCTGGTTGGCAAGTGACGGAACCCTGGTCAGATCCTGCGGCTCGAAGTAGCCTGCTTTCACGAACTGCTCGAGCCAGCCATAGGCGTGGGTATGAATGACGTCGCCGCCCTTGCCGGCGGCCAAGGCCGTCGAGACGATGGTCGGATAGTTCTCATCCGGGAACGACTCGAACTTCACATGGATGTCCGGGTTCTCCTTGGTGAAATCGGTGAAAAGTTCATTGTAGGCGGCCCTATCTTCCTGACGCCAGGTCCAGAACGAGATGTCGGTAGCGTGAGCCACGCTTGCCGTGAGTCCCCATGCGAAAGACGCGGCCGCAAGGGCCAGACCAATCCTTCTCCTGCTCATGTTGCAATCTCCCAATCGCGCTTGATGCGTTTTTTACGACGATTATCAAATCATAGTTCTTGCCGTCTGGAAAGATAGTTTGTAAAGTTTCCTAACTAATGCGAATTGGACGCGGCAACCCGCTTCGTCCGGCATGGGCGGTGGATGTTGGTGACCCAGAAAATCATTGCAGGTGTGGATATAGGCGGGACCAAGACGCGCATTATGGCGTGCATGGACGAGCGCACGATCGCCGACGAGGTGCTGGTGACGGAGAGTTGGCGTATTCGCCAGATGGAGTCCGATGCCACGAGGCTCGCCGACATCGTCGCGGGGTTGTGCGGTGGCGTGGCGCCCGTTGCGCTGGCAGTCGGCGCGCATGGCTGCGACACGGGTGAACAATGCCTGCGCTTCCAGGCGCTGCTGGCGAGCAGGACCGGCGGCGCGGTGCAGGTGGTCAACGATGCCGAACTGATGGTGCCCGCCGCCGGCCATGCCGAAGGCATCGGCGTCGTCGCCGGCACAGGTTCCATCGCGGTGGCGCGCACGGGCCGAGGCAGGATGCTGGCGGCCGGCGGCTGGGGCTGGATCCTCGGCGATGAGGGCAGTGCGCCGGCCTTGGTACGCGAGGCCGCCAAGGCGATCCGCCACAGCCTCGACAGGGGCGACGATGGTGACCCGCTGATAGCCACACTGATGCGCGAACTCAATACCGACGACCACACCAAGCTCGGCATCCTGCTCAATGAAACGCGCGGTGCCGCGGTCTGGGGTCGCTATGCCAATGCCGTGTTCGACGCGGCCATCGCAGGATCGGCTCTGGCTAACCGCGTTATCAGGGAAGGTGGGGCAGGACTTGCCGCGCTGGTCGAACTGTTGATCGAACGCGGCGCCAATCCTGCTCTGGTCGTGGCCGGCGGCGGTGTCATCTCGGAACAGCCGATGCTGATGACGGCATTCGTCGAGGCCATGGCGAAAGTATCGCCGTCGAGCCAGATCGTGCTGCTGCGCGAGCCGCCGGTGCTCGGCGGCGTCGCTCTGGCCCGGCGGCTGCTCGTTGGCCAGGAGCTATCCCCACACATTGGAGCTGTTTGAATGATGAAGCGGATTGGCTATCGCCTGGCGGTGGCGCGCCAGACGGAAAGTCTCGAGATTGGCAGGCGCTCAGTGGCCGCCGCACTCGACGGCCTCGATCTCCGAGCCTTTGCCGGCAAGACGATCGGCCTTGCAGGTATTGGCGCCAGCTACCAGGCGGCGCTGGCCGGGGCGCTTTATCTGCGCGCCTCCGGCATCAGGGCCGTCGCCTATACGCCGACAGATCTCTATGGTCGCACGGATGCGGCCGCCGATGTCTTTATCGCACTGTCGGCCTCAGGGCAGAGCCGAGAAATTTTCGATGTCATGCGTGAAGCATCCGCGTCGCCGCGCCTGGCGATCTGCCGTGGCAGCGACAATCCGCTGGCTGATTTGACCGGCGCCGCTCTTGCCACTGATTCGGGCGACGATAATGGCGCCAGCTCGACCGGCTATACCGGGACCTTGCTGGCGCTTGGCATGCTGATCGACCGGCTTGCCGGCAACCGCTTCGACTGGGCGCGTTTGTCGGGCGCGGTCGCCACCGTCCTCTCCGATGCGGAGCATGCTGCCGGACAAGCGGCGCGGCTGCTGCAGGGCAGAACATCCATCGATATCGTCGGCGCCGGTGTCGGCTTCGCCAATGCCGGCGAGGCGGCGATGCTGATCCGCGAGGCGGTTCGCGTGCCGGCATCCGGGTGGGATACGCTTAATTATCTGCATGGACCGATGGAATCTCAGGATGCGGCGACCGGATTGATCGTCATCGGCGATGGCCGCGAGGTGAAGATCGCGCAGGATGTCGCCGGCTTTGGCTGCCCATCGGTGCTGGTCACGCGGCGCTCGGATGTCGTTTCGGCCGACAGGCTGGCGGTGATTTCCGTACCGGCCCTTGGCAATGCCCTCGCCGATGCCATTCTGGAAATCGTCGCCATCCAGCTTGTCGTCGGCAACATGCAGGATGCGGCCGGCCTGACCGATATCGTCTTCCGTTATCGGCAGACCGATACCAAGCTGAGGCCGTGGTCGCCGACGGAAGTCTGACATCCTTGTGCGGACATCGTGGAAATTGCCAAACCGGTCAGCAATGGGGCATTGAGGGCGGAATGCGGCTTTGAGTCGGCGGCGCTTTCGCTGTACCGACCGAGACAGGATTTCAGGGCAAAAGGTCAAACGGCTGAGATGGCGGCTGCGGAAATCCCAAATCTGACCGACAGTGCCCGAGCCGTGCTGCGCGTGCTCGCCGCGCATGGACCGGTCACGCGGCCGAAGCTCGGCGCCATGCTCGACCTGTCGAAGCCGACCATGTCGGCCGCCGTGTCGGAGCTGAGCGCGCTCGGCCTCGTTGCCGCGCGCGGCCGGGAACGCGGCGCCATTGGCCGCACGGCGACCATCTACGGCATCGGCTCGGGTGCGGGCTACGCGATTGGCATCGATGTCGGCGCCGCCCAGGTGCGGGCGGTTGCCTGTTCGATGGACACACAGAAGCTGATATCGGCGGAAGAACCGATTCCAGAAGCCAAGGCCGGCGATGCCGACGAGGTCGGAGCCATCGTCCTGTCGGTGGCGCGTGCCACAATGGCCAAGGTCAGCAAGAGTTTTCGCGCGCTGCGCGCCATTGCCGTGGCGGTGCCGCGCATAGTCTCCAATGATGGTTTTGACCGTCCTGGGGGGCCGTCCGCCGCGCTTGACCTGCTGCGCCGTAGCATCGAGGTGCCGATCATCCTGGAAAACAACGTCAACTGCGCGGCCATCGGCGAAATGCATTTTGGTGCCGCGCGAGGTCACCGGACCTTCGTCTTTCTGCAGGTTGGCGTGCGGGTCGGGCTCGGCTTCATCACCGAGGGACGCTTGTTTCGCGGCGCCGGGGGTGCGGCCGGCGAAATTGGCCGCATGCCGTTTCCGTGGTCAGCCAGCGAGACGCCCTATCGTGAAGGACTCGAACATTATCTCGGCTCGCGGGCGCTGCTTGAGCGCTGCCGAGTCGACTGGCCCGCCGGGGAAGGCGCGCCGCCAGACTCGGCCAAGGATCTGTTCGCGCGCGCTCTTGAAGGTTCACGACCGGCAATGGTGGCCGTCGAGCGTCATGCCGCCGATATCGGCAGGCTGGCGGCCGGCTGCATCGGCATGCTTGATCCTGGGCTGATCGTGCTTGGCGGCGGCGTCGGCAGAAATCCGCTGATGACGGAAAGCGTTGGAAATATCGCGGCGGACCTTGCATGGCCGACACGGATCGCCGTCAGTTCGCTTGAAGATGACGGCACGGCGCTGGGTGCCATGAAACTGGCCGTCGACTACAGTCTCGGACTGATGCTGCGCGAGGGCCGGCATCCGGCTGTCGTGCTGCCGCCGCTGTCCGAGTTGCAAGCGGACGCGAAGGACACTTGAGAGAAAGAACGGCAGGCGCCGGGCGCCTGCCATTGATGCGGGGTGACGCAGTGCCCTATGCGGCCGCAGCGACTTCGCGCGTTTGCAGCCACAACCACAACGGCATCGCCCTTGGCGGTCGCCTTGGCGAATGCGTCGGTGACCGCATCTCGTCCCTTGGCGACGCCCTCGATGCGGATGACGTCGACATCGGCCAAGCCGATGAAACCGAGCAAGCTGCGCAGTTAAGGAATGGCATGGTCGAACTGGACGGGAGGATCGTCGCGGACGGCCACAGCGCGCTTACGCCGAACCTGCCGCTTTCCTCAGGCGGTCGAGCGCACCAGTTGACGCAAGGTCGGCAGCATGTCGTCCGGCTCCGGCCTGCGGGTATAGCCGGATTGACCTCTGCATAGGCGATGGTGCCGTCCTGGGCGATGGCATAGCGGGCCGGCATCGGCAGCGCCCAGCTCGGATCATTGTTGAAGGCCGGTAGGTCGTTCTTCAGGCTCTTGTAGAGATCGATTAGATAGTCCGGCAGCTTGAAGCGAATGCCGAAGGCGGCTGCAACCTCGCCATTTACATCCGAGAGGATGGGGAAGGTGAGATTGTTCTGGCGGACGGATTTGCGACTGTTCGGCGCCGTCTGCGGCGAGATCGCCACAAGCGAGGTGCCGAGCTTGTCGGACTCGGGCTTGGCAGCCTCCAGCGCCTGCAATTCCATGTTGCAACAAGGACACCAGACCCCGCGATAGAAGCTAATGACGAGAGGCCCCTTGAGGAGGTCGTCAGATCTGACGAGATTTCCTTCGGATAGGCATCGCTTCCGATTCGAATTCATGCCCCTTTTTTTTGTAGTCGCGGCAATACCGATTGGTGTGTCTCAGCTCGCAGGGATAGAGGAGCCACCTCGCGCAGAGTGACCGGCTTTATATCGCCTGGCTTGTTTCGGTCAGGCCTGTCAGGCTCTCTGAATGCCCAACCACATGCCGCTCACGCCTCGCAATTCTTACGCTGAGCCAGGACGCATAGCCGCGCAACCAACAATCGGCATCGGGATGCCGAAGCGTGAGGCAGTTTGGCCATCAGCTAGGTGATCGCGGCTTTGAGCTTAGCCAAATGTGCAGTGGCGAGGTTAAGGAGCGCCGTTGCCGTTTCCTCTGCTGACCACCCCTGCGCGATTGAAGAGGCTACCAAAGCCGCGAAGGCGGTCTCTATTGCAACTTCGCAATTCACTTCCCTGTCGGGGCTTCCCTCAGGCAGTATGGGAGCGGCAACCGGTGCGGTTTCGGACATGCAAAATGAATCGCCGAAAATGGAAAAGGTTCCAGTTTGGAAGCTGCACATATTCCGTTGCCGATTAATTGCAGTCCAACCGTTCGTGCTTTGCCGAGATAAACGCTAGAGATAACGGCAATTGGCCAGCCCGATCGCCCAGTTGCGGACCCGCGAAAGCTGGTGAATGCGAGTCGGTTCGGAACTTTTCGAGATGTGAGGATCCGGATCTTAGCCGGATCTAGCCTAAGTGACCAGATTCGAAAGTGGAACAGGGCGACAGCAGCCGGGAATACCCAGGTACTCGGCCAACTGTTATGCCATGTGGTCACAACAGGCAGATACAAAAGAGGGCTCCGGACAGAAGGTTGGGTCCATCTGCGCTTAGGCTAATCTGCTAGGCCGTCCCGCGACGCAAGCATGACCCGGCTGACAGATCAGGATCAAGAAAGCCGGGTCAAGCTTGGCGATCAATAATCGCTGTCGTCCTGCTGGATGACCACCGGGCGGTGATGCTGACGGTGCATCGAGCCCGTGACGACAACGGTGTCGGGCCGACGATGGTGGCGATGCCAGGCACGCTTACCGTTGTCGTAAAAGGCCACTTGGCCGTGGTGACGGTGATGAAGGCGGCCGCCGTCCTCATTATAAACCCCTGTGCCATGATGCTGATGGCGATGATGGGTCGTGATCACGACATCGGCCTCGGAACGCGAGGCCGACATTGCGCGAGCCATCATCTTCGACACGGCCGATTCCATTCGCAACAAGATGACCCCAGGCCATCGATGAATTTGCTGGCCTGTTCGCGGGGGGTAACCGGGTCGCAGATGCTTGACAACCTAAGGGCCCAAGTGCGGGATAATGGCACGGACCAGAGCGCCCGATCGGGCGTAAGCTGGTCCGGGTTGCGCAGCCCGATCGGGGGCAGCCTGGCTCCCTGGCTTTAGCTTTGAAAGCCGCTTCACTCGGCAGCGGCCAACCTTGCCAGCGCCTGTTCTCGCCGCGCGATGACAGCAGGGTCGTTGAGAAAATCGGTCCTGCGGCCCGGCTTCGACCCGCGCTTCTTGTAAGCGCTCTGCTCGCTGTTGGTCTTGATCTTCGGCGGAGGCCGCGCCTCCTCCTGCTGAGCCTTGATCCAGGTCAGCACTTCGCCGAGCCGTTTGTTCTCGGTGACCGCCGTGTGCGTGACGCGCTGCTCCTTATCGAAGACGGTGTAAGGCAAGGAACACGCTCTCCATCGAACGTCCAGCCGACCGTTGGCGAATTCGTAGATATCGACGTATTTGCCGACCAGCCCGCACGAAAGCTCGTTCTTCTCAAGCATGATTTGCCTGCGTTCGTAGGAGAACGACAATTGCTGGCCGACATAACGCTGCTCCCGCTTGCACAGCATGTCACGCAGCCGATCCGGCGCAACATTCAATGCGCGATGCAGATTGTCCGGTCGGCGAACCTTTCGTTGAAGTCAGCCATGAATATCGGCAAGAACGCGTTGGCCGCCTCGATGTCAGATATGCCGGCAAGGCGCAGTTCCTTCACGAGGCGGTCCTGCAGCGTCCGATTGACCCTTTCAACCCGGCCCTTGGCCTGACTCGAATTGGCGCACAGGATCTCGATGTTGAGTTCCGACAAGGCGCGACCAAACTGGGTCATGCCGCGGCCTGCCTTGGCGTCCGTCTTGGCGACACGAAACACCGTATGCTTGTCGGAATAGAATGCGACTGGGCAGCCGTGCGCCTTCAGATAGAGCTCGAGCGTCTCGAAGTAGCTGAAGGTGCTCTCCGACTTCACAAAGCGAAGCTGCTGGAGCTTGCTCGTGGCATCGTCGATGAAGACGAGCAGGGTGCATGGATCGCCCCGCTCCTCGAACCAACGGTGATCGCTGCCGTCGATCTGCACCAACTCGCCATATGACTCCCGACGTAATCTGGGCTGATGGAACGTCCTGCGCTGCTTTCGGGACAGCCAGCTTCCAGCTTCCGCCGTCCATTTGCGCAACGTCTCTCGCGACACGACCAGGCCGTGGTTCGCCGCGCGGCCGCCAAGGTCGGCCCAAAGTCGAGATAGTGTTCCCGAACCAACTGAACCGCCAGTTCGCCGATGCCGGCGACATATCGATGGTTCGACGGTCGTCTTCGAGCCTTGTGCCGAAGGGCTGCGGCGCCTTCGGCCCGGAACGCCTTCAGCAGACGCTGGACCTGGCGGGTCGTCATATCCAGCACATGCGCCGCCGAGACAACCGTCATGCGCCGCTCCAAAACCTTCGACAGCACCTCGATGCGTTGCAGCTCGCGCTCGCTCATTAAAATTAGTCCCAACCCGCCGTCTCCCTCGCTCACCGACGAGCAGGGCGACATTCCTACGTTGCGGAATCAAGACATTTCTATTTTGCGGTGTGAGTTCCAGCTGAAGTGCGACAAGCAGCGCGTCAGGTTAGCGCGTTCACCGATTGGCCAACAGTATCTTCTGACGGAAGACTTCGGCCGGTGTTCTGAAGCCGAGGCATTTTCGGGGCGTCGAGTTGAGATGGGCGCACACCTGGTGCAGGTCTCGATGCTCTATCGACAACGGATCGATGTCTCGCGGAAGCCATTTGCGAGCGCGACGGTTGGTGTTTTCCACCGTGCCTTTCTGCCACGGCGCCTGCGGGTCGCAGAACCATGTCTGAACGCCGAGACCGGCCTGAAGGTAGGGCCAGTCTGTGAACTCGGTGCCGCGGTCGAAGATGATCGATCGGCGGGCCGAATGGGGAAGTGGACCAAGCACGTCAATCAAGCCATCCATGATCGCGCGCGACTGTCGGTCGTTGTTGCGTAGGAAGACTGTGAAGCGGCTCACCCGTTCGACCAGCGAAGTGACGTTCGCTTTGCCAAATTTCTTGCGGAACTGGATCAGATCGCATTCCCAGTGTCCGAGCTGCTTTCTGTCGCGGACGATGTCCGGACGATGCAAAATGCTCAAATCCGGGCTAAATCGACGGCCATGACGCCGCCTTACGTGCCTCGGCCGGCGTCGGGCGCGGCTCTCCGGAAGATAGCGCCACAGCTTTATCTCCTGGCCATAGGGCGAATAGGCAAAGCGATAGATCGTCTCGTGGCAGACGCGAACGCTGCTGCGTTCATAAGCCAATCGACCGGCGATCTGCTCCGGTGACCAGCCATGCTTGATACGCTCGATGATTGATGCGCGAAGCTTCGGATGCCGAACCAGTTTACGATAACGGCTGCGACGTTCCTTGGCCCGATGGTTGGCCGCCACACAGAAATAGCCTGTCAGATCCGGCATCTCCCGATCCTCAAACTTATTCCGCGCGATCTCGCGGAAAATCGTCGAGCGATGGCGGCCGAGTTTCTCAGCAATCGCATCGACACTGACGCCAGCATGGCGCCAGCGCTCGATCTTGCGGCGTTCATCCAAATCGATCTGGGAGTAGCTGCGTTTCATGTGCGGTTCCATGCATGCGATAAGGCATTGGTATCGCTGCAACGTCGCAGTTCAAGATAGAACCCACCCTGCTACATCCACAAGTCGCAGAATCTATCTTATGGAACTGGCGGAAATCTCTATAAAAGCAGAGGCTTAGTTGAGATGCTGGAGCTGATGCGTCTCTCTGAGAATAACTGCGATTGGCAACGTTCCTGTTCAAATTCCAGCCAAGGTGTCATGACGCAAGCTGATTGATTATCTGGGGTCCTGACGCAGTAACTGATTGTGAATGTCGCTAGCGGCGACCGCGGCATGGCCGAAGCCGACCGCAATCTGATTCAGCGCCTTCACCACATCTCCAATGGCGGAGACACCTTCCGCGCTTGTGCGCTGATGCGCGTCAACTCGAACATAGCCGTCTTCTGAGCAGTCGGCCCCCAGGGATGTAGCTAGTTCGGATCGTACGACACAGCCCATCGCGATATAGATCACTTCGAAGAGTTGTTTGCGGCCGTTCTCCAGAAGTACCTCGTATCCACTGTCCATTGGAAGGAGGCTATTTACATTGTCCAAAATTCCTGCCTTGAAAGCAACCGCTCGCCTCCGCGCATTGGCAGATAGACCTTCGGGACGGCTAGCCAGGACCGTGACGTTGGGCGTGTACTGCTTCAGGAATAACGCCTCCCTCATCGCGCTCTCCTCGGGGCCCATCACGGCAACGGCCTTGTCTATCACCTCATAACCGTCGCACACCGGGCACAGGCGAATGGTGCCCTTGGCGATTCCTTCGCGTATGTGTGGTACATCGGGCGTGATGTCGGTAACCCCTGTCGCGAGTATTACCTGGCGTGTCGGGTACGCTTCATTGGCAGCATGAACGACGAACCCGGCTTCGACTGGGTTAATCGCCTCTACCCGCTCCTGCCTCAGAACAGCGCCGTACATAGCAGCTTGCGCGGTGAGGCGCCGCAGGAGATCCTCGCCTCCAATTCCGTCGGGAAAACCCGGACAGTTGTGACTTTTCACAATCAATTTCGCGCGGCCGTCATCCGCGTCGAATACTACGACGCTGCGGCGAAACCTTCCCAGGTAAACAGCCGCCGCCAACCCAGCCGGACCACCGCCGACGATCGCGACGTCAAAAGGCTCGTTCGACTTTAAAGCGGACATTCGCGCCGAACGACGCAACTGGTTCAATGTTCCCCGACTAGCCGCTCGATCTACCTTATGCGCGGAGGCGCCCTGATATTTCGTCAGAGCGGAAGAATATATTCTTGTCGGCGGTCCGTCGGTCTCCAATGGAGACAGCAAGGAATGTTTATACTGACCAGAGATTGCATTCCCTGTGCGCGCCGAAACAAAGGACCCAATACCCCACGTGCCCTGCCGTCGCACGCGGCGTTGGGATTCTGCCTGCACCGGCGGCAATAAATAGCAACCCGCATCTGGGAACGTGTCGGTATCTCCACCGTTGATCGAAAATCAATTGAGACGCCGCCATGTACCTCTTCCAGATCTTGCTGCCCCGCGCGGACAACTCCGGAGAGCCGTTTCCCAAACAGGATTTTGACCGCATAAAGGAAGATCTGGCTTGCCGATTTGACGGCGTGACGGCCTACCTACAGGCGCCTGCCGAGGGGCTGTGGAGGCAGGGCGAACATTCCAGGGACGACGACATCATAGTATTCGAGGTGATGACCGGAAAAATCGATCTACAAGAATGGCGCAACTGCCGAGCCGAACTTGAGCGGCGCTTCCGCCAGCATCAAGTTGTCATTCGATATATGTTGATGGAGCTCGTCTAGGTCTCGTCATGCCATCGTTCTCGATACACAATCAGTCTACGACCCGGCCGCAGAACCCTTTCGGTCCGGTTCGTGTCCAGCGGGAAACGCTACGAATTCGAGGACGTGCCAACCGAGGCCTTTGCCGCATTCCGGACTGCCTTCGCCAAGGCTCGCTTCTCCCGGCATGAACCTCAGGCGTCGCGTCACCGGCTTATTGCGAACCCTGGAAACGGGATCTTTCACGTCATCTCTCCCTCGCCGAGATAGAGCAGGATCAACAGGGCTTATCGTTCCTCATCGCGGAGAGAAGTTCGCGACCACGATTAGTTGGCAACGGAAGGGACGGGGGTGCTTGGAAACCGCCCTGGAACCCCGCGGCTGCGGATTGGTGCGGATAGCCTTGATCAGAAAAGGCGTTTTCTGAAGTACGTCAAGTTGTACCCGCCCGACGAGCAGCCTTGCTCTCCAGGCTTGTCGACGCCGCAGGCTGGCTGCGCCTCTTCGCCGACTTACGACCGCGGCTGGTCGCCCCAAGATCGGTGCCGTTTTGTCGTATCCGCGCCGCTTTGCAAATGAGCGCTCGGGTGTTGCTCGGCCCACGCCCGTCGAACGGAGAGGCTTGCAGCGACCGTGTGACGCGGCAAGCCTCTGGCCCTTCGACTCTAGCTCTGGCGGTTGTACCAGTCGTCAACGTTCTGGCGAACGCGATCTCTTTCGATACCGTAGCGCTCTTGTATGACGCCTTCCAGCTGATCGCGTTTTCCTGCGATTCGATCAAGGTCGTCATCGGTGAGTTTGCCCCATTGATCCTTCACCTTGCCCTTGAATTGCTTCCAGTTTCCTTCGACGCAATTCCAGTCCATGGTGACTGTGCTTTTCGTGGTTGGCCAGCATCAAGAACGACAAGAGGGTACGAAGGTTCCTGCCCTGAATTATGAAGAAACGCGCTCCGTCGGTTACTTCGTAACCGCCCATTCGGCAAAAGCGGGCGTGCCGCGCCGGCGTGATGCTTGGGCCATCATTGGTACCGCCGACGGCGGTCAAGCACGCGTAAGAGCGTTGCTATCGGGGCTCCTTGCGAAGATTGAGGTAAGTGCCATCGAACTCGGCGGCTCGAGCCAAGCGGTCCCAGTTCGTGATAGTCACCACCTTGCGTTCCCAGGTGATGAGGTCCGCGCGGCGCAATTCCATCAGCGTTCGATTGAGATGGACGATAGAGAGGCCGATAGTATCGGCCAGCATGCTCTGAGTGACCGGAAATTCGAACGACCGGCCGCGGGTCATTCCGACAACCTCCATGCGCAGGAACATCTCACAAATGAGATGCGCCAGATGGGCCCCCGCGGACCGGCGCCCGAGGCAGGCGATCCACACCCTCTGAATGGCGGCGTCCACCGCCAATACGGTCGACAGCACGCGGAACAAGTGCTGATGGCTGTCGGTGATCCGACGAAGCGTGTCATGTCCGATGAACGCCATGCGGGCCGGCGCAAGTGCAACTACATTGTGGTCCATCACGTGCAACAGGAATGCGTGCAGGTCCACGAAGTCGCCAGGAATATGGAGAGCCGTTATCTGGCGGCGGCCGTCGGCAAAGGTGACGGTTCGTCCGGTGATCCCCGCCACAATAACGCAACTCTCCTTGGGCTCGGAGTGCTCCGCGACGATCTCGTCGCCGACCTCGTAGTCACGTGTCCGCCAGGGACCGTCCTCAAGTATTGCTCGATCTCCGGGTGTGATATCGTCTCGCCGCTCCAGCACTTTGAACAAGGCGGAAATGTCGGTAACTGATCTGGTCGGCAGTGTCGTCTTACCGGGCAAGCAAAACCTCCTCAATGGCGAGAGCCGCTCAGAAAAGATCAGGTCGGGCCGAACCGGGTGCGACTACCTCGTATTCAGGGATTGATCACTTCCGACATCCGTAGAGCGTCGGGCCTCATAATCTCGTTCCTGGTGAGCCTTGTGGTAAACCCACGACCCAGCGGTATGTTCCGCGACTGTCTCGATTGGCGGCAATTCATATGCAAACCACTCGCCATAGCTGGCAGAGCTGCCGTCCTCTCTCTCACAACGCGCAGTGGCAAGCCCCGGTAGACAGTTGCGGCACGCCGCCGGCTGAAGCCGAGAGGCGCCTACTGATGCGAGAAGCACCTGCGCCGGTGCCGTTTCGGCGTGCCCTGGGTATGGTTGGGCATGGCAAATCGCTGCGAGCGCTCTGGACCTTTGCGAGCCGGCCTGTCACCGCAACGATTGTTCACGGGATCGCGATATGGGTGTGGCACATTCCGGTCCTGTTTGAGGCAGCGCTCGAGCATGGCGTGCTGCACTATGCGCAACATGCGAGCTTCCTCGGCACCGGCCTGCTCTTCTGGTGGGCGTTGCTGCCGCGCCGACGCCAACAGCAGGCTTATGGAAGTGCCGTAATGCATCTTTTCTTCACCTCCCTGCACACCGGCCTGCTCGGCGTCCTGCTTCTTCTATCGCCGAAGCTCTGGTACCCGGAGAATGCTGCCGGGGCGGCAGTGTGGAATTTGAGCCCGATCGAGGACCAGCAGCTTGCCGGGCTCGTTATGTGGGTCCCGGCCGGCCTTATCTATGGCGGGGCAGCGCTATTGCTGGCCGGCCTCTGGATAACGACGAGCGGAACCAGGAAGATCGCACATGCCCCCTGGCCCATCTAAATTGATCATCGCCGTGTGCATTCTGTTGGTCGCCGCGGGCGGCGCGCTCGCATTGTGGGCCGACCGAGTCCGTCGGGTGCAGCAAGAGGCGGACGCCGCTACCGGCGGCGTCGGTGCACGTGCGGTACCGATCATGCTGGCGAATGGCTGCGCCGGCTGCCACAAACCCATCGATCAGTTGCGGGACTTCGTCCGGTGAGCGCGACCAGAGTTGGCTCTGATGCTCAATCCCCACGTCGCCCAAATGCACCCCTGCGGTGCCAACCGGTGTGACGATGGGAAAAAATGCCGTTGAATGCGATCGCCGGACATCTGGATCCGCATCCAATCCGGGGATCGAGGACCCGTCGTTGATCCAATTACGCACATACCTGAGTTGGCAGGAAGTTTGTTGGAGTATCATCCTACGTCTCCTGAAAGGCTCGCGAGCGCCGTGCTTGGGAGCGGTCAGGACGTTCCTTCCGAACGCGCAATCTGGATGGCTTGGACTGCCTCCGGTCTCGAGCAGCGTTCGCCGGCAGATGATTTGGGAGGCAGCGCTAGAATTGTAAGGCCGATTGCACTATATGACTATCTACATGGTCAGGAGCGTGACATGGATGTGATCAATCTGGCGGATGCCAAAGCCCATCTGAGCGAGCTGGTTGACAGAGTCGAAGCGGGCGATTCGATCGACATCACTCGTCGGGGCAAGCCGGTCGCGCGGCTCATCGCCGTCGCCAAGCCGCGCAAGCCGATCGATGCCGCGCTGCTTCAATCGCTGACGGCAGCGATGCCGCCCCAGCCTCAGAGTGCCGCCGATCTCGTGCGGTCGATGCGGGATGGCGATCGCTATTGATGCTCTATCTCGACACGTCGCTGCTCGTCGCGGCGCTCTCCAACGAAGCGATGACGCCGCGGGTCCAGGCCTGGCTTGCGGAGCAGGACCCGGCGCAGCTCCTGATCAGCGACTGGACGGTCACGGAGATGTCGTCGGCCATGGCGATCAAGCTGCGGACCGGACAGATCAGCCTGGAGCAACGCGCGGCGGCGCTCGCCATGTTCAACAAGCTCGTTGCCGAGAGCTTCACCGTCCTGCCCGTGACGGGTGGGCAGTTCCGAGCGGCGGCGAGGTTTGCTGATCAGCATGCCCTTGGGCTCCGTGCCGGAGACGCGTTGCATCTCGCCATCGCATCGGAGCATGGCGCCACGGTGCACACGCTCGACCAGCGGCTTGCCGACGCCGGGCCGACGCTCGGTGTCCCGGCGCGGTTGCTGGCATAATCCGGAACTTCTCCAGCGGGACAGGTCTGCTCGGGAGCCGCCATGGCCGGTGACTGGTCCGACGAGCAGAACGATGCGATCGTGGCGGATTATATCGCGATGCTCGCGGACGACATCGCCGGGCGGCCATACAGCAAGGCCGAACATAGCCGCCTGCTACAGGAGATGATCGATCGGCCCCGCGGCTCGATCGAATACAAGCATCAGAACATCAACGCCGTGCACAAGGGCCTCGGCGAGGGCTGGATCCCAGGCTACAAGCCGGCCTTCATTTCCAAGCGTCACTCGTCGATGCGATGGTGCGCTGGCTCGATCGTCATCCGGATTGGCTCGCACCGGCCGCGCAGATGGTGATGGAGCCTTCGCCATCGGCGCTTCGGGACGAAGCGATGCTGTGGATCGGCTCACCCCCGACGCACAGCAACGCGCCGCCGCCCAAAGAACTTGAGCAGATGACCGCCATCGCCCGGAAGTACGACGTGGCTGAGCGTGATGCCCGCAATCGGGCTCTGGGCCGTGCTGGCGAGGAGCGCGTCCTCGCGCATGAGCGTGCCAGTCTGCTTGCCGCCGGCCGAACCGTTCTCGCCGAGCGCACCCTCTGGGTGGTGTCGCACCTGGATGATGACGGTGCCGGTTATGACGTTCTGAGCTTCGCCACCAACGGCAGCAATCGGCTGATTGAGGTGAAGACGACCAATGGATGGGAGCGGACGCTGTTTCACATCACGCGCAATGAGCTGGCCGTTGCGGAGGAGCGGCGCAGTGATTGGCCGCTAGTGCGGTTGTGGAATTTTGCGCGGGAGCCGAAGGCGTTCGAATTACTGCCGCCGCTGGAGGCACATGTGTCGCTGATGGCGACCAGCTATCAGGCGAACTTCATACAGTGGGCCGTGAGCCGTCTGTCGGCTTTCGGGGCGAAGACGTGGTAGCTGCTGTAACCACACAGGCGGGCGCGGACGCGGTGTGAGCGGGTTGCACTGTTGGGTTGAATGACCGGTTGCGCACGGAGGCCGGCAGGGGAAGGCATTCCCCTGCCGGGAGACCCGCAACGTCCTCTTCGGCTTGGCCAGACGACGCAGACGTTCCTGTCTCGTGCCGTGGCCGACAGTGACAGCGCCAAACGATGATGATCGTACGGCTGCCCGTGATTTGCAGGTGGCCGAGAAGAAAGGCCATCTCCGCCGCCAGACCGGACGCTTTCAGGGCCGGTCAACCACCTGTTCCCTTGCGCTTGCTGCCTTGGGATAGTTCTGCCGCGCAAGGACGGAGGAACCTGCCCGATGGCAGGATAGGCTCGCATGCTTCGACGGGCTCTTATGTGGAACAAAGCTGGCCAGCTGCGGTTTCGTACAGCAGCCGGGCGCGGTGCAAGTTAACGCGCCGTGCTGCTGGGTCGCAGGGCCCAGCCAAGAGCCCGCTCCTCCTCCCTCAGGGGCGGGCTCTTTTCCTCAAGGCAACCGAATACCGATCCTCAGTACGCGGAGGGCCACATGAAACAACGTCTCTCAGATCTCAGCGCAATGGCCGAACCCGGTTTCTGGATAGCCTTTGGGTCTTTTGGTACTGCCTTACGCCGTTGGAGTATTCTCCCCGATTAAGACATGCCATTGCCTTTGATCGCCCGGCTCTGGCCACCCCAAGCTGATCTGAATAAACAACTTGATAATTCCCGGGGGCCCACCGCCACTGGGCGGCTTGGGTCCAGCCAAGGCGTTGCGCTCACGCAAAAAGACGGAGGCTAAATTGCATCGGCCGATGAACTCGCGCGCGAATATTTAGCAGATCGCCGGGCGTTTGGCTTTGCACGGCTGCTCCCATTTCCGGCGAACCATAGCATCTTAGCCATTCGATAGCCGCGGCAGGCCCCGACTAGCCGGCGCTCGCCCTCAGCACCTTCCACAAAGCACTAAAGTTGCGAGTGCAGCCTGCTGGCCAGCCAGTCCGTTACCTTTTCTGCCAGGGGGCGCGTTTGCCATTCGCTCAAACTGATCTGCCTGGATCGTTCGAGATCCTGATTGAACAGGTCGATCTGCGTTGTCGCAAAATCCTGACCGTAGACATTGAGGGTCGCTTCGTCGTTTAGTCGCAAAGAGCGCTCGTCCAGGTTGGCAGAACCAAAGCTCGTCCAGACGTCGTCAACGATCAGGAGTTTGGGATGATACATCGTTGGCTGAAACTCGAAGATCCGAACCCCGGCTTTGAGTAGGTCGCCCCAGAAGTATCGTGAGCCTTTTCGAACCAGTGGCACGTCCGTGAGGCGATTGGGCACGATCACATCGACTGCCACCCCACGCTTCCTGGCGTCCAAGATCTGCTGAAGGGCAATATCGTCGGGCACGAAATAGGCCATTCCAATGCGAAGATGATCCTTGGCGGCAGCCATCGCCGCCAGCATCATCAGTTCCATGTTCTCCGAGCCGTTCGGTTGCGAAGAAAGGATCAGCTGAGCACCAAGCGCTCCTGCTGGCTCGGGTGGCGGGTAGAACTTTTCACCCTGCAATGTCTCACCGGCCGTCTCCAACCAGTTTTCGGCGAACGCTGCCTGAAAGGCAGAGACTGCGGGGCCTTTGACTTGGTAGTGCGTGTCGCGCCACTCATCTGGGTTGCGGGCGTCTCCAAGCCAGTTATCGGCAATACCGACGCCGCCGGTAAACGCGACCCGTCCGTCAACGATGAGCAGCTTGCGATGGGTCCGATTGTTTATGCGATCCAAGGTGTACCAATGGATCGGCCTATAACGTTGGAACCGCACGCCAGCGCTTGTCATGGTCTGGATCAGATATTCATCGAACGGCAAGCTGCCCACCCAGTCGACGAGTACACGGACCTCGACACCATCCCTGGCTTTGTGTGCCAACGCAGCCGCGAACTCATAACCGACGACGCCGGACCAATAAATATAAGTCTCCAAATCTATTGTAGATTTAGCCCCCTCGATCGCCTGCAGCATCGACGGAAAGATTTCATCCCCGTTGACAAGGGTTTGCACCGCATTCGCCCCGAACAGCTGTCCTTGCGAATAACTGCTCATGCTGCCTGCGAACTGTGGATCCGACGCATCGAAACGATGCGGGACAATCGTTCGCAAAACGCGTGGCTCGGGCGCTAAGTTTATGGCCAGCACGGTGATCAGACTGGCGATAAGCGCGGCGGCTGCGTATCTGAGGTACGGCAATAGACGGCCCAGCTTTTGGCCAAACCTTACCGGCTTGGCGCCAGCCAGGAGCGCCACGAAATCGGAAAGGCTCACGTCAATCGCCGTGCTGTTTATGGTTGCGATGTTTTTCGATTTCCTCAGGTTCTTCCTTGTCAATTCGCGTGATGTTCGATGCCGAGCTATTTGCTCGCAACATCTCATCCAGTTTGGCATGGATCGCTTGAGTGTCGCGGTGCTCTGCTCTTTGAATGAACAGCGTCATAGCCCAAGTGAAGAGGGTAGCCGCCCCGTGCCAATTCAAACTTTCCCGATCGAAAACGAGCCAAAGAGCCGCGTAAGCTAGCAGCACCAGGAATGCCGCGGGGCGAGAGGTCAGCGTGCCGATTGAGGTGAGCACACTCGTGATCGGGTGATTTGCCATCACCCAAGAACTTTCGAGCGTGACGCAGGTTCCCCCTCTGGCAAGCACTGCAACGCATGCCAGCGGAGCCCAGCGCGGGCCCTCGCCCCCGCAGTGGCCGCACCGAATGTTCCATCGGCGCGGCGTCGTATCATCATTTAACACTGCCTGGGCGCCTTCCCATCTCACCTTGTCGGAAGCAACAAACGACCGCTTTTCAAATCGACCAAGCAAGCCGGTCGGGCGATGGCCTGCACCAGCCGCGTTTAGACAAAGCGTTGCATCCTTCGTGCGAAATCCGCGTTGAGAGATGGATCATTGAAGGTGGTGCTCCCATGGACTCCAAACCGGCCTTTCCTCACGCCGAAACGGCTACGGCGCAAGACGCTGAAATCCTCGTGAATAAAACGGCACATTTCGTCGAGGAATGGATCGATGAGCACAAGGTCGAAGTGCCCGCCGCAGTGCCAACCGAAATAGCTGCCAAGAGGATGGCGGATCAATGTATCTCCGATGCCGAAAGCGAAGGGATACTGGCCGATGAGATCAACGACGAAGTCGGCGACCTTAAGGATTACATCGCCGAGACTGTGCTCGGGGAAGATGGCTCAGACAACGATAGTCCTGAGGAACCGGCTGTCGCGACGTCGTCCGAATCAGACCGTGGAGATGCGAATGCCGAAATTCCGCTTTGAATTCATAGAGACCACCGCGCAACCCGCAATTCAGGCGAGATGGAAAATCTTGCTGCCGCCCAGGCGGAGGCGAAAAGAGCAGCGAAGGAAGCGATGCTCGACGGGATTGCCGCAGGTATGGATCCGACATGCTGGGTGACCAACTGCCCCGTTTTCGGAGAACCTGCCAACTGAGCGCAGATAAAAATGGCGGGCTGGGTCGAAGCGCAGCCCGCCTATAGAACCGGGCTTTATCGCTAGTGTAAGACGTCGACGATCTGATGGGTATCTGGATCGACAAGGACGGTCTGATCATTAATCACCGCTACCCGGTATTTGACGTTAGGAACTTCGCGCAGTTCAACTTTGTCCGGCACTGATGAGCCCAGCTTAAGCTCCACGCCCAACAGGTTGACCGACGCCAAGGGCTGCTTTTTCACATATTCGCGGACAACTGTCTCCTGCTCTGGCTGGACAACGACGACGTCCTGCGCAGCAGCAACGCCGATTCCAGCAACCAGCAACAACGCGGCAGTGGCGCCAGTGACATGTATTCTCATGATTTATTTCCTCTTTGTGGGCTGAGCGCAGGATGCCTCGGCCCTAAGCTGAACGTGAGGAAATCGGAAACGTTCCTCTGACAGGACTTCAGTCTGACACCCCGCTGAGAAAGAGCGCGGCCGATCGGCATCGAAGCTGAGAGGCACGGCGCCCATCGTCGATCTGAGGAACGGCGCCGGAGTGGAAAGCAGCCCGACGGCGGGACGACGTCGCCGGAACTGGAGCCGTCAGCGTTCGCGCGCAATCGCAGCGCGCAATCGTTGGCGGTTCTGCTGCGTCTGCTGGTAAGAAACCGCACGCGATAGTCGACCCGCTGCTCTGACAGGAAGGGCTTGCAGCGCTGCCGCTTGGGATAGATCATTTCTGCGCGACTGGTCAGAATCCGGCGGCCAACAGTTCGATGCATCCGCTTAGTACAATTCCCAAGATCCGTCGGATACCGGTACTCTGATCACGAGGCGCCAAAGTGTGTGCGTTTCGGGCACTATTCCGGCTCGCAGGCTACTTCCTCTTGCGAACTACGGCTTCTGCCTGCGCCGGCGCCTTCTGAATGTTGGCGGCGCGGCCCATGTCCCCATTCTTCGTGCGCCCGGCCCCAGGGCCTGCTCCAATATCGGCACCGGTGGTTGGATCGGAAGAGGGATCCGAGAGTGTCCGCTCCGCCATCTTGGCAGCGACTTTCTTGTCTTTGGCATTGAGCTTGACCGTTGCACTCCCGTCTCCGCCATCAATGGGCATGACGTCCTCGAGATCGTCGATGCGGTCCCATTCGTCTCCCGAATTCCAGGGCCCGGTGGCGTCGCCCTCTCCTTGCGAGGTGTTGACGTAAATGCTGGCAAACTTCTCGATGCCCGGGAGCTTGCCCGACGGAAAGTTGTTTTCTATCGCATAGAGCGCTTTTTCAACGACTTTTGGTGGGCGACCTCACGCAGCTACTATCCCTCGATCGCCGCGGTGTGCCGGCGCCTGCAGATCAACCGCCAGCAGTTCAACAAATAGCTGAGCGGCCAGACCTGGCCGTCCCGTCGCAACATGCGCAAGATCTGCGACTTCTTCGGCGTGAGCGAAGGCGAGCTTTTGATGGACCAGCAGCGCTTTGCCGAGATCGTCGGGCTGCGCCGCCGCCCACTCGGCGTCCATGCGCCGTCGGACATGCTGGTGCATATGGAGCAGCTCTATCAGCGTTCCGGCGATGTCGGGCGCTATGTCGGCTACTATTTCCGCTATTTCTACTCGTTCGGCTATTCCGGCAAGATCATCAAATGCCTGGTCGTGATCTACGAAAAGGAAGGTCGCTATTTCTGGAAATGCATGGAAAGGCTCGTCCATTTCGGCAAATATGGCGTGAAGACCTCGAAATATTCGGCCGCCCTGCTGCTGCTCGGCGATCGCATATTCGCGCTCGAATCCGAAACCCTGCTCAAGACCAGCATCACCCAGGTGATCCTCTATCCGAGCTACCAGACGAGCGTCGCCTATCTGGTCGGCATCCAGACGGGCATGCCCCTTTTACGGGGCGGAGACCCGCAGCCTCGGTCGTGCTTCTGGAATATCTCGGCCGCTCCGTCGACCAGCGCAAGGCGCTGCAAGCGTGCGGCCTGTTCGACGAAACCGATCCGGCCATCGATGCAGGCATTCGCGCTATGATCACTAACCGCATACCGGCGGGCACATTCGTGCTCGAAACCGAGGAGGTGTAGCCTGCTTCCCCGGATACGTCGTCACTCCACGCCGCAACACCAGCTGGCAGCGAACAGCACGAGACCGCCATGAAGAACGGACGCGATTGCGGCCGGTCATAGTTCGCAATAGCTGCTTGTCGCCCCAGGTTCCAGCGTCTCCTGTCGTGCGACCAAGCCCCTGCCGTTCATACAAACGATGTGCATTTTGGACAGTAAGCCGAACAGCAAACGGCCCCGACGGGCGTAAACCCGGTCTCAATGCCGTCGTGGTCGTTTCGCTCCTTACGTTGCATCCCGACACCGTATGTCGGTGAACGGTTACCTACGTTGCGGTCGCGGAAGTTGGAACGGCGGCAATTGCCGGCTGATCATGGAAGCGGATATTACGATGTAAGCGGTCGGACAATTTTGCCGTATCTCTAGATCGTCGGAACGCAGTTCAAGCTGGTCATCGACTGCGCCGCCGCGCCTTTCGAGCCGTGCAATTCTGATTGGCGCTCCGCCACGCCCGGCTTCTCGTCAACAGCCGCTGGATAGTGTCCCTCAAAAGGATTGTAGTAAAATGACCTCGATCCGAGCCAGCCCGAAGAAGCCTCGAACGCCTGTGGAGGCTATGTCGGCCGATCTAGATTGCCTATCCGCATGCTAACGCTTGCGCAACAAAGCCGGCACAACGTCGTGGAAGGCGATTCCCTGATTGCGGTGTTCACCCCCGGTAGTCGCTGCAAACCATGCGGCCGCAGCGCCAAGTGCGGAGCCCGCGGCCGTCGCGAAGCTGAATATGGCCGTTATGTTGGCTGAAAGGCGCACGGTCGTTTCGTTGAGTTGCGCGTCAGCGGGATTGACCACTGCATCCGCGCCTTTTCGGGCAATCATCGCAAAGAAAAACGCCGCTCCGAGTGTCGCCAGAGCCCAGACCGCGATGCCATGTATGCCATCGCGGAATTCGCTCTCATTTGCGTCGCTGTCCTCCCAGCGCGTGCGCATGCGTCCAGCTACATAACCGCCGGCTGCGGAACTTGCTACGGCCACGACGACTACCCATAGCCCGGCCGCCAGCACGTTCCAAGAAGCGCCGCCGTTGGGCAGAGTAGGAGAACCCAGCGCCAAGCCGGCACTCGATCCGAATTGCAAAAGAACCACTGAGATGGCGCAAGCGATGATCCCGCCGCCAAATATGTCCCCCCATTCAAGATAGGACGATGCAGCCACCCTTGGGCTAACTGCAGGGCTTTCGGGTACTGTGTCGGCCATGATCTTACCGTAGTCCAAGGAATGACAGAACGAACAGAACGATCACGACGAGACCCACGAGATATATTATTCCGTTCACGACGTTCTCCCCTGATTGCGAATAGACGAACAACGTGTCCGGGATGTTTTGGTTGCAAGAGAACTGTCCCGGAAATCTGAAGGTCTGCGACAAGTGCAAAGTGTGCTGAGATCGGCACCCCCGACCACCTCTACAACCCTCGGCACTCGACGCTAGGCTATCTGAGCCCCGTCGAATTCGAGGAGAAAGCAGTGCTAGCTTAACGGCGTGGCCGAAAAACCGGCAGCAGGCCAAATGGCATGTGCTGGAACCCCTGTCCGCTCCTACAAATCTGGTCGGCACAAACGGGACGGTTGATGAAGGGAAGGAACCGACTTCGAGGCAGACAGCGAGATCTGTCTCGTTTCACGACGTTGGGCTGTAGCGGAGCAATTTGAAGCAATCGCCGCTTGCCGACGTCAATTGCATCAGGAAATGCTTCGACCGATCGATCCACTCCTGATGCGACTTGACGTCCGCTTCAATCTCATCGACTGGTCTAAGTTTGACGAAGCCACGCCCGTTGCTGAAAAGCCGGCATGCACGGGCGAGAATTCTCCTGCTGCGCAGGCGCAACAGATCGGCATCATAAAAGATATCCAGCACCTCCTGCTTGATCTTCCGCTCCAGACGGGCGATCATCCGCCCCCTCGCCCCCTCGC
>NZ_JAIUID010000013.1:0-136671 GCF_020165435.1 Mesorhizobium sp. BR1-1-2
TCGACAATCCGTTCGGCACGAGATTGTCACCCATGTCTTAGGTACAATACGTTACCTATGTCTCCGGGTTGTACAAAGCAGAAATGGCGGAGAGGGAGGGATTCGAACCCCCGATGGGCTTGCACCCATGCCGCATTTCGAGTGCGGTGCATTCGACCACTCTGCCACCTCTCCGCGGTCATGGTCCGCCGTTGCCGGCGCGGCGCACTAGATAACGGCTCGCCCGACAGGTTACAAGGCCAAATCCGTCCCGGTATCCCGGTTCTTTTCGCGGTTGTCAGGCACACGCCGGTGCTTGCGGTGTTGCCGGAGCCAAAAGCCCCACGGTTCGATGGCTCCTTTGCCTTGACTCGCAACGAACCTTCGGTTAGGGACAGCGCGCAATCGGCGTGGAGGGTTCTTCCGCGCCGCTTGTTTTTTGAACCCGCAGACTGACAAAAAGACGGCCGAACCGCCACAGGCGGTTCATCGAGGCCGACCGAACAGCGAAAGGCAAAAAATGTTCGCAGTCATCAAAACGGGCGGCAAGCAGTATCGCGTCGCCGCCAACGATCTCCTGAAGATCGAAAAAGTCGAAGCCAATGTCGGCGACATCGTCGAGATCGGCCACGTGCTCGCGCATGGCGAGGGCGAGAATGTCACGTTCGGCGCACCGTTCGTCGACGGCGCGGTTGTCACCGCCGAAGTCGTCGAGCAGGGCAAGAACCGCACGGTCATCGCCTTCAAGAAGCGCCGCCGCCAGAATTCGCGCCGCAAGATCGGCCATCGCCAGTTGCTGACCACGGTCCGGATCTCCGAGATCCTGCTGGGCGGCGCCAAGCCGGCCAAGAAGACCGCTGCCAAGGCGGAAGCCAAGGCCGAGGTAGCCGCCGACACGGCGCCGAAGGAAGCCAAGGCCAAGAAGGACGCCCCGAAGGAAGAGGCAAAGGCCGAGACCGCGGCAGCGCCGCTGTTCAAGGCGCCGAAGGGTGAGCCGGACGATCTGACCGTGATCAAGGGCATCGGCCCGGTTGCAGCAAAGGATCTCAACGAACAGGGCATCATCACCTTCGCGCAGCTCGCCAAGCTGACCGAGAAGGATGTGGCCAAGATCGACGAGAACATGCCGTTCAGCGCCGACCAGATCAAGGACTGGCGCGAGCAGGCCAAGGAACTGGCAAAGAAGTAAGGCGAACCGGCGCGAAACGTCGCCGGATCGGACTTGAAACGGAACGCGAACGCGTTCATAAGACCATTCAAGCGCCCTTGGGCGCATCGGAGTTAGTTAGATGGCACACAAGAAAGCTGGCGGCTCGTCGCGCAACGGTCGCGACTCGCATTCCAAGCGTCTGGGCGTGAAGAAGTTCGGCGGCGAAGCCGTCATCCCGGGCAACATCATCATCCGTCAACGCGGCACCACCTGGCATCCCGGCGTCAATGTCGGCATGGGTACCGACCATACGCTTTTCGCGCTCGAAGCCGGCGCCGTGACGTTCAACAAAAAAGCCAACGGCCGAACCTACGTATCGGTCAACCCGATTACCAAAGCAGCGGAGTAGCCGGTTCCGCACCACAACACCGGCAGCCCATCTCGGGAACCGGTGTCTGGAAGCCAGAAGGTTTGGCAAAGCCAGGAAAAGGATCAGGGGAGATGGGTTTCCATCTCCCCTTTTTCTTGTGCCTGGAGGACTTTGACATGGTTGCCGAAGCGGAAGACTCAGAAGACGAAAGTTATGCCATCGATTGCCCGGTGCTGGTCACCGAGCGGCTGGTGATGCGGGCTCCGCGCGAAAGCGACATCGCGCAACTGGTCGAGCTCGCCGACAACCGTCATGTCGCCGAGATGCTGGCGCGCATGCCGCATCCCTATGGCGAGGCGGAGGCCCGCGCTTTCCTGGCCATGACCAAGTCGCGCCGCGCCGGCATCGCCTACGCGCTGACGCTGGCCGGCACCGAAACCTTCGTCGGCTGCGCCGGATTGAACACAACCGACCGCGGACTGGAGCTCGGCTACTGGATCGGTGAGCCCTACTGGAAGCGCGGCTTCGCCACAGAGGCGTCGCACGCCCTGGTAGATCTCGCGTTCCAACGGACAAATATCCAGGTGCTGCATGCCTCGACGCGGGTCATCAATCCGGCCTCGCGCCGGGTGATCCACAAATGCGGCTTCCAGTATGCCGGCCAGGGCATGCTCAACTCGATCGTCGCCGGCCAGGTGCCGGTCGAGCGCTACCGGCTCGACAGGAAGACGTGGACCAGCCTGCGCAACTGGGTGCATTTTTGATGTGCCGATATTTCAGGTGAGGCCGGCCTCACCTGAATCTCAGCACATCGGCGCTGGGCCTCCGGTCAAAGGTTCGGAAAGAATCGTGCATCGATTTGGGCTCAGCCCAGTTCGGCCCATACCGGCAGATGGTCCGAGCCGACAGCCTTTCGGTCGACCCACAGGCGCTTCAGCGACCGGGCAAGCGAGGCGCTGGTGAAGATATAGTCGATGCGCTTGTGACGGTCGGTATTGCCGGGATCCTTGGGGTCGACCCAGCTGACGAGATCGTCGCCGGCGACATTGAGGCGAAGGGCGGCGTCGACGGCGAAATCAGCGGTCAGCGGCATGCCGAATTCGTGGTCCGGCCGGCCGGCGAGTTCGACATATTCGGGCGATCCGGCCAGCATGTTGAAGTCGCCCATGCCGACGAAGGCCTCGGGATGCGGCAGTTCCGGCAGGCCGATCTCGGCGACGCCGGACAGCGCGCCGCCTTCAAGCGCATAGTTCAACAGGCGCCGGCGCAGGAACTGGATCTGGCTGGCGCGCTCGACCGGGCTGCGGTGATCGAGATGGATGGAATAGAAGCGGATGAAACCAAGCGGCGTCTCGATCAGCGCCTCCAGCGCGCCGCGCTGGAAGTTCATCATCTCGAAGCTGCGGCTGCGCGGCAGGAGCAGGTTGCGCGACAGATGAATGGGCGTCTTCGACAGCACCATGTTGCCGAGCTGGAAGGTGATGGTGATGGCGCGGCCGTTCTCGATGCGCGAGCCGATATTGGCCTCGAAATTGCTGCCATAGACGGCAAAATAGTCGGGCAGCGCCTCGCCGATCTCGGCGACCATGTCGCGTCCGCCGTTCCTGGGATTGTTGCGGGTGACCTCCTGCAGCGCGATCACGTCGGCACCGCGCACGGCTTCAGTGATGCGCGCGACATCGTACTGCCCGTCAAGACCGATGCCGTACTGGATGTTGTAGGTTACAAGCTTCATCCGTCATCTCCGGCCAACCCCGCGCGGCCATTGTCATAAAACGGCCTCGCCCTTCGCCGCGCCTTGGTTTAGAGCAAGGCGCAAGGTTTAGAGCAATGCCGCAAGGCCAATAAAGAAACTGCTGTCCGATGAAATTTCTCGATCAAGCCAAGGTCTATGTCCGCTCCGGCGACGGAGGCGCCGGTTCGGTGTCGTTCCGGCGCGAGAAATTCATCGAGTTCGGCGGACCGGACGGCGGCGATGGCGGACGCGGCGGCGACGTCTGGCTGGAAGCGGTCGACGGGCTGAACACGCTGATCGACTACCGTTACCAGCAGCATTTCAAGGCCAAGACCGGCACCCATGGCATGGGCCGCAACATGACCGGCGCCAAGGGTGCCGACGTCACGCTGAAAGTGCCGGCTGGAACGCAGGTGTTCGAAGAGGATAACGAGACGCTGATCTGCGATCTCACCGTGGTCGGCCAGCGCTTCCTGCTGGCCAAGGGCGGCAATGGCGGCTTCGGCAACCAGCATTTCAAGACCTCGACCAACCAGGCGCCGCGCCGCGCCAATCCGGGTCAGCCCGGCGAGGAGCTCAACATCTGGCTCAGGCTGAAGCTGATCGCCGATGCCGGGCTGGTCGGGCTGCCCAATGCCGGCAAATCGACCTTTCTCGCCGCCGTCACCGCCGCCAAGCCGAAGATCGCCGATTATCCCTTCACCACGCTGCATCCCGGCCTGGGGGTGGCGCGCATCGATGCGCGTGAATTCGTCATCGCCGACATTCCCGGCCTCATCGAGGGCGCGCATGAGGGCGTCGGCATCGGCGACCGTTTCCTTGGCCATGTCGAGCGCACGCGCGTGCTGCTGCACCTGGTGTCGGCGCAGGAAGAAAATCCCGGCAAGGCCTACAAGACGGTGCGCGCCGAACTCGAAGCCTATGGCCACGGCCTGACCGACAAGGCCGAGATATTGGCCCTTTCACAGGTCGATACGCTCGATGCGGATGAGCGCAAGAAAAAGATCGCCTCGCTGAAGCGCGCCGCCGGCCGCGCGCCGATGCTGCTGTCGGCGGTCACCGGCGAAGGTGTCGAGGCGGTGCAGCGCGCGCTGATGGCGGTGATCGCGGAGGCCCGCGCGCAGATCGCCGCCCCGATCGAGACGCGCTGGGAAAAGTAAGGCCATGCAGTCGCTGAAGAAATACCGGCGCATCACCGTCAAGATCGGTTCGGCGCTTCTGGTGGACCGCACGGCCGGGCTGAAGCGCGACTGGCTGGCCTCGCTGGCCGACGACATCGCCGTGCTGGCTCAGGGCGGTGCGGAAATCCTGGTCGTGTCGTCGGGCGCCATCGCGCTTGGCCGTACCATTCTCGACCTCGGAAAAAGGGCGCTGAAGCTCGAGGAGAGCCAGGCGGCGGCCGCCGTCGGGCAGATCGCGCTGGCCGGCGCCTGGTCGGATGCGCTCGGCAAGGGCGGGCTGAAATCGGGCCAGATCCTGCTCACGCTTGGCGACACCGAGGAGCGCCGCCGCTACCTCAACGCCCGGGCGACGATCTCGACGCTGTTGAAGATGAAGGCGGTGCCGGTCATCAACGAGAACGACACCGTGGCGACCTCCGAGATCCGCTATGGCGACAATGACCGGCTGGCGGCGCGGGTGGCGACGATGATGGGCGCCGACCTTTTGGTGCTGCTCTCCGATATCGACGGGCTCTACACCGCGCCGCCGGCGCGTGACCCGGAGGCCAAATTCGTCGCGGTGGTCGACCGCATCACGCCTGAAATCGAGGCGATGGCGGGCGCCGCGGCTTCCGAACTGTCGCGCGGCGGCATGCGCACGAAGCTCGACGCCGGCAAGATCGCCACCGCGGCCGGCACCGCCATGATCATTACCGCCGGCACGCGGCTTTCGCCGCTGATGGCGGTCGAGCGCGGCGAGCGCGCCACCTTCTTCCGGCCGAGCGCCAACCCCGTGAAAGGCTACAAGAGCTGGATCGCCGGCCAGCTCGAACCGGCGGGAAGGCTCACCGTCGATGCCGGTGCCGTCGGGGCGCTGACATCGGGCAAGTCGCTGCTGCCGGCCGGCGTCAAGCTGGTCAGCGGCAATTTCTCGCGCGGCGATACGGTGGCGATCCTGTCGCCCGAGGGCCGCGAGATCGCCCGCGGGCTGGTTGCCTACGATGCCGCGGATGCCGTAAGGATCGCAGGCCTGAAGACGACCGAAATCGAGACCGTGCTCGGCTACGAGGCGCGTTCGGCGATGATCCACCGCGACGACCTTGTGGTCAGCCTCGCGGGCGACCAAGTAACGAGCGGAGGATGAGCCATGCTGAAGCTGCATGAAAAATCCCGGAACGATACAGTGGCGACAATGGCCGACCTCGGCCGCCGTGCCCGCGCCGCCGCACGACCGCTGGCCATCGCCACGACAGCCGCCAAGAACGCGGCACTGGCCGCCATGGCGGAGGCGATCATCGCCCGCGAGCGAGCCATACTCGACGCCAACGCCATCGACATCGCGAACGGTCATGAAGCCGGACTGTCGGCGTCCTCCATGGACCGGCTGAAGCTCAATCCCGCCCGCATCCGCGCCATGGCGGACGGCATTCGCGAGATTGCCGAACTCGGCGATCCCGTCGGCGACGTGATCGCCAGTTGGGAGCGGCCGAACGGCCTCAGGATCGAACGCGTGCGCACGCCGCTCGGCGTCATCGGCGTCATCTATGAGAGCCGGCCCAACGTCACGGCGGATGCCGGCGCGCTCTGCCTCAAGGCCGGCAACCCGGTGATCCTGCGCGGCGGCTCGGATTCGCTGAACTCGTCGTCGGTGATCCACGCCTGCCTGGTCGACGGCTTGAAGACAGCCGGCCTGCCGCAGGACGCCATCCAGCTTGTGCCGACCACCGACCGCGCCGCCGTCGGCGAAATGCTGAAAGGCCTCGGCGGCAATCTCGACGTTATCATCCCGCGTGGCGGCAAGAGCCTGGTCGAGCGGGTGCAGACCGAGGCGCGGGTGCCGGTCTTCGCGCATCTGGAAGGCATCTGCCATCTCTATGTCGACCGCTCGGCCAAGCTCGACATGGCGGTCGGCATCGCCGTCAACGCCAAGATGCGGCGCACCGGCGTCTGCGGCGCGGCCGAAACGCTGCTGGTCGACCGTGCGGTTGCCTCCACCCACCTGGTGCCGATCCTCGATGCCTTGCGCGCTGCCGGCTGCGAGATCCATGCCGATGCCGAGGTGCTGAAGCTGTTCTTCGACGCCAAGCCGGCGACCGATGCCGACTGGGTCACCGAATATCTGGACGCCGTCATCGCGGTGAAGCTGGTCGACGGCGTCGACGGCGCGATCGAGCATATCGAGACTTTCTCCTCACACCATACCGAGGCGATCGTCGCCGAGGATGCGCAGGCGGTGGAACGGTTCTTCAACGAGATCGACTCGGCGATCCTGTTGCACAACGCCTCGACACAGTTCGCCGATGGCGGCGAGTTCGGCATGGGCGCCGAGATCGGCATCGCCACCGGCAAGATGCACGCGCGCGGGCCCGTTGGCGTCGAGCAGCTGACCTCGTTCAAATACCGCGTGCGCGGCTCGGGACAGGTGAGGCCTTGACGTTTTTCGCCGTTAGAGTCTGAGAGGCGTGTGCGCGCGGACCCCCCTCTGCCCTGCCGGGCATCTCCCCCTCAAGGGGGGAGATGGGCTGTTGTTTCTGATTTCGCCAATCGCTGTCGTCGCAGAATTTCTGCAGTCGGTGACGTTGCCAATCTCCCCCCTTGAGGGGGAGATGTCCGGCAGGACAGAGGGGGGCACCTAGCACCATGCTTTCCCTGCCTGAACAACCTATCCCGTCCAGCTACCTCAAAATGCCGCATGCCGGCAAAGGCCTTGCTGTCGGCCTGTTCGGCGGCTCGTTCAATCCGCCACATGCCGGCCACGCGCTCGTCGCCGAGATCGCGCTCAGGCGTCTGGCTCTCGATCAGTTGTGGTGGATGGTCACCCCGGGCAATCCGCTGAAGAACACGCACGAGCTGGCGCCGCTGGCCGAACGGCTGCGCCTGTCCGATCGGATCGCCAAGAACCCGAAGATCAAGGTCACCGCCTTCGAAGCGGCGCATCATGTGCGCTACACCGCCGACGCGCTGGCGCTGGTCAAGGCGCGCAATCCCGGCGTCGACTTCGTCTGGATCATGGGCGCCGACTCATTGCGCGATTTCCACCGCTGGCAGCGCTGGCGCGAAATCGTCATGACCTTCCCGATCGCGGTCATCGACCGTCCGGGCGCGACGCTGTCGTTCCTGTCGTCGGTCGTGGCCAAGACCTTCGACTATGCCCGCGTCGACGAAGGCGATGCGCCAAGGCTCGCCCGCATGAAGGCGCCCGCCTGGACCTTCATCCACGGCCCGCGCTCGTCGCTCTCGTCGACGGCTATCCGCAAGCAGGCGAAGGGCTGATCGGCACGCACGGCGCCCTTTCTTCGCAAGGAAGAAGGCAAGTCCGGCAATGTCGCTTTTACGGCGGTCTTTCGTCATCGAATGGATGATCTTGCGCTGACATGGCCACTCTCGTGAAAAACCAGACCGAAGCGGAATCGAGCCACGGCGACACGCCCACGCCGCTGATCGCGATTGCCAGCGTCGTGGTGTCGATGGCGCTAATCGCCATCGGCAACGGGCTGATGTTCGCCTACATTCCTGTCCGACTCGGGGTGGAAGGTTTCGATCCGACCTGGGCCGGTCTGATCGTCACCGGCCTGTCGGCCGGCGGCCTCGCCGGCTGCATCTTGACCGGGCCGCTGGTGCGCAGGGTTGGCCATGCCCGCGCCTTCATGGTGCTGTCGGCGCTGATCGCGCTGTCGAATGCCGCAATCGGCGCCGGGCCGCACCCCCTGTCGTGGATCGCGGCGCGCGCTCTCTACGGCTTTGCCATATGCGGGCTTTTCATCGTCGCGCAGAGCTGGCTCAACGATGCCGTCGCCAACGCCATACGCGGCAGGGTAATGGCCGTCTTCTACGTCGCCTATGTCGGCGGGCTCGGCATCGGCTATGCGACGCTGGCGCTGGTCGACATCAGGACGGCGGATGCATCGTTGATCGGCATAGCCTTCACCGCGCTATCCATCCTGCCCGTCGGGATGACCCGGCTGGCCCAGCCGCCGGCGCCGCAGGCGGCATCGGTGGCGCTGCGCCGGGCCTGGCGGATTTCGCCGGTCGGCGTCGCCGGCATGCTGGCGGTCGGTGGCCTGTCCATGTCGATTTCCGGCTTCGCGCCGATCCACGCCACCGCGAAAGGGTACAGCCAGGCCGACGTGGCGCTGTTGCTGTCGGTGATGCCGCTCGGCACGCTGATCCTGCAGGTTCCGCTCGGCTGGATTTCCGACCGCACCGATCGCCGCTATGTGCTGGTAGCGGCATCCGCGATCGCCGCGGCGGCAGGGATGTTCGCGCTCGGCTTCGACGGCGGTACGCTGGCACTGCTGCTGGTGGTCTATGTGATGTGGGACGGCGCCTCGGAATCGATCTACTCGTTGGCCAGTGCGCATGCCGCCGACCGCGCCGGCAAGGACGACATGGTGGCGCTGTCGAGTTCGCTGTTGTTTGCCTGGTCGCTGTCCGGCTTCATCGTGCCGGGCATCGTGACCGCGCTGTCGGCCGTCTTCGGCACGCAGGCCTTCATCTATGTGACTGTGGTCATCGCCTGCGTCTTCTGCCTGTTCGTGCTTTTGCGCGTGTTCACCACGCGGCCGGTGCCGGCAACCGAAACCGGCAGCTTCGCGCCGATGACGGCGCAGGCGCCACTGCCGGTGGAACTCGCCTTCGCGCCGGACGAACAGCACCGGCACAGGGGCGATTGACTATTGCCGGCGGGTTTCCGGTGCCGGGGCCTGCGGTGGCGGCAGCGGGATCGATATGCGTTCGCGGTCGAACTCCTGCTTGGCCCGCTTGGTGAGATCGGCCTGGGCGGCGAAGAAATCCGCCGATGATGTCCAATAGCGCAAGGTGATCGAGACGGTGCTTTCGCCCAATGCCGCGACAAAGGCGGTCGGCGCCGGCTCACGCTTGATGCGGCGCTCGGCGGCGGCGATCGCAAGCAGCGTCTTCTGGGCGCGGTCGATGTCGTTCCAGGAGCCGATCGAGAGCGTGATGTCGCCGCGCCGCACGCCGTTGCGCGAAAAATTGCGCACCGGCTGGTTCCACAGCGTCGAGTTGGGCGCCAGGATGTAGACGCCTTCGGATGTCCGGAGCTTGGTGGCGAAGAGGCCGATTTCCTCGACCGAGCCGGCAATGGACCCGACTTCGACGGATTCGCCGATGCGGAACGGCCGCAATGCCAAAAGCATGATGCCGGCGGCGATGTTCTGAAGCGTGCCTTGCAGCGCCAGGCCGATGGCCAGGCCGATGGCGCCGATCGCGGCGATGATCGAGGCCGTCTGCACGCCGAACTGGCCGAGCACCATGATGACGACGAGGACGAGGATGGCGTAGCGGACGATCTTGGAAAAGAAGTGCCGCAGCGTCTGGTCAAAGCCATGGATGTGGCCCAGGCCGGCAAAAATCGAACGCTCGGCAAAGCCGGCGACGATGTAGCCGACAACCAGAAGGATGACGGCGCCGACCGCCGAGAGGGAATAGGAGACAATGAGTGCGCTGAGTTGAGAGAGCCCCGCCTGCACGGTCAGGAGGGCATTTTGCGGGTCGATCGGCATAATGGGATTCCGGTTGATCAATCAGCCGATAACCGCTGCGGAACGCCTGGGTTCCGATCTTTTGCGTGTCGCGCGGAACAAGCGGGGGCTCAATGAGTTCGCATGGAAGCGGGGCTCCGTCTTGAAACTGCAACGGAACTCTGCCTATCTAAGCGGTGTCACCCGCTTTAAGGGTGATTTGGTTGTTCTTGCTGCGAAAGGAAATACACTGAGAACAGCACTGCGGAAGAAGGCCGACATCGTGCCTTCGCCGGCCGGGATCAGCGTAAACGACGCCGTGTCCCGCGCCATCAACACAGTCCTTGCCAGTCTGGAAGACTCCAAGGCCGAAAACATCGTCTCAATCGACATTCAGGGAAAATCGAGCCTCGGCGACTACATGGTCGTCGCGTCGGGCCGATCGCACCGCCATGTCTCGGCTGTTGCCGACCATCTCCTCAAGGCGTTGAAGGATGCCGGCCTCGGCACGGCGCGCGTCGAGGGGCTGTCCGGCGCCGACTGGGTCCTGATCGATTCAGGCGACATCATCGTCCATGTCTTCCGCCCCGAAGTCCGCGAATTCTACAATCTCGAAAAGATGTGGCAGGCGCCGGACCTCGAGGAAGAGACCCTGCACTGAGCCGGTTGGTTCGGATGCGTGCCGTGGTTCCAGGCCTATTGACGATTTTCGGGCGACACGCATCGGCGGCCCTCTGAGGCGAGGATGAAGATTACCGTTCATGCCGTGGGCCGGATGAAAAGCGGCCCCGAGAGAGAACTCGCCGACCGCTATTTCGAGCGTTTCTCCAAGAGCGGCCCGGCTGTCGGCCTCGAATTCTCCGGCATCGCCGAGATCACCGAAGGCCGCGCCCAGAACGCCGATGAACGTCGGCGCGATGAAGGGGCAAGGCTGCAGGCGCAGTTGCAGCCCGGCTCGGCGCTGGTCCTGCTCGACGAGCGCGGCAAGAACCTGTCCTCGGAAGAGTTCGCCGGCCGCATCGGGCAGTTGCGCGACGCCGGTCGCAAGGCGCTGGCGCTGGCCATAGGCGGCGCCGACGGCCACGATCCATCGCTGCGCGCCCAGGCCGAGCTGGTGATGTCTTTCGGTGCGCTGACATGGCCGCACCAATTGGTGCGGGTGATGCTGGCAGAGCAGCTTTACAGGGTCTCGACGATCCTGTCCGGCCACCCCTATCACAGAGCCTGAAGGTCGCATCGCACCGAATTCCGCCCCAATGCCGCGCAAGATCACGGCTTTGGGCCGGCTTTTCCTGTTTTGTTAACCGGTGTGCGAAACCGCTGCACATTTTTGGGCGATGCGCATTAATATGGTTGATGGTTCGTTAACGAAGCCGCAGATAGAGTCCATCCCGCATGGCTGAAGGCTGGAAATCGACGACGGGCTCATCGACAGCGGGCTCCTGGCGCGCGCGCTGCGGCATCGCGGCGGCGGCGGTCATCCTGTCGCTCAATGCCGTGTGGGCCGAGAACACGCTCGACATGGCCCCCGATCCGGACCAGAGCCGCGCCGAATACGAACAGATCTCCAAGGAGATAAGCCTATCGTCCGAACGATTGGCCAAGCTCGCCGCCGACATTGCCGCGGTCAAGAAGGACCACGCTTCGATCACCGCCGCGCTGATCCAGTCGGCGATGACCGAGCAGAAGCTTGGGCAGGACATCGAGGACATCGGCGCCAAGCTGGAAGGGCTGAAGAGCCAGCAGCAGAAGATCCGCGCCTCGTTGATGGCGCGGCGCGACGTGCTGGCGGAGGTGCTGGGCGCATTGCAGCGCATGGGGCTGAACCCGCCGCCGGCGATCCTGGTCAAGCCGGAGGACGCGCTGTCGTCGGTGCGCAGCGCCATTTTGCTTGGCGCCGTGGTGCCTGAATTGCGCCAGCAGACCGACAGGCTCCTGGCCGACCTCAAGGAGCAGACGAGGGTGACGGCCTCGATCGAGGCCGAGCGGGCACGGCTGACGACGGCGGTCGGCGAGCAGGCGGCGGAGAAGAAGCGGCTCGGCATGCTGCTGGAAGCCAAGCAGAAGCTCGAAGCCGACACGCAGGCGCAGTTGTCGGCCGAGCGACAGCATTCCGAGACGCTGGCGGCCAAGGCCAGCAGCCTGAAGGAGTTGATCGCTTCGCTCGAAGCGCAGGCCGAGCGCAACCGCAAGGCCGCGGATACCGCAAAGGCCGCGGATGCCGGTCGAGCCGGCGACAAGGCAGGCGGGGATAAGGCGGGCGGCGATCTGACGGCGTCGCTGCCGCTTCCCGAGGCCAACCGGCTTGCCGCGGCGGCACCCTTCTCGGCGCTGCAAGGACAGATCGCGCTGCCGGTCATCGGCCGCATCAAACGCCGGTTCGGCGCCGAAGACGGTAACGGCGCGGTGATGCTTGGGGACATGGTTGCGACACAATCGGGCGCCATCGTCACCGCACCGGCGGATGGGAATGTGCTTTATGCGGGGCCGTTTCGCTCCTACGGTCAACTCTTGATCCTGAATGCCGGCGACGGTTATCATGTCGTCCTGGCGGGGATGAGCAGAATCAGCGTCGCCACCGGCCAATCAGTGCTCGCAGGAGAGCCGGTCGGTGCGATGGGGGAGGCCCGGGTGGCAAGCACCTCGGCTTCGAAGAATGGAAATGCCACGCCGGAGCTCTATGTCGAGTTCCGCAAGGATGGAAAACCCGTCGATCCGGCCCCATGGTGGGCGGACCGTTTTTCTGGAAGGACGTGAAATGATGCGGAAACTGTCGCTTCTGTTTGCCGGTGCGCTGATGGGCGCGTCCGCCATGAGCCTGGTCTATGGCGCGCCCGGCTCGGCAGCGAACGCTGCGGGGTCGGAGACCTACAAGCAACTGGCGATCTTCGGCGATATCTTCGAGCGGGTGCGGGCGCAGTATGTGACGCCGCCCGACGACAAGTCGCTGGTCGAGAACGCCATCAACGGCATGCTTGCCTCGCTCGACCCCCACTCCTCCTACATGAACGCCGAGCAGGCGCAGGACATGCGCGTGCAGACCAAGGGTGAGTTCGGCGGCCTCGGCATCGAGGTCACCATGGAGAATGACCTGGTCAAGGTGATCACGCCGATCGACGATACGCCGGCCGCCAAGGCGGGCGTGCTGGCCGGCGATTACATCGCCAAGATCGACGGTGAGGAGGTTCGTGGCCTGACGCTGAACGACGCGGTCGACAAGATGCGCGGCCTGGTCAACACGCCGATCAAGCTCACCATCCTGCGCCAGGGCGCCGACAAGCCGATCGAGCTGACGGTGGTGCGCGACATCATCAAGGTCAAGGCGGTCAAGTTCCGGGTCGAGAACGACATCGGCTACATGAAGATCACCTCCTTCACCGAAAAGACCTATGACGACCTCGAGAATGCCATCGACACCATCAAGAAGCAGGTGCCGAACGACAAGCTCAAGGGCTATGTGCTCGACCTGCGCCTCAATCCCGGCGGTCTGCTCGACCAGGCGGTAAGCGTATCGGACGCCTTCCTCAACCGCGGCGAGATCGTGTCGACGCGCGGTCGCGATCCGAAGGATGTCACCCGCTTCGACGCCAAGTCCAAGCAGGTCGACGATATCGGCGGTAAGCCGCTGATCGTGCTGGTCAATGGCGGATCGGCCAGTGCGTCCGAAATCGTCGCCGGCGCGCTGCAGGACCTGCGCCGCGCCACGGTGGTCGGAACGCAGTCCTTCGGCAAGGGTTCGGTGCAGACCATCATCCCGCTTGGCGAGAATGGCGCGCTCAGGCTGACGACGGCGCTCTATTACACGCCGTCCGGCAAGTCGATCCAGGGCAAGGGCATCACGCCCGACATCAAGGTCGACCAGCCGCTGCCGCCGGAATTGCAGGGCAGGGACCTGACGCGCGGCGAATCCGACCTCAAGGGCCACATCAAGGGTGCCGACGAGAGCTCGACCGGTTCGGGCTCGGCAGCCTATGTGCCGCCGGATCCGAAGGACGACCTCCAGCTCATCTATGCCGAGCAGCTTCTGCGCGGCCAGAAGACCGATCCGGCCTTCCCGCCCAATCCGCAGAAGGCCGTCCTCAACCAGTAACAGGTGGCGGCCAACAACGGGTCTGGCCGCCCGATGGAAGCAATGCGATGCTGCCGGGACCGAAAGGTTCCGGCAGTTTGATTCGGGGGCAAGGCGAATCCCTCGCTGCAGGGCGCCAGGGGTGCGCCGGGATGAAGAATTCACGCATGTCTCTTCGAAAGGGTTCCATGTTCGAAGCCATGCGGACGGGGACAGGGCTTGGCTGATATCGGCAAGGACATCGAACGACCGCTCGGGCTGACTGTCCGTCCGCCGCGCACCGCCGGCAAGGTCAGCGCGGGTGCGCTCGTGGCTGCGTTCGTCGTGCTGGCGATTGTCGGCGTCTCCGGCGCGATCGCGCTCAGGGACAAGCCGTTTCGCAAGCCCCAGGAAGTCGCCGTTTCGACGCCGAAGATGGTGCCGGAGCCGACCGCTGCGCCGTCCGCTTTGGCGCCGGTCACGACGCCAAAGGCGGAAATGCCGGCCAAGGCTGGAGGCCCGCAGATCATCCATGTGCAGACGGAGGAAGGCGATGGTCCGCCCAAGGCGGCAATCGTCATCCGTGATCCGTCGACCATCGGCCAGAACCTGAAGATCGCGCATATCCCCGACAGGGCACTGATTGAGGCAAGCGAAACCGGCCCCTTGCCGGTGCGCGCCGCAGACGGAAGGCGGCCGTTCGATGTCTATGCGCGGCCATGGTCGGGCGCGCGCGGCGCCCGCGTGGCGATCGTCATCGGCGGGCTCGCTGTCTCACAGACCGGCACCCAGGCGGCCATCGCCAAGCTGCCGGCGGAAGTGACGCTGGCCTTCGCGCCGCAAGGCAATAGTATCGGCCGCTGGATGCAGGCCGCCCGGCAGAGCGGCCATGAGATCGTCATGCAGGTGCCGCTCGAACCATTCGACTATCCCAACGTCAACCCCGGGCGCAACACGCTGACGGTGGCGGCGAGCGCGGAAGAAAACCTGAAGAGCCTGCGCTGGGCGCTGTCGCGGACGACGAATTATACCGGCGTCATGAACTATATGGGCGCGCGGTTCTCCGCCGACCCGGCGGCCATGGAGCCGTTCATGGCCGAGCTCGGCAAGCGCGGGCTCGCCTATATCGACGACGGCTCGTCGGCGCGCAGCCTGGCGCCGGATCTGGCGCTGAAGGACGGCGTGCCCTTCGTCGCCGGAGACACGGCGATCGACGCCGTGCAGGATCGCGGCGCCATCCTGAAGAAACTGGACAGCCTGGAGGCGACCGCCCGTGCCAAGGGCACGGCGGTCGGCATCGGCTCCGCTTTCGACCTGACGGTCGACACGGTGTCGTCATGGGCGGCCGAGGCCAAGAAACGCGGCATCGAGATCGTGCCGATTTCAGCGGTGGCGATCGATCCGCAAAAGGGCTAGCCACCGGGAAACAGCTTGAAAGACTGAATGATGCCGAAGACGAAGAAGGTCGACCGCGAGACGCTGCCCTACCGTCCCTGTGTCGGGCTGATGATCCTCAACGCCGAGGGCCTGGTCTGGGTCGGCCATCGCATCGCCGAGCCGGACAGCGAGTTCGCCGGCACCACGCAGCTCTGGCAGATGCCGCAAGGCGGCATCGACAAGGGCGAGGAGCCGCTACAGGCGGCGCAGCGGGAGCTCTATGAGGAGACCGGTATGCGCAGCGTCTCGCTGCTTGCCGAGGCGCCGGATTGGATCAACTATGATCTGCCGGACAACCTCGTCGGCGTCGCCTTCAAGGGGCGCTATCGGGGTCAGACGCAGCGATGGTTCGCCTTCCGCTTCCATGGCGATACCAGCGAGATCCAGATCAATCCGCCGCCGGGCGGCCACACCGCCGAATTCGACAAATGGTCGTGGCGGCCGATGCAGGATCTGCCCGGCCTGATCGTGCCGTTCAAGCGCAAGGTCTATGAAGACGTGGTGACGGCGTTCCGTCACCTTGTGCCATAGCTGGACGGGCCGCGGCCGCAGTTCAAACGCCCGCGGTTGCCGCGCCGGTTCGACCGTCTTATTGATGTCCATCCGCCACAAGAAGGGTCGCCATGCACGACGCCCCCAAAAGATCGCTGCCCGAAGAAGCCGACGTCACAAGCGAGGCTGCTGCCGGGGCCATCCTCACCATCGACCTTGGCGCGATCCGCGAAAATTACCGGCGGCTGAAGGCGCGACTGGGCGGCGTGCGCTGCGCGGGCGTGGTCAAGGCCAACGGCTACGGTCTCGGCGCCGCGCGAGTGGCATCGGCGCTGATGAAGGAAGGCTGCGACATCTTCTTCGTCGCGCTGCTGTCCGAAGGCATCGCGCTGCGCAAGGCGGTGGGGGCCGGACCGGACATCTACGTGCTGAACGGGCTGCCGCCGGGCTCCGAGCCGGAAGCGGTGGCGGCTGGCTTGTGCGCCGTCATCAACAGTAGCGCACAGTTGCAAGCCTGGCGCGCAGCGATACACCGCGCCGGGCGCCGGCTCCCGGCTGCCGTCCAGGTCGACAGCGGCATGTCGCGGCTTGGGATGGCGCCAGCCGAGGTCGAGGCGATGGCCGGGGATGTCGGCGCTTTCGATGGCATCGACGTCAGATATGTGATGAGCCATCTGGCCTGCGCCGATGAACCGCGCCACCCGGCCAATGAACAGCAGAGGCTGGCATTCGAGCGGTTGCGCGCCATGCTACCCGTGGCGCCGGCCTCGCTTGCCAACTCCTCCGGCATCTTTCTAGGCCCGCCCTATCATTGCGATCTCGCCCGGCCCGGTGCCGCCCTCTACGGCATCAACCCGACGCCTGGCGAACCCAACCCGATGCTGCCCGTGGTGCGGCTGCAGGCCAAGGTGGCGCAGACGCGCAGTGTCCAAAAGGGCACTGGCGTCGGCTATGGCCACAGCTACCATGCGCAGGGCCCGCTCAGCCTGGCGACGATTTCATTCGGCTATGCGGACGGCTGGCTGCGCCGCTCCGCTTCGGCCGCATGGTTCGAGGCGGTGCGCCTGCCTTTCCTCGGGCGCGTGTCGATGGATTCGATCATTCTCGACATTTCCGCCTTGCCGCCCGGCCGGCTCGGAGAGGGCGACCTGGTGGAGTTGCTAGGGCCCTCACAGAGCGTCGACGATGCTGCCGACCATGCCGGCACCATCGGGTATGAAATCCTGGCCAGCCTCGGAACGCGTTTTCACCGGCGCTATCTGGGCGGTTGAGCGGTTTGGCCGCGCTTGACAAGCGGGCGCCATTCGGCAAGCTTTGGCACATGAGCAAGCTCGCTTATATCAAAACCTTCTTCAGGGTCTGCCCGATCGCGGGATCGTAGCCCCGGCGCGGCCGCCTTCCGGCGTCCGTCCGTACCGGGGCATCCATACTTCCACAACCGCCATCAAGCCGAACAGCCCTTCGCGGCTGCCGGCCTTTCATCACGCCGTCGCCAACGCGCCGGCAGGCGCGCATCCGCTCGATGCGCCGATCCATGAGGTTTGCCATGCGACACGCAAAAGAACTGCATCCAAACAGCCATATTCTGATCAGTGACGCCGACCATGACAGGCTGACGGGCCTGGCGAGGGCTTTGCTCGATCGCGCGCCCGAGACGGCCGAGGAGCTGCTTTCGGAAATGGACAGGGCCGTCGTCAGGAGCGCGGCGGCGATGCCGGCCGGTGTGGTGCGAATGGGTTCGACGGTGATCGTGCGCGGCGAAAGCGGCGACGCCCAGCGCATCATGCTGGTCTATCCGGGTGAGGCCGACATAGCCGAGAACCGCATTTCGGTGCTGACACCGATGGGAACCGCGCTCATCGGCGCCAGCGTTGGGCAGGCGGTTTGCTGGAACGCTCGTGGCGGCCGGGAACTGTCAGTGACCGTCGAAGCCGTCGATGCGCCTGCTTGCGGCCCGCAACGAGCTTGATGGCGGAGGCGGTGATGACGAGCACGAATTGCTGCCTGACGACGAAGGATTTCGCCGTTCTCGAAGTGATGCTGGAGCGCCGGCGGGCGTTCGCGGATCCGATCGTGCGCATGCTCGAACACAAGCTTTCACGCGCCGATGTCGTGCCGATCGATTCGGTCGACCCCGACATCGTCACGCTGAACAGCAGGGTGGTGTTCGGCGTCGATGCCGGTCCCGCCGAGACGCGAACCCTGGTGCAGCACGAGGTGCGCGGGCCGGTCGGCTCCAGCCTGTCGGTCGCAACGAGGCGCGGGCTCTGCATGCTTGGCATGGCGCAGGGCCAGACGGCAACGGTCGAACACGCCGACGGCAGGCAGGAATCGATCCTGATCAAGGCCGTGCTTTACCAGCCGGAGGCTGCCCGGCGCACGGTCAGGCAGAAAGACCAGGCTGACGCGCGGCGACCGCACGGGCTCAGGCTCGTCTACAGTGCCGCAGCCGATTGGCGGCCTCTTGGCGAGACGGCCGGAATGCGGCAGACAGAAGAAGACGACCCCGGTCCCTCGGCGGCGTGAATGGGCAACAGCGCCTGGTCTCGAAGATCGACATCGATTTTCGCTTGGGGTCATGCGCAAATCGAAAATACGGCCGCGTCCACGGGCGTCCTGAGGACGCTCGGCGCGGCAAGGAGTGAATGAATGAAAATCATGGTGCTGGGCAGTGGCGTGATCGGGGTGACCACGGCCTATTATCTCGCCGAGGCTGGCCACGAGGTGACCGTGATCGATCGCCAGAAAGGGCCGGGACTGGAAACCAGCTTCGCCAATGCCGGCGAGATTTCGCCCGGCTATGCCTCGCCTTGGGCCGGACCCGGCATCCCCCTCAAGGCGATCAAATGGCTGCTGATGAAGCATGGTCCGCTGGTGGTGCGGCCGGCCTTCGATCCGCATATGTGGACGTGGCTGGTCAAGATGCTGCGCAACTGCACAGCCGAACGCTACGCGGTCAACAAATCACGCATGGTGCCGCTGGCCGAATACAGCCGCGATACGCTGAAGGCGCTGCGCGAGGCGACCGGCATCGCCTATGACGAGCGGACGCAGGGCACGCTGCAGCTGTTTCGCACGCAAAAGCAGCTCGACGGCACATCAGGCGATGTCGAGGTGCTGAAGAGATATGGCGTGCCCTACGAAATCCTCGACCAGGACGGCTGCATCGCGGCGGAACCGGCTCTGGCCGCGGTGCGCGAGAAATTCGTCGGCGGCCTGAGGCTGCCGGGCGACGAGACCGGTGACTGCAAGATGTTCACCGACAGGCTGGCCGAGCTTTGCGTGGCACGCGGGGTCAAGTTCGAATACGACACGACGATATGGCGCGTGATCCGCAGCCGCAACCGCGTCAACAATATGAGCACCAGCAAGGGCTGGCTGACCGCCGACGCTTATGTGATGGCGCTGGGCAGCTATTCGGCGGACTTCATGCGCCGGATGAAGCGGCCGATCCCGGTCTATCCGGTCAAGGGCTATTCGATCACGGTGCCGATCAAGGATGCCGCCGCCGCGCCGGTGTCGACGGTGATGGACGAAACCTACAAGGTCGCGATCACGAGGCTCGGCGACCGCATCCGCGTCGGCGGCACGGCCGAGATTTCCGGCTTCGACCTCAGGCTGCATGAATCGCGGCGGCGCACGCTGGAACACTCGGTCGGCGACCTGTTCCCGGGAGCCGGCGCCATGCGGGAGGCGACGTTCTGGTGCGGGCTGCGGCCGATGACGCCGGACGGGCCGCCGCTGATCGGGCGCACGGAGCTCTCCAATCTCTACCTCAACACCGGCCATGGAACGCTCGGCTGGACCATGGCCTGCGGCTCGGCCAAGGTGCTGGCCGACATCATCTCGAACAAAGTGCCCGATATCGACGCTCGTGCACTGGCGCAGGAGCGCTATCTGAAATAGGCGCTGTTCGCCCGCCTTCGGCGGGCGCGCCACCGGATTTCGCGTCAGAACGCCTGTTTCACCCAACCCTCGTCGAACAGCAGCCGGTAGGCCCACGGGATCATCACGTCGGTGGCGACCGGTTTGGAGTGAGAGAGATACTCGTCATAAATTGGCGTCATCCTGGCGTAGAAGGCGGGGTCGAGCACGATCATGCCGTTCTCCGAGTCGTGGAAGAAGCCGCGATGGCCGACATGCGTCAGACGAAAAGATTTCTCTCCCGCTCCACCGTCTTTGTAATGAAGGAGGCAACGATCTGGACGCGGCGCAGCGGCCTGACCGATTCGTGATAGACCAGCCAGTAGGCACGGCGGATGGGCGCCACCACGTCGACGGCCACCAGTTCCGGCATCGAGCGGGCGACGAAAGTGTGCAGGATGCCGATGCCGGCGCCCGACCGCACCGCTTCGGCCTGCCCGAGCGCGGAGGAAATGGCGAAGCTGGTGCGCCAGTCCGCGCTGAATTCGGCGGCGTAGTCGAGCGATGGGCTGACGATGAGGTCCGGCACATAGCCGATCAATGTGTGCCGTCCCAGCTCGGCAGCGGTCTGGGGCAGGCCGTGGGCTTCAGCATAGGCACGCGAGGCAAACAGGCCGAGCGAGTAGTCGACCAGCTTGCCCGCTACCAGCCGGCCCTCGGTCGGCCGCTCGACGGTGATGGCAATGTCGGCCTCGCGGCGAGACAGGGAGAAGGAGCGCGGCACCGGTACGAGCTGAATCGTCAATTCACGATGCAGCGCGGTCAGTGCGCCGAGGCGCCGGGCGAGGAACGCGACGCCAAACCCGTCCGGCGCGCCGATCCGCACCGTGCCCGAAACGTCGTCGCCTTCGCCCGATATTGTCGAGCGGGCGGCGATCATGTCGCCCTCCATGCGCTCGGCAATGTCGAGGAAGCGCTCGCCGGCGGGCGTCAGTTCGCTGCCGGTGGTCAGCCGGCGAAAGAGTTTCGTGCGCAGCGCGTCTTCAAGTGCGGCGATGCGGCGCGAGACGGTGGCGTGATTGAGTTCCAGGCGCTTCGCCGCGCCAAGGATTTGCCCGGCGCGCGCCACGGCGAGAAAGATGCGGACGTCATCCCAGTTCATGGAGACCGTCCGGCAGGACAGAGGGGGGCGCGAAGGAACTCAACCTATCAATCCTTGGACCTCGTCTTTGTGACCCTTCTCATTTGCGAGAATTGATGCTCTCCCGTCAACCGCTGTCTATTCTCCGCACAACGGTTGCGTTCTCCCTCGCGTTGCCATCGGCCTGCCAAAAGCGGACAATGCCCCATCACAAACCCAGGGAGAGACATCATGATCGAATACGGTCATTTCATTGGCGGCAAGCGTGTCGCAGGAACCAGCGGCCGCAAGCAAGATGTGATGCAGCCGATGGACGGCTCGGTGCGCGGCACGGTGGCGCTGGCCTCGCAGGCGGAACTGCGCGCGGCGGTCGAGAACGCCAAGGCGGCGCAGCCGAAATGGGCAGCGACCAACCCGCAGCGCCGGGTGCGCGTCCTGATGAAGTTCCTTGAACTGGTCGCGCGCGACTATGACGAACTGGCCGACATCCTGGCGCGCGAGCACGGCAAAACCATCGCCGATGCCAGGGGCGACATCCAGCGCGGCCTCGAAGTGGTCGAGGTCTGCATCGGCGCGCCGCACATGATGAAGGGTGAATTCACCGACGGTGCCGGCCCCGGCATCGACGTCTATTCGATGCGCCAGCCGCTCGGCGTCGTCGCCGGCATCACGCCGTTCAACTTTCCGGCGATGATCCCGCTGTGGAAGATCGCGCCTGCGATCGCCTGCGGCAACGCCTTCATCCTGAAGCCCTCCGAACGCGACCCGGGCGTGCCGATCCGCATCGCCGAGCTGTTCATCGAGGCGGGCCTGCCTGCCGGCATCCTCAATGTCGTCAACGGCGACAAGGAAGTCGTCGACGCCATCCTTGACGATCCCGACATCAAGGCCATCGGCTTCGTCGGCTCGACACCGATCGCTCACTACATCTATTCGCGCGGCACCGCGTCGGGAAAACGCGTGCAGTGCTTCGGCGGCGCCAAGAACCACATGATCATCATGCCCGACGCCGACATGGATCAGACCGTCGATGCGCTGATCGGCGCCGGCTACGGCTCGGCCGGCGAGCGCTGCATGGCGATTTCGGTGGCGGTCCCTGTCGGCAACGACACCGCCAACCGGCTGATGGAGAAACTGGTGCCGCGCGTCGAAAGCCTGAAGGTGGGCCCCTCCACGGATTCCGCCGCCGATTTCGGCCCGCTGGTCACCGCTCAGGCGCTGGAGCGGGTCAAGGGCTATGTCGATCTCGGCGTCAAGGAAGGCGCCAAGCTGGTCGTCGACGGCCGCGGCTTCAAGATGCAGGGTTACGAGAACGGCTATTATATGGGCGGCTGCCTGTTCGACAACGTCACATCGGACATGCGCATCTACAAGGAAGAGATCTTCGGGCCGGTGCTGTCGGTGGTGCGCGCGCCGACCTACGAGAACGCCATCAAGCTCGCCAACGACCACGAGATGGGCAATGGCGTCGCCATCTTTACCCGCGATGGCGACGCCGCGCGCGACTTCGCCTCGCGCGTCCAGGTCGGCATGGTCGGCGTCAACGTGCCGATCCCGGTGCCGATCGCCTACTACACGTTCGGCGGCTGGAAGGCATCGTCCTTCGGCGACCTCAACCAGCACGGTCCGGACGCGTTCCGCTTCTACACCAAGACCAAGACGGTCACCTCACGCTGGCCGTCCGGCATCAAGGACGGGGCCGAGTTCGTCATCCCGACGATGAACTGACCGGACGCTTGTCCGCTTGCGCGTCCTCGCCTTCGGCTGCGGGGGCGGGCCGGCATGACCACCCCAAAAATCTCCGGCCCGAGTCCCCTGGCTCGGGCCGTTTATTTTGCAAACGCTAATGTGATGGAACCGGCGAGGGCGCCAGGACTTAGAGCTACGATCCTGCCCTGGAGGAGGCATGGCAGGCAACCAGAGCGCCGACGGCTGACCGTTAGCATCGCATCGTTGGGCGCAAGGAGGTGTCCGATGGCACAACGTCTTATGTCCATGTTGCTATGCGCCGTGGCGGCGCTATCGATAGGGCCGGCGAATGCAGCCGGCCAATGTGCGGCACGCGCCGACATCGTCAAGGCGCTCGGCGAGAATTTCCACGAAAGCGAGGCCGGGCGTGGCCTGATCAATCCCAACGTGGTCCTTGAGGTGTTCGTTTCCGAACAGGGCAGTTGGACCGTCCTCGCCTCCGACACCAAGGGCCAGAGTTGCATCCTGTCCGTGGGCGAGGGCTGGGACAGCCCGACGATCAAGGCGGCCTTGCCAGGAGCCTGAGCCGCATTGCGTAGAAGCGGTTCAGCCGACGCGTAGTCTTGGGCATGCACTGGCCCCAACCGAGGTCGGTGTCGGCGGCATGCTTCAACGTGTGGCGGCCGCCTCGGCATGGCCGCGCAGCAATGCCATCAGCCGCTTGGCATCCTTTGCGGCGGCTTCCTCGTCACCGTCGACAATCGAGCGGATCAGCGCGACGTGATGCTCGGCCGATTCCGCCAGGCCGGTATCGGCCTTGTAGCGGAACCAGAAGCGGCGGCTGTGGGTCTGCAGCGGGGCGGCCAGCCTGGCCGCGAACGGATTGTCGGCAGCCCGTGCCAGCGCCTCGTCCAGCATCTTGTCGGCCTGGATGAAGGCAAGCACGTCGCCGGAGATGACAGCCTTCTGCATAGCAAGCGCGGCATCGTGGAAGAGGTCGGCTGCGTCGCGGGTGACGAAGCGCGCCGCGGAGCGGGCCAGCACCACCTCGACGCCGCGGCGCGCGTCGAGGACGCGCAGCCAGTCGCCGGGGTGCAGCGGCGCGATGGCGATGCCCGCGCGTGGCCGCACGTCCAGCAGCCCTTCCCAGGCCAGCCTCTGGATCGCCTCGCGCACCGGCGTACGGCCGAGCGCCAGCTTCTCGATCAGGCCGCCTTCGGTGACGAAACTCGCCGGCGCCAGTTCGAGCGTGACAATCATATGCTCGAGCATGCGGTAGGCCTTGGTCGCAGCTGGCTCGAACGCAGTGCTCATTTGCATGGATATCAAAGGCGATCTCCTGATATATTTTGCATATATCATAGGGGAATCCGTGTTGACAGCGGCTTTCTTAATAGATATACGCCTGATATATCAGAGGAGCGATGACCATGTGGACCGGAGTTTTTCCAGCCGTCACGACCAAATTCACCACGGACGACCGCCTCGACCATGCCGAAATGGAGCGCTGCTTCGGCTTGCAGATGGAGGCCGGCTGCGACGGCATCATCGTCTGCGGATCGCTCGGCGAAGGGCCGATGCTGTCGCATGACGAGAAAATCGAAGTGCTGAAAACCGCGCAGAAAGTGGCCGGCAAGAGACCGGTGCTGCTGACGGTGAACGAGGCCGGGACGCGCGAGGCCGCCAGCATCGCCCGCCGCGCCGCCAAGGAAGGCGCCAACGGCCTGATGGTGGTGCCCAGCCCGATCTACCATACCAATGCGGAAGAGACGGTGGCGGCGCTGCGCGCCGTCGCGGAGGCCGGCGACTTGCCGGTCATGATCTATTCCAACCGGCTCGCCTACCGCGTCGATGTCACCGTCGACCAGATGGAGGAGCTGGCGTCGGACGAGCGCTTCGTCGCCATCAAGGAATCCTCCGACGACATCAGGCGCTCGACCGAGATCATCAATCGTCTGGGCAGCCGCTACGACCTGTTCACCGGCGTCGACAATCTGGCGTTCGAGGCGCTGTCGGTCGGCGCTATCGGCTGGGTGGCCGGTCTCGTCACCGCGTTCCCGCGCGAGACCGTCGCCATCTATCAGCTGATGAAGCAGGGTCGCCGCGAAGAGGCGCTCGCCATCTATCGCTGGTTCCGGCCGCTGCTCGACCTCGACGTCTCGACCTATCTGGTGCAGAACATCAAGCTTGCCGAGGTGTTCGCCATCCAAACCAACGACCGCGTCCGCATGCCGCGCCAGCCGCTGTCGGGGGAGCGCCGCAAGGCGGTCGAGAGGGTCGTCAAGGACGCACTGGCGGTGCGGCCGACACTGCCGGCGTTCTGAGGCTTTCTTCCGAGAGGCGGCGCCCACGTGACAGGAAGTTCCAAATCGATGGAAGCGCGGCGGCGCCCCGCCCTGCGGGCGTCTTCTCCCCGTGAACAGGGAGAAGCAATGGATATCGCCATCGTCGGTGGCGGCATCATCGGCATCTGCGCGGCGGCGTTTCTTGCCGAGGCGGGGCGAAACGTCACGGTCTACGACCGCACCGGCATCTGCGAGGAGACGAGCTCCGGCAATGCCGCCGCCTTCGCCTTTTCCGACGTGCTGCCACTGGCGCACAAGGGCATGATCCGGCAATTGCCGAAATGGCTGGCCGACCCGCTCGGCCCCCTCGCCATCCCGCCCGCCTACCTGCCGAAGCTGCTGCCCTGGCTGATCCGCTTCTGGCGTGCCGGCTCGGCGAAGCACTATGAGGCTGGCCTGGCGGCGCAGGCCGCAATGATGGCGCTCGCCGAAGCCGAATGGATGGGCCTGCTCGACCGCTCCGGCACGAGACGGATGCTGCACGAGGATGGCTCGCTCGAACTCTACGAAAGCGAAGCCGAATTCCAGGCCTCGCTGTCCGGCTGGGCGGCGCGCCAGCGCTTCGGCATCGGCTTCCGCCATGTCGGCGGCGAGGAGCTGGCGGAGCTGCAGCCCGGCCTGTCATCGCGCTTCGGCAAGGGCACGTTCGTGCCGGGCTGGAAGACGGTCGCCGATCCAAAACTGCTAGGCAAGGCGATCTGGGACTATGCGCAATCCAAGGGCGCGCGGTTCGAGAAGGCCCGCATCGCCGGCGTCGCCGCGGACGGGAACGGCGCGACGTTGATGCTGGCCGACGGCACGACGCGGCAAGCCCGGCACCTGGTCGTCACCGCCGGCGCCTGGTCGCATCTGCTGGCGCGGCAGCTCGGCGATCGCATTCCGCTCGAAACCGAGCGCGGCTACAACACGACATTGCCAAAGACCGCCTTCGAGGTGAAGCGGATGCTGATCTTCTCCGGCCAAGGCTTCGTCATCACGCCGCTCGACACGGGCCTGCGCATCGGCGGCGCGGTCGAGCTCGGCGGCATCGAGCGGCCGCCCAACTACGCGCGCTCGAAGGCGCTGCTGCGCAAGGCTCAAGACTTCCTGCCGGGCCTCGATCCTTCGGGCGGACGCGAATGGATGGGTTTTCGTCCCTCGCTGCCGGATTCATTGCCTGTCGTCGGCCGCGCATCGGGAAGCCGGCCGGTGGTCTACGCTTTCGGCCACGGCCATCTTGGCCTGACCCAGGCTGCCGCGACGGGACGGTTGATCCGCGAGCTTGTCCTGGGGCAGACTCCGCCGGTCGACGTGGCCCCCTTCAGTCCACAACGGTTTTGAATTTTCGAGGAGCGTCATGGCCAGGAAATCCTTCTTCTGCATCGACGGCCACACCTGCGGCAACCCGGTGCGACTGGTCGCCGGCGGCGGCCCGCTGCTCCAGGGTTCGACGATGATGGAGCGGCGCGCGCATTTCCTGGCCGAATATGACTGGATCCGCACCGGCCTGATGTTCGAGCCGCGCGGCCACGATGTGATGTCCGGCTCGATCCTCTACCCGCCGACGCGCGAGGATTGCGACATCGCCATCCTGTTCATCGAGACCTCGGGCTGCCTGCCAATGTGCGGCCACGGCACCATCGGCACGGTGACGATGGCCATCGAGCACGGGCTGATCAAGCCGAAGACGCCCGGCGTGCTCAGGCTCGACACACCGGCCGGCCTGGTCATCGCCGAATACAAACAGGTCGGCGAATATGTCGAGGAGGTGCGCATCACCAACGTGCCCTCCTTCCTCCATGCCGAGGGCCTGACGGTCGAATGCCCCGGGCTCGGCGAGATCGTCGTCGACGTCGCCTATGGCGGCAATTTCTACGCCATCGTCGAGCCGCAGAAAAACTATCGCGACATGGCAGACCATTCGGCGGGCGACCTCATCGCCTGGAGCCCGGTGGTGCGGCAGCGGCTCAACGAGAAATACTCGTTCGTGCATCCGGAGAATCCGGGCATCAACCGGCTGTCGCACATGTTGTGGACCGGCGAGCCGACGGTGGCGGGTGCGGACGCGCGCAACGCGGTCTTCTACGGCGACAAGGCGATCGACCGCTCACCCTGCGGCACAGGCACCTCGGCACGCATGGCGCAGCTCCACGCCAAGGGCAAGCTCAAGGCCGGCGATGCGTTCGTCCATGAATCGATCATCGGCTCGCTGTTCAAGGGCAAGGTTGAAAAGGACGTCACGGTCGGGGGCAAGCCGGCGATTATTCCCTCGATCGGCGGCTGGGCGCGCATGACCGGGCTCAACACGATCTTCATCGATGACCGCGATCCGTTCGCACACGGCTTCGTCGTCAAATAAGCGATTCATCACGCTGCGGAAGGTCGGGAAGGACAAAAAGGATTGCTGTCACGAGCGCAACGAATCGTCTCATCAACTTATTTTGACGGCGATTTCTTCGAAATGGAGCGCATGATGACGCTTAATCGTCAAAGACATTGCGTTATGCCAATGATAGGGTCCGCGATAGTCCAGGGGGCGGGTGCGAAAAAACGGGCAATCGAACGGCGTGCAGTTGCAAACACGCATGACGATCAAAAAATGACGTTGCAATCCCGCCTCGAAACTTTACGACTAGGGGAAATACGAAAAGGAATGCGTCTGCATGGGCGACATTCCAGGGGAGCCATGTACACATGCAGTATTTTGTCCAGCAGCTTATCAACGGGCTGACGCTGGGATCGATCTATGGGCTGATCGCGATCGGCTACACGATGGTCTACGGCATTATCGGCATGATCAACTTTGCTCATGGCGATATCTTCATGGTGGGCGCTTTCACGGCGCTGATCGTTTTCCTCATCCTGGGTGCCCTGTTCTATTCGGTTCCCGTGGTCATCGCGCTGCTGGTGATGATGATCGTGGCGATGCTGCTGACCAGCCTCTACAACTGGACGATCGAGAAGGTGGCCTACCGGCCGCTGCGCGGCTCGTTCCGGCTGGCGCCGCTGATCACCGCCATCGGCATGTCGATCGCGCTGTCGAATTTCGTGCAGGTGACGCAAGGCCCGCGCAACAAGCCGATCCCGCCGATGGTGTCGAAGGTCTACAACATCGAAGGCATCAGCGTGTCGCTGAAGCAGATCATCATCGTCGTCGTCACCGCGCTGCTCTTGGTGCTGTTCTGGTACCTGGTCAACAAGACCTCGCTTGGCCGGGCGCAGCGCGCCTGCGAGCAGGACCGCAAGATGGCGGCGCTGCTCGGCATCGATGTCGACCGCACCATCTCGATCACCTTCATCATGGGCGCTGCACTTGCCGCGGTCGCCGGCACGCTGTTCCTGATGTATTACGGCGTCATCGCCTTCTCGGACGGCTTCGTGCCCGGCGTGAAGGCATTCACCGCAGCGGTGCTGGGCGGCATCGGTTCGTTGCCGGGCGCGGTCCTGGGCGGCCTGTTGATCGGCTTCATCGAGAGCATGTGGTCGGCCTATTTCTCGATCGACTACAAGGATGTCGCCGCCTTCTCGATCCTGGCCATCGTGCTGATCTTCCTGCCTTCCGGCATTCTCGGCCGGCCAGAAGTCGAAAAGGTCTGAGATCATGGCCGTCACCGTATCTCCCGAGCGCGACACCGTCGCCGCCACGCCCATGCAGCGCGCCTTGCGCGAGGCCTTCTATGCCGGTGCCATCGCGCTCGGCCTGTTCGTGCTGTTCATCGGGCTCAAGACCGACCAGAACATCTCAAACGAGCTGATCCTGGTGCAGCGGTGGGGCCTGCTCGCCGCAGTGGTCATCGCCACGGCCGTCGGCCGCTTCCTCTATGTCGCCTACGGCCAGCCCTTTTTGGCCAACCAGAAGATCGCCGACGTCGCCACCGGTTTGCTGCCGGCCAGCGTGGCGTCGCGCTTCTTCCTCTTTCCAGCCTTTATCGTGGCCGTCATCGTCGCGGCGCTGCTGTTCGTTTTCAGCAGGTCTCTCGCCGGCTGGGTAGGGGCGGAGCCGGCCGGCTATCTGCAATTCCTGCGTGCCCTGGCGGTCATCTACGCGCTGGCCTGCGTGATCTACTATTTCCGCGGCTTCATCCATGCCAACTTCACAAAACTCGGCATTGCCGCACTGGTGCTCTATCCGATCATTGTCGTGGGCATGCTGTCGCTGATGTCGTGGTCGCTCGTCGGCGGGCTGCAAGGGTCGCTGAAATGGGTCGATAATTTCGGCATCCAGATCCTGATCTATGTCATGCTGGCCTGGGGACTGAACATCGTCGTCGGCCTGGCCGGCCTGCTCGACCTCGGCTATGTCGCCTTCTATGCGGTCGGCGCCTATGCCTATGCGCTGCTCGGCACGCAGTACGGCCTCTCCTTCTGGATCCTCCTGCCGGCCGCTGGCGCCATGGCCGCCTTCTGGGGCGTGCTGCTCGGTTTTCCGGTGCTGCGCCTGCGCGGCGACTACCTGGCGATCGTGACGCTTGCCTTCGGCGAGATCATCCGGCTGGTGATCATAAACTGGCGCGAGGTGACCAACGGCTCGGCCGGCATTTCCGGCATCCCGAAGGTCACCTTCTTCGGCCTGATGAGCTTCAACGTCTCGGACCCGAACTACATCGGTAAGGTGCTGAACATCGCGACGTCGAGCGCCTATTACAAGATCTTCCTCTATTACCTGATCCTGGGGCTGGCGCTGCTCACGGCCTTCGTCACGATCAGGCTGAGGCGCATGCCGGTCGGCCGCGCCTGGGAAGCCTTGCGCGAGGACGAGATCGCCTGCCGCTCGCTCGGCATCAACACCACGACCACCAAGCTGACCGCCTTTGCCACCGGCGCCATGTTCGGCGGTTTTGCCGGCTCGTTCTTCGCCGCCCGGCAAGGCTTCGTCAGCCCCGAATCCTTCGTCTTCCTGGAATCGGCCATCATCCTGGCCATCGTCGTGCTTGGCGGGATGGGGTCGCTGGTCGGCATTGCCGTTGCGGCTCTGGTCATGATCGGCGGCACCGAGGTGCTGCGCGAACTCGACTTCCTCAAGCAGGTCTTCGGGCCCGACTTCACGCCGGAACTCTACCGTATGCTGCTGTTCGGCATGGCCATGGTGATCGTCATGCTGTGGAAGCCGCGCGGCTTTGTCGGCAGCCGTGAGCCGACCGCCTTCCTCAAGGTGCGAAGGGCTGTCTCAAGTTCCTTCACCAAGGAGGGGCACGGCTGATGAACGCGAACCCCTCCATGAGCGACGCCATCCTGAAGGTCGAACACCTGTCGATGAAGTTTGGCGGCCTGGTCGCGATCGGCGACCTGTCCTTCACCGCCAGGCGCGGCGAGATCACGGCGCTGATCGGGCCTAACGGCGCCGGCAAGACCACCGTGTTCAACTGCATCACCGGCTTCTACAAGCCGTCGGAAGGCATGATCACGCTCACCCGGCAGGACGGCTCGAGCTACCTGCTCGAACGGCTGCCCAACCATGAGATCCCGGCGCGCGCCAAGGTGGCGCGCACCTTTCAGAACATCCGCCTGTTCTCGGGCATGACGCTGCTCGAGAACCTGCTCGTTGCCCAGCACAACAAGCTGATGAAGGCTTCGGGTTATACGGTGCTTGGCCTGTTCGGCTTCAGCGGCTACCGCAAGGCCTCGGCCGAATCCGTCGAACTTGCCAAGCACTGGCTGGAAAAAGCCGATCTGGTCGACCGCGCCGACGATCCGGCCGGCGACCTGCCCTACGGCGCGCAGCGGCGCCTCGAGATCGCGCGCGCCATGTGCACCGGTCCCGAGCTTCTGTGCCTCGACGAGCCCGCCGCCGGCCTCAATCCAAAGGAATCGGCCGCGCTCAACGACCTGCTGATGGACATCAAGAACAACACCGGCACCTCGATCCTGCTGATCGAGCACGACATGTCGGTGGTCATGCAGATCTCCGATCACGTCGTGGTGCTGGAATACGGCCGCAAGATCTCCGACGGCAATCCGCAGTCGGTGCGCACCGATCCGCGCGTCATCGCCGCCTATCTCGGCGTCGACGACGAGGAGGTCGAGACCGTGCTGACCGAAGTCGGTGACGAGGACGTCATCGAGCAACTCGATACCGGTCCCGATGCCGCGCATGGTCCGGGAACGTCGTCGTCCTATCTCGCGGGCCCGGTGAGCGACACGGTCGGCCACAGCCAAGGCGAGCGCGTCACCGTGTCGAAGGGGGCCTCGAAGGCAGCGCAGGTCGATGCGCGAGCGGCGACCGTTGCAAGCAAGGCTGTCGCGCCAACACCTGCTTCGCGGGCCAAGCCGGCGGCGAAGCCGGCCGCCAAAGCGACAGTCAAGACAGGGGCCAAGGCGCCGGCCGCGAAGGCCGCCGGCATCTCGAACCGCCTCGCGGCGCCCCGCGGCGGCAAAGCCGACAATCTCACCCGCATCAAGGGGATCGGCGCGGTCAACGAGAAGAAGCTCAACGAACACGGCATCTTCCACTTCGACCAGATCGGCGCCTGGAAGAAGGCCGATGTCGAGGCAGTCGAAGCGTATCTCGCCTTTGACGGACGCATCGCCCGCGAAGAATGGGTCAAGCAGGCCAGGCTGCTTAGCCAGGGCAAGGACACGGAATTCTCGCGCCGCGTCGATGCCGGCAAGGTGGCGACGAGCCATGCTTCCGGTAAGCAGGCAGCAAAGCCCGCGACGGGAGCGGGCAAGCCCGTTCGGGCGAAGCGCGGAGGGGGCAAGTGATGGCCGGGAAGACGCTGCTCGATATCAAGGGCGTGCAGACCTATTACGGCAACATCCGTGCGCTGAACGGCGTCGACGTCACCGTCAACGAGGGCGAGATCGTGGCGCTGATCGGCGCCAACGGCGCCGGCAAATCGACGCTGATGATGACCATTTTTGGAGCGCCGCGCGCCCGCGCGGGCACCATCACCTTCGCCGGCGCCGACATCACCCAATTGCCGACGCACGAGATCGCGCGCTTGCGCATCGCCCAGTCGCCGGAAGGCCGGCGCATCTTCCCGCGCATGACGGTGATGGAAAACCTGCAGATGGGCGCCAGCCTCGACAACCTCAAGCACTATGACGAGGACGTCGAGAAGGTGTTCGCGCTGTTCCCGCGCCTGAAGGAGCGCATCGCCCAGCGCGGCGGCACGCTGTCGGGCGGCGAGCAGCAGATGCTGTCGATCGGGCGCGCGCTGATGGCGCGGCCGAAGCTGCTTCTTCTCGACGAGCCGTCGCTCGGTCTTGCGCCGCTGATCGTCAAACAGATCTTCGATGCCATTCGCGAGCTGAACCGCACGCAGGGGCTGACCGTGTTCCTGGTCGAGCAGAACGCCTTCGGCGCGCTGAAGCTGGCGACGCGCGGCTATGTCATGGTCAACGGCAATGTGACCATGAGTGGCACCGGCAAGGAACTGCTCGCCAATCCGGAAGTGCGCGCCGCCTATCTCGAAGGCGGCCATCACTGAGTTCAGGAGTCCTTACCATGCAAGGCATTCTCTACGAGGAACCGTCCATCTGGCAGTTCTTCTTCGTCACCTGCCTGCTCGGCGGCTGGGCGGCCTGGATGACCGGCAAGGCCAGCGCCCAGACCTGGCGCAGCTTCGTCCAGCTGTTCGCCTATCTGCTGGGTCTCGGCATCGGCATCCGCTTCATCCATCACGCGCTGTTCAACGGCACGATGTTCTCGCTGCATTACTATGTCGTCGACACCATCGTGCTGATGATCCTCGGCTTTGTCGGCTATCAATACACACGAACCAACCAGATGGTGACACAGTATAATTGGCTCTACGAAAGAGCTTCAATCTTGAGCTGGAAACCGAAAGGTTGACGTTCATCATTAACGCCGTTTCGGGGATGAATCGGCGTGACAAGTGCCTGAAAATCGGCAAACTATGCTTTCTGCGATAAGGGTGGGCATCGCATGAAAGCTTCATCCACGCCCACTCCGTTAATGGGAGCGTTTAAATGAAAAAATCACTTTTGTCCGCCGTCGCCCTGACCGCGCTGATCGCGTTCAGCGGCAATGCGTGGGCTGATCTAATGGTCGGCGTTGCTGGCCCGATCACGGGTCCGAATGCCGCCTTCGGCGCACAGTTACAGAAGGGCGCGGAGCAGGCGGTCGCCGATATCAATGCGGCGGGCGGCATCAATGGCGAGCAGATCAAGCTCGAAGTCGGCGACGACGTCTCCGATCCGAAGCAAGGCATTTCGGTCGCCAACAAGTTTGTCGGCGACGGCGTCAAGTTCGTGGTCGGCCACTTCAACTCGGGCGTCTCCATTCCGGCGTCGGAAGTCTACGCGGAAAACGGCATCGTCGAGATCACGCCTGCCGCGACCAACCCCCAGTTCACCGAGCGCGGCCTTTGGAACGTGTTCCGCACCTGCGGACGCGATGACCAGCAGGGCGGCATCGCCGGCGCCTATCTGGCGGCCAATTTCAAGGACGCCAAGATCGCCGTCGTGCACGACAAGACCACCTACGGCCAGGGCCTTGCCGACGAGACCAAGAAGGCGATGAACGCCAAGGGCGTGAAGGAAGTCATGTATGAAGGCGTCAATGTCGGCGACAAGGACTTCTCGGCGCTGATCGCCAAGATGAAGGAAGCCGGCGTTTCCATCATCTACTGGGGCGGCCTGCACACCGAAGCCGGCCTGATCATCCGCCAGGCGGCCGACCAGGGCCTCAAGGCCACGCTGGTTTCCGGCGACGGCATCGTGTCGAACGAACTGGCTTCGATCGCTGGCGACGCGGTCGCGGGCACTCTCAATACGTTCGGTCCGGACCCTCGTCTGATCCCGGCGAACAAGGAACTGGTCGAGAAGTTCCGCGCACAGGGCTTCGAGCCGGAGGCCTACACGCTCTACTCCTACGCAGCCATGCAGGCGATCGCCGAGGCAGCCACCGCTGCCAAGTCCAACGACCCGCAGGAAGTTGCCAAGGCGCTGCATGAGAAGGGTCCGTTCAAGACCGTGCTCGGCGACCTCTCCTACGACGCCAAGGGTGACCCGACTCTGCCCGGCTACGTCATGTACGAGTGGAAGAAGGGCGACGACGGCAAGTACACCTACGTCCAGAAGATGTAAGCCTAGACATTGACTTCGCGGAATGCCCGGCGCCTTGCGCCGGGCATTTTCTTTTGCGGAGCCGACGATCGCGCGTTTATTGGCTGGCGGCGATCCTCGTTTTTGAGGCGAGCGGCGACTTTCCGCTGATGTTCAGCCGTTTGGGGCACGCTTGAGGCGAAGAATCGACTTTAAATCGATTTAAACATGCATCAAATTTTGTTTGCACTGCAGCATTTTCACGCTAATCATGGCGCCGCTTGCTCTTCCCTTCCGCTGCTGGAGCCCAATCCTTGGCCATCACGAAGATCCTCGTCGCCAACCGGTCAGAAATCGCCATCCGCGTGTTCCGCGCGGCCAATGAACTCGGCCTCAAAACGGTGGCGATCTGGGCCGAGGAGGACAAATATTCGTTGCATCGTTTCAAGGCCGACGAGAGCTACCAGGTCGGGCGCGGGCCGCATCTCAACAAGGACATGGGGCCGATCGAAAGCTATCTCTCGATCGAGGAGGTGATCCGCGTCGCCAGGCTGTCGGGCGCCGATGCGATCCACCCGGGCTATGGGCTGTTGTCGGAAAGCCCCGAATTCGCCGAGGCCTGCGCCGAAGCCGGGATTACCTTCATCGGGCCCAAGCCGGAGACGATGCGCCGGCTTGGCAACAAGGTCGCGGCGCGCAATCTGGCCATCGAGGTCGGTGTGCCTGTCATTCCCGCCACCGATCCGTTGCCGGACGACATGGAGGCGGTCAAGAAACTTGCCACGGAGATCGGCTATCCCCTGATGCTGAAGGCTTCGTGGGGCGGCGGCGGCCGCGGCATGCGCGCCATCCGTGCCGAGGCCGATCTCGCCCGTGAAGTCACGGAGGGCAAGCGCGAGGCGAAAGCCGCCTTCGGCAAGGACGAGGTCTATCTCGAAAAGCTGATCGAGCGCGCCCGCCATGTCGAAGTGCAGATCCTGGGCGATACCAGTGGCAACGCGGTGCATCTGTTCGAGCGCGACTGCTCGATCCAGCGCCGCAACCAGAAGGTCGTCGAGCGGGCGCCCGCGCCCTATCTCAGCGAGGAGCTGCGCCAGGAGCTTTGCGGCCATGCGCTGAAGATCGCGCGCGAAACCAGCTATATCGGCGCCGGCACGGTCGAGTTCCTGCAGGACGCCGACACCGGCAAGTTCTATTTCATCGAGGTCAATCCGCGCATCCAGGTCGAGCACACCGTCACCGAACAGGTGACAGGCATCGACATCGTCAAGGCGCAGATCCACATCCTCGACGGCTTCGCCATCGGCACGCCGGAATCGGGCGTTCCGGCACAAAAGGACATCAGGCTGAACGGCCACGCGCTGCAATGCCGCATCACCACCGAGGATCCCGAGCACAATTTCATCCCGGACTATGGCCGCATCACCGCCTATCGCGGCGCCACCGGCTTCGGCATCCGCCTCGATGGCGGCACCGCCTATTCGGGCGCGGTCATTACCCGCTTCTATGACCCGTTGCTGGAAAAGGTGACCGCATGGGCGCCGACGCCGGCCGAGACGATTGCACGCATGAACCGGGCGCTGCGCGAATTCCGCATCCGCGGCGTGGCCACAAACCTGACGTTCCTCGAAGCGATCATCAACCACCCGAGCTTCGCCGACAATTCCTACACGACCAAGTTCATCGACACGACGCCGGAGTTGTTCGAGCAGGTCAAGCGCCAGGACCGCGCCACGAAGCTGCTCAACTATCTTGCCGACGTCAGCGTCAACGGCCATCCCGAGACGCGCGGCCGGCCGCAGCCGAAAGCCGATGCCGCCGCACCCGTGGTGCCCTACCTCAACGGCAATGTGCCCGGCGGCAGCAAGCAGAAGCTTGACGTGCTCGGTCCGGAAAAATTCGCCGCCTGGATGCGCACGCAAAAAGAGGTGCTGGTCACCGACACGACGATGCGCGACGGCCATCAATCTTTGCTGGCGACGCGTGTGCGCACGCACGACATCGCCGGCATAGCGGGCACCTATGCGCGTGCCCTGCCGCAGTTGCTTTCGCTGGAATGCTGGGGCGGCGCCACCTTCGACGTCGCCATGCGCTTCCTCACCGAGGATCCTTGGGAGCGGCTCTCGCTGGTACGCGAGGCGGCGCCCAACCTCCTGCTGCAGATGCTCCTGCGGGGCGCCAACGGCGTCGGCTACACCAACTATCCCGACAATGTCGTACAGCATTTCGTCAAACAGGCGGCATCGGGCGGCATCGACCTGTTCCGGGTGTTCGACTGCCTGAACTGGGTCGAGAACATGCGCGTCGCCATGGACGCGGTCGGCGCCGAGGGCAAGCTGATCGAGGCGGCGATCTGCTACACCGGCGATATTCTCGATCCCACGCGGGCGAAGTACGACCTGAAATATTATGTCGGGCTGGCGAAAGAGCTCGAGGCGGCCGGCGCCCACATCATAGCGGTCAAGGACATGGCCGGGCTGTTGAAGCCGAGCGCGGCGCGCGTGCTGTTCAAGGCGCTGCGCGAAGCGACAGACCTGCCCATCCATTTCCACACACACGATACATCGGGGCTCTCAGCGGCAACGGTTCTGGCGGCGGTGGAGAGCGGCGTCGACGCCATCGACGCGGCGATGGACGCGTTCTCCGGCAACACCTCGCAGCCCTGCCTCGGCTCTATCGTCGAGGCGCTGAAGGGCACCGAGCGCGATCCCGGGCTCGACCCGCAATGGATCCGGAGGATCTCCTTCTACTGGGAAGCGGTGCGCAACCAGTATGCCGCCTTCGAAAGCGACCTCAAGGGGCCGGCATCGGAAGTCTACCTGCACGAGATGCCGGGCGGACAGTTCACCAACCTCAAGGAACAGGCGCGTTCGCTTGGGCTGGAGACGCGCTGGCACGAGGTGGCGCAGACCTATCATGACGTCAATCTGATGTTCGGCGACATCGTCAAGGTGACCCCGTCGTCCAAGGTGGTCGGCGACATGGCGCTGATGATGGTCAGCCAGGACCTCACCGTCGCCGACGTCGAGAACCCGGCAAGGGACATCGCCTTCCCGGACTCGGTCGTCTCGATGCTGCGCGGCGATCTCGGCCAGTCGCCTGGCGGCTGGCCGCAAGCGCTGCAGAAGAAAGTGCTGAAGGGCGGCAGGCCGATCACGGCGCGGCCGGGCTCGCTGCTGAAGCCGGCGGACCTCAAGGCCAGCCGCAAGGAGATCGAACGGAAGCTCGAGCGCAAGCTCTCAGAATACGAGTTCGCTTCCTGGCTGATGTATCCGAAGGTCTTCTCGGACTTCGCGGCCGCGCAGGAAACCTACGGTCCCGTCAGCGTGCTGCCGACGCCGACCTATTTCTACGGCATGAAGCCGGAAGACGAGGTGTTCGTCGACATCGAGAAAGGCAAGACGCTGGTCGTACGCTGCCAGGCGATCGGCGACGTGGACGACAAGGGCATGGTCACCGTGTTCTTCGAACTCAACGGCCAGCCGCGTCGCGTCAAGGTGCCCGACCGGGCGCATGGCGCGTCCGCCGCGAAAGCAAGGCGCAAGGCCGAACCCGGCAACGAGGCGCATGTCGGAGCGCCGATGCCGGGCGTCGTCTCGGCGCTCGCGGTGGCCGCCGGCCAGGCCGTCAAGGCCGGCGACGTGCTGCTCTCCATCGAAGCGATGAAGATGGAAACGGCGCTGCATGCCGAGCGTGACGGCACGGTCGCCGAGGTGCTGGTCAAGGCCGGCGACCAGATCGATGCCAAGGACCTGCTGATCGCTTTCAATTGAGAGCTCGCAAGAGAGAGCCACAGACTGTCGGCTTCTGTCGGCAGCCCTGACGGCCTGTTCGATAACCGCTTGACCCGCGGTCCCCGGTCGGGCATCGAACCGCAGAAATTTGCGGCGGCACGGTTCCCCCGAGTCGCGGCGAAGCACCGATTTTTTTGGAGAAAAACATGGCCGACGATATCACAGAGACCAGCCAGACTGTTGCCGCCGGCCAGTTGCGTGCCTTCATCGAGCGCATCGAGCGGCTCGAGGAGGAGAAGAAGACCATTTCCGACGACATCAAGGAAGTGTTCGCCGAGGCCAAGGGCACCGGCTTCGACACCAAGGCGATGCGCGCGATCATCCGGCTGCGCAAGAAGGACCAGGCCGAGCGCCAGGAGGAGGAGTCCATCCTGGACCTCTACAAGGCCGCCCTCGGCATGGTGTAAGGCGAGGCATCTCGTGACGGCCGGGGTCGGCGATGAGTGAGTTCGACTTCGGTGGCCGAAGGGCCTCGGAGTTCCGCCAACGCTGCTTCTGGACGCTGTTTGCCGAGCGTCACCCGGAAGAAAGGACTCGGCTGGCGAGGCGAGGGCCCTGGTTCTGGCAGCGCGGGCTGCCGGAATTCGCGCTGGTGCTCTCCATGTACGTGGCGCCGAGCGAGAATGTGGTCGGCGTCTTCTTCGGCCGCAACGAGAAGCTTGGCGCAACCGACGTCTGGGCGCGCCTCAGGCGGTTCCAGCCGGCAATCGAGGAGCGGCTGAAGCTCAGGCCGGAACAGAGCGCACAAAACCTCGGCATCAATTCACAGTGGCGGGTCAACTGCTTTGCCGAGGACAATTGGCCGGCCATGACCGACTGGCTGGTGACCGAATGCTCACGTTTCGAGCGCGCCGTCACCGAAGTTCTGGGACAGGGATAGACATCCGGTGTCGCCGGGGGTTGTCAGATCCTTCTTTCGCTCACGCTGGCTCGGCCAGGTGCGGCTCGACCGGCTGTTCTGGCGCGATATGGTGCTCGTCGGCACGGCGATCAACATTGCATCGTCCGTGACGGCGCTCATTCTGCTGGGGTTGAAGATGCCGCTCGGTCTTGTGCTGGCGGTGCATTTCGCGCCGGTGCCCTACAACATCTTTCTGACTTCGGCCGTCTGGCGGACGGCGGAGCGAACCGGTGGCGCTAAGGCCTCCCTTGCTATGCTGGGTTCGGCGCTCTGGCTGATCGCAACAGTCGTCGTCTGACAATGCCGCACGAAAAGGGCGGCCGAGGCCGCCCTTCGCAGGAAATGATGGCGAGGCCCGCTCAGGCCGGCTCGAATCTCAGCGCCACGCCATTGATGCAGTAGCGCAGCCCGGTCGGCGGCGGGCCGTCCTCGAAGACGTGTCCGAGATGGCTGCCGCAGCGAGCGCAATGGCATTCCGTGCGGACCATGCCGTAGCTGCGGTCGGTCGTGGTCTCGATGGAACCGGGAACGGGGTCGTTGAAGCTCGGCCAGCCGGTGCCGCTCTCGAACTTCAGCTTGGATTCGAACAGCGGCTGGTCGCAGCCGACGCAAAAGAAGGTGCCGGCGCGCTTTTCGTGAAGCAGCGCACAGCTGCCCGGGCGTTCGGTGCCATGGTTGCGCATGACGGCATATTGCTCAGGCGTCAGCCGGGCTCGCCATTCGGCGTCGGTGCGGGTGACGGGATAGGTGTGGGTGTCCATGCAGAAAACTCCTCGGCCTTGACGGCTCATTGTTGATTGCAATCTCTATTCGCAACAAGATAGGCGTTTGTTACAGGATTTGCCCGCATTTTCGAGCGCTCCGCCCGCGCTCCTCACGCGATCGCCGTGAGATAGCGCGCAACGGAGGCCGCCAGCGCCTCTTTCGCGCCACCGACAACGTTCTGGTTCCACCACGCGCCATAGATGTCATCGAATGTGAAAGGCTCCAGCGCGGCCGCGATGCGGCGCACGGCGGCCGCGTTGAGCGGGATGTAGTTGGGATAGCTGTACATGAAGCTGACGTGGCGGCGGGTCGGCGTCACCTGCAAGATATCGCCGGCCAGGAGAGCAATGCCGCCTTCGCGCTTCCAGTGCAGCACCTGGCCGCCGGCAAAGTGACCGCCGCAGCGGATGAGCGTCAACGCCGGGTTCAAGTCCAGTATCTCGCCTTGCCAGCTGACGATCGACGGGTGCGGCCGCATGATCCACTGCCGGTCGTCGTCATGGAGATAGATCGGCACGCCGCCGAACGCCTCGCTCCACTCGACCATCACCGAGTAGTAGTGGCAGTGCGAGATGGCGATCCCGGCAAGGCCGCCGCGGCGATTGATCTCGGCCACCGCCTCGTCGGTCACCATCGAGATGCAGTCCCACAGGATATTGCCGTGCGGCGTCTGCGCCAGCAGTGCCCGCTGACCGATGGCGAAGCGCGGCTCGATGCCGAAGGCGAGAACGCCGGCATCGTCCTTCATCACAAGCCGGTGCCCGGCGGCTAGCTCTTCCGGTGTGGTCCAGGCCTGGCCTTCCCAGCGCACATATTGCCGCTCGTCCTCGCAGATCGGACAGTGCTGCGGGGGCGCTTCGGTCTGCGCGAACTGGACACCGCATTGCAGGCAGAGGAAACAGGTCATGGAACCTCCCGTCATTGTCCCCGGCTCAATGCTTGCGCGACAATTGCCTGGTGGCGCTTTCCAGTCCGGCGAGCGTCAGCGGAAACATGCGGCCGCCGAACATGTCGCGGATCATAGCGATCGAATGGGTGAAACCCCAGTTCTTCTGGCTCTCGGGGTTCAGCCATACCGCGTTCGGCCACTGCCGCAGCAGGCGGCCGAGCCAGACGGCGCCCGCCTCCGGGTTCCAGTGCTCGACCGAGCCGCCGGGATGCGCGATCTCGTAAGGGCTCATCGAGGCATCGCCGACCACGATCACCTTGTAGTCAGGCCCATATTTGTGGAGGAGGTCAAAGGTCGGGATCGTCTCGGCATGACGGCGGCGATTGTCCTTCCACACGCCCTCGTAGAGGCAGTTGTGGAAATAGAAATATTCGAGCTGGCGGAATTCGGCGCGGGCGGCCGAGAACAATTCCTCGACGCTTCTGATGTGATCGTCCATCGAGCCGCCGACATCGAAGAACATCAAAAGCTTCACCGCGTTGCGCCGCTCTGGCCGCGTCTTGACGTCGAGATAACCGTGCTCGGCGGTGGCGTGGATGGTACCGGGCAGGTCGAACTCCTCCTCGGCGCCTTCACGCACCCAGCGGCGCAGCCGCTTCAGCGCGATCTTGATGTTGCGGGTGCCGAGCTCGACGGCGTCGTCGAAATTCCTGAACTCGCGCCTGTCCCAGACCTTCACGGCCCGGCGGTTGCGGCTCTCATGCTGGCCGATGCGCACGCCTTCGGGATTGTAGCCATAGGCGCCGAAAGGTGAGGTGCCGCCAGTGCCGATCCATTTCGAGCCGCCCTGGTGGCGGCCTTTCTGCTCCTCGAGCCGCTGCTTCAGAGTCTCCATCAGCTTCTCGAAACCGCCGAGCGCCGCGACCAGCTTTTTCTCTTCCTCGCTCAGGTGCTTTTCGGCCAGCCGGCGCAGCCATTCCTCGGGGATATCAGCGACGTTGACGGCGTTTGGGCCACTGAGCGCCTCCACCCCCTTGAAGACATGCGCGAACACCTGGTCGAAGAGGTCGATATGGCGCTCGTCCTTCACCAGCGCTGCGCGAGCGAGGTAGTAAAAACCTTCGACGTCATAGTCGACCAGCCCGGCTTCCAGCCCTTCCAGCAGCGATAGATATTCCCTGAGCGAGACGGGAACGCGCGCTGCCTTCAGTTCGAGGAAGAAGGGGATGAACATTTTCTATCTATAGAAGATCATATTCGATGAAGCCGGTGCGGCGCGCGACATGGTCATACAGCTTGCGCGCCGTGGCGTTGGTTTCGTGCGTCATCCAGTAGACGTTCCTGACGCCGATCTTGCCGGCTTCCTGCTTCACGGCCTCGATCAGCGTAGCGCCGATCCCCTTGCCGCGCACTTCGGGGTCGGCGAACAGATCTTGCAAGTAGCAGTTGTTTTTCTCAGACCAGCAAGAGCGATGGTACAGGTAATGGGTGAGGCCGACGGCCTTGCCGTCGAGGAGGGCGATGAAGCCCTTCGGTTCGAACTCGCCTTGCGTGAACAGGCGCTTCCAGGTGACCTCATAGACCTCTTGCGGCAGCTTCGTCTCGTAGAAGGCAAGGTAAGCGGTCCACAGCCGACGCCAGTCGGCGTGATCGGATTCTGCGAGCGGGCGGATAGTGATCTCGGCCATTTCGTTCCCTCTGAAGTCTGGAACCCAATCCATACCAACAGAATCGGGATCGGGAACACCCTTGCCTATCCCGCCGGCGAATTATACTCGCGAAAAGCGGTCGCGAGGATGTGCAGCGCTTCTCGTGCCCGCGGCGCCAAGCCGCGCGAATGCAAAATGATCTCGGAAGGGGGGATTGGCGGCAGGCCGAGTTTGCGACCCACCTCGACCAGGCCGGGTGGCGCGACGCGGTAGGCGAGCGCGGCGACGGCGAAGCCGGCCGACACCGCGATGTTGACGGCTGCGCCGCCACCGCCCACGAAGGCCTCATTCCAGGCAATGCCTGCCTTATCCAGCGTCTCGATAGCTCTCACACGGTCAGGGCAATTGCACACGGTGCTTAGCAGCGCCAGGCGCAATGGCGTTCCCGGCCGCCATTCGAAGGCCGGGGCCGCGAACCAACCATATTGGGTGCGCGACAAGGCTTCGCCGCGGCGGCTGTCATCTTCCTGGTGGACAATCACCGCATCGAGCTCACCGCGATCGAAAGCCTCCTCCAGCATGGAGCTCGTATCGATCCTGATGTTGAGCGCGAGCGACGGATCGTGGGCATGCAACTGAGCTATCAATACGGAAAGCTCGGGCCCGGCGACGTGATCGACAAAGCCGAGAGCAAGCCGGCACGGCGCGTCGGAAAATTCCGTGACGGCGCGTTCGTGGGCGGCAAGAAATTCACGCGCCGCCGGGAGAAAAGCCGCTCCCCTTGCCGAGAGCGCCACGCGGCGCGGCGTTCGTTCGATCAGGCGCGCGCCGAGCTTCTCTTCCAGCCGACCCAGCTTGACGCTGATCGTCGCCTGGGTGCTGCCCAGCGCGGCAGCCGCACGCGTGAAGCTCTGCAGGTCGGCCACCATGACGAAGGTCCGCACGGCATCGACGTCAAGACTGGGCATTTCAGGTATTCCATTTTGTCATCTCTGAAATAGAGATGCATAGTCTTTTTTCATGGTCAAGTCCCGTCTATGTCAGCCTGACCGCAGTTGAAGAGCACTGCTCCCCAGCCGTCTCTCCGAATGTTCCGACAGAAAGTGACCGATATGACGTTTCAAATTGACCGAAACACCGTTGCGCTCGCTGGCGTTTGCTTGGCCTCGCTGCTGTTCGGCCTCGAAATCTCGAGCGTTCCGGTGATCCTGCCGAAACTGGAAACCGTGCTTGGCGCTGATTTCAAGGATCTGCAATGGATCATGAATGCCTACACCATTGCCTGCACCACGGTGTTGATGGCGACGGGGACATTGGCCGACCGTTTCGGCCGCAAACGCGTGATGGTGAGCACCACCGTCGCCTTTGGCCTCGCCTCTCTGCTATGCGGCCTCGCAACGAGCGCTCCGCTGCTGATCATCGCCCGGTTTCTTCAGGGCCTGGCGGGCGGAGCGATGTTTACCTGCAGCGTGGCGGTGTTGTCCCACCAGTTTCAAGACGGCAGTGAACGCGGCAAAGCCTTCGTCGCCTGGAGCGTCGTCTCGGGCATCGGCCTTGGCTTTGGCCCCGCCATTGGCGGATTGATCGTGACGCTGTCGAGCTGGCAATGGGTGTTCCTCATCCATGTGCCGCTTGCCGTTCTCGCCCTGACCTTCATCGGCGCCGGTGTCACCGAATCACGCGATCGCAACGCCCAGAAGCTTGACCGGGTCGGCATACTGACGCTCTCGTTCGCGGTGTTCGGCTTCTCCTATCTGATCACGCAAGGGGCCGATCTGGGTGCTGGCGCGCGCGTCGGCGTGGCGAGCGCGGCCGTGCTGGCCTTCGTCGCGTTCCTCGTAGCCGAGAAGATCAATCCCTATCCGATGTTCGATTTCTCCGTTTTCCGCATCCGCCAATTCTTGGGAGCCATCATGGGCGGCATCGGCATGAATTTCAGCTACTGGCCGTTCATCATCTATCTACCGATCTATTTTTCGGGGGTTCTCGGTCACGACAGCACCACGACTGGCCTGTTGCTGCTCGTCTACACGCTACCCTTCATGCTGATGCCGTCGATCGCCGAGCGTCTGCGTGCGCGCTATCAGGCGCGGGTGGCGATCCCGCTCGGCTTGCTGACATTGGGGGCCGGTTTCATGGCCATGTGGATAGGGTCCGGGCTCGAGGGCGCCAGCTGGCTGACCATGCTGCCCGGCACGCTGATCGCCGGCATCGGCATCGGCCTGACCAATTCGCCGACCACCAACACCACGACCGGCTCGGTGTCACCCGATCGTGCCGGCATGGCGTCCGGCATCGATATCAGTGCGCGGCTGATCACGCTTGCCATCAATATCGCGGTGCTGGGCCTGTTGCTGACGCAGGGTATCGTTTCTTATCTGCGCAATGCATTCGGCACGGCTGTCGACCCGAACGAACTGCGCGCCCTGGCGGAGAAGATCGCAGCCGGCAATCTCGGCGGCCTGGCGCAATACTCGCCCAAGCTCGCGATCCTCGACCCTACGGGCGCCATCGTGCATGCCGCCCTGATCAACGGTTTTGGTTGGGTCATGCTCTATTGCGGGATCGGCGTTCTGGCCCTTGCCGTGATCAGCTTCGTTATCTTCGGCCCCAACAATGTCACGCCGCAGGAGCGAAGGGGGCATCCTGTGCAGAATGCAGGCGAGGCGCGCTCGTAGCAATGCCTTGGGCTCGACGTCAGGGCGTCGAGCCGCTCCTTCAACCTTGCCGCCTAGCCATGAAGGCCAGCCGCTCGAACAGATGCACGTCCTGCTCGTTCTTCAGCAAGGCGCCGTGGAGCTTGGGCAGCGCGTTCTTCGGGTCGGCGCGCAGGTCCTCGGGCGCGATGTCGTCGGCGACCAGCAGCCTTATCCAGTCGAGCGCCTCTGAGGTCGACGGCTTCTTCTTCAGCCCCGGTACGTCGCGGATCTCGTAGAATTGGGTGAGTGCCGCCCGCACCAGGTTCTGCTTGATGCCGGGATAGTGCACGTCGACGATCCTGTGCAGCGTCTCGATGTCAGGGAAGCGGATATAGTGGAAGAAGCAGCGACGCAGGAAGGCGTCGGGCAGTTCCTTCTCGTTGTTGGAGGTGATGATGACGATCGGTCGCACCTCGGCGCGGATCGTCTCGCCGGTTTCGTAGACGAAGAACTCCATCCGGTCGAGTTCCTGCAACAGGTCGTTGGGAAATTCGATATCGGCCTTGTCGATCTCGTCGATCAGAAGCACGACTTTCTTGCCGGCCGCGAAGGCCTCCCACAATTTGCCGCGCTTGATGTAGTTCTTGATATCGTTGAACCTGCTATCGCCAAGCTGGCTGTCGCGCAGCCGCGACACGGCATCGTACTCGTAGAGGCCCTGCTGCGCCCGCGTCGTCGACGTGCCATTCGATGAGCTCCAGCCCGAGTGCCGCCGCCACTTGCCTGGCAAGCTCCGTCTTGCCGGTGCCGGGCTCGCCCTTGACCAGCAAGGGCCGTTCCAGCGCGATCGCGGCGTTGACGGCCACCATCAGATCCTTGTCGGCGACGTAGGCCGCCGTGCCTTCGAAACGCATTTTTGCTCCTTGGTTCAGTACGGACGACCGTAAGGAGACGGCTTGGCCCATGCAAGGGCGGGTTGGTGGCGGCGAAGCGTGAAGCCGGCAGGGAAAGAACGCCAACTCTCTGGCGCCAACTCTCTGGCGCTTGGGAGGGCATCGGCCTATATTGGGGCTGACGGTCTGCGCTTCCCGGCAGGAGACACTTTTCCCCGGGGCCTTAACGATCCTTAGGGAGCTGTCCCTGGGAAGACCCGTGGGTTTTCTCACACGGCGCCCACCTACTTTGTAGGCACCCGGGATCGACCTCTCCACCGGTTGTGTGGATCGTCACTTATTAGCCACATCCACGTATTTCGTGGATCATGCGATGGAAAACGTCGCTCCCAAAACGTCCATTCATGTCTGGCTTTTTCTAGCGTCTGCGCATGGCATCCTCAAAAGACTTGAAAAGACAGCTGCGCAAGGAAGCACTTGGCCGCCGCGACGCGCTCGATGAATTCTGGCGGGTGGAAGTCGCGCTCGATATGGCCGAAACCGCGCGCGACCAGCTTGCCATCGAGCCAGGCCAAATCGTGTCCGGCTTCTGGCCGATGCGCTCGGAAGTCGATGTCCGGCCGCTGATGTTCGCCTTGCGCGAAAAGGGCGCACGGCTCTGCCTTCCGGCGATCCTCGACAAGACGACCATCGTCTTTCGCGAACTGGTACGCGGCGCGCCGATGGTCGATATGGGATTTGGCACCGTCGGACCGCATGAGGAGGCCGAAGTTCTTGACCCCTCCGTCATGCTGGTGCCGCTCGCCGGCTTCGACGCGCGCGGCCACCGCATCGGTTACGGCGCGGGCTATTATGACCGTGCGATCGCCAAGCTTGTCGACAAGGGGCATGCGCCCCGGCTGATCGGCATTGCTTTCGACTGCCAGGAAGTGGCGATGGTTCCCAATGAGGACCATGACGTCATCATCCCGGAAATACTCACCGAGAGCGGGTTGCGCCGGTTCGAGCCAGAATTGTAGATAGTTCTTTGGAACGCATGATCTTTGCCGAAAGTCATGCCACTTTTCGGGATCAAGCGTGATGAGACTTCTCTTCCTCGGCGACATGGTCGGCAAGACAGGCCGCACGGCGGTGTGGGAGCAACTGCCGGGCCTGATTTCGGACTTCAAGCTCGATTTCGTCATCGTCAACGGCGAGAACGCGGCCGGCGGCTTCGGCATCACCGAGGAGATTTTTCGCGAGACCATCGCGGCCGGCGCCGATGTCGTCACCACCGGCAACCATGTCTGGGACCAGCGCGATGCGCTGGCCTTCGCGCCGCGCGAAGAGCGCTTCCTGCGCCCGTCCAATTTTCCCAAGGGCACGCCCGGGCGCGGCTCGGGCGTCTACATTGCCAAGAGCGGCGCGCGTGTGCTGGTCGCCAACATCATGGGCCGGGTGTTCATGCATCCCGAACTCGACGATCCCTTCCAGGCCGGCGAGCGCGAGCTTGCCGCCTGTCCGCTCGGCGAGCAGGCGGATGCCGTGGTCATCGACTTCCACGCCGAGGCGACCTCCGAAAAAATGTGCTTCGCGCATTTCGTCGACGGTCGCGCCAGCCTCGTGGTCGGCACCCACACCCACCAGCCGACCGCCGATTACCACATCCTCAATGGCGGCACCGGTTATATTTCCGACGCCGGCATGTGCGGCGATTACGATTCCTCGCTCGGCATGGACAAGGAGGAGCCGCTCAACCGGTTTCTGTCAAAAGTGCCGAAAGGGCGTTTCGAGGCAGCGACCGGACCGGCGACATTGTGCGGCGTCGGTGTCGATATTTCCGACCGCACGGGACTGACCGAGAAGATCGCGCCGTTTCGCCGCGGGCCGCGACTTGAGGAAACGGCGCCGTCCTTCTGGACGTGACATTGATATAGGGGCTCTCAATACCTAACTGCCGGCGACACTGCTCTAGATCGTAGAGGGGACGACCTCCATGCAGCTTATCGAGTTCCTGGCGCCGCACTTCGCCTTCATGTCCGATCCCACCGCCTGGGTCGCGCTGTTGACCCTGGTGGTGCTCGAGATCGTGCTCGGCATCGACAACCTGATCTTCATCTCGATCCTGACCAACAAGCTGCCGGAGGCGCAGCGGGCCCGCGCCCGCCGGCTCGGCATCTCGGCGGCGCTCGTCATGCGGCTGGTGCTGCTCGCCACCATCTCGATCATCGTCCAACTGACGGCGCCGGTCTTCACCGCCCTTGGTCATGGCTTTTCCTGGCGGGACCTGATCCTGATCGCCGGTGGCCTGTTCCTGGTGTGGAAGGCCACCAAGGAAATCCATCACACGGTCGACCCAGACGATCACCAGGACACGATGCTGGGCGAGACGGTGCAGATGAGCCTTGCCGGCGCCATCTTCCAGATCCTGCTGCTCGACCTTGTCTTCTCCATCGATTCCATCATTACCGCCGTCGGTATGACAGACGAGATCGCCATCATGTACATCGCCGTCATCGTGGCGGTTACGGTGATGATGCTGGCGGCTACGCCGCTGGCGAACTTCATCGCCAAGAACCCGAGCATCGTCATGCTGGCGCTGGGCTTCCTCCTGATGATCGGCATGACGCTGATCGCCGACGGCATGGGTTACCATGTGCCCAAGGGTTATATCTACGCGGCGATGGGTTTTTCGGCGCTCGTCGAAGGCCTCAACATGCTGGCGCGGAACCGCAAGAAGGCGAAATCCGGCGGCGGGCATTGAGGCTGGCCGGGCCTAATGCGCTCCTTTGGGGTGACGGTCGCCGACCAGGCCTAGTGTCAGGCCCTGTTCCAGCCAGGCCTTGGCACCGGCCAGAACGAGCGTGAAGCCGCCGGTTGAATCGACCGCCTGTTTTACCTGTTCGTCGCCATTGCCGGCAAAGCCGAAATTGTGGACCTCCAGGAAGGTCGCGTCACCTGGCATTTCGGTTAAGGTCCAGATCACCGTGGTCGGCGGATCGCCCCACTGCATGGAGATCTTTTCGTTGGCGACGATCTCGCTGACGAGCGCCGTCGTCGAGACGCCGTACATGCGCCACTCCCATTGAACCGGCTTGCCGCCGTCCAACCTGCCGCTGGAATGGGTGAACCAGAATTTCGTGGTGATCTCCGGGTTGACGATGGCCTCGAAAACGTCGGAGACCGGCCGCCGGATCAGCATGGCGGCTTCGGCCGTTGGTATCTGACGGATTTCCATAGCGTTCTCCTCTGCCGAATACGCCTTCACCACGCATCGGGCTCCCGCACCATATGAACGATGTTGGCGGGGCTGGTGATCCAAAACCGCGGAAGCCGTCTCCCAGCGGTTCGATGACATCGCATCGCTCGACGCCGGCCTTGGCCAAAAGATCGGCGGCGCCGGAGAAATCCCCGGCGAACAGTTCCAGCCAGATCTCGGCCTGACTCGGGTGCTATGGCAGATTGATCTGCCAGGAAACGCCGAACCTGTCGTTCAGCCAAGCGAAACGGCGGCTGAAGCCGTAATTGCCGGTCGGCATCAGAAACGTGCCGTCTTTGGACAGGGCCTCGACGATACCTTCCAGATCCTCTTCGGTGGAGCAGTCGACAAAGAGCGAGACCGACGGCGTGAAAGTGAAGGCGTGATGCACCGGACTGTTGAAGATCATGACCTGCGTGCCGCCGATGGAGGCGCGAGCCAGCTTGACCGTCCCTTCGGGCCCATCCTCGCCTGCACCGTAGCGCGTGAGGTCGAGGACGCGGCTCTCCGGGATGGTCTCGCAATAGAAGGCCATGGCCTCCTCGGCCTTGCCTTCGAACATCAGGAACGGGGTTACTTTCACGGCAGGCCTCGCTTCGCTCAAATATTGGTCTCGTTGGCAGGCTCGCCCTTCATCTCGCTGCGGTAGTAGCCGTCGCGCAGATTGATGCCGTGTTCGACATAGGCCTTCATGCAGGCCAGCATCTGCGACCAGCCCTCGCAATTGAGATAGGACTTCTTCAGCCCGGCCGCGTCCTCGTGCCAGCCGGCCTCGGCGATGGTGACGAAGGTGCCGCCATCGTCGAGCGGCTCGAAATTCATCTCGATGCGGGTCTTGTAGGCCGGCTTCCCCTCCTCGTCGGTGGCATCCCAGCGCAGCACGATGCGGGTGTCCCTGACGATTTCGTCGACTTCGACCGGCACCTTTCCCCACCACACGACATTGGTGCCCGGCTCCAGTGGCGCGCTGGCGCCGCCTATGGTGGTGAAATAGCAGCTGAGCTTCTTCGGATTGACGACCGCGTCGAAGACTTCGGCGACCGGTTTGCCGATGCGTCCTGAAACCCTGAATCCAAGAGACATATCCACAGCTCCTTCCTTGATTGATACAAGGATATGTTATAGAAATATAACATGTCAAGCCGATCGCAAGACGACAATGTTTTCAAGGCGCTGGCGCATCCGCGCCGGCGCGAGATGCTGGATCTGCTGAAGGACGCACCAAAGACGACCGGCATGCTGTGCGAGGCATTTTCCGATGTCGATCGCTGCACCGTGATGCTGCATCTCAAAGTGCTGGAAGAGGCTGATCTCATTGTGGCACGGCGCGAGGGGCGCGAGCGCTGGAACCACCTAAACGCACTGCCGATCAAGCAGATTCACGACCGCTGGATCAGCCAGTACGCCGGCCATGCGCTTAGCATCATCGACCGGCTGAAGTCCGATCTGGAGGGGTGAACAGCCGTCACCGCTTGCCGTGCATGGCAATGCGCGGCGCGGCTGGACGAATTGAGCCGATTTATCTATAAGCCGGCCATTCCGACAAAGAGCGCCGTACGTCCATTCGGACGCAGCAGGGACGTTCTGACATTTGTATCAGGGCATTTTGCGGAAGGCGGGCTCATGCATCTCGCCGCGGAATGCTATAGCCGAACACGACAGGGGTGCCATGGCTGGCCATTCACAGTTCAAGAACATCATGCACCGCAAGGGCCGTCAGGACGCGGTGCGGTCGAAAATGTTTTCCAAGCTGGCGCGCGAAATCACGGTCGCGGCCAAGAGCGGGACGCCCGATCCGTCGATGAATCCGCGCCTGCGCCTTGCCGTGCAGAACGCCAAGGCGGTGTCGATGCCGAAGGACAACATCCAGCGCGCCATCAACAAGGCCTCGATGGGTGATGCCGAGAACTACGAAGCCGTGCGTTACGAGGGCTACGGTCCCGGCGGCGTCGCCGTGATCGTCGAGGCGCTGACCGACAATCGCAACCGCTCGGCTTCGAATGTGCGCGCCGCCTTTACCAAGGCCGGTGGGGCGATGGGTGAAACCGGCTCGGTGTCGTTCATGTGGGATCGGGTGGGCGAGATCTATTATCCGGCATCGGCCGGCAGCGCCGACAAGGTCATGGACGCAGCGATCGAAGCCGGCGCCGATGACGTGGAGTCGGACGAGGAAGGTCACACCATCTATTGTGCCTTCGAAAACCTCGGCGAGGTGTCGAAGGCACTGGAAGCCTCTCTCGGCGAGGCGGAATCGGTGAAGCCGATCTGGAAACCGCAGAACAATGTTCCGGTCGATGAAGAACGCGCCCAGTCGCTGATGAAGCTGGTCGCCACGCTCGAGGACGACGACGACGTTCAAAGCGTCTACGCCAATTTCGAGGTCGACGATGAGACCATGGCCAAGCTCAGCGCTGCGTGAGCAAAGCCTGACATGACCGAAAAACCGCTGCCCACCATCCGCATCACCTATTGCACGCAGTGCCAGTGGCTGCTGCGTGCCGGCTGGATGGCGCAGGAACTGCTGTCGACGTTCGGCGTCGATCTCGGCGAGGTAACGCTGGTGCCTGGCACCGGCGGCATCTTCACCATATCCTGCAACGAGGTGCTGGTCTGGGACCGCAAGCGCGACGGCGGCTTTCCGGATGCGGCAAAACTCAAGCAACTGGTGCGCGACGTCATCGACCCGGACCGCGATCTCGGTCATGCCGACCGCAAGGCGAAGAGCTGAGACTTCCCGCAAAGCCGGACGTCATTTTCCTCGCCTCTGCCCGAAGATCGCGCCGATCCCGGCACCGATTGCTATGCCCATGCCGATGCCGACGGCAGGGTCGTCCATCGCCGCGCCAAAGACAGCGCCGAGGCCGACCCCCGCGGCAATGCCCAAGGCCATGATGGAATACGGGTCGTTCACGGCTCTTCTCCCGACAAACATTATAGGAGCCTTCGGCGGCCTCGATGCCGAGTCAACGCGCGGCGAACCAGAAGGATGCCAGCGCGGCGATGGCGGTGACCGTGCGCACGTGGTTCCACATCACCCAGTCCCTGAGGTAGGTGGTCCATACAGCAGCGCCGTTGCTGCTCGCCGGATCGACGGCGGCCAGCGCGTCGTTGAGCGGTACGTTGAAAACCATCGTCACGATCGGGTTGCCGACGAGATAGATGATCGCGCCGGCCAGCAGCCAGACGGAGCCTGGCTGGTGCCAGCCTATGATGGCGCCGGCGATCAGGACAAGGCAGATCAGGCCGGTGCCGAACAAGGCGGTCATGAACAACGGCGTGATGACGGTGACGTTGATCGAGTTCATGGCGGCGATGCCGCCCGACGCAGGCAGGCGAGCCATTGCCGGCATGACGAAATTGGAAAAGGCGAAGAACACGCCGCCGACAACGCCCGAGCCGATAGCGGCGATGAAGATGAGGCTGGGAAGTAGTTTCGCGATCATGTCAGTTGCTCCAGATGCCGGTTGCGGCGGTTTCAGTTTGCAATGGGCGGAAAAGTTTTGGGGGTGGTCGGGCACCTGTTCGACGCCTTCAAATCAATTACCCCGTCTGCCTCTTTCAAAACATGAGAAATCCTCATATTTGCAAAACGTGATAAACCCTCGTATTTTGCGAGTCAAGTCATTTCTGGGTGGCATTGCCGCCGGTGTCTGTTGAAGAGCCATGGAAAAAACCGCCACGTCCCCACAGGAACAGGTCGCCACGCCACGCCGCGCGCCGAGCCAGCAGCGCAGCCGTGAACGGGTCGAGCGCATGCTCGCAGCCGCCTCGGCGCTGATTGCCGAGCAAGGCAGCGATGCCATGCGCATGGGCGAGGTGGCGGAGCGGGCTGAGGTGTCGATCGGCTCGCTCTACCAGTTCTTTCCCGACAAGCGGGCGATCGTCTGGGCGCTGGCCGAGCGCTACACCGCCGAGAGCCAGGCCTGCATTTCAGCCGCGCTCAAGGACGTCGGCGACGCCGAGGGCCTTCGGCGGGCGTTCTCGGAGCTGGTGGACATTTACTACCGTCTGTTTCTCGCCGAGCCGGTGATGCGCGATATCTGGTCGGGCACGCAGGCTGACAAGGCGCTGCGCGAACTGGAGCTTGCCGACAGCCGTGCGAACGCCGAGTTTCTCACCGCGGCGCTCAAACGCCTGCGGCCCGATGCCGATGCCGTCGCGCTGGAGACGACGGCGTTTCTCGTCTGGCAGATGGGCGAGGCCGCCATGCGGCTGGCGATCTCGGTCGAGCGCCAGGAGGGCGACCGGCTGGTCGCCGCCTATAAGCGCATGGCGCTCCGGGAATTGCTGGCGGAACAGGATGCACGGGCAGCGCGCTAGCCTGAGTATCTAGCTGGTCACAAAAAACCCGCCACGAGGGCGGGTTCTCTGGTCTGCGAAAAGCTGATGAGGCCTAGAGGCCGAAACCTTCGAAGCGCTTCTTGAACTTCGACAGGCGGCCGCCGCGATCGAGCAGGGTCTGCTGGCCGCCGGTCCAGGCCGGGTGCGTGGTCGGGTCGATGTCGAGGTTCATCGTATCGCCTTCCTTGCCCCAGGTCGAACGGGTCATGTACTCGGTGCCGTCGGTCATGACGACCTTGATGGTGTGGTAGTCGGGATGGATATCGGTCTTCATGGCTCGGTTCCTGGCTTGCCGGGCGCGGCTGACGGGCTGAAAGCCTGCGTCGATGCGCCCCTTTTTAAAACTCGAAGCCGCAGCTATTGAGGAGCCACGGCTTCTAAAACGGTCGGCGAGCCTATACATCAGCCGGAATTGAATCACAAGGCCGCGGCAAGCGCATATTGAGGCGCATAGCTGAAGGCGGCCAAGAGGAAAGACCAGGATGGCGCAAACCAGCAGCGCAGACGAGCGCCGGCGCTCGCTCAAGCCGCTCAGGCGCCTGTTTCCCTACATCGGCCGCTACCGCACATTGGTGGCGGGCGCCGTCATCTCGCTGATCGTCGCGGCGGTGACGACGCTGGCGCTGCCGCTGGCGGTACGGCGCATGATCGATCATGGTTTCACGCCGTCCGGTTCCTCCTTCATCGCCGAATATTTCGCCGCGCTGGTGGCAATGGCCGCGCTGCTGGCGGCGGCATCGGCGGGCCGCTACTATTTCGTCATCACGCTCGGCGAGCGTGTCGTCGCCGACATCAGGCGCGATGTCTTTGCCCATGTGACGAAACTGTCGCCGGCCTTCTTCGACACTGCCCAGTCGGGCGAAATCGTGTCGCGGCTCGCCGCCGACACCACGCAGGTCAAATCGGCGGTCGGGGCGACCGCTTCGGTGGCGCTGCGCAATGTCATCCTTGGCCTCGGCGCGGTCGCGATGATGGTTTTCACCAGCCCGAAACTGTCCGGTCTGGTCATCGCAGCCATTCCAATCATCGTGCTGCCGCTGGTCGCCTTCGGCCGCTCGGTGCGGCGAAAGTCAAGGCAGGCGCAGGACACGCTGGCCGATGCCACCGCCTATGCCAGCGAGCAGATCGGCGCGGTGCGCACATTGCAGGCCTTCACCAATGAGACGCTGGTCACCGGGCGTTTTTCGGGTGCGGTGGAGGCCGCCTTCGAGGCCGCGCGCGCCTCGATCTTCGCGCGCTCGTTCCTCACCTTCTTCGCCATCTTCACGATTTTCTCCTCGGTCGTGGCGGTGTTGTGGTTCGGCTCGCGCGACGTGCTCGACGGCAATCTGTCCCCGGGTACGCTCGGCCAGTTCCTGCTCTATTCGGTATTCGCCGCCGGTGCGCTCGGCGCGCTGTCGGAGGTCTGGGGCGAATTGGCCCAGGCAGCAGGTGCCGCCGAACGGTTGACGGAAATCCTGGCCGAGGAGCCGGCGATCGTGGCGCCTGCCAATCCCAGGCCGCTGCCGGTGGCGAGCAAGGGAGCGATCAGCTTCGAGGCCGTGTCCTTCTCCTACCCGGCCCAGCCCGACCGCGCCGCCGTCCACGGCCTGAGCTTCTCGGTCAAGCCTGGCGAGACGGTGGCGATCGTCGGTCCCTCGGGAGCGGGCAAGAGCACGGTGTTCTCGCTGATCCTGCGCTTCTACGATCCAGAGACCGGCAGGATCCTGGTCGACGGCGTCGACATCCGCGAAGCCGCCCCCCTTTCGATACGGCAACGCATCGCCATCGTGCCGCAGGACGTCACCATCTTCGCGGCCAGCGCGCGCGACAATATCGGCTTCGGCCGGCCGGGCGCCAGCGAGTCGGAGATCGAAGCGGCGGCAAAGGACGCGCTTGCCGACGAATTCATCCTCAAGCTCGAGAAGGGCTATGACAGCCAGGTCGGCGAGCGCGGCGTGACGCTGTCGGGCGGGCAACGCCAGCGGGTGGCGATCGCGCGCGCCATCCTGCGCGACGCGCCGATCCTGTTGCTCGACGAGGCGACCTCGGCACTCGATGCCGAAAGCGAGACGCTGGTGCAAATGGCGCTGGAGCGGCTGATGCGGGGCCGCACCACGATCGTTATCGCGCACCGCCTGGCGACGGTGCTGAAGGCCGACCGCATCCTGGTCATGGATGGCGGCCGTATCGTCGAGGAAGGCACGCATCAGAGCCTGGTGACCAAGGGCGGCATCTATGCCCGGCTCGCCAAGCTGCAGTTCGAGACCGGCGCCAGCGCCTTCAGGGGCGCGGCTGAGTAGTCAGCCACCCCGGCGTTGCTCACGCGGCTCCATAGCGTTTGCGTAGATGGTCGGTGAAATACACGGCGTTGAGCTTTTCACCGGTGGCGCGTTCGAGCAGGTCGGGCGTCGACCAGCGCGATCCCTGCAACCATATGTTCTTGCGGCGCCAGCCGTTGACGGCATCGAAATTTCCCCGGGCAAGATCGTCATCGGCCGACGGATGCTCCCGCGTCAACGCCGCCCATTGCTGCGCCGCCATCATGGCGCCCAGCGTGTAGGACGGAAAGTAGCCAAAGGCGGCGGCAGGCCAATGCACGTCCTGCATCGGCCCGTCCGCGGGGTTGTCGATGGTTGAGAGGCCGAGATAGTCGCGCATCCTGGCATCCCAAGCCTCGGGCAGCTCGGCCACCTCGAGCCTGCCGGAGACGAGCTCCTGCTCCAGTTCGTAGCGCAGGATGACATGCAGCGGGTACGTCACCTCGTCGGCATCGACACGGATCAGGCCGCGTTCGACATGGTGGACATGCGGCAGGATGTCGTCGAGCGACCAGGCTTCGCCGAGATGCTTTTCCACGACCGGCAATGCCCAACGCCAGAAGGCGGGATTGCGCCCGATCTGCTTCTCGACGAACAGGCTCTGGCTTTCATGCACCGCCATGCCGCGCGCCTTGCCGAGCGGCCAGTGCGACCACGCCTTCGGCAGGTTCTGCTCGTAGAGTGCATGGCCGGTCTCGTGCAGCACGCCCATCAGCGCCGACAGGAAATCGGACGTCTTGTAGCGCGTGGTGATGCGCACGTCGCTCGGCACACCGCCGCAGAACGGATGGTGCGACACCGACAGCGAGCCGTGCGTCAGGTCGAAGCCGACCGCCGCCATCATGGCGAGGCCGAGTTCGCGCTGCCTGTCGACCGCGTAGGTTCCCGAAAGCGGCTTCAGAGGGCGCTTGCGCAGCCGCGCTTCCTGCACCGCCAACGCCTCCGGCACGAAATCCCTGAGAAAGGTCTTCAGCTCGGTGAAGACGGGCGTGATATCCGCGGCGCGGTTGCCGGGGTCGTACTGCTCCATCAGCGCGTCGTAGGGGGCGAGGCCGAGGATGTCGGCGCGCAGGGCCGCCTCTTCGCGCACCAGCGCCACCACGCCCTCAAGCGCGGGCAGGAAGCCCGCCCAGTCGTTCTTGGCCCGCAGGTCGCGCCACAGCTGCTCGCAGCGCATGCGCGCGGTCGTCTGGCGTTCGACGAATTCGACCGGCAGGCAGGTCAGGTTGGTGTATTGCCGCCGCAGTTCGGCCAGCGCCGCCCGCTGCTCGTCGTCAAGTGCTTCGCCTTCGGCGGCTGCGATCCAGTCCGCTATTTCCGGCGCGGTCGCCCTGGTGTGGTACATGCCGGCAAGTGCCGCCATGGCCTCGGCGCGCTTCTCGCCGCCGCCGACGGCCATGTGGGTCGCTTCATCGGCGCCGAGGATGGCCAGCGCGTGCTCCAGGGCTTCGAGCTTGTGGCCGAGGTCATCGAGTTTTTCAAAGGACATGGCGGCTTCCGTGATTGGGGACGGGGCGAAAAGATACCAACGCCTGAGCGTTTGCAACCCTCACGCGCCGTCCGGCAGATGCGCCTTGCGCTGGCGAGCCGACGCGTGAAATGCTACCCGACGATACATCACGAGGGAACACGATGATCGGCAACATCCTGGTCGGGCTGGTGGCTTTGATCCATGTCTACATCGTCTATCTGGAGATGGTGCTCTGGGACACGCCGCGCGGGCACAAGACATTCCGACTGACGCCGGAATTCGCCAGCGCCTCGAAGGTGCTTGCCGCCAATCAGGGTCTCTACAACGGCTTTCTCGTCGCCGGCCTGATCTGGGCCCTCTGCCTCGGCACGGCCGGTTTCCAGGTCAAGGTTTTCTTCCTGCTCTGCGTGGCCGTTGCCGGGCTCTACGGGGCGGCAACGGTCGGTCGCAAGATCCTGTTCGTGCAGGCCGCGCCGGCAGCGGCTGCCTTGGTCGCGGTCTGGCTCGGCTGGTGAGGAAAAGAGGCGCCTGCGAGATTGGGCTCCGTAGACGCCAGGTGGTCCCTTCCTCCAGGGCCGCGATCAGAATGGCCTCAGCCGTTCGGATAGTTCCCGCCGTCGGCGCCGTCGCCCATCAGGAAGCCGCTACCGATGTCGACCCTCAGCCGCTGGTCGACATTGTCGAGACGGCGCAGCAGGTCATGATATTGCGCGGCCGGTATCCTGCCGTGATCCGACGAGGCTATCTTCTCGGCCGCCTGACTTATGCGGGCGGTGCGCATTTCCAGGCGCTCCGCCACGGCCGGGGTGATGTGGTTGGCTTGTCTGGCGGTGATTATGCCCTGATGGACGCCTTGAACCTGTTCAATGAGAGCCTCTACACGCGGGCCGGTCATGTCGGTCGGGTCGGTCGCGTCGAGCGCGCCCCTGTGGTGACCCGCGGCGTAGGCGCCGGCAAGCGGGGCGGCGACAAGAATCGCGGCAAGGGTTGCAGTCTTGACAGATGCTGAAGAGCGCATGACGGCGCCTCCTTTTTGCTGCGGAAAAGAAGGGCTCTGCCGTTCCGCTTCCGGACGATGCGGGCCGTCCAGTTCCGTCGCGTCGCGATGGGAGGCATCGCCGGCGGTTCTCGGCCCTGCGCGACACGCTAGGAGCGCTCCGTGGCGAAGTGTAATTAAAAAAAGATAATCTTTTCAGGCCTTGCCGGTGCGCAACTGCGCCCTAGAGTTGAGCCGGCGAACAAATTCGCGTGAGATCACGTGATGATGGATCACCGTTCGGTGAGCTTCAGTTCGATCCGGCGGTTCTTGTTGCGCGCCTCTTCGGTGTCGGCGGGGTCGAGCGGCTGGAACTCGCCGAAGCCGGCGGCGACCAGCCGGTTGGCCGGCACGCCGTTCTCGATCAGGAACTTCACCACGGAGGTCGAGCGCGCCGTCGACAGCTCCCAATTGTCGCGATAGCGGCCGGTGCCGGAAAGCGGCTTGTTATCGGTATGGCCATCGACGCGCAGCACCCAGTTGATCTCGGGCGGAATCTCCTTCTGCAATTCGATTATGGCGTCGGCGAGTTTCTTCATCTCGATCTTGCCTGCATCGTTGATCACCTCCGAGCCGGTCGGAAACAACACTTCCGACTGGAAGACGAAGCGGTCGCCGACGATGCGGATGTTCTCGCGGTCGGCGAGGATCTCGCGCAGGCGGCCGAAGAAGTCGGAGCGGTAGCGGTTGAGCTCCTGCACGCGCTGCGCCAGCGCCACGTTGAGGCGGCGGCCGAGATCGGCGATCTTGGTGTTGGAATCGCGGTCGCGGGCCTCGGAGACGTTGAGCGCGTCCTCGAGCGCGCCGATCTGCTTGCGCAGCGCCGCGATCTGCTGGTTGAGGATCTCGACCTGGCTCAGCGCCTGCTGGCTGATCTGACGCTGGCTGTCGAGCTCGCCCGTCAGCGCCGCCGCGCGCTGGTTGGCCGCGTCGCCGGCGCCCGCACCTTGCGCCAGCAACTGCTGGAGACGGCTCTTCTCCGCTTCCGCCGCGGACAGCGATGCCTGCAGATTGGCGAGCGAATCCTCCTTATCCTGCGCTGTCGAGCGCTCCAGCGCGAGAAGCTGCGTCAGTTCGTTGATCTGCGAGTTGAGGCGGTTGAGCACCGTGTCCTTGCCGGAGATTTCGCGACCGAGCAGAAACTGCGCCAGCACGAAGACGGTGAGCAGGAACATGATGGCCAGAAGCAGCGTCGACAGTGCGTCGACGAAGCCAGGCCAATAGTCGATACGGCGGTCGGCGCGCCGGCTCCTGGCGAGCGCCATGCTAGTGCACCCCGGTCTTCTTCAGGGCGTCGGCGATCTTTTCCAGCGTGTTGCGCATCGCCTTTTGTTCATCCGACTGCGCTTCGACCCAGTCGCGCATGATCTGCTGCTCGGAGCGCATGTTCTTGACCAGGCCGGAAATGCCGTCGGCGAGATTGGCCATGGCGGTGGCGACGCGCGGGTTGGAGCCGCCGCCATTCTCCTGCATGCTGCGCAGCCGCTCCGACAACAGGCGGATTTCGTCGGAAGGCTCGGTGCGGACTGCGTCGGAGACGACGATATCGGACGACAGGTCGGTGACCGAGGACAGCCAGTTCTCCAGCTCGGTGTAAAAGCGCGTCTGGGCGCGGCCGGCCTGCAGGTCGAGGAAACCGAGCACGAGCGAGCCGGACAGGCCAAACAGCGAGGACGAGAAGGCCGTGCCCATGCCGGAGAGAGGCGCCGAGAGCCCTTGCTTCAGTGAATCCAGCACAGCGGCCGCGTCGCCCGTACCGGGATCGAGCGATTCGATTGTCTCGCGGATGGAGCCGATCGTGTTCAGCAGGCCCCAGAAGGTGCCGAGCAGGCCAAGGAACACCAGGAGGCCCACGAGATAGCGCGACGTGTCGCGGCTTTCATCGAGGCGCGTGGCGATGGAATCGAGCATGGTGCGCATCGAACTGGTTGAGAAGGCCATGCTCGCGGAGCGGCCGATCATCGCCTTCATCGGCGCCAGCAGCACCGGTTCGGTGATCTCGGAGCCGGCGCGGAACGAATTGACCCAGCGCACTTCGCGAAACAGCCGCCCGACCTGGACGAAAGCCAAAAGAATGCCGACGGCAAGCACGCCGATGATCAGGCCGTTGAGCCCCGGATTGGTGACGAAGGCGGTCGAGATCTGCCGGGTCAGGATCGCTGCGATGAAGGCGACGATGGCCAGGAAGATGACCATGGTCAGCAGGAAGACCTGCGGGCTCGACAATTTATGTGGGTCGTAGATCAGCACGTCGGAGCGCCTGCCCATGCCGAAGGATCTGAGAAAAGCCATCCGTGCCCCGTTTCCGATGCCGCTGCCGCCGATCACGTCGTCGGCGACTCTAAACGGAATTGTGACCAAATTGAATGGTGCTTGGCAATATTGCCGCGAGCGGTATCAGAGACGGTTGATGACCAGGCAATCGACCATCGCCGCCAGATGCAGGCCGGCGCCGGTGACCACGAAACCATGCCACAACGCGTTGTGAAAACGCAGCCCCTTCCAGGCGAAGAAGATGACGCCGCAGGAATAGACGATGCCGCCGGCAACGATGAGCACGATCGCCGTCGTTGGCAAGGTGGCGACGAGCGGCTCGACCAGGACGATGCCGCTCCAGCCGATGGCGAGATAGAAGACGATCGCCAGCCGGTCGAAGCGGCCGGGGAAAAACACCTTTATGGCGATGCCGATAATGGCCGCGGTCCAGACCAGGACGATCATCCAGCCGGCCAGCGCCGAGCCGTCGAGCTGCGCGAGAAAGGGCGTGTAGGTGGCGGCGATCAGCAAATAGATCGCCGCGTGGTCGAAACGCCGCAAGATCCATTTCACCGGCGAGGTCACCGGCCATAGATTGTAGGTCAGCGACACCGACAAGACGGTGAGCAGCGACACGACATAGAAGGCGGCGGCGATGTATTCTCCCGGTCCGACCCGGAAAGCGGCCAGCGCCAGCAGCGCCGAACCGGCCGCGATCGCCAGCACGATGCCGACGGCATGGACGATGCCGTCGGCGATCATCTCGGCACGCGAGTAATGCCAGCGTCCGATGAAGGGAATGTCGAGCTCCGGTGTATTCGCCATCGATCGTCCTGCGTCACCCGTATCTGGGCAATCGCCGGACAGTATTTCAAGCTTTGTTGGCGGTTTTACGACTGCGGCGCTTCAGCGCGGCGCGAACGGTTTTTTCACGGTTTTCAGGAGGGCGCGCTGGATGGTCTCGTTGCCGGCGACGACCGAGCCGTTGTCGAGCATGTCCTGTCCGCCGTCCATGTCGGAGGCGAAGCCGCCCGCTTCGCGGATCAAGAGCAGGCCGGCGGCGATGTCCCAGGCCGACAGGCCGACTTCCCAGAACCCGTCCATGCGGCCGGCGGCGACGTAAGCGAGATCGAGCGAGGCCGAACCCAGGCGCCGGACGCCGGAAACCTCGGCCATGACATTTCGTAATTCGACCAGGAAATTGCCATGCTGGCCACGCCCCAGATGCGGCACCCCGCAGCCGATGACGGCGTCGACGAGCTTGGTGCGGCCGGCGACACGCAGGCGGCGATCGTTCATGAAGGCGCCGCCGCCGCGTTCGGTCGTATAGAGCTCGTCCATGGCCGGGTTGTAGATCACGCCGGCCACGATCTGGCCCTGGCGCTCGAGCGCGATCGAGACAGCGAAAAGCGGAATGCCGTGCAGGAAATTGGTGGTGCCGTCGAGCGGATCGACGATCCAGCGGTGCTGGCTGTCATCGCCGGCGATCGTGCCGCGCTCTTCCATCAGAAAGCCGTAACCGGGCCGCGCCTTCGACAGTTCGGCAAATACAATGTCCTCGGCCTTGCGGTCGGCCTGGCTGACATAGTCGCCCGGCCCCTTCATCGAGACCTGCAGGTTCTGGACCTCGCCGAAATCGCGCGACAGCGAGCGGCCGGCCTTCATTGCGGCCTGGACCATGACGTTGAGAAGGGCTGAGCGTGCCATCGTAATTCTTCCTGCTGCCGCGCTTTAACCTTTGTCCTGATGCGTGTCGGTGACCCAAAACCGGGGCCACTTTTGGGCGACCTGCATCAGTCGGCGCGGCGCATATAAGTGATTTCATTGGTATCGACGACGATACGCTCCCCCGCGCCGATGAAGGGCGGCACCAACACGCGGATGCCGTTTTCCAGCACCGCGGGCTTGTAGGAAGAGGCCGCCGTCTGGCCCCTTACCACCGGGTCCGCCTCGGTGATGGTCAGCGTCACCTGGTCGGGGAGCGAAATGCCGATCGGCCTTTCCTCGTAGAGCTGGACCGTCACCATCATGCCATCCTGCAGGAAAGCGGCGCGGTCGCCGACGAAGTCCTTCGCCAGCTCGAGCTGCTCGTAGCTCTCGGTATCCATGAACACCAGGGCGTCGCCCTGCTCGTAGAGGAAGGAAAAATCCTTAAGATCGAGCCGGATCTGCTCGACCGTCTCGGCCGAACGGAAGCGCTCGTTCAGCTTGGTGCCGTTGATGAGGTTCTTCAGTTCGACCTGGTTGTAGGCGCCGCCCTTGCCCGGCTTGACCGTGTTGGTCTTGACGGCCACCCACAGGCCGCCATCGTGCTCGATGACGTAGCCGGGACGGATTTCGTTGCCGTTGATCTTGGCCATGGTGATGTGATCCGGGAATGAGATTTTTTCGCGGGACAAGCGATTTCGGGCCCCCAAGACCACAAATCGCCGGAAGAGGCAAGGGAGTGGGCAGGATGGGCCGAGTTACGGGGCGACGCGCCGGCCGATTTCGCCAACCGCCATCAAGGCAAGCGGTTTGCCTTCTGCAATGCCTGCTTGGTCTGGTCGTCGCTCAGCCCTTGCAGGAAATCGTCCATCTCGGGGTCGATGAGGCCGGCGCGGCGGGCGACAATGTACCAGGCGCCGGCAAGCACGAGGTCCGGCTCGGTGCCGATGCCTTGCATGTAGAGTTTCGCCAGGCGGTTCTGGGCGGCGACATTGCCGCCTTCAGCGGCCTGTTTCATCCAGCCGAAGGCGGATTTCAAATCACGCCCGCCGCCGCGGCCCTCGATCATCCAGGTGGCGAGGTCGAGCTGCGCGGTGTCGTAGTTTTGCCGCGCGGCCTGCGCCAGCAGGCGCCGGGCCTGGGCATCGTCGCGCGGCTTGCCGCCGACGCCGTTGGCATAGATCTGCGACATCGCATACTGGGCGTCGGCGAGGCCGGTCGTCGCGGCGCGCTCGTAATAGGTCACGGCCTTGGCGATGCCGGCGTCGCCCGGGTCCTGCTGGACCAGCATCTGCGCGAAATTGAATTGCGCCAGCCGGTTGCCCGCTTCGGCAGCGGCCTGCATCAGCGCATAGGCTTCCTTTTCGTCCTTTTTGACGTAGCGGCCGTCGAGCAGCATCAGCGCATATTGGAACTGCGATTCCGGCACCCCTTGCTCGGCGGCAGCGGCGTACCATTTCGCCGCTGCGGCCGCGTTGAGGGGCACACCCAGTCCGCGCGACAGGATCTCGGCCACCAGCGTCTGCGCCGCCGGGTCGCCGTTTTGCGCGCGCACCAGCGCGAGGTTGTAGGCGGTCTTGTAGAGTCCGCGCTGGAAGGCGCCGTAGGCCGCGTCCGCCGGCTTGGCGCCGAAGCGGTCGGGGTTAACGGTGTCGGCCGAAGGCAATCGCGCTGGTTCGGCGGTGGTGGCGGGCTGCGGCAACTGCTTTTCGATCGGCTTGTCGGTATGCACGCCGACATCCGGCTTGGGGTGCGGCAAAGGAACCGTTTCGGCGGCAGCGGCCTGGATCATGACCGCAGCAAGCAGGGCCTGAAGGGGAAGCCTTGCCGAAGACACGTCAGTCCTCGAAGCGCGGTGCGGTTTCGTCGAGCAGGGCATTGGCTCGAGCGATAGCCGCTTTGGGATCGACGCCGTCGGCGAACACCGCACTCGACAGCGCAACGAACTCGGCGCCCGTATCTGCAACCGCTTCGACCGAAGCGAGCTCCGATCCGGCCATGACGATGCAGGGGATCTGGATCATCTGCGCCCACCATCGCCCCAGCGCCAGGTTGCGCGGATGCGGATCGGGCTTGTTGTCGTAGCCGAAGCGGCCGAAGAAAATATAGTCGGGCCTGACTTCGCCGAGTTCGAGCGCGTCATCACGGGTTTTGGCACCGCCGGCGCCGACCATCATTTTTGCCTGGAAATGCTCGACCGTCTCGGCGAGTTCGGCCTTGGAGACCTCGACATGGATGCCGTCGGCCTGGACACGCCCGGCGATGCGCGTATCGCCGGCAATGACGACCGCGATGCCGGCTGCCTGTGCCGCCGGCACGATTTCGGCGGCGAAGGCCTGGAAGGAGGCTTCGTCCATGCCGTTCTGCGGCAGGATCAGCGAGGCGACGTCGCCACCGTCGAAGGCCGAGACAATATGGGCGGCCGGCACGCCAGATGGCGCGATCAGCACGATGCGGCAGCGATTGGGGGGCGTTGCGTCGTTCATGGTATTCGATCCCGGGTTTCGCCTATGCCGGGCGAAGATGGTTGGATTGCGGCATAGAGCAAAGTGCCCGCTTTGAACAGGCGGGGCGGGCGGGATCGCTATTTTCGACCGCCGAAGCGCCGGCGACCGGCGTTACTCGATCGGATGCGGGCATGCCGAGGCAGGCCTCGGCTTCCACAATGTCCAGCCTAGATTCATGCCGGCGGCCGCGATCAGGATGGCGGCGGCGCCGACGACCTGGCTAAGATGCAGGCGATGGCCGAATGCCGTGACGTCGACCAGGATCGCGACGACCGGGTAGATGAAGGAGAGCGATCCCTGCAGATGCGTCGGCAGCTTCTGGATGGCACCGTACATCAGGATGTACATCAGGCCAGTGTGGACGATGCCGAGCGTCGCCAGCATGGCCCAGCTCGAGGCGCCGGTCGGAAGATGCGAAAGATTGGCGAAGGGCGCCAGCATGACGACGCCGACGCAGACCTGGACGAGCGCGATGAGATGCGGCGGCGTGCCCTTGAGCTTCTTGGTGACGATGGCGGCGACGGCCCAGAAGAAGGCTGCGGCCAGCGCCATCAGAATGCCGGCGAAATAGTTGGTGCCGACAGTGCCGGCATCGGGGGCGGCCTCGACGATCAGCACCATGCCGGCGAAGGCGATTGCCAGCCAGGTCAATTTCGTCAGGGTCAGCCGCTCGCCGAAGAAGAGCGCGCCGAAGCCGACCAGCATGAAAGGCTGGGTGTTGTAGACAGCGGTGGCGATCGAGATCGATGCGCGCGAGAATGCGCTGAACAGCAGCAGCCAGTTGATGACGATGGCGGCGCCACCGAGGGCGGCGATGGCGAAAACGCGAAGCGACAGCCTGTTGCGCAACAGGCCAAAGCCGGCGCAGATGAAGAGCAGCGTCACCGCGCCGAAAGCGCAGCGCCAGAACACCACATCCATGATAGGCTGGCCGGACAGGACGACGAACCATCCGATCGTTCCCAGGATCGCCATTGCGGCGGACATTTCGATCGTCCCACGTGCTGTATCGTTCACGGCAAACCTCCAAAGCGTTGCGCACATAATCTCATGCGGCTTCAGGGGTTTCCATGAAATTAGAAAGGTTATAAGCTGATTTCACCGAATTTAAAAAGGCATAGCTCTAGAAATCCTGAGAATGTAAAATGCTTGACGATCTCGACCGACGTCTCCTCGAAATCCTGGTGAGGGATGCGCGGACTTCGCTGAAGGAGCTGGCCGGCCAGGTCGGGCTGTCGTCACCGAGCGTTTCGGAGCGGCTGCGGCGGCTCGAGGAGCGCGGCGTGATCCGGGCTTTCACCGTGGAGATCGACCCGCTGGCGCTCGGCTATACGTTGCAGGCGATCGTGCGCATCAAGCCGCTGCCGGGCAAGCTGCACATCGTCCAGAAGCTGATCGAGGAGATCCCCGAATTCGGCGAATGCGACAAGGTGACGGGGGACGACTGCTTCGTGGCCAGGCTGTTCGTGCGTTCGATCGGCGACCTCGACGGTATCCTCGATCGCATCGCAGACAAGGCCGAGACCAGCACCGCCATCATCAAGGCGCAGCCGATCCGGCGGCGGCCGCCACCACTCGACGCATGATCGGTCCGCGTTTCTTGACTCTGCTTGGCGCTGATGGAAATGCGTGGCGGCTCCGCCAGACAGTTACATGAACACAGCTATATGAACAACGAGGAAAACATGGCGCAGAATGTCTATGATCAGCCGGATTTCTTCGCAGGCTACAGCCAGCTCGGCCGTTCCATCGAAGGGCTTGACGGCGCCGCCGAGTGGCCGGCGCTGCGCGCGATGCTTCCCGACGTCAGCGGCTTGCGAATCGTCGATCTCGGTTGCGGCTTCGGCTGGTTCTGCCGTTGGGCGCTTGAGCACGGGGCCCAGGAGGTTCTGGGTCTCGACCTGTCGGAAAAGATGCTCGCCCGGGCGCGTGCCGCCGGCCCGGATGCCGGCATCGTCTACGAGCGGGCCGATCTCGATGATCTCATCCTGCCGCGGGCGGCTTTCGATCTCGTCTACAGCTCGCTTGTCCTGCATTATGTCAGCGATGCCGCGCGGCTGTTCCAGACCGTGCACCAATCCCTGGTCCCCGGCGGGCATTTCGTCTTCTCGACGGAGCATCCGATCTATATGGCGCCGACCCATCCCGGGTGGTCTGTCGATGCCGAAGGCCGCAAGACATGGCCCATCGACCGGTATCTGGTGGAGGGACCGCGCAAGACGGACTGGCTGGCCAGGGGAGTGGTGAAACATCACCGCACCATCGGCACCACGCTCAACACGCTGATCCGGTGCGGCTTCACCATCGAGCATGTCGAGGAATTCCGTCCGACGGACGCGCAGATCGCGGCCAAACCCGAACTGGCGGAAGAGCTCGATCGGCCGATGTTCCTGCTGGTCTCGGCACGGCGATAGGCGAGAGCAGAATGGGCCGGCCTTGCTGTGGCGAGGCCCACATTTGCTGTCGCTCCGCTCGGGAATCTGGGCTATTCAGGCGTTGACGCGCTTTCCCTCCAGACCAGTCCCTCCTCCATGTCAGGCCTGCTTTCCGATCCGTGGTTCTACGCGGCCGCCGTCCCGGCGGTCATTCTGGTCGGCCTGTCCAAGGGCGGGTTTGGCGGCGCGGTCGGTTTCGTCGGCGTGCCGCTGATGGCGCTGACCATGCCGCCGGTGCAGGCGGCGGCCATCCTGCTGCCCATCCTGTGCCTGATGGACATCGTTTCGGTATGGACGTGGTGGGGCGTCTATAACAGGAAGATGCTGGTCGACATGATGCCCGGCGCGGTGATCGGCATCGGTCTCGGTTGGCTGACGGCCGCACTGGTCACCGAGGAGGCGGTGCGGCTGATCGTCGGCGCCGTCGCCATCATCTTCGTGCTGCGCTGGCTCTATCTCAAATACCGCCACGGCGCCGACCATGCGGCGCAGCCCAACCGCGTGGCCGCCGCCCTCTGGGGCACGGTCGCCGGCTTCACCAGCTTCGTCGCTCATGTCGGCGGCCCGCCCTTTCAGGTCTACGCGCTGCCGATCCGGCTCGACCCGAAGGTGTTGTCTGGCACGGCGGCGATCTTCTTTGCCGCCACCAACGCGCTGAAGCTCGTTCCCTATTTCGCGCTCGGCCAGTTCGACAGCACCAATCTGACCGCGTCGGCGGTGCTGATGCCGCTGGCGCCGCTATCCACCATCGCCGGCGCCTGGCTGGTGCGCCGCATGCGTCCGGAGATCTTCTATCCCTTCACCTATGCGACGGTGGCCGTCGTCGCGGTGAAGCTTCTGTGGGACGGGATCGCCGGCCTGATGTAGCCGGGACCGTTTTCGCCTGCCTCAGGCGACGCTCGGCACCATGCGCCTTGGCCGGCCGAACGCCAGGGTGGCGCCAGCCGCCAACACCAGCACCATGGCGGCAAGGACCATGAAGTCGTGGATGGTCGGCTTCAGCACCATGTCGGCGATGATGACCAGCATCACCGCATAATCGAAGCGCGCCGCCCGCAGGATGCGCTGGCCAAAGGCAAGGGCGGCCGGCGTCACGCCATCCCTGGCGATCATCGCGCCCATGCGGTCGGCGCTCGGCTTGAAGACGAACATGCCGATCGAGAAGGTGGTGGCGTAGCCGGCAAGACCGATCAGGATCCACAGTTGCGAGAAGCCGACCCAGAACCAGCACATGATCAGCCCGAAGGCCAGCGTCAGCATCGACATTGGCGCGAAGAAGCGGTTTCCCAATTCGCCCGTGGCCCGCATTGCCTGCAGCGTTCCCTGGATGTTTCCCGAGCGGTCGGCAAGCGTCGCCAGCACCATCAGCGCGAAGCCGCCGCCGACCCACAGGGTCGCCGAAAGGATGTGCAGCAATTTGACGATGGAATACCAGTCCATGGCTTTCTCCCCGGTGCCTGATGTAGCGAAGGAAGCGAGCCGTCGCCCGCCCACCGCTTCGATGGCTAAGCGTTTATCGCCGCGCCTGTTTCGGAACGATGTCGTGAAAAAACCAGTTCTGTTTCAAGTGCCGGCTAACGTAAGGAGCCGCTGATATTGCGAGCGCGCCATCCGGTTTTCTGCTATTATGAGCGGCGTCCGGGGGCGCGACATCGTCCAGAAACAGTGCCGATGCTAGTGCGCCCGCGCCGGGAGCCCGGTGGCGAGAGCAATCGCCTGACGATCAACCCTTTCCCGAACACGGGAAAGGCAACTCGGGGGAAAGATATGCAAGGGGTAGCACGGAATTTCTTCACGCTGGCCGTTATCTATGCGCTGTGCGGCATGGCGCTTGGCCTGTACATGGCGATCAGCCAGGACCATGGCCAGATGCCGACCCACGCCCATACGATGGTCGCTGGATGGCTGATGTCGGCGGTCTTCGCCTTCTTCTATCACCTGTTTCCGGCGGTCGGACAGAAGACGGTTGCCGTCGTTCACTTCTGGCTGACCGCAATCAGCGGCATCGGCCTTTTGATCGGGCTCTACTTCCTGCTTGGCGGCAATGCCGCGATCGAACCGCTGGTGGCGGCGTCTTCGATGGGTTTCTATGCGGCCTTGCTGCTGTTTGCCTTCATTGCCTTGCCGGCGGTGTGGAAAACGGCCTGAGTCGAGGCTCGGCACGTCCTTCGGAAACTGTGCTGTTACGGCACAGAAGCGCGGCGTTCGCTCAAAAAACATCGGCGCCGTTAACGGTTCATTAAGCTTTACAGGCGTTTACTATGCGCATCCAGTGATCTGGATTCTTACCGAGTGGTTGGAGCCACTTTGTTTGACGCCTCCCTGTTAAACTCCTGAGAGCCGCCTTATCCGCGGCTCTTTTTTTTCCGCGTTCCGGCGGCACCGCCCGCGCCGGATCGCGTTAACCTTCTGTTAAACATGTGCTTGCCTTCACCCCGGACGAAGCGCATTTTCAAGCTTCAGTTATATAGGGTTCCGGGTGTATCGGCAGTAAGCCGAATCGGCCGGTTGCAAGTGCAGGGGCGTATCGATGAACGAGCCTTCGAAGGGCAGCGCGAAAACCGTCAAGCTGGCGGAACGTCGGGTCTTTTCGCACTCCTTCAAACCGCTCTACCAGGAAGGCATGGGGCTGGTCGAACAGGCGGCGGAATATCTCGACGGCAAGGGCCGGGCCGAGGCCAGGAAGCTGTCGCGGCTGGCGGCCACGCTCTATGCGGCCGAATCGATGCGGCTGACCACCAGGCTGATGCAGGTCGCCTCGTGGCTGCTTCTGCAGCGCGCCGCGAATTCCGGCGAGATGACCCGAGACCAGGTCGCGTCGGAAAAGTCCAAGGTGCGCCTCGACACCGCTTCCGCCCATGACGAGGCGGCCGGCTGGGCCGAACTGCCCAAGGATTTCCTCGACCTCGTCAACCGGTCGCTGCGCCTGCAGGCACTGGTGCGCCGCATGGACGAGGAGATCTACGGCGCCGGCGCGGTGGTCGACATGCAGCCCATGAGCCGCCGGCCCAATCCGGTCTCGGACCAGATCAGCCTGCTCAATACGGCTTTCGCCCGCAACTAAGGGCGTCGGAGCATCTCTGGCCCAGCGGGCTGCTGTTTCCGGTTTGTTCACATTTCGCTGGCATCGCTGTCTCCGGGAGGTAGAGTAACCGGATGGGGGACGCGATTCGCATCATCGGTATCGATCCGGGGCTCAGGCGCACCGGCTGGGGCATTGTCGAAAGCCTCGGCAATTCGCTGCGCTTCGTCGCGTCCGGCACGGTGCGTTCCGAAGACAAGGCGGCGCTGGCGACGCGGCTGTGCCAGCTGCATGACGGGCTGGCTGAAATCCTGCATACGGCCATGCCGCACGAGGCGGCCGTCGAACAGACCTTCGTCAACAAGGATGCGGTGGCGACGCTGAAGCTCGGCCAGGCGCGCGGCATTGCCATGCTGGTGCCGGCGCGGGCCGGCCTCGTCGTTGCCGAATATGCGCCCAATGCGGTGAAGAAGGCCGTCATTGGCGTCGGCCATGGCGACAAGAAGCAGATCCACATGATGGTCAAGGTACTGTTGCCGAAAGCTGTCTTCGACACCGAACATGCCGCCGACGCGCTCGCCATAGCCATCTGCCACGCGCATCACCGGCAGAGCGTCGCCTATCTCCTGAAACGCACCCATGAGGGCCTATCTTCCATGAAAGATCTGGCATGATCGGCAAGCTCAAGGGTACGCTCGACGAGATCGAGGAGGACCACTGCCTCGTCGACGTGCATGGCGTCGGCTACGTCGCCTACTGCTCGGCGCGCACGCTTGCCGCGCTGCCTTCACCCGGCGAAGCGGTGGTGCTGTTCGTCGAGACCTATGTGCGCGAGGACATGATCCGGCTCTACGGCTTCCAGTCGGTGCTGGAGCGCGAATGGTTCCGGCTGTTGATGAGCAATGTGCAGGGCGTCGGCGCCAAGGTGGCGCTGGCCATCCTGTCGACGCTGGCGCCGGCCGACCTTGCCAACGCGATCGCGCTGCGCGACATCGCCATGGTTTCCCGCGCGCCCGGCGTCGGCAAGAAAGTGGCCGAGCGCATCGTTACCGAATTGAAGAACAAGGCGCCGGCCTATGCCGGTGCCGCCTCGGGCACGATCGGCTTGAAGCAGGAGCTCGGCGAAGGCGTGGCAGCCGCGCCGATCACAGACGCGGTCTCGGCCCTGGTCAATCTCGGTTATTCCCGCGACACCGCCGCCAATGCGGTGGCGGCGGCACTGAAGACGGCGGGCGAGGAGGCGGACGCGTCGAAGCTGATTCGCTTCGGGCTCAAGGAACTGGCGCGGTGAGCGCACGCTTGTCCGGTTCCCGGCCATATGCAAGGAAGGCGGCATGAGCCTTTCCCCCCGTCTCATCGCTCCGGAAAAACGCGGCGAGGATGCCGATCAGAGTTTGCGGCCGCAGACGCTTGACGATTTCGTCGGCCAGGCGGCGGTGCGGGCCAACCTCAAAGTGTTCATCGAGGCCGCCAAGGGCCGCAAGGAAGCGCTCGACCATGTGCTGTTCGTCGGTCCTCCCGGGCTCGGCAAGACGACGCTGGCGCAGATCATGGCGCGCGAGCTCGGCGTCAACTTCCGCTCGACCTCCGGACCGGTCATCGCCAAGGCCGGCGATCTCGCCGCACTCTTGACCAATCTCGAGGAAGGCGACGTCCTGTTTATCGATGAGATCCACAGGCTGAACCCCGCGGTGGAAGAGATCCTCTATCCGGCGATGGAGGATTTCCAGCTCGACCTGATCATCGGCGAGGGCCCGGCGGCGCGCTCGGTCAAGATCGACCTTGCCCGTTTCACGCTGGTGGCCGCCACCACGCGGCTCGGCCTGCTCACCAATCCGCTGCGCGACCGCTTCGGCATCCCGGTGCGGCTCAACTTCTACACGGTCGAGGAACTGGAGCAGATCGTGCGGCGCGGCGCACGCATCCTGCAAATGCCGCTCGGCGATGACGGCGCGCTGGAGATCGCGCGGCGCGCGCGTGGCACGCCGCGCATCGCCGGCCGGCTGTTGCGCCGCGTGCGCGATTTCGCTTCGGTTGCCGGCGATGGTCATGTGAACCGCTTGATCGCTGACGAAGCCTTGACCCGGCTGGAGGTCGACGCGCTCGGCCTCGATGCGCTCGACCGCCGCTATCTTTCGATGATCGCACGCAATTTCGGCGGCGGGCCGGTCGGCATCGAGACGATCGCCGCCGGCCTGTCCGAGCCGCGCGACGCCATCGAGGACATCATCGAGCCCTATCTCATCCAGCAGGGTTTCATCCAGCGCACGCCGCGCGGCCGGGTGCTGACGGCCAATGCCTGGCGCCATCTTGGCCTCGACGCGCCGAAGGACCTGGCGCAACAGCAGATCAACTTGTTTCAGGAAGAATAGCGGCCCCCGCGGCGGCGTTCGGACCGGCCATCGAGCGTCCGCGACAGCTTTGCGGCGTGCGACCGGAGATCTTGCTGATCGGTTCGGGCGGCGCGGAGCAACGGCGCTCAGTGAAGCGACCGGATCACGTTCATCACGTCGGGCTCGGCCTTGTCGCTATTGAAGGCGTCGACGATGCCGAAGGCGCCGCCGTAACTCCACACCGACCAGGAGAAGCCATGCGCCTCGGCGCGTGCGATCATGTCCCGGACATAGGCGGCGCGGTACCCGGCCGGCATCACATGGGGATTGCCGTATTCCTGGCGGATCATGCCGAACTCGCCCAGCGTGACGTTTTCCGGCTTGATGCCGTTGGCCTTCGCCCAGGCATCGACGGCCTTGAACGGCGCATCCATGAGGCCAAGCAGCTTGGCGTCGGTGTCCATGCTGGCGACCTGCTCGTCGAGATAGGCAAGCAGGCCGCCCTGCCGCGCCCATGGCGCCTCGGCCTTGATCCTGGCGCGGATGGTGTCGAGCGTGACGTCGAGTTCAGCCCGCGGCACCGCGGTCAGCGGGTAGGGCAAGCCGGTCACATAGGGAATGAAATCGCCGGCCCAGGTCGCGCCCTGATGGGTAAGCAGGAACGGATCGTAGGAATGGAAGGTCCAGATGACGTTGTCGTCCGGAATCGCCTTCGGATCGATTTTTTCCAGCGACGACGCCGCGGAATAGCAGGCCCCGGTCAGCACAAGCGTCAATCTCGTCGCCGAAGAGCGCGCCGCGGCGAACAATCTCTGCTGGCGTTGCGGCCACAGGCTGGTGCCGTCGGCGTTGCAGTCGACGATCGGTTCGTTCATAGGCTCGAAGGCGACTTGCGCCGGATCTTCCCCGGCGAGCATGCGCGCCATCTTGCGCACCATCTCGACATAGGCAGCGAATGTCGCCGGGTTGTTCATCACCTCGGCCATACCGATCTTGCGCCCGCCGCCGGCGGGGATCAGGTGCATGTCGACGACAACCTTCAAGCCGGCGCGGTTGATCATGCGGACAGAGTCCAGCACGCTGGCATAGAGATCGTCGCGCAACGCCCCAGTCTTTTCGGAGAGGAAGGGCGAAGGATCGACCGGCATGCGCAGGAAATCGAAGCCTGCATCCTTCAAAGCCTCGAGATCGTCGGCCTTGAGAAATCTGCGCCATTCCGGGTAGGGCAGGATGGCCTTGGCGTCGCCCCACCGGTCTTCGCCCGGCCAGGTCACCCACTGGTCGAGATTGAGCCCGCGCTTCATCGAGAAGGTCGCGGCCTGGCCAGGCCCGACCAGAGCCATGAGCGCGAACAGCGCCCTCACCAAGGTCTTGATCATCGTCGTCAACAGTGCCATCCGATGCCATGTCACGCGCGGCACAGGTGCCTTGCCGCGACTGAAAAAGGAAGCGCAATGGACGATCATGGTGAATCCGCGACCTTGCTGGCGGGGATTTCCGGTGCGCTGACGGCGTTCGGCCACCGGCTGATGGCACGGGTCTACTATGCCGACACCGACTTCTCCGGCGTCGTCTACCACGCCCGCTATCTCGAATTCCTTGAGCGCGGCCGCTCCGACTATCTGAGGCTGAGCGGCGTGCACCACACCGAACTTGCCGATGGCAAGCATGGCGAAAGAATAGTCTGGGTGGTGCGTCGCATGGAGATCGACTTTCGCGTCCCGGCCCGCATGGACGACATCCTGACGATCGACACCCGGACCGAGGAAATCTCCGGCGCGCGCATCTTCATGGCGCAGCAGCTCAAGCGCGGCGACGAGGTGCTGGTCGAGGCCAGGGTCGAGGCGGCGATCATCGGCGAGAATGGCCGGCCACGCCGCTTCCCCAGGGAATGGATCGCAGCGTTCATGCCCAAGGCGGATTAAAGGGGTCGACTCCCCTCGTGTCGCCAGCGCTGGCCTTGAGGCGCGGCAATGCGCCGCGCCTGACGGACTAACCCATCCTTAACCATAACGGTTCATGAAGAGATTGGTGAAGATTGGCGCTATCCAGCGCCTTCCTTTTACCAATATTTGCCCCGAAAAGGCCGCGAAAGGCATGGTTGGGGTTGTTCCGGTAGCTTCGTGCGAACCGACCACAAGGGATGCCAAGGGCCAGCCGCCAGCTTCGCCCGGAAAATCTTAAGGACGTTACGATGGAAAATATCGCACTCGCCGAACCGGGCGCGCAATTGTCGATTTGGGCGCTGTTCATGCAGGCCAGCTGGGTGGTCAAGCTGGTCATGATCGGGCTGCTCTGCGCCTCGGTCTGGACCTGGGCGATCATCGTCGACAAGCTGGTATCCTATGCCCGCATGCGGTTGGCGCTGAACCGGTTCGAGCAGGTGTTCTGGTCGGGGCAGTCGCTGGAGGAGCTTTACCGCACGCTTGCCGACCGCAAGACATCGGGCATGGGCGCCATCTTCGTCGCCGCCATGCGCGAGTGGAAGAAGAGTTTCGAGAAAGGCGCCAAGTCGCCGCTCGGCTTGCAAACCCGCATCGACAAGGCGATGGACCTGGCGCTGACCCGCGAGATGGAGAAGCTCGAAGGACGCCTCGGCTTCCTCGCCACGACGGGCTCGGCGGCCCCGTTCATCGGCCTGTTCGGCACCGTCATCGGCATCATGACGTCGTTCCAGGCGATCGCCGGCTCCAAGAACACCAGCCTGTCGGTGGTTGCGCCCGGCATCGCCGAGGCGCTGCTGGCCACCGCCATCGGCCTGCTCGCCGCCATTCCGGCGGTCATCGCCTACAACAAGCTGTCATCGGACGCGAGCAAGATCGCGGTGCGCATGGAAGGGTTCTCCGACGAGTTCTCCGCCATACTCTCGCGCCAAATCGATGAAAAAGTAGTGCCGAAGGCCTGAGGAGTAAGCCGATGGGAATGTCCGTAGGCATGGCTGGACGTGGCGGACGCGGCCACAGGCGGCGCGGCCGCCATCATGGCCTTATCGCCGAAATCAACGTCACGCCGATGGTCGACGTGATGCTGGTCCTGTTGATCATCTTCATGGTCGCCGCCCCGCTTTTGACGGTCGGCGTGCCGATCGATCTGCCGGATACGCAGGCCAAGGCGATGAATGCCGACACGCAGCCGATCACCGTCTCGATCAATGCCGCCGGTCAGATCTATCTCCAGGAAACCGAAATCCCGATCGAGGAATTGGTGGCGAAGCTGCAGGCGATCTCGAAGACCGGCTATGACGAGCGCATTTTCATTCGCGGCGACAAGTCCACCGACTACGGCACGGCGATGAAGGTGATGGCCCGCATTTCGGCCGCCGGCTACAAGAATATCGGCCTGGTTTCACTGCAGGAACAGGATCAATAAACCCACCATGAGGACCGGCCTCACCACATCGGTGATCATGCATGCGGCGCTGATTGGCTTCGGCTTGTTCACGCTGTCGGCACCGGCCGCGCTTCCGTCGGCCGATGTCGAATCGGTCGCTGTCGACATCGTTCCCATCGAAGCCACTGCCCAGGTGCTGCAGGGCGACAAGAAATCGGTGGTGCATGAAAAGCCGGCGCCCTTGCCCACACAGCGTCCCGATGTGGTGCCGGATGCGCAGAAAGTCGGCGAGAACAGCGTCGATACCGACAAGCCGATAACGCCCGAGGCCAAGCCGAAGCCGGTCGACATGACATCGGCCCCGCCGCCGGCGCCAACGCCGATCGAAAAGCCGAAGACCGAGGACGTGCCGAAGCCGCAGGAAAAGCCCAAGCCGACGCCGGCCACGGAAGTGGCTCCCGCGCCGCAGCCCAAGGAAGAGGTCAAGCCCGAGCCGGTCAAGCAGACCGAGCCCAAGCCGACGCCGGCCAAGGAGCCGACACCGGCGCCGCCACAGGACAAGACCGCGGCCATCGAGCCGACGCCCGAGGTGAAGCCGGACGCGGTCGCCCAGGCGATCGCCAAGGACCAGCCTGACGATGCCCAGCTGCCGGACTCCGCGCCTGCGCCGCAGGCGCGGCCGAAGCCGCAGCCGGCACAGGCGGAAAGCGCCAAGGCCCCGGAGCGCAAGGACGCCGACAAGCCGGTCAAGGAGGCTTCTTCCAAACCGAAGTCGGATGACAAGCAGTTCAATTCCGACGAGATCTCAGCCCTGCTGGACAAGCAGAAGCCGTCCGGCGGCGGCGCCAAGCGTTCGACACAGCAGGCTTCGCTCGGCGGCGAGAAGGACCAGGGCCAGAAGCTGTCGAGATCAGAACTGGGCGCCTTGTCGGATCAGCTTGGCGGTTGCTGGACGTTGCCGGCGGGGCTGGAGGGCTCGGAGAATTTCGTCGCCGTGGTCATGTTCAACCTCGACCCCTCGGGCAAGCTGGATGGCCGGCCCACCGTCGAGAAATCGAGCGGAAACCGGCAGTTCGATGAAAGCGCCGTGCGTGCGGTTCAGAAATGCAACATGGCCGGCCTTCAAGTTCCGGCGGGCAAACAGGACATCTGGGCCCAGGTCCGTGTCACTTTCGATCCGAGGGAAATGCTTGGCCTTTGAGGCCTGCCCTCCGCAGAATCAGCGAAGAGAAGCGAGAAGACATGAAATTCATCCTCAAGCCGCTCCTGATGGTCGCGACAATAGCGCTGGGCTCGATGGCCGGCGCCGTTATGCCTGCATGGGCGCTCGTCGAGATCAACGTCAACAAGGGCAATGTCGAGCCGCTGCCGATCGCCATCACCGATTTCCAGTCGGGCGACGGGCTGGGCGCGCAGATTTCCGGCATCGTCACCGCCGACCTGAAACGCTCGGGCCTGTTCGCACCGATCGACAAAAGCGCCTTCATCGAGAAGATCGCCAATCCTGACGCAGCGCCTCGCTTCGACGACTGGAAGGTGATCAATGCCCAGGCGCTGGTCACCGGCAGCGTCAGCAAGGAGGCCGACGGGCGCATCCGCGCGCAGTATCGGCTGTGGGACACGTTCGCGGGCCAGCAGATGTCGGGCGAACAATTCTTCGCCAACGACGCCAATCAGCGACGTGTCGCTCACATCATCGCCGATGCCATTTACGAGCGGCTGACCGGCGAGAAGGGCTATTTCGACACGCGCGTCGTCTTCATCGACGAGTCCGGCGCCAAGAACGCGCGCAAGAAGCGCCTCGCCATCATGGACCAGGACGGCGCCAATGTGCGCTATCTCTCGGACGGCCGGGCGATCGTCTTGACGCCGCGCTTCTCGCCGAACCGGCAGGAAATCACCTACATGTCCTATGAGAGCGGCCAGCCGCGGGTGTATCTCCTGCAGATCGAGACCGGCCAGCGCGAACTGGTCGGCAATTTTCCGGGCATGACGTTTGCGCCGCGCTTTTCCCCCGATGGCCAGAAGGTGATCATGAGCCTGCTGCGCGACGACGGCAATTCCAACATCTTCGCGATGGACCTCAGGAGCCGCTCGACGACCCGGCTCACCAACTCGACCGCCATCGACACCTCGCCATCCTATTCGCCCGACGGCAGCAAGGTGGTGTTCACCTCCGACCGCGGCGGCCGCGCGCAGATCTATGTGATGGGCGCCGACGGTTCCGGCCAGACCCGCATCTCCTTCGGCGACGGTGTCTATTCGACGCCGGTGTGGTCGCCGCGCGGCGACCTCATCGCCTTCACCAAGCAGACCGGCGGCGAATTCCAGATCGGCGTCATGAAGACCGACGGTTCGGGAGAGCGCATCCTGTCGTCCGGCTTCCAGCAGGAAGGACCGACCTGGGCGCCGAACGGCCGCGTGCTGATGTTCTTCCGCGATTCCGCCGGCGGCCCGAAACTGGTTTCCGTCGATCTCACCGGCCGCAACGAGCAGTCGATCCCGACCGCGAACTTTGCCTCAGACCCGGCTTGGTCACCGCTGCTGGAGTGAGAGAGATTGAAGAATTGAAGAATTGAAGAATTGAAGAATTGAAGAATGGGGAGAGAAGCGGGCTACATCAAGCGGGCGAGGGATTTGGACGTTTATAGGCGCGCTTATGCGGGTTCCCTCGACGTCCACAAAGCCACGCTTGTTTTTCCGAAAATGGAACAATACGCGTTGGCTGACCAAATGCGGCGATCCAGCAAGGCGATTTGTGCCAATCTGGCCGAGGGATTTGCCAAAACAGACCCATTCCAGGCCCGAGTTTGCACGGTTCATTTCTATGGCCATGGATCATGCAGTGAAGTAGAGACATGGATTTCGTACGCGTCCGACCTTGGCTACATCACGCAAGCACAACGCGATGAATGGCTGCAATCCTATGTCCATATTTACGGAATGCTGGTGAATCTGAGGGAGAAGTTGAAATGACCCGTTTCTTCAATTCTTCAGTTCTTCAATTCCTATTTCCACCCTTTGTCGCGTTTTAGCCGCATTTCCGCCTACGGTCCGCGCTCAATGTCGCCCCTGGTCAAGCGTTGGGCGCAATGGCTGCGGACGGCAGCCTAACCAAATTTTAACCGTGTTTCTTGAATGCCGGTTAACCCAAACGTGGTTACTGGGTGATCAACGAAATCACTCGAATGCGAAGGAGAGGCGGCATGAGCCGTATCGCAGCACTTACCAGAAACCCCGTCATGATCGCGCTGGTGGCGATGCTCGCCATCGCCGGTTGCGCTTCGAAGAAGACCCCCAACAGCGCCGCGGATCTCGGCCTCAGCGGCGCCGGCGCCGCAACGCCCGGATCGGCCCAGGACTTCACCGTCAATATCGGCGACCGCATCTTCTTCGACACGGACTCCTCCTCGATCCGCGCCGACGCCCAGACGACGCTGTCGCGCCAGGCGCAGTGGCTTAACCAGTACAAGCAGTATGCGATCGTCATTGAAGGCCATGCCGACGAGCGCGGCACACGCGAATACAATCTGGCGCTCGGCGCCCGCCGCGCCGCCGCCACGCGTGACTTCCTGGTCTCCAAGGGCGTCTCCGCCAACCGCCTGAAGACCATTTCCTACGGCAAGGAACGGCCGGTCGCGGTGTGCGACGACATCTCCTGCTGGTCGCAGAACCGCCGCGCGGTCACCACGCTCAGCGGCGCCGGTTCCTGACATTTTCGCGCCTAGAGGGACACGCGAAAAACACGACCGGCAAAAATGCAACACAGGTTTGCGAAAGGCGGCTGAAAGGCCGCCTTTTTCATGTTTGGTCCCTTCAAACAAAATTTGGCCGAAGTCTCGCGCCCTGCTATGAGCCGAGGGCGCTTGGCTGGTCCCATACCGATTGGAAGGCGCGAACAAGCTAACGACACGGCGAGAGGCATATGCATTTGAGATCGGTTCTGAGCGGCACGCTTGCGCTGCTGCTCCTTTCAGGCGTCACCGCGATGGCGGGTGGCTTAGGGAGTGATGGCGCGGGACAGCCAGCCGACAGCGGCTTTTCGTTCCATCTGCCCAGCATCGAGCTGCCTGGCATTTTCGGCGAGAAGAAGAAGCCGGACCAGGTTCAGTTCGCGCAGCAGTCGACCGGCACAGGCGCCACCGGGCTCGAGGACCAACTTCGCCAGATGAACGGCAAGATCGAGGAGCTCAACTTCCAGATCCTGCAGATGCAGGAGCAGATCCGCAAACAGCAGGAAGACAACGAATTTCGCTTCCAGCAGCTCGAGGGCGGCACGCAAGGCGCGCAGCAGCCGGCCGGACAGAAGAAGTCGCAGGCCGCACCCGACAGCGACGGCAGCGTTGCCGAGGCGCCGGCGACGCAACCGCCTGCCGGGGCCGGCAATCGGGCAGCGGCCGGCCAGTCGGCTGGCGGCGGCCAGAGCGTCGAGGACGTCATCGTCGAATCCTCCGACGGCGATCCGGGCAAGGTGATCCCCGGAACGGGAGCGCCCGAAAAGACCTTCGGCAGCATCACCGTCGACAAGAACGGCAATGTGGTCGATGCCGGCGGCAGCACGCAGGCGACAGCCCCGGCGCAGAATGTCGCTCCAGCCACCGGCGCTCCGGCCAAGAGCGGCAGGTCCGACGGCACGGTGGTTGCGGCGCTGCCTTCCACGAACGATCCCGAGGAGCTCTACCGCAACTCCTACCAATTCATCCTGTCGGGCGATTACGGCACCGCCGAACAGGGTTTTCGCGACCACATCGCGCGTTTTCCCCGTGACGCCAAAACGGCGGATGCGCACTACTGGCTGGGCGAATCGCTGCTTGGCCAGCAGAAATACCGCGATGCCGCGGAGGTCTTCCTCGCCGCCAGCAAGGACTATCCCAAGGCCAAGAAGGCCCCGGACATGCTGCTGAAGCTCGGCGTGTCGCTGGTCGGCCTCAAGCAGCACGACGTGGCCTGCGCCACCTTCAGCGAGGTCGGCAAGCGCTACCCCGACATTTCCAACACGCTCAAGGAGCGCGTGAAGCAGGAAAAGGCCCTGGCGGCGTGCTAGTCCTTCTCCTGTCTGCCGTTGCCCTGCCCCCGGAGCCGTGTTCGGGTGACATGCATTGATGCTCGACACCGAGCCTGATCTTTCGAAAGACCTTTTTTCGCACATCGACTTTACCAGCGGTGCCGTTGCGGCCGTATCAGGCGGCAGCGACTCGACCGCCCTGCTTCTCCTTCTCAAACGACATCTCGACCGAACCGCGCCGTCCGCGAAGCTGCTGGCGGTGACGATCGATCACGGCTTGCGGCAGGGCGCGGCGGCCGAAGCGGGGGCGGTGGCCAGGCTTTGCGCCGCGCACGCCATCGCGCACCGCATCGTCGCCTGGTCCGGACGCAAGCCCTCGACCGGGCTGCCGGCCGCCGCGCGGGAGGCGCGCTACCGGCTGCTGGCCGAGGCGGCGCGGGCGGAGGGCCTCGGCCTGATCGTGACCGGTCATACAGCGGACGACCAGGCCGAGACGGTGCTGATGCGGCAAGTCCGGGGCAAGGGCGCCCGCGAGGAAGGGCGCGGCCTCGCCGGCATGGCACCGGCCACCTTGCACGACTGGCACGACTGGATCGTGCGGCCGCTCCTTGGCATTCGGCGCGCGGCCCTGCGCGATTTCCTGCGGCGCGAGCATGTCGGCTGGGCCGAGGACCCGACCAATGCCGACGCGGCCTTCGAGCGACCGCGCATGCGCGCGGCGCTGGCTGGCGCCGACGGCACGCAGCGCATCGATGACGCATTGACGCTGGCGGCGCGCGAGAGCGAGGCGCGCAGCCGGCTTGGCGTCCGCGCCGCGGATTTGATCGCGCGCTTCGCCAGTCGGCCGGCGCCGGGTCTTGTCCGCCTCGATCCGACCCTGCTTTCGGCCGGCGACGATCCGGCGGCCGTCTATGCGCTGCGCATCCTCCTTGCCACAAGCGGGGGCGTCGAGTTTCTGCCGGACCAGGCGCGATGCGAGGCGCTGTTCGGTAGGCTGAAGGCTGGATTTCTTTGCGCCACATTGTCGCGGACGGTGGTCGATTCCAGGCGCGCCGGCATCTTTCTGCGCCGCGAGGCGCGAGGCTTGCCGCCCGCGGTCGCGGCCACCGGCGGACTGCTCTGGGACGGTCGCCGGCACATCACGTTGGACGACGGCGGCAGTGCATTGTTGATCGCGCCGTTCGGGGCAGCGGCGGCGAAGCGTCTGGCGATCGCGGAAGGCGAGACGCCGTGCAGCCTCGTGCGCGCCGCGCTGGCCTGCGAGCCGGCATCGCGGCAAGCTGTTGAAAACCCTGGCCTGCCTCGGGGTGGGCAGGCGTCGCCGGGGTTCACGGCACAGGCCGTCGTTGCGCCCTTTGCCCGCTTCCTGCCGTCCTTCGACCTGGCGCCGGCGCGGGCCGTCGCCGAATTGATCGGCGCGCCGTTGCTTCCCGCCCCGCCTTTCAACCGGCCATAGCGCCGGTCGGCTATGGGCGAAAGCTTAACCCAGACGTGCTGTTCTGCTTGGCAAGGGGGGGCGCTCTCCCTATGTTAGGCTCAAGTTTCCTCTCACGACGCGTGTCCGCCCGCGGACGCCAACGGGACAATTGATGAATCCGAACTATCGCAACCTCGCGCTCTGGGCGATCATAGCGGTCCTGCTCATCGCCCTCTTCAATCTGTTCCAGACGCCGCAGACGCGTGGGGCTTCGAGCGATGTGCCTTATTCGCAGTTCCTGCAGGATGTCGCGGCGGGCCGGGTCAAGACGGTGACCATCGCCGGCGCCCGCATCTCCGGCACCTACACCGACAATTCGAGCGGCTTCCAGACCTATTCGCCCGGCGATCCGTCGCTGGTCTCGCGGCTGCAGGACAAGAACGTCACCATCAATGCGCGGCCAGAGACCGACGGTTCCAACTCGCTGTTCGGATACCTGATCTCGTGGCTGCCGATGATCCTGATCCTCGGCGTCTGGATATTCTTCATGCGCCAGATGCAGTCCGGCTCCGGCCGCGCCATGGGCTTCGGCAAGTCCAAGGCCAAGCTTCTGACCGAGGCGCATGGCCGCGTCACCTTCCAGGACGTCGCCGGCGTCGACGAGGCCAAGGAAGACCTGGAGGAGATCGTCGAGTTCCTGCGCGATCCGCAGAAATTCCAGCGGCTCGGCGGCAAGATCCCGCGCGGCGTGCTCTTGGTCGGCCCTCCGGGAACCGGCAAGACGCTGCTCGCCCGCTCGGTCGCCGGCGAGGCCAACGTGCCGTTCTTCACCATTTCGGGTTCGGACTTCGTCGAGATGTTCGTCGGCGTCGGCGCATCCCGTGTGCGCGACATGTTCGACCAGGCCAAGAAGAACGCGCCCTGCATCATCTTCATCGACGAAATCGACGCGGTCGGCCGCCATCGCGGCGCCGGCCTCGGCGGCGGCAATGACGAGCGCGAGCAGACGCTGAATCAGCTGCTGGTCGAGATGGACGGCTTCGAGTCCAACGAAAGCATCATCCTGATCGCCGCCACCAACCGGCCCGACGTGCTCGACCCGGCGCTGCTGAGGCCCGGCCGTTTCGACCGCCAGGTGGTGGTGCCGAACCCCGACATCGTCGGACGCGAGAAGATCCTGAAAGTGCATGTGCGCAACGTGCCGCTGGCGCCCAATGTGGACCTCAAGGTTGTCTCCCGCGGCACGCCGGGCTTTTCCGGCGCCGATCTGATGAACCTCGTCAACGAGGCCGCCCTGATGGCGGCGCGGCGCAACAAGCGCCTCGTCACCATGGCCGAGTTCGAGGACGCCAAGGACAAGATCATGATGGGCGCCGAGCGCCGCTCCTCGGCGATGACCCAGGCCGAGAAGGAGTTGACCGCCTATCACGAGGCCGGCCACGCCATACTGGCGCTCAACGTGCCGTCGGCCGATCCGCTGCACAAGGCGACCATCATTCCGCGCGGCCGCGCGCTCGGCATGGTCATGCAGCTGCCGGAAGGCGACCGCTATTCGATGAGCTACAAGTACATGATCTCACGGCTTGCCATCATGATGGGCGGCCGCGTCGCCGAGGAGTTCAAGTTCGGCAAGGAGAACATCACGTCGGGAGCTTCCTCCGATATCGAGCAGGCGACCAAGCTGGCGCGCGCCATGGTCACGCGCTGGGGCTTCTCCGACAAGCTCGGCCATGTCGCCTATGGCGACAACCAGGAGGAAGTGTTCCTCGGTCATTCGGTGGCGCGCACGCAGAACATTTCGGAAGAGACCGCGCAGATCATCGACGCCGAAGTGCGCCGCCTGATCGACGAGGCCTATTCGACCGCGAGGTCGGTGCTGACCAAGAAGAAGAAGGAATGGATCGCGCTGGCACAGGGCCTGCTCGAATACGAGACCCTGTCGGGCGACGAGATCAAGCAGCTGATCGCCGGCGAGAAGCCCGCGCGCGACCTTGGCGACGACACGCCGCCGAGCCGTGGTTCGGCCGTGCCGAAGTCGGGCCGCCGCAAAAAGGGCCCCGAGCCCGAAGGCGGCATGGAACCGCAGCCGTCGAGCTGAACCCGGCCAAGACCAAATTGAGAAACGCCGCGGTTCGACCGCGGCGTTTCTGTTTGGGGCAGGCTGCCGAGTTTCTCCGTAGCCTGCACCTGCAAGGTTGGTCGGGTGATTGGCGGAAGCCGGCGTGACAGCCAATCTTCCCACTTTGTGGAAGATGCCCGGCAGCTCAGAGGGCCAGCGTCCGCCGACAAATCGAGGTTAAGCCTTCCGGGCTGCGGGAGGGTCTCTCTTGCCGTTCGATTCCTCGAGCCACCCTCGCTCGGCTTTTTCTGGAATGCAAGGCAACCAGGCTGGAACAGGCAGCGATCCTTCGCGCCTCCTTCTGGCCTGCCGGCCATCTCTCCCAGGTGGGGAGACTGCAGCGTCGCCGAAAGCGCGCCTCTCATCAGCACAGCTGGGATCCTGCTGAAGCCGCGGGCAAAAAAGCCCGCGAACCTTGTGGCTCGCGGGCCTTACTTTCCTCAAATAGTGCTGTCGCTCAGCTCTTCAGCTTGGCATTGCACAGGCTGTAGAAGCCGCCGCCTTTCTGGATCCACTTCAAGCCGCCAAGCGTGTTGGCGTCCTTGTTGGCATAATACTGCTGGAGGCAGGTATGCATGCGGGCCTTGGCCGGGGTTTCGGTGGCGAATTTCGGCGAGATCGCGGTCGGGAAACTCACGCCCTTCGGCGCAGCGACAGTCGGTTTTGCCGGCTCCTTGGTGTAGGTCGCCTCTGTTGGAGCCGGGACGGTGTCATCGTCCGAGGCGCCGGCGCCGCATTCGGCCTTGCGGAAGTCGTTCCACTTCATGCCGTTGAGCGTATTGGCGGTCTTGGCCGCCTGGTACTTGCTGCTGCATTCGGCCATGCTCAGGCCCTTGCCCGCGCTGTCGGTCGCCGCAGCCGTGGTTGCCGCCTTGGTGGTCGCCGGCTTGGTGGCGGCGGCAGCGGATGCGCCGGCGCCGCATTCGCTCTTGCGGAAGTCGTTCCACTTCATGCCGTTGAGCGTGCCGGCAGCCTTGGCCGCCTGGTACTTGGTGCTGCATTCCTTTGCGGTCAGGCCTTTCGCTCCGTCGTCGGCGGCGGCAGCCGCAGCCTTGGTCGCCTTGGCCGGCTTCGTATCGGCCGCCTTGGTGTCCGCTGCCTTGGCGTCGGGCTTGGCCGCCGCGGCGGCATCGGTACCGCACTGCGCCTTGCGGAACTGGTTCCAGGTCTGGCCGGCAAGTGTTCCCGCGTCCTTGGCCGCGTTATACTTCGTGCTGCACTCGGCCATCGTCAGCGCGTTGGCTGGCGCGGCCAGGAATAACGTCGCGACCGCAAGGCCGGTCAAAGTGGCAAGTCGGTGGATGAGCATGGCGTTTCTCCGTTGCAGCAGCCCATTATACGTCCCTGCAAATCAATAACGCTCAACGGTCGGTTGCGCCAGATGCTAAGTGGCGTATACATCGCCGAAACCCCGCTTCTGCCGACAAGGTGATGAAATCGTTGCCTGTTGCCGGCTCGAAGACAAGAATTTGCGGGTAAATCCATGTCGAATGGTCCAGAGGCATGGTATATTATGGCAAGGCAGCGCCATCAGGCTAGGTTGCGCCAGTCTGTGTGCAATGCACAACAAGGGTTTTCTAAAGGATTGGTAACAGATAATTACGAAATGTGATCGTAGTGCGCCGGCCAATTATGGCATGACGTACCGGGCAAGAACCACCGGGGACACTGACTAGCATGGCAGGAAATTATTTCGGCACGGACGGTATTCGCGGGCGCGCCAACAAGTTTCCAATGACGGCGGAAATCGCGATGAGGGTCGGCATGGCGGCCGGCCTGTCCTTCCAGCGCGGCAGCCATCGTCACCGTGTGGTGCTCGGCAAGGACACCAGACTTTCCGGCTACATGATCGAGAACGCCATGGTGGCGGGCCTCTGCGCCGCCGGCATGGACGTGTTCCTGCTCGGCCCCATCCCGACGCCGGCGGTCGCCATGCTGGTGCGTTCGCTGCGCGCCGATATCGGCGTCATGATCTCGGCCTCGCACAATCCTTATTACGACAATGGCATCAAGCTGTTCGGTCCCGACGGCTACAAGCTCTCCGACGAGATCGAAGAGCGCATCGAGAGCATGCTGGACAAGGATATCGAACTGGCACTCGCCGATTCCGACGGGCTTGGTCGCGCCAAGCGCGTGGATGGCGTGCATGACCGCTATATCGAGTTTGCAAAGCGCACCTTGCCGCGTTCGATGTCGCTTTCAGGTTTGAGGATCGTCGTCGATTGCGCCAATGGCGCTGCCTACAAGGTTGCCCCCGAGGCGCTTTGGGAGCTGGGCGCCGAAGTGGTGGCCATCAATGTCGAGCCCAACGGCTTCAACATCAACAAGGAATGCGGCTCGACCCATCCGGCGGGCCTGCAGAAGAAAGTGCACGAGGTGCGCGCCGACATCGGCATCGCGCTCGACGGCGATGCCGACCGTGTCGTCATCGTTGACGAGAACGGCGCGATCGTCGACGGCGACCAGATCATGGCAATGATCGCGGAGTCCTGGCACCAAAGCGGGCGGCTTGCCGGCGGTGGGGTCGTTTCGACGGTCATGTCCAATCTCGGCCTCGAACGCTTCCTCGGCGACATGAAACTGCAATTGCACCGCACCAAGGTCGGCGACCGCTATGTCGTGGAACATATGCGCGCGCATGGGCTCAATGTCGGCGGCGAGCAGTCGGGCCACATCGTGCTGTCGGACTTCTCGACCACGGGCGACGGCCTGGTTTCGGCGCTGCAGGTGCTGGCCTGCATCAAGCGACAGGGCCGGCCAGTCAGCGAATTGTCGAAGAAGTTCGAGCCGGTGCCGCAACTCCTGAAGAACGTCCGCATCGCCGGCGGCAAGCCGCTCGAGGCAGCTCCGGTCAAGGCTGCGATCGAGGACGCCCGTCAACGCCTCGGCAAGGCGGGGCGGCTCGTCATCCGGCCGTCCGGCACCGAGCCGCTGATCCGTGTCATGGCCGAGGGCGACGACCCGCAACTGGTCGAGGCCGTCGTCAACGACATCGTCGAGGTCATCTCGGAAACACGCAGCGCCGCCTGATCTCAGGCGCATCCGGAGGGCGCGACGCCGCTCTGATTGCTTCGAAGCCCGCCCGTCCGGCGGGCTTTTGTTTACCTGCGGAACTGGCTCGAGACGCGTGGAACCATCCGAATTCCTCAAATGCTGGAGATTCGTGGTTAATAGACAGGGTTAAATGCCTTTTAACCTTTGCTATTCATTATCCACGCCTGAAAGCCAATCTCATTCGGACGCGACCGCTGTTCCGAGGGTTTCTAGGGGGTGACAAGCATGTTCAATACAGCAAGAAAGGCCCTGTTCGCCGCGCTGTTCGCGGGCCTGGCATGGCCGGTGTTCGCGGCCGACCTTCCGGAGCCGGTGGTCGAAGAGGCACCGCCGCCGGTATACGAGCAGCCGGTCGATGTCGGCGGCTGGTACATTCGCGGCGATCTCGATTACCACAAGTCGAAAGTGCGCGGCATCGACTACACGACCTACACCATCGATCCCTGTAATTGTAATGTCATTCCCGGCGACAGGAGCTTCGATTTCGGCAAGCTCAAGGGCGGCTTCTCGCTCGGCGCCGGCGTCGGCTACAAGATCAACGATCATTTTCGTACGGATTTGACCGCCGATTACTGGTTCAAGTCGAACTTCGACGGCGGAACTTCGGACGCTTTCTCGACGTCGACCGAAGTGTCGAAAATGAGCGCCTTGCTGCTGCTGGCCAACGCCTATGTCGATCTCGGCACCTATCACGGCATCACGCCCTATGTGGGCGCCGGCATCGGCGGCGCGCATGTCAGATGGGACGATGTCAGGGACCCGAACACCACCGAGTTCAACCCCGGTGCGAAAAACTGGCGCTTTGCCTACGCGCTCATGGCCGGCGCTTCCTACTGTCTGACCGACAAGCTAATCCTGGACGCGGGTTATCGCTACAGCCACATCCAGGGCGGCCGCATGTTCGAGTGGGATATCAGCAGCGCCGGGCCGGGCTTCGACCGCGGCATCGACACGCATGAGGTGCGCGGCGGCCTGCGTTACCAGTTCGGCGGCAACAACGGTTGCGCCGCGCCGACGGTGGCCTATCAGCCCGAACCGGAGCCGATCTACACCAAGTAAGATCCGGCCATCCAACGGTCCGAAACCGCCCGGCATCAGCCGGGCGGTTTTCGTTCGTCGGGCTGCCCGAAAATCAATTCGCTAACGCTCTGTTAGCCTTAACCCCGACTTAACCACTATGGTTAACAATGCTTCCTGAAACGATGGCTGCCGTCTGGTGGCGCCGAAATCGGGAGCAGGGGATCATGAAACTCATATCGCGTATGGCGCCGGTGCTTGCCACATTCGCCATCATGCCGCTGACGCCTGCGCTGGCCGCCGACTATGATCCGCCGGTCTATGTCGACCAGGCGCCTGACTACGTGCCGGTCGAGGTCGGCTCGGGCTGGTATCTGCGCGGCGATGTCTCCTACCTGGTGGAGAAGAGCTTCAAGAATGAGGATTTCGCCTTCACGCCGGCGAGCTTCGACAACAAGGAAGACCCGATCTTCGCCAGCATCGGCTTCGGCTACCACTTCAACGACTATCTGCGCGCCGATCTCAATCTGGGTTACCTGCCCGGCAACAAGATCGGCATTGGCTATGACGATTCAGCGACTGCGGCAGAGGCGACCCTGGCGTCGGCGTCCCTGAAGAACTATGCCTTTTCAGGCATGCTCAACGGCTATGTCGACCTTGGTACCTATGTCGGCATAACACCCTATCTCGGCGCCGGCATCGGCATCGTCAGGAGCACGCACAAGCTCTCGGCGAGCTATTTCACCGACAATGGCGATCCAACCGACGACTTCGGCCTGAGTGACGACAAGACCAAGTATTCCTTCGCATATACGCTGAATGCCGGCCTTGCCTATCAGGTGTCGAAGAATGTTTCCGTCGATCTCGGCTACCAGTATTTCTCGGCGCCCGACGCTGAATATGTGACGGCCGAGAGCCTGACCTCGTTTCCGGTCCACAAGGGAATCAGCAATCATCAGGTCAAGCTCGGGCTACGCTACGATCTCTGGTAGCAGGCTGGCATACATGAACCCTGGCGGCGAATCTCTTCGGTCCGCCGTTTGGGTTTGAAGCTCACGAGATCCTGATCGCGGATCGCCAGTATCCTGCCCGCGACAAAAACTTTCCCCTTGACGCCCGAAGCCCGAGCGCATATCGCCGTCCGTGGGCCACCCCTCCCCAACGAGGGGCCACTATCTGGAAGGATAGACCACGATGACGACGCATACGAAGCCCGGACTCCGTCCGGCAAACCCCAATTTTTCCTCAGGTCCCTGCGCGAAACGTCCCGGCTGGTCGGTCGAGGCGCTGAAAGCTGCTGCGCTCGGCCGTTCCCATCGCGCCAAGATCGGCAAGACCAAGCTCGAACAGGCGATCGCGCTGACGCGCGAAATTCTCCAGGTTCCTGCCAATTACCGCATCGGCATCGTGCCGGCGTCCGATACAGGCGCCGTCGAGATGGCGCTTTGGTCGCTGTTGGGCGAGCGCGGCGTCGACATGGTCGCCTGGGAGAGTTTCGGCTCCGGCTGGATCACCGACGTGGTCAAGCAGTTGAAGCTTGCCGATGTGCGCAAGCTCGAGGCCGGTTACGGCGAACTGCCTGATCTCGGCAGGATCGATTTCGACCGCGACGTGGTCTTCACCTGGAACGGTACGACCTCGGGCGTGCGCGTGCCGAACGGCGATTTCATCCCGGCCAGTCGCAAGGGTCTGACCATATGCGACGCGACGTCGGCCGCCTTCGCGCAGAAGCTCGATTTCGAGAAACTCGATGTCGTAACCTTCTCCTGGCAGAAGGTGCTGGGCGGCGAAGGCGCGCATGGCATGCTGATCCTGTCGCCCCGCGCCGTCGAGCGGCTGGAGAGCTATAAGCCTGCATGGCCGCTGCCGAAGATCTTCCGCCTGACCTCGGGCGGCAAATTGATCGAAGGCATCTTCAAGGGCGAAACCATCAACACGCCGTCGATGCTGTGCGTCGAGGACTATCTCGACGCGCTCAACTGGGCGAAATCGATTGGCGGCCTCGACGCGCTGGTTGCCAGGGCCGACGCCAATGCGGCCGTGCTCGACCGTTTCGTCGCGAAATCCTCCTGGCTTGGCCATCTCGCCGTAGAGCCGGCGACGCGGTCGAACACGTCCGTCTGCCTGTCCTTCACCGACGGGCAAGTCGCTGCACTCGATGCCGACGCACAGGCGGTCTTCGCCAAGGGTCTGGTTTCAGCGCTCGACAAGGAAGGTGTCGCCTATGACATCGGTTCCTATCGCGACGCGCCGCCTGGCCTGCGCATCTGGTGCGGCGCAACGGTCGAGACCTCCGATCTCGAAGCGCTGCTGCCCTGGCTCGACTGGGCCTTCGCCGCGCAGAAGGCGTCGCTGAAAGCAGCGGCCTGAAACTCGAACGGTATCATTTTCTGGAACAGCCCTCATCCGGCCGCTTCGTGGCAACCTTCTCCCACAAGGGGAGAAAGGCAGGCGCCTGACATTCTCCCCTTGTGGAGAAGGTGCCTGAGCCAAGCGAAGGCGGGTGGGGGTAAGCAACAAGGACCCATCCCATGCCTCGCGTTCTCGTCTCGGATAAACTTTCCACCACCGCCGTTCAGATCTTCAGGGATCGCGGCGTCGAGGTCGACTATCTTCCCGATCTCGGCAAGGACAAGGAAAAGCTGCTCGAAGTGATTGACCAGTATGACGGCCTCGCCATCCGCTCGGCGACCAAGGTTACCGAGAAGCTGATCAATGCCGCCACCAGGCTCAAGGTTGTCGGCCGCGCCGGCATCGGCGTCGACAATGTCGACATACCGGCGGCCAGCCGCAAGGGCATTATCGTGATGAACACGCCGTTCGGCAATTCGATCACGACGGCCGAGCATGCGGTAGCGATGATCTTCGCGCTCGCCCGCCAGATCCCGGAAGCCAACGCCTCGACGCATGCAGGCAAATGGGAAAAGAACCGCTTCATGGGCGTCGAGATCACCGGCAAGACGCTCGGCGTCATCGGCTGCGGCAATATCGGCTCGATCGTCGCCACGCGCGGCGTCGGCCTGAAGATGCATGTCGTCGCTTTCGATCCATTCCTGTCGGACAAACGCGCCGAGGAACTCGGCGTCGACAAGGTTGAACTGGACGAGCTCTTCGCGCGCGCGGACTTCATCACGCTGCACACGCCGCTGACCGACAAGACGCGCAACATCATCGATGCCGCCGCGATCGCCAAGATGAAGGACGGCGTGCGCATCATCAACTGCGCCCGTGGCGGGCTGGTCGTCGAAGCCGACCTGGTGGCGGCGCTGAAGAGCGGCAAGGTGGCCGGCGCCGGCATCGACGTGTTCGAGTCCGAGCCGGCCGAACAGAACGCATTGTTCGGCATGGAGAATGTGGTGGCCACACCCCATCTCGGCGCCTCGACGGCGGAGGCGCAGGAGAATGTCGCGCTACAGGTCGCCGAACAGATGGCCGACTACCTGATCAAGGGCGCCGTCTCGAATGCCATCAACATGCCGTCGATCACCGCGGAGGAAGCGCCGCGGCTCAAACCCTTCGTCAAGCTCGCCGAAGTGCTTGGCGCCTTTGTCGGCCAGGTCACCGAGGATCCGATCAAGGAGGTGGAAATCCTGTTCGACGGCTCGACCGCGACGATGAATACGCGCGCGCTGATCAGCGCGGCCCTTGCCGGGCTGATCCGGCCGCAGGTCGCCGACGTCAACATGGTGTCGGCGCCGATCATGGTGAAGGAGCGCGGCATCATCGTTGCCGAGGTCAAGCGCGACAAATCGGGCGTGTTCGACGGCTATATCAAGCTGACGGTCAAGACCGAGCACATGACGCGCTCGATCGCCGGCACTTGCTTCTCCGACGGCAAGCCGCGCTTCATCCAGATCAAGGGCATCAATCTCGATGCCGAGGTCGGCCAGCACATGCTCTACACGACCAATGCCGACGCCCCGGGCATTATCGGCCTGCTCGGCACGGTGTGCGGCGAGAACGGCGTCAACATCGCCAACTTCCAACTCGGCCGCAACCGGCCGGGGGGCGATGCCATCGCACTGCTCTATCTCGATGCGCCGTTCCCGGAAAACGTGCTGGAGCAGGTGCGGGCGCACAAATCGATCGATTCGGCCAAGCGGCTGCAGTTCGACGTCGGCGGGGTGTAGGGCTTGTCCCGCAACTGCACGATCGCGACGCTCCGCGTACCGGCCAGACAAGAGCGTTTCCCGGCATCGGCATCAATCCGTCCGCTGATTGATGCGGATGCCGCCTAGCCGCAAGCCTGGATGATCTTGATCGTCCGCCAGCGGATTCGCCAGCGCCGAAACGCTTGCCCGGGCCGTGCTGGCGGGAAGCCAGGCCGTGCATACGGCCCGCGCGCCGACAACGCCTGCAATGCCCTCGCTGGCGTGGCGCCTGAAGGATCAGGAGATCGCCGACGTCCTCACTTACGTGCGCGGCAGCTGGGGCAATGCCGCCCCGGCGGTCTCGTCCGACGACGTCGCGGCGGTACGCAAGGAATTGCAGTAGTCCTGCGAATTGCCGGGCGAGTCGACGCTCTCCTCGAAGCTGACGAACGGGGCGCGAAGCGAGTTTACTGGCGCCTCGGCATGGCTGCCTTGCGGCCGCTATATTCGGCAAGCGCGATGCCGCCCAGCACAAGGACGAGCGCCAACGCCTGGTAGAACTGGAATGTCTCGCCGACGATCAGCACCGAAAGCAGGGTGCCGAAGATCGGTACCAGGTTGATGAACAGGCCGGCCCGGTTGGCGCCGATCAGCTCATTGCCCCTGATGTAGAATATCTGCGACACGACCGAGGCGCCGATCGCGGTATAGACGATCACCGCCCAGCCGCGCGCGTCGGGAACGATGACCTTGCCGGCCGCGATTTCCCATAGGAAGAACGGCAGGGAGGTGACGAGCGCGGCGAGCGACATGGCCAGCATCAGGCTCTGCCATTGCATGGCCGGCTTCAGCCGCAACCCGACCGAATAGCCGCTATAGAGAATGACCGCGACCAGCATGATGGCGTCGCCGAAATTGAGCTCCAATGTCAGCAGCCGGCGCGGATCGCCGTGGCAGGCGGTCAGGATGACGCCGAAGATCGTCAGCACCACGCCGGCGATCTGCGCCCAGTTCACGCGCAGGCGGAAGAAGATGAAATTGGCTACGATGATCAGGATAGGCATCGCCGCCTGCTCGATCGAAACGTTGATCGCGGTCGTGTAATTGAGCGCCGTATAGAAGATCGTGTTGAACAAGGTGAAGCCGCTGGCGCCAAGTGCGGCGAGCACGAACCAGTGCCTGCGCACGACGGGCCAATCTCTTTTCAGCGCATTCCAGCCGATCGGCAGCAGGATCGCTACCGCCAGCACCCAGCGCAGGAAGACCAGCGTCATCGGCGAGACGTGATGGACCGCCAGCTTGCCGGCCACCGAGTTCCCGCCCCACAGCAAGGTGGTGAGCAGCAGGAACATGTAGGCGCTTCGGTGCATGGCGGGTCGCAGCGGGAGGAGGTGAATGGGGCGTGCCTGCCGGCCTATTGCCCCCGCATGGACAAGTAAATGATGTCAAAGCTGAAAATTGTTGTGCCTCAGTTCATTTTCGGCGGCAAAGAAAGGTCGCATCGGCCTGCTCTTGACGTTATAGAGGCCTGTCGTTTCGAACCGTATCCAAGCCGCGCGGCGGCGCCTCGAAGGAAAAGAAACATGGCCAATGTGGTGGTCGTCGGCTCGCAATGGGGTGACGAAGGCAAGGGCAAGATCGTCGACTGGCTGTCGGAGCGCGCCGATGTCGTGGTGCGTTTCCAGGGCGGCCACAATGCCGGCCATACGCTGGTCGTCGACGGCAAGGTCTACAAGCTGTCGCTGCTGCCGTCGGGCGTCGTGCGGCAGGGCAAGCTGTCCATTATCGGCAATGGCGTCGTCTTCGATCCGCACGCATTCGTCGCCGAAGTGGCGAAGCTCAAGGGGCAAGGCGTCGAGGTAACGCCGGAGCGCCTGAAAATAGCCGAAAACACAGCGCTTATCCTGTCCCTGCACCGGGAACTGGACGGCTTCCGCGAGGACGCCGCCTCAAATTCCGGAACCAAGATTGGCACGACCCGCCGCGGTATTGGCCCCGCCTATGAGGACAAGGTGGGCCGGCGCGCGGTGCGGGTGATGGATCTGGCGGATTTGGAAACACTGCCCTTGAAGGTCGACAGGCTGTTGACGCATCACAATGCACTGCGTCGCGGACTTGGCCATGCCGAAGCCACGCATGACGCGGTTATGCAAGAGTTGACCTCGGTCGCCGGCGAAATCCTGCCCTACATGGACCGGGTCTGGAAGGTGCTCGACGACAAGCGCCGGGCCGGCGAGCGCATCCTGTTCGAGGGCGCGCAAGGCACGCTGCTCGACATCGATCATGGCACTTATCCGTTCGTCACCTCGTCCAACACCGTCGCGGGCCAGGCGGCAGCCGGTGCCGGCGTGGGCCCGGGCGCCATCGGCTATGTGCTTGGCATCACCAAGGCCTATACGACGCGCGTCGGCGAAGGTCCGTTCCCGACCGAGCAGCAGAACGAGATCGGCGAATTCCTCGGCACGCGCGGCCATGAATTCGGCGTCGTCACCGGCCGCAAGCGCCGCTGCGGCTGGTTCGACGCGGTGCTGGTGCGCCAGGCCGTCGCCGTCAACGGCATCAAGGGCATCGCGCTGACCAAGCTCGACGTGCTTGACGGGCTGGACGAGATCAAGGTCTGCACCGGCTACCGCCTCGACGGCGAGACGATCGACTATCTGCCCGCCAGCCAGGGCGCGCAGGCCCGCGTCGAGCCAATCTACGAGACGCTGGAGGGGTGGAAAGGCACCACCGCCGGCGCCCGCAGCTGGAACGACCTCCCGGCCCAGGCCGTCAAATATGTCCGCCATATCGAGGAGTTGATCGGCGCGCCGGTCGCGCTCCTCTCCACCAGCCCGGAACGGGACGATACGATACTTGTGACCGATCCGTTTCAAGACTAGTTTCTCAAGCCTTTCCGGGCGTTGCGGCTGATTTGCGGAGGCCGGTCCGGGAGCAAATACAGGTCGACTGACGCATGGCGAAAGATTTCGTTTCTGCTCTGAGGGATACGATAAACAATTTTGGCGATCCCACGCCTGAGCTGCGGGCCAAAGTCTACGACAAAGCGCGCTCGACGATTGCAAAGAAGATTGCCGAGCGCGATCCGCCGCTTTCGCCGTCGGATGCCGAAAGGCAGAAGCGCGGCCTGGAAGACGCCATATCGAGGCTCGAGCGCGAATATGCCAAAAGCGTGCCGGAGACCGATCCGCTTGCCGAACTGGAGCACATATTTTCCTCCATCGACCGCAACAAGAACCAGCCGAACCATACCAAGCAGCCGGTGAAGGCGGAGCCGGCCTGGCCGGCAGCGCCCGCCCCGAACGCTAAACCCTACACGCCGGCACCACCGGCTCCGAAGCCAGACGTCTCCGAGCCTGCATCGCCCGCCGTCGAGGCCGAGACGAACTGGCAAAAGCCCGCAGCGGTGCAGCCGGCCCCGGAGTTCGAGGACAGGGCTCAGCCTGGCATGGATGCGGGTCAGGACGACGAGCAGGCCGATGTCTTTGGGGGCGAGGAAGAGCCTGCGTCCGCCGATACTTTCCAGCGTGCGCGTCCGGCTGAACGCAAGCGCAGCTATGGCGGGCTGATCGCGGCCGCCATTGCTTTGCTGGTCATTGCCGGCGGCGGCTATGGCATCTGGCTAAACAAGGACGCCTTCGGCAAGATGCTGGGCCTGGGCGGCGGCAGCAAGGTCGCGACGACCGAGCCAGTCAAATCGACGCCCGCCAAGCCAACGAGCGATGCGGCGGCAACGCCCCCCGCACCTGCGGCCGGTGGTGCCGAGCCCGAGGGGACACCGAAGTTCACCCAAAGACTGACGCCGCAAGGCAGCGAGGTCGATCCTGGCCCGGCCGGCGGACAGAACGGCGTGGGCGAGGGCGAGTCCGTCGCGGCGCTGACAACGCCGCCTTCAGCCACGACCACCCCGGCCTTGTCGGCTCCGGCAGGAGGCCCGCCGGCCGCAGGCGCGCCCGCGGGGGCCACGCCCCCTGCGCCAGGCGCCGCGCCAGTGGCGCCACCCCCCAATGGAACCGCACCCGCGGCACCGGCTGGTAGCGCCGCCACGCCGCCATCGCCGGCCGGCGCGCCGACGCAAACCTCTCTGCCGGTTGGCCAGAAGGCGATCTTCTATGAGGAGCGCACCAGCACCGCGCAGGGTTCGGCCGAGCCGGGCAACATCGTCTGGTCGCTGGTGCAGGAATCGCCTGGCGGCGACCTGCCGCCCGAGCCGGCGATCCGCGCCGAGGCAACCATTCCCGGCAAGGACATCCAGTTGCGCATGACCATCCGCCGCAACACCGACCAGACGCTGCCGGCCAGCCACATCATCGAGATGATCTTCCTGACGCCCGACGGTTTCGAAGGCGGCGGCGTCGATAACATCCTGCGCGTGGCCATGAAGAGTTCCGAGCAGGATGCCGGCAGCCCGCTGATCGGCATTCCGGCCAAGATCGCCGACGGCTTCTTCCTCGTCGCGCTCAACGACACCAAGGCCGACGAGGACGCCAACCTGACCCTGCTTCGGGGACAGGACTGGATCGACGTGCCGGTCGTCTACAAGACCGGGCGTCGGGCGTTGCTGACCATGGAAAAGGGCATTCCCGGCGAGAAGGTGTTCGACGAGGCGATCAAGGCCTGGCAGGCTAAGACGGCCGGCTGAGGTAAAGTCGACTTCGGTCAGAAATCCTGGAACAGCATGCCGAGCGCGGCGACGATGTCGTCGGGATGCCCGGAGAGATTCCCCTCGGCATCCGGCAATTCGGAGGCCGTCAAGGCCGACATGAACTGGGTGACCATCACATGATCTTGGCCTTTATAGCGAAGCTCGGGTTTAGTCGGCGGCCAGGAACCGGCGCTATGTTAGACGGCATCAAAGGAATGACGCCCCTCGTGCTCAGCCCTTCAAGAAGGTCTGATTGCACATCGAGAAGATGTCCATCGCCCTCAGCATTCCGATAGAAATCGTAACGCGCCATCAGAACGGCCGGCGTTTGGCCAATGGCAGTCCGTTGCGCTTGACATATTCATTGGAGCTTTCGATGGCTTCCTTGTTCTCTTCCTGCCATCGACGTGTTTTTTCCGCCGCTATCGCTTTCGCGATACCAGCCTCGGCTGCGCGGGAAATGTTGATGCCCAATGCCTTGGCGTCTTTGATCAACTGAGAGTCAATGGACGTGTTGACGGACATTCCTCGGTTCTTTTGGAGTCGATTGAATCATGGATATGACTTTTATGCGCATAACGCATGCGCATAAAAGACCACATGCAATCATTCACCCTTCCATCTCCTCGCGCAGCATTTCCAGCTCCAACCACTCTTCCTCGAGCGCGGCCAGCGTGGCGCGTTCCTTGTCTAGGGCGGCGATGGTTTTCTGGAACGAAGCCGGATCGCGCTCGTAATAGGCGGGATCGGCGATGTTGTTCTCCAGCCGCGAGATCGAGGCTGTGACCGCCTCGATCTTCTTGGGCAGCGATTCCAACGCGAATTTCTGCTTGAACGAAAGCTTTTTTGCAGGGCCTTTGGCGGCGGCGCTGTCCGCCTTGGCCGTCGGCGCCTCGCTTGCATTCGCCTTCGCCCGCGCCTTGCGGTCATCGAGCCTGGTGCCACCGCGCTGCGCCAGCATGTCGGAATAGCCGCCGGCATATTCGACCCAGCGGCCATCGCCATCCGGCGCGATCACGCTGGTCACGGTGCGGTCGAGGAAATCGCGGTCGTGGCTGACCAGGATGACAGTGCCGGCAAAGCCGGCGACCAGTTCCTGCAGCAGCTCCAGCGTCTCCATGTCGAGATCGTTGGTCGGCTCGTCGAGCACCAGCAGGTTGGCCGGTCGGGCCAGCACGCGTGCCAGGATCAGCCGCGCCCGCTCGCCGCCGGAAAGCTCGCGCACCGGCGTGCGCGCCTGCTCGGGTTTGAACAGGAAGTCCTTCATGTAGGAGACGACGTGGCGCTGCTCGCCATTGATGACGAGGTTCTCGCCGCGCCCGTCGGTGAGATATTGCGCCAGCGTTTCCTGCGGATCGACCGCCTCGCGCTTCTGGTCGAGCGTGGCGATCTCCAGATTGGTGCCGAGCCGCACCGAACCCGCATCCGGCTGCAACTCCCCGGTCAGCATCTTCAGAAGCGTCGTCTTACCGGCGCCGTTCGGCCCGACGAGGCCGACGCGGTCGCCGCGCTGGATGCGGGTCGAAAACCCCTTGACCACGGTGAGGTCACCAAAGCTCTTCTCGATGTTCCTGGCCTCGATCACCAGCTTGCCGGATTCGGCGGCGTCGCTGGCCACCATCGTCGCCGTGCCTTCAGCGCCGCGATGGCCGCGAAAACGCTGGCGCATGGTCTGCAATTCGCCCAAACGGCGCATGTTGCGCTTGCGCCGCGCAGTCACACCATAGCGCAGCCAGTGTTCCTCGCGCACGATCTGGCGGCCGAGCTTGTGCTGTTCGCGCTCTTCTTCCTCAAGCACCTGGTCGCGCCATTCCTCGAAATGGCCAAAGCCCTTATCCAGCCGGCGGGTCTGACCCCGGTCGAGCCACACGGTGGCGCGCGAGACGCGCTCGAGGAAACGGCGGTCGTGCGAGATGACGATGAGAGCCGAGGAGGTGCGGACGAGTTCTTCTTCCAGCCATTCGATCACCGACAGATCGAGATGGTTGGTCGGCTCATCAAGCAGCAGGATATCGGGCTCCGGCGCCATGACGCGCGCAAGGGCGGCGCGCCTGGCTTCGCCGCCAGACAGGTCGCCTGGCCGCTCCTCGCCCGAGAGGCCGAGATGCTCCATCAGGTAGCTGGCGCGATAAGGATCGTCGGCGGGACCGAGCCCGGCCTCGACATAGGCGCGCACGGTTGCAAAGCCGTCCATGTCGGGCATTTGCGGCAGATAGCGGACGGTCGCCGATGGCTGGCGGAACACCTCGCCGTCCTGCGGCTCGATTAGGCCGGCGGCGATCTTGAGCAGCGTCGACTTGCCGGACCCGTTGCGGCCGACCAGCGCGATCTTGTCGCCGGCCGACGCTGCCAAGTCGGCGCCGTCGAGCAGGGGCGTGCCGCCGAAGGTCAGTTTTATTCCGTCGAGATTGAGAAGAGGCGGCGCCATGTCAGCTTTCTGGCAAGGGATAGGGATGGGCGAGCAGCAGCGCGCGGCCCGCTCCCAGCGCGATCTCCAGCCTGCCCTTGACCTCGTTGGAGATGGTCAGCGACGAGCCGAACGCGACCTTGACACGGTCAAGCGGCCATTTCGCACCGGCGACGGTCAGTCCGGTAAGCTCGGAAAAACCCAGGATCGAGAACAGGGTGCGGTCGGCATAGTCGAAGCCGGCCGTGCCGTGCGCCAGGGGAACGCCTTCCTGCGCGCCGCTGGTCAACAGCACCTTTGTCCCGGCCCCGGCCAGCCGCAGGGCGAGCGCCATGTGCAGGAAGGCATGGTCGGCGCGCTTGCCGCCGAAGGCGCCGGCAAGCACGAGGCCGGTCGCGCCGCGCTCCAGGGCGGCCGATATCGCGAGTTCGCCATCGGTGGCGTCCTTCTCTGCAGGAAAGGTTCGGCGCGGCACGGCAGCCAACTCATCCGGCAGGTCGGCGGGCACGGAATCGAAATCGCCGACCCACAATTCCGGCACAAGGCCGAGCGTCCTCGCATGGCCGATGCCGGCATCGGCGGCGATGACGCGGGTTCCCTCGACTTGACGGTCGAGCCGTGGCGTGCGGATGAGATCGCCGCCAAGCAGGATGGTGAATGTGCTCATATCGTGTGGCCCTTACCAGCCCGGCAGCGGAAACGGAAGGCCGGCAAACTGCCACTTGCGCGGTTCACCGGCCGGGCCTATGTGTCGAAGCGCTCTAACGGGGTGCCGGACGCGATGTTTCGCGGACCGGCTGAGAGGCAGTCTCGCCAACCCGCTGAACCTGATCCGGTTTGTACCGGCGGAGGGATTAGACGTTTCGGACAGTCCGACGCCTCAATTCCTTTAACCCGAACGAAGGAGGCGCCGATGCGCACGCTTTTATCCGCCCTTGTCTCTGCAATGGTCGTGGTTCTGTCCGGGCCAGCCTTGGCCAAGGACAAGCTCACCGTCTACACTTATGAGAGCTTCACCGCCGACTGGGGTCCCGGCCCGGTGGTGAAGAAGGAATTCGAGGCCGAATGCGGCTGCGATGTCGACTTCGTCTCGGTCGCCGACGGCGTCGCGCTGCTCAACCGCGTCAAGCTGGAAGGGGTCGCGACCAAGGCCGACATCGTGCTGGGCCTCGACACCAATCTCACCGCCGATGCCAAGGCCACCGGCCTGTTTGCGCCGCATGGCGCCGTGACCGGGCTCAATGTGCCGGGCGGCTGGAACGACGACATCTTTGTCCCGTATGACTATGGCTATTTCGCCGTCGTCTATGACACGCAGAAGCTGAAGACGCCGCCCAAGAGCCTGAAGGAATTGGTCGAGGGCAGCGCCGACGACAAGATCGTCATCCAGGATCCGCGCACCTCGACGCCGGGCCTCGGCCTGCTGTTGTGGGTGAAGTCGGTCTATGGCGACAAGGCGCCGGAGGCCTGGGCCAAGCTTAAGGCGAAGGTCTTGACCGTGACGCCGGGTTGGAGCGAGGCCTACGGCCTGTTCACCAAGGGCGAGGCGCCGATGGTGTTGTCCTACACGACCTCGCCCGCCTACCACATGGTTGCCGAGAACACCGAGCGCTACCAGGCAGCTTCGTTCGAGGAGGGCGAATATCTGCAGATCGAGGTCGCCGGCATCACCAGAACGGGAGCCAAGAATCCGCTGGCGGAAAAATTCATCGCCTTCATGACCGGCCCGAAATTCCAGGATGCCATCCCCGAGACCAACTGGATGTTCCCGGCCGGCAAGACCGACAAGCCGCTCAATCCGGCCTTCGGCAGACTGGTCAAGCCGACCAAGACCTTGCTGTTCAGTCCCGAGGAGGTCGCGGCCAACCGCAAGGCATGGGTGGATGAATGGCTGGCGGTGATGAGCAAGTAGTGTTTGCAGGCTAGTCATCGTGAGATGACAGCCCTACGGCATCCCCCTCTGTCCTGCCGGACACCTCGCCCACAAGGGGGGAGATCGGCTGTCATCGGTGATTTCGCCAATCGCCAACGTTGCAGGAATGAGCGAGGCGCGGAAACTGCCAATCTCCCTCCTTGTGGGGGAGATGTCCGGCAGGACAGAGGGGGGCGCGACGGAACGCGACGCATGTTAAAGGTCTTTCGTGCAACGCGCGTCTGATCCCCGCATCTCCGCCGGCATCCTCGCGCTTGCCGCCATCGCGCTTCTGATCGGCGGCGCGTTTGCCGGCCTCGTCTTCGAAGGTGCCCACGATGTCTCCGGCGCCTGGAGCGCCTTCGATCCCTATCTCCTGCGCGTCGTCCGTTTCACGCTCTGGCAAGCAATCCTTTCGACGCTGCTTTCGGTCATGCCCGCGCTGTTCGTGGCCCGCGCGCTGTCGCGGCATCCACGCTTTCCCGGCCGCGGCTTCATCCTGCAGCTCTTCGCGCTACCATTGGCGCTGCCGGCGATCGTGGCGGCTCTCGGCATCCTGGCGCTTTATGGCCGTGCCGGCTATTTCGCCGGCTTTCTTGGTGCCGTCGGCGGTTACAATTGGCCGGGCATTTATGGCCTGTCCGGCATCCTTGTTGCTCATGTCTTCTTCAACCTGCCGCTGGCCACGCGGCTGTTCCTCGAAGCGCTGCAAACCATCCAAGCCGACCAATGGCGGCTGGCGAGCCAGCTCGGCATGGGGGCCGCACCGGCTTTCCGGCTGATCGAATGGCCGACATTGCGCGCCGCCTTGCCGGGCGTCGCCGGATTGGTGTTCATGCTCTGCGTCACATCCTTCACCATCGTGCTGACGCTGGGCGGCGGCCCCGGCGCGACCACGCTGGAGGTCGGCATCTACCAGGCGCTGCGCTTCGATTTCGATCCCGCGCGGGCGGTGGCGCTGACGCTGCTGCAGATCGCGCTGACCTTTGTCGTGGTGCTGGCATTGACACGGCTCGGCGCCAGCACCACCGGTGACGCCAATCTACCGGTGGCGCCGCGCCGCTACGTCTCGGCCGGCAGGACCGAGACCGCGCTGAACGCCGCGCTCGTCGTCCTGGCTCTGTTGTTTGTCGCCGGGCCGATGGCGGCGACGGCGATGTCAGGCATCGGCGCCGACCTCGGCCGTCTCGCCGGCGAGGCGGCGGTGCGGCAGGCGACGCTGACCAGCGCGGTGCTGGCGTTCCTGTCGGCGCTGCTGTCGGTCGTGCTGTCGCTTTCGCTCACCATGGCGCGCCGCGTGCTGGCCCTGAAGCGCCGCTCCGGTCCACGGACCTTGCTCGAACACGCCGCCGACACCGGCGCCGGCTTCGTCCTGGTGGTGCCGCCCATCGTCATCGGCGCCGGCTGGTTCCTTCTGTTGCGCCATGTCGGCGACGTCTTTGCCACAGCCCCGGTCATGGTCGTCACCGTCAACGCCGTCATGGCGATGCCTTTCGCCATCCGCGCCATCCGCCCCGCCTATGACGCGGCGAGCGAACGCCATGAGCGGCTCTGTGCGCTTTTGGGCATTGCGGGCTGGGCCCGGTTGCGGTTGGTGGACTGGCCGTCGCTGCGACGGCCGCTGGCCACCGCCTTCGCTTTTGCCATGGCGCTGTCGCTTGGCGATCTCGGCGTCATCGCACTGTTCGGCAGTGATTCCGTGCAGACCTTGCCCTATCTTCTGCTCGCGCGCATGGGCAGCTACCGTACCGAGGACGCCGCCGGCCTGGCGCTGCTGCTCGGTCTGGTCTGCCTTGCGCTTGTGCTGGCGGCGAGCTGGCTGGGAAGCGGAGAACGAGCCTGATGGCTGCGGGCGCGACCAATGGTGCGGCAAGGGGAGCCGAGGTGCGGCTGGACAGGGTCTCGTTCAGCTACGGCGAAGCGCCGCTCATCTTCGATGTCGATTTCGCCACGTCGAAAATCACCGCCATCATGGGGCCGAGCGGCTCGGGCAAGTCGACGCTGCTCAATCTGGTGGCGGGCTTCGAAACGCCGCAGGCCGGCCGCGTGCTGATCGGCGGCGCCGATGTCGGCGCGGTGCCGCCTTCGGCGCGGCCGGTGTCGATGGTGTTCCAGGAAAACAACCTTTTTGCCCATCTTTCCGTCGAACAGAATGTCGGGCTCGGCCGCTCGCCCTCGCTACGGCTGACCGAAGCCGACCGCGCTGATATCGCGGAGGCGATTGCGCGCACCGGCCTCGCGGGCAAGGAAGGGCGTCTGCCGCGCGAGCTTTCGGGAGGCGAACGCCAGCGTGTCGCATTGGCGCGCGTGCTGGTTCGCGACCGACCGGTGCTTCTCCTGGACGAGCCTTTCGCTTCGCTCGGACCTGCCTTGCGCGACGACATGCTCGATCTTGTCGCCGACCTGCATGCCGAGCGCGGCATGACGCTGCTGTTCGTCACGCATCAGCCACAGGACGCGCGCCGTATCTGCGAGGAGGTGGTGTTCCTCGACAATGGCATGGTTGCCGCCAAGGGCAAGGCGGATGATTTCTTTGCCGGGGCTGGTCCTGAAGTTTTCCGGCGCTATGTTGGCACAAGCACCTGGGAGGCTGGATCACGAGATATTGCCCGGAAGCGGACATAATTTACGCTCAAACCGGCTCCTGGCGCCGGGGCGATTGCTTGCCATGACAGAGGTAGTGTGGCTAGGTCCGCCCAGTATCGGTCCGGTGCAGGCCGTGATTTGCCTGCAGCATCCGCCGCGCGTTGCGATGTCATGGATGCTGTAACGCTTTGATTTGCGCATGAGCCCCTGCGAGGATCGCCCCGATTTTCGCGGGCATGCGCCAGACCCGAAAGGAAGCCGTTCTGCCGACCGGCACGGAAAGACCAAGAGGGAAAATGCTGGCGCGCTTTCTGGCGCTGGCCGGCTTTGCCGTGGCACTGGCAAGCTGCCAGATGTTCACGCCTCCGGAAGTCCAGGAATCCGGCTTCCAGCCTTCCGACAAACCCATCACGGTCGACAATGTGGCGGCCAATAGCAAATTGGCCGAACTGGCCAAGGCGCAGCATCCACGCATCCTGGCGACCTATGGCGGCGAATATTCCGATCCCAAGCTCGAGCGCATGGTCGCCAAGGTCGTCGGCAGCCTGACGGTGGTGTCGGCCAATCCGACCCAGACCTATCGCATCACCATCCTCAATTCGCCCAACGTCAACGCCTTCGCGCTGCCGGGCGGCTATCTCTACGTCACGCGCGGCCTGTTGGCACTGGCCAATGATTCGGCCGAGCTCGCCGCCGTCATCGCGCATGAGATGGGCCACGTCACCGCCAACCACGGCTTGCAGCGCCAGCAGCTCGAGGCCGAGGAGGGGCTCGCCACCAAGGTCGTTTCCGACGTGCTCGGCGACAGCCCGACAGCCAAGGCGGCGCTGATCCGCGGCAAGCTGAGACTGGCGCAGTTTTCGCGCAACCAGGAACTGGAGGCCGACGCGATCGGCATCAAGTCGATCGGCGAAGCCGGCTACGATCCTTACGCCGCCGGCCGCTTCCTGCAGTCCATGTCGGCCTATACCGATTTCCGCTCGATCAGCGGCGCCACCGACGCCAGCCTCGATTTCCTGGCAACGCATCCCAATACGCCGCAGCGTATCGACCTGGCACAACGTCATGCCCGCCAGTTCGGTCCGCCCGGCGTCGGCACCCGTGATCGTGACGCCTTCCTCGCCGGCATAGACGGCCTGCTTTACGGCGACACGCCGGAAGAAGGCTATGTGCGCGGCGAGACCTTTCTGCATCCGGGCCTGGGCGTGTCCTTCTCCGTGCCGGAGGGCTTCATCATCGACAATTCGGCCGCCGCGGTGACGGCGACCGGGCCGGGCGACATTGCGATCCGCTTCGACGGCGTGTCGATCGACAAGAACCGAGCCCTGACCGACTATATCAGGAGCGGCTGGGTGGCCGGCCTCGATGACGCGAGCGTCAGGCAGGAAACGATCAACGGCAACGAGGCGGCGACGGCGCATGCCGGCGCCGAAGGCTGGCAGTTCGACATCGCGGTAATCCGGGCCGGCGGCCAGGTCTACCGGCTGCTGACGGCGGCACCGTCCGCCAGCACGTCGCTGGACACCGTGGCGCGTTCCGTCAGCGGCTCGTTCCGCATTCTGAGTGCCGCCGAAAAGGCGGCGCTGAAGCCGCTGCATATCCGCGTGGTCACCGTCCAGCCGGGGCAGACGATGGGTTCGCTTTCGGCGCAGATGGTCGGCGTCGACCGCAAGCTCGACCTGTTCCGGGTGCTCAACGCGCTGTCGCCTGGCGCTGCGGTGTCGGCCGGCGACAAGGTCAAGATCGTCACCGACAAATAGCCGATTGTCGGCCTGACCCGCTCTATCTTTTTCGCAATCCCCCGACGGAAAACCGTTACACGCTTTCCTGGAATTGATCTAGGCGGCGTTGGCAAGGAATTCCGGATTCTGCTTCACCAGCGCCACTTTCAGCTTTTCCATAGCGCGGGCCTCGATCTGCCGGACGCGTTCCTTGGAAATGCCGAGCGTCTCGCCGAGCGCTTCGAGCGTGGCGCCCTCGTCGCTCAGTCGACGCTCCTCGATGATGCGCAGCTCACGCGCGTTGAGCGCGGCAAGCGCCGCCTTCAGCCATACCGAGCGGCGTTCGATATCGATGGTGTCGCTGACGACCTCGTCGGGCAACGGATCATCCGACACCAGGAAGTCCATCCGCTCGGTCGCGCCCCCGTCGTCGGCAAGCGGGACATTGAGGGAGGAGTCGGGCGCCGAGAGACGCGAATCCATCAGCGCGACGTCGGCTTCGGAGACGCCGAGAGCCGCTGAAACTTCCCGGTACAGCGTCGTGTTCGAAAGCGGTTCCGCCGCTCCGTTCGCCAGCCGGGCGCGCAGGCGTCGCAGGTTGAAGAACAGGGCCTTCTGCGCCGAGCTGGTACCGCCGCGCACGATCGACCAGTTGCGCAGGATGTAATCCTGCATAGAGGCCCGGATCCACCACGTTGCATAGGTCGAAAACCGCACCTCGCGCTCCGGCTCGAATCGGGCCGCGGCTTCGAGCAGGCCGACATGGCCCTCCTGGACCAGATCGCCAAGCGGCAGGCCGTAATGGCGGAATTTGGAGGCCATGGAAATGACCAGGCGCATATGGGCCACGGTGATGCTGTGCAGCGCGTTCTGGTCGTTGTCCTTTTTCCAGCGCAGCGCCAGCCGCAGCTCCTCGTCGCGTTCGAGATAGGGAGCTCTCATTGCCGCGCGGACCATGATCCGTCCTGCCGTGTCTTCCATCATGAGGCGCTCCCTGGCTCAGGCGATACGGATGTCATTTCGAAGCCCGGCAGCCGCCTCGACTTGAAATGACGGCGTCCTGCCCTACAACGAACGCAAAACGTGCCATGCGCGGGAAAGGTTCCGCCGCCGGCGGCGCGGCGTGGAAGCTGCGCGAAAAAACTCCGGGCGGGTTCGAGGCGCCGCCAAAAACGTCAATTGTAGAATCTAATTCCGAATAATGGATGTTTTTGAAATTCCATTCCTTATTTTTTCAACTCACATCTGTCAATTTCCAGCGCTCACACCATGCCGGATATCAGGCCAGGACGGGATCACAGAAAAATGAAATGGCTCAAGTCGCTCATCGTCGCCGGAACCTTGCAGGTTCTGGCTGTCACCGCAGGCTATGCCGGCGCCAATCTCGATCAGATCAAGCAGGCCGGCGTCATCAAGGTCGGCACGGAGGGCACCTACGCACCCTTTACCTATCATGATGCCGGCGGAGCGCTGGTCGGCTTCGATGTCGAAATCGCCAAGGCGATCGGCGACAAGCTCGGCGTGAAGGTCGAGTTCCTCGAGGGCAAATGGGACGGGCTGATCGCGGGCCTCGATGCGAACCGCTATGACGCGGTCATCAACGAAGTCGGCATCACCGACGCCCGCAAGGCGAAATACGATTTCTCCGACCCCTACATCGCCTCCAAGGCAGTGCTGATCGTGCGCGGCGACAACACCGACATCAAGAGCTTCGCCGATCTCAAGGGCAAGAAGTCGGCGCAGTCGCTGACTTCGAATTTCGGCAAGCTTGCCGAGACCAACGGCGCCGAACTGGTCGGCACCGACGGGTTCGACCAGTCGATCCAGCTGCTTCTGACCGGCCGCGCCGACGCAACCATCAATGACAGCCTGTCCTTCCTCGATTTCAAGAAGCACAAGCCGGATGCCAATGTAAAAATTGCCGCGCAGGAAGAGAACGCCGACTATTCCGGCGTCATCGTGCGCAAGGGCGACCCGGAACTGGTTGCCGCGATCAACAAGGCGCTGGCCGACATCAAGGCCGACGGCACCTATCAGAAGATCGCAGACAAGTATTTCGGCCAGGACGTTTCGAAGTAATTTACGGCCGGGCCGCTGGCGGCCCGCGCGACATCGCCCGGCGGCGGACCGTTTTGACGGCCCGCCGCCTTTCGCGTGATATACGGCAGTCGCAAGAAGGAGCCTTTCGTGCCGCACTGGCTGCAACTGATGCTGGAATCGCTGCCTTCGCTGCTATGGGCCGCGTTGATCTTCACCGTACCGCTGACGCTCCTCTCCTTTGTGCTTGGCTTGAGCGTCGGTCTCGGAACCGCGCTGATCCGGCTCTTTGGGCCAATGCCCCTGGTCGCGGTGGCGCGCTTCTACGTCTGGATATTCCGCGGCACGCCGCTCCTGGTGCAGCTGTTCCTGATCTTCTACGGCCTGCCCTCGGTCGGCATCCTGCTCGACGCGTTTCCCGCGGCGTTGATCGGCTTCACGCTCAATATCGGCGCCTACTCGTCGGAAATCGTTCGCGCGGCGATAGGCGCGGTGCCAAAGGGGCAATGGGAGGCGGCCTATTCGATCGGCATGACCTGGAGCCAGGCGATGCGCCGCACCATCCTGCCGCAGGCCGGGCGCGTGGCGGTGCCGCCGCTCTCCAACACCTTCATCTCGCTGGTCAAGGACACGTCGCTGGCCGCCGCCATCACCGTGCCGGAAATGTTCCAGGCCGCGCAGCGCATCGTCGCCACAACCTATGAGCCGCTGATCCTCTATGTCGAGGCGGCGGTCCTCTATCTGGCGATGAGTTCGGTGCTGTCGGCCTTGCAGACGCGGCTGGAGGCGCGGCTCAACCGCTATGGCGGGTTCCTGGAGGCGCGCTCGTGATCGACCTTGCCAACATCGAAAAGCGCTTCGGCGACAATCTCGTGCTGAAGGGCGTGACGGTTGCCATTTCCGAAGGCAGCGTCACTGCGCTGGTCGGTCCTTCGGGTGGTGGCAAAAGTACGCTGCTGCGCTGCATCAACCTGCTTGAGATCCCAACCTCGGGCACAGTGCGTATCGGCGATCAGGCGCTGGAGTTCCATCCGGGAGCGAAGGTGGCGGCCCGGGACATTCAGCGGCTGCGGCTGCAGACCGGCATGGTGTTCCAGAACTTCCAGCTGTTCCCCCATCGCACCGCGATCGAGAACGTCATGGAAGGGCTGGTGACGGTGCTGAAGTGGCCGCAGGCACGGGCGCGCGAACGGGCACTCGCGCTGCTGGAAAAAGTCGGCATGGCACACAAGGTCGATGCCTGGCCGGCAACGCTGTCGGGCGGCCAGCAGCAGCGGGTAGCGATCGCCCGGGCGCTGGCGCCGTCGCCAAAGGTGCTTTTGTGCGACGAGCCGACCTCCGCGCTCGACCCGGAACTGGCGCAGGAAGTCGTCGACGTGCTCGGCCGGCTCGCCAGCGAGGGGACGACGATGGTGATGGCCACGCACGATCTGCGGCTTGCTTCAAAGATCGCTCGCGAGGTGGTTTTCCTCGACGCCGGCATTGTCGTCGAAAAAGGCCCCGCGGCGGTGCTGTTCGGCAATCCGGAGCGCGAACGGACAAGGCGATTCATCGCGACGCTAAAGCAGGAAATGGCGGAGAAGGAGGGTGGGGGAGAAGGCGGGAATATCCCTTCGTAGGCCTGCGCTGCCACTTACTCTGCGAGCGTTGCTCCTTGTGAACCCGCCGCAAGGCACGGTCTGTTATTTCGATGGACGGGAATGCTCACGGGCTGCGATAGTGGGCTGATGGTTCGCAACGTTGCTCTTGTTCTCGGTGGTGGCGGGGCCGCCGGAAATGCCTGGCTGATCGGCATCATCGCGGGCCTCGCCGAAGCTGGTGTCGATCTGACGGAGGCCGCCGATCTGGTGATCGGAACCTCCGCAGGCGCCAATGCGGCAGTGCAGGTGCGCAGCGGCATTCCGCCGGGCGAACTGCTGGCTGCGGTGCTGTCCCCGCTGCCGGTTCAACCGGCCGGACAGAGCCGTCAACCGCCGTTCCCGTCGATGGATAGTGTGTTCGAGCGGATGCGTTCCATTTCCGCCGCCGCTATCTCTGCAGCCGATCTGCAACGGGCGATGGGCGCATTCGGATTGGAGAGCGATGCCAAATTCGGACCTGAAGTGGCCAAACAGCGGCGCGCATTGGTCGCCGCCAGATTGCCTCGTCATGAATGGCCGGAAAGGCCGATGCTCGTGGTGGCCGTCGACGCGCTTACCGGTGAACTGGCTGCGTTCGACCGCGATTCCGGCGTCGATCTGGTTGACGCGGCCACCGCGAGCACCGCGCTGCCCGGTGCGGGGCCTACGCACAGCATCAATGGCGTTCGCTACATCTCGGGTGGCGTGCGCTCCGCCGATAATGCCGACCTTGCGTCGGGCTATGCGAACGTGATCGTGCTCTCGCCGTTCAGCGGACGGAGCGGGCCGCTACCGGAAGGCCAGTTCGAGGGCCTGCGCAGACCGCCGGGGGCGGACCTTGCAAGCGAGGTCGAAGCCCTGCGCCAGCAGGGCAGCCGGGTGGTGGTGATCACGCCTGACGTCGATTCCCGCGCCGCAATGGGCACCAACCAGATGGATCTGGCGACCCGCATCCCCGCGGCCCGTGCCGGTTTCGCCCAAGGCAAGCAGGAAGCGGCCCGCATAACGTTCCTGTGAAGATTGCACACCGAGGGGCGTGCACCAACTTTCCAATATTGCCTGCAACAAAAAACCCGGCGCGAGGCCGGGTTTTTCAGAAACTCATAAGGCGCAAGGCCTCAGGCAGCTTCTTCCTGCTCGGCTTCCTCATTGTCGGCCTTGGCGCCGCGCTTAGGGCCCTTGTTGAGGTTGACCTCGATCAGGCGCACGGCTTCGGTCTCCGACATGCGGTTGACGGCGGCGATCTCGCGGGCCATGCGGTCGAGCGCGGCCTCGTAGAGCTGGCGTTCGGAATAGGACTGCTCCGGCTGGTTGTCGGCGCGGTAAAGGTCGCGAACAACTTCCGAGATCGAGATCAGGTCGCCGGAATTGATCTTGGCATCATATTCCTGCGCGCGACGCGACCACATCGTGCGCTTGACGCGGGCGCGGCCTTGCACGACCTTCAGTGCGCGCTCGACGTAATCCTCTTCCGACAGCTTGCGCATGCCGATCGAGGTTGCCTTGGCGACCGGCACCTTGAGACGCATCTTGTCCTTCTGGAAATCGATGACGAACAGTTCCAGCTTGTGCCCGGCCACTTCCTGCTCGTCGATCGAGACGATCTGGCCGACACCATGCGCCGGATAGACGATGTACTCGCCGGTCTTGAAACCGTGACGTGCAGCGGTGGACTTCTTCTGCGGGGTGATCGTTGCCATTACGCCCTGAACTCCTTGTTGTGGGCCGGCGGCGGTGCCGGCTGAACTCGCGCGATCGGGTTACCGATCATTAGCCGCACAACAGATGAACCCACCGGAAAAGCCGGGACCGGCAAACCGCACGATTGCGATCGCCTGGCCCAGATCGCTCTGGTCCGATATGGGATTTTCACCTTTCAGTGATTTGGGGCGTTAGCGCCATAAATCGACGTTGTGTCACCGGCATGTTTCGCTCATGTAACACAAAAAGTCGGAAGAATCAAGGTTTTGCTGCATAAGCGAAGGCCACAGGTCCACGCCGCCTGTCAAGGCGGTTAATAGGCCGTACCTCTTACGCCGCGTCATGCCGGTTGAAACGGCAGCGCTGTCAGTCGCCTTCTCCGGGTTCAGCCGAGAAATATTTCTCGAACTTGCCGGCCTCGCCATCGAAGGCCTTGGCGTCGGCCGGCGGCTCCTTCTTGGCGGTGATATTAGGCCATTTCTCGGCGTATTCGGTGTTTATCTGCAGCCATTTGTCGAGGCCCGACTCCGTATCGGGCTTAATCGCGTCGGCGGGGCATTCCGGCTCACAGACACCGCAGTCGATGCACTCGTCGGGATGGATGACGAGCATGTTCTCGCCCTCGTAGAAACAGTCGACCGGACAGACCTCGATGCAGTCCATATATTTGCATTTGATGCAGTTGTCGGTCACGACATAGGTCATCGATCTGCTCCGGGACATCCCGTTTTTGTTGGCTTTTTCCGTGAGGTAACGCCTTTGGCGCTCGCTTGCAAGGGCGGCCATTCCGGCCATGCCGGCATTGCCGGAATGGAATTCCAACGGGTCGGCAATGGCGGGCATCGGTCATGTGCCCGGACCGTTGTGTCGGCGGCGTGGAAGAACATACATGCTCCCTCCGTGCACCGGCGGTCAGTCGTCGCCAAGCAGGCGGTCGGTCTCGCGGCGCTCCTTCTTCGTCGGGCGGCCGCTTCCGGCCTCGCGCAGCCCTGGGATCGCGTCGGGAGGCGCCTCGCCCGTCGGCGCGGCAGGCGACATGTCTTCGTAGAGCGTGCGTGCCTCCACGGCGGGGCCGCGCCGGCTTCCCGCATCGAGCACCTTCCAGACGAAGATGCGCCGCTCCAGCGTGATGGTCAGGACGTCGCCGGGCTTGACCAGGTCGGAGGCCTGCGCTGCTTTGTCGCGATTGATGCGCACCCGGCCGGCCACGACCAGTTTGGCGGCCAGCGAGCGCGATTTCACCGCGCGCGAGAAGAACAGCCATTTGTCGATACGCTGGCGGTCGGTGGCCATCGGGGCGACCATCGGATCCTGTGCGGCTATTTCTTCAGCTGGTCGCGCAAAGCGGCGAGCTTGGCGAAGGGAGAGTCGGGATCGAAGCGAGCCGGGCGCTCATCGCGAGGTTTTGCCTGAAACGAGGGCTTGCCGCCCTGCGGGCCTCCCTTGCCTTCCGGCCTGCCGCCCGGCCGGCCTTCACGGCGGTCAGAACGCTCGCCCTGCGGCTTGCCCTCCCGCCGTTCCCCGCCTTCGCCTTGCGGCCTGGGCTTGAACTTCGAGCGATCGAAACGCGGCTTGCCGGCGCCATCGCGGCGCCCTTCATGGACGGGCCGGGTGCCGGGCTGGCCGCCAGCGGCATCCGCCGGGGCATCGGAGCGCGCCGCCTGGCCGTTGCGCGGACGGGCGCGGTTCTCGTGGTGACGGTGACGAGGCCACTGGTCGAAGCGGCCCTGCCGCCACAACAGGATCGGCTTAGGCTCTTCGGCTTCCGCGGCGGGCACGCCGGCTTCATCCTGTCCCTGTTGGGGAGCGTCGGCGCTGCCACCCCCACCAGCGCCGCTTCGCTCCGCGACCGCCCCCGTCGAGGGGGAAGTGAGAGCGTCGGCGCTTTCGGCGGCAGGAGTCTCAAGGACGGCTTCTGCTGCAGGCGCAACCTCTTCCGTGGCTTCGGCTGGAGCTTCGGGTTGTTCTTCCGCAACAGACTCGGCCGCTTCCGCAATGGGTTCAGCAGGAATTTCGACGGCGGTCTGGGCAGTCGCAGTTTCCGGATCTTCCGCTGATGTCTCCGCAGGCGTGTCCGCCGCAGCCGCCTCCGCCGCCTTGGCCTGCTCGGCGCGCGCGGACTCTTCCGCTGCCAGCTTGGCCGCCACGGCTTCCCGGGCGGCGTTGTCCTGCGCTTCCAGCCGTGCCTTGACTTCGACAGCCGGCTTCGGTTCGGCGCGGTAGCCAAGACCTTTCAGGATTTCTTCCATGTCATCGGCGGTGGCGCCGAGGATCGACATCATCGGCGGCGTCACCATGAAAGACTGGCCGTCATAGGCGCCATCCGGACGCTGGCCGAGGCCGGGCTTCCAGTTGGTCGCCGGGCGGATCAGGTCGGCCAGCCGTTCCAGAATGTCGATGCGCACGGCGCGGCGGCCGAGATTGCGGTAGCCGGCAAGCTTGTAAAAGGCCTTGTCGAAAGCCGGATCGATGACCACCGAGGTGCGGCCCGATGCCAGCGCATGGACGACGTCGCCGAAGCCGGGCTTATCCTTGCCGTCGTTTTTCAGCGCCCACAGCAACGTCACCAGTCCCGCGGGCGCTGGCTTGATCAGCGCCGGCACGAAGACATGATAGGCGCCGAAGCGCACGCCCAGCCGGCGCAATGCCGCGCGGCCTTCCTGGTCGAGCGACTTCATCTCCTCGGCGATGTCGCGGCGGTTGATAAGGCCGAAATTCTCGACCAACTGGAAGGCAATGCCGCGGCCGATGCCTGATAGCTGCTCGGCATTCTTCAAATCGGCCAGCGGCTTCAGCAGGGATTCGATCTGGAAATTGACGAAGCGCTCGGCGCGCGCGGCGACCTTGTCACGCGCCGGGCCGGTCAGTTGTTCATCGGCCAAAAGCACCAGGCGTGGCTTCAGCGCGTCTTCGCCGGCAACCAGCGTGCCGATCGGCGCGCCGATCCAGCGCAGCGTGCCGTCGGAACCGAGCGCAATGTCGCCATTGGCGCAGGCGCCGAAGCGTTCGGCGCGTGCCTCGAACTCCGCCGCCAGCGCCTTCTGGGCGGCCGCGCGCACGGCCTTGGCGTCTTCGCCGCCAGCGCTCTGATCGGCGGTGAAACGGAATCCCTGCAACTCGCCGACATGGTGGCCTTCGACGAGGACGGTTCCGGTTGGGCTTATTTCGGCTTCAGGCATGGTATTTTCTCTAAGGCGCCGCATGAGGACGGAAGTCCTGCGGTCTACGAAGCGTTTCGTCAACCGCTCATGCAGCGCATCCGACAATCTGTCTTCGATTTCGCGTGTCTTTTCCTGCCAGTGTGCCTGATCGGCCAGCCAGCCGGGCCGGTTCGACACGAATGTCCAGGTGCGGATCTGGGCGATGCGATGCGACAGCGTATCGATATCGCCCTCGGTGGTATCGGCGCGGCGCACCTGCTCGGCCATGTAATTCTCGTCGACATGGCCGTGCCTGGCGAGATCCATGTAGATCGACGCAATGAGGTCGGCGTGCTGGGCCGGCGCAATCTTGCGGTAGTCGGGGAGCGCGCAAGCCTCCCACAGCAGCGCGACGCGCCTGGCATCGGTAGCCAACGCGCGGATGTCTTCGTCACGAGAGAGATGCTCGAGCGCCTGCGCATCGACTGCCGGCAGCGCACGGGTCAGGCCTTCCACCGGGGCGTTGGTCTCGATCGAGCGCTTCAGCGCGTCGAGGCTGGCGAAGTTGAAACGCGCTGTGCGCCATTGCAGCACCTTCACCGGGTCGAAGTCGTGGCTTTCGATCTTTTTGACCAGCTCCTCGTCCAGCGGGTCGACCTGGCCGGTGACGCCGAAGGTGCCGTCGCGCAGGTGCCGGCCGGCGCGCCCGGCGATCTGGCCAAGTTCGGCCGCCGTCAGGTTGCGATACTGGTAGCCATCGAACTTGCGGTTCTGGGCGAAGGCGACATGGTCGAGATCGAGGTTAAGGCCCATGCCGATGGCATCGGTGGCGACGAGATAGTCGACGTCGCCTGACTGAAACAGCGCCACCTGGGCGTTGCGGGTGCGGGGCGAGAGCGCACCAAGCACGACGGCCGCACCGCCCTGCTGGCGGCGGATCAGTTCGGCGATGGCATAAACCTCGTCGGCGGAGAAGGCGACGATCGCTGTGCGCCGGGGCAAGCGGGTCAGCTTCTTCGAACCGGCATAGGCCAGATGCGACAGCCGCGGCCGCGTCACCACCGAGACACCTTTCAACAGGCGCTGCAAGATGCCGTGCATGGTGGCGGCGCCGAGCAGCAGCGTCTCCTGGCGGCCGCGCAGGTGCAGGATGCGGTCGGTGAAGATGTGGCCGCGCTCGAGGTCTCCGGCAAGCTGAACCTCATCGATCGCGACGAAGGCGGCGTCGGTCTCGCGCGGCATGGCTTCGACGGTGCAGACCGAATATTTGGCGCCTGGCGGCTGGATCTTCTCCTCGCCGGTGATGAGCGCCACCTTGTTGGCACCGACCTTTTCGCAGACGCGGGTATAGACCTCTCGCGCCAGCAGCCTGAGCGGCAGGCCGATGATGCCGCTTTCATGCGCCACCATGCGCTCGATGGCGAGGTGGGTCTTGCCTGTGTTGGTCGGCCCAAGCACGGCAGTCACGTCGCGACCCGACAGGATCAGCGGCTCGGTGGGTTTCGGACTGATGTTCATCGGCTCGGAAATAAGGCTTTCTGGCCTCTCATTGTCGGGAGCACGCCTCGGGTGGCGCGTATGACAGGCGACACATAGGGATTTCAGACGCGAAGCGAAAGCGGAATGTTCCGCCGTCGGTTCGAAGCCGCCTCCGTCAAACTTCGGTTCGGCTGCTGATTAAGGGTTGGAACGAGTCTGGAACGAATCGGCGACGAATCGCTGACTCGCCCGGATTCAGGTTTTGTTCACGGCTAGATGTGGAGTTTTGGCTGATGACCCTTACCACATGCTGAATCACGGAATTGGCCCGTTTCATGCTAAGGGAGAGTCGCCGTTAACTTTTGCCGGCAGAGCCGTTACACAGCCCCGCCTGCTTCATCCAAGCTTATGAAATTATTGACTTTTCTTAAGAGAAATTAACGGTTTGACGGGCGATTCCGGCTGCTCTCGTTAACATTGCGGCCAAACATGGAACGAAAGGGTTACGAATCGGCGATGTCGGCATTTTCCCTGTTTGTTCACGACAAGATGTAGTGTTGCGCACGGGTTTTCCACCGACAATGCACAGCTTGTCCATGCAGTTTTGCACACTCCCCGCTGGCGCCATTAACCTTTGCGTGCCGGATTGGAACAGCAGACCGACAGCCATCATCGGACGGTGTCACGGACATGCGAAGCGGATGGCGAACGAGTCCTCCTTCAAATCGGTACCGGGAAGCCGGCAGTCCGGCCTCAGGCGAAGTACTGGCCGCCATTGGCGGTGATGGTCGATCCCGTGATGAAGCCGGCGTCCTCGGAGGCAAGGAAGACGACGCAACGCGCGATCTCCTCCGGCTCGCCGAGGCGCCCGACCGGAATTTGCGGGATGATGCGTTCGTTGAGCACCTTTTCGTCGATCGCCCGGACCATTTCGGTGGCGATATAGCCTGGGCAGATGATGTTGACGGTGATGCCCGCGCGGGCCCCTTCCTGGGCCAGAGCCTTCGAGAAACCGATGTCGCCGGCCTTGGCCGCGGAGTAGTTGACCTGGCCGGCCTGGCCCTTCTGGCCGTTGATGGAGGAGATGGTGATGACGCGGCCGAACTTGCGGTCGCGCATGCCGCTCCACAGCGGATGGGTCATGTTGAAAACGCCGGAGAGATTGGTGTCGATGACCTCCTTCCACTGCTCACGCGTCAGCTTGTGGAACATGGCGTCGCGCGTGATGCCGGCGTTGTTGACCAGCACCGCGACCGGGCCGAGATCGGCCTCGACCTGCTTGATGCCCGCGGCGCAGGCGTCGTAGTCGGCGACCGACCATTTATAGGTCTTGATGCCGGTCGAGGCCGTGAACTTGCTCGCCGCCTCGTCATTGCCGGCGTAGTTGGCGGCAACCGAATAGCCGGCTTCCTTCAGCGCCATCGATATTGCCGCGCCGATGCCGCGCGATCCGCCCGTGACGATTGCAACCTTGGTCATGCGTTCCCTCCCTTTGGTCGGGAGAGTGAATGGGGAGCAGCGAATAGCGGCAGGGATCAGATAGCCCGTTGCGCTGACGCCGTTCTTCCCTATTCGCTACTCCCCATGCTCTTCTCTTTTAGAGCGCTTCGACGCACATGGCGACGCCCATGCCGCCGCCGATGCACAGCGTGGCGAGACCCTTCTTGGCACCTCTTCGGCGCATCTCGTGGACCAGCGTGTTGAAAATGCGCGCGCCAGAGGCGCCGATCGGGTGGCCGATGGCGATGGCGCCGCCATTGACGTTGACGATCGAGGGATCCCAGCCCATGTCCTTGTTCACCGCACAGGCCTGCGCGGCGAAGGCCTCGTTGGCCTCGATCAGGTCGAGATCACCGACTGACCAGCCGGCCTTTTCCAGCGCCTTTCGCGAGGCGGGAATCGGGCCGGTGCCCATGATCGCCGGGTCGACGCCCGCGGTCGCCCAGGAGACGATGCGCGCCAGCGGGGTGATGCCCCGCCTGGCAGCTTCCGCTTCGCTCATCAAAAGCGCGCCGGCGGCGCCGTCGTTGATGCCGGAGGCATTGGCGGCGGTCACAGTGCCCTCCTTGTCGAAGGCCGGCTTCAGCTTGGTCATGGCATCCAGCGTCGCGCCATGGCGGATGTATTCGTCCTGGTCGACAATTGTATCGCCCTTCTTGCCCTTGATGGTGAACGCGACGATCTCGTCCTTGAACCGGCCGGCCTTCTGCGCGGCCTCGGCCTTGTTCTGCGAGGCCAGCGCGAACTGGTCCTGGTCTTCGCGGGTGATCTGGAACTGGCGGGCGACGTTCTCGGCGGTGTTGCCCATGTGATAGCCGTTGAAGGCATCCCACAAGCCATCCTTGATCATGGTGTCGATCATCTTGTAGTCGCCCATCTTGACGCCAGCGCGCAGGTGCTGGGCGTGCGGCGACAGCGACATCGATTCCTGGCCGCCGGCAACAACCACCTTGGCGTCGCCGGTGGCGATCTGCTGCATGCCGAGCGCGATGGCGCGCAGGCCTGAGCCGCACACCTGGTTGAGGCCCCAGGCAGTGGTTTCCCTGGGCAGCCCGGCGAGGATCGAAGCCTGGCGGGCAGGGTTCTGCCCTTGGGCCGCGGTCAAAACCTGGCCAAGAATGACCTCGTCGACCTCGGCCGCCTCGACGCCGGCGCGCGACAACAATTCCCTTACGACGACGGCGCCAAGCTCGTGCGCCGGGGTGGCGGCGAAAGCGCCGTTGAAGGAACCGACCGGTGTGCGCGCGGCGCTGGCGACGACGATGGCATTGGAAGCGGGCATTCTGTTCTCCAAACTTCAAGCTGATGTTGTGTCGTTGAAGACTTTTCTTGCCCTTTCCAAATCGCGAGTCAAACCGGAAATCGGCAGGGCACCCATGCGTCGCAAGCAAGCCGCGCCTTGCCGCGGCATCAAGCTGTCCGCTGCTGCGCAGCATATTTCACCGGCCATGCAGCGATAATTAATCCCGCACTGCACAAACTGCTTGGAATTGTGACGCTTTTGCGCATATCCTTTGAACGGGCGCAATCGTTACCGGCGGCTTACTCAGGCGCGCCGGTGTCCGGGGAGGATGCAGATGGCTGCGAAAGACGATCCGATCGTCATCAAGAAATATGCCAATCGCCGGCTCTACAACACCGGCACCAGCACCTATGTGACGCTCGAGGACCTTGCCGAAATGGTCAAGAAGGGCGAAGAGTTCACGGTGCAGGACGCCAAGACCGGCGACGACATCACGCATCCGGTTCTGACCCAGATCATCTTCGAATTGGAGAATAAGGACGGGCAGAACATGCTGCCGATCCCGTTCCTGCGCCAGTTGATCGCCTTCTACGGCGACCAGATGCAGATGATCGTGCCGAGCTTCCTCGAACAGTCGATGATCGCCTTCTCCAAGGAACAGGAACGCTTCCGCGAGCAGATGAAGGGGGCCATCGGCAAGTCACCGCTCGACATGATGAAGATGGCCACGCCGATCAAGGCGCTGGAGGAGCAGACGCGCCGCAACATGGAAATGTTCCAGAATGCCATGCGGCTGTTCACGCCTTTCCCGCCGGCAGGCTCGGCACCTGCGGCGGCCCCCGCCGAACCGGCCAGGAAGGAAACGCCGGAAAAACCCGACGATCTGCAGCAGCTGAAGGACCAGATCGCGGCCATGCAGCGCAAGCTCGACACCATGTCGTGAGCGCGCAGCGCTTTTCTTCCGATCCTACGGCAATAATCCCTCATAGCGACCGCGCGGCCTGATGCTGCCGCCGCTCATTGCCTGTTCGACCATGTGGGCGGCCCAGCCAACGCTGCGTCCAAGCGCGAACAGCTGGAACGGCGCATCGCGCGGCAGGCCGAGGCTGCGCGTCAGATCGGCCAGGGCAAAGTCGACGTTCGGGCGGGCGCCGGTCGCGGCGATGGCGGCGATTTCCAGCGATCGCAATGTTTCGTCGGTGTTGTCGATGGCCGCCAAAAGTGCCGTGGCGCGGGGGTCACCCTCAGGATAGAGCGGATGGCCGAACCCCGGCAGTGGTCGATCATGGCCGAGCCAGCGCCGGATCGCCGCATCGGCGTTGTGCCGCGCCGCATCCTCCGCCAGCTGCATCACCGCTTCGCTGGCGCCACCGTGCCGCGGGCCGGACAGGGTTGCCAGGCCCGCCAGCAGGCTGGCGGCGGGCGAGGCTCCGGTCGAGGCCGCGACGCGCGCGGCGAAGGTCGATGCGTTGAGTTCGTGGTCGGCGAGCAGCACAAGGGCGCGCCGGATCGCCTGCGCACCGCCTTCATCCACCGACCAGCCTCGCGCCAGTCGCATGTGCACCGGATCGGATCCCGCCGAGGCGCCAAGAGCGCCTGCCAGCACGCCGATCGCGCGCGCGGCGTCGGCGCACAGCGAGGTGGCGCCGCGTCCAAGTGAAGGCCGCCCCTGGCCGGCGAGCATGGCAAGTTGCATGAAGGCTGGGGCTCGGCCGAGTTGTTGGGATGTATCCGAGGCCGGGGCCTCGAAACTCACCGGCTCAGGCAGGGCCCACAGCAAGGCGGCGGTCTCTTCGAGCGTGGCATGTTCGGACAGCGCGACGGCGTCGCGGCCCCGATAGACGAGGTGGCCGTGCGAAACGGTCGAGATCGAGGTGACGATCGACGGTTCGCCCCAGGCGATGGCGCTTTCGGCGATGGCCGACGGGCTGCGTCCGCGCGCTCTTCGCGTCGCCAGGGCCGCGATATCGTCGGCGCGATATTGGCTGCGGCGTGGATCCGCGCTGTCCGGGCGCATGCCGATGCGTCCGCGACTGACATAGGCGTAGAGCGTCTGCGGCCGCACCCGAAGTCTTTCCAGCGCCTCTTCCCGTGACAGCCATTCGGACATCGTGATCTCTAATATTGATTCTATTGATCAAGATTGATGCTCGTCTCTCCCACCCTTATCTCCCATCTGCAAAAGCTTCAAGGAGACAGCCATGGCGAATGGGCTTGACGATGTGGTGGCGGCCGAAACCGTTCTTTCGGACGTGGATGGCCTGGGCGGTCGCCTGACGATCCGCGGTCACTCCCTGCCGGAACTGGCCGGACGATGGACCTATTCGCAGGTCACCCGCCTGCTGCTGGACGGGTTCTTCGACGACCTTCCCGGAGACGCGGAGCTGGCCGCGAGACTGGGCCAGGCGCGCGTCGAGGTGTTCGACCGGCTCTTGCCTTCGCTGCCTTTGCTGGCACCGCTAGATGTCTACAGTGCCATGCGCGCTGGCATGGCGTTGCTGCCGGACGGCGAGACGCTGGCGGACGCGCTTCGGCTGATCGCGGCGCCCGCCGTGCTGACGCCGGCCCTCTTGCGGCCGCAGCGCGGCGAGCAGCCGGTCGCGCCGGATGGGAAGGCCGATCATGCTGCCGATATGCTGAGAATGCTCGACGGTTTCGTGCCGACGCCGGCCCTGGCAAAAGCGCTCGACACCTATCTGGTGACCGTCTGCGACCACGGTCTCAATGCTTCGACCTTCGCCACGCGCGTCGTCGCCTCGACGCAGGCCGGGCTGACATCGTCGGTGCTGGCTGGCCTCGGCGCGCTCAAGGGGCCGCTGCATGGCGGCGCGCCGGGCCCTGTCATCGAGATGCTCGACGCCATCCAGGCGCATGGCGACGCCGCCGGCTGGCTACGCGGCGAGATCGCGCGTGGCGAACGCATCATGGGCTTCGGCCACCGCATCTACCGCGTGCGCGATCCGCGCGCCGATGTGCTGAAGACGGTTGTGCGCCAGCTCGGAGGCGAGGGCGAAACCGGCCGCCGGCTGGCCTTCGCGGAGAAAGTCGAGCAGGCTGCGCTCGAGGCGCTTCGCATCGCCAAGCCGCAGCGCTCGCTGCAGACCAATGTCGAGTTCTACACCGCGCTCGTGCTCGAAGCGGCGGGGTTTCCGCCGGAGGCCTTCAGCAATGTCTTTGCCGCCGGGCGCGTCGCCGGCTGGGTTGCGCATGCCCGCGAGCAGCAGACGACGGGGCGGCTGATCCGGCCGCAGTCGCGCTATGTCGGACCGATGCCGCACCTCGTCGCCTGAGCATCAAATCTGTTTGGAAGATACACGGCGCCCTCCGCCACAAGGCGGAGGGCGTTTCCGCATGATCGAAATTTCATGCGATCACGCGACCGTGCTCGTGTCCTTGCCTTGGTGTGTCCTTATATGCTGCACTGCAACATAGGTCTGCCGTGACGCTGACGTCCCGATTCCCGGGCGCGCAATAAGTCAGGCACTGGGATGGGCAGGAACGCCATGACAAAGAACGGCAAGGCGGAGGAAGTGAAGAAGATCAACATCGCGCTTCAGGGCGGCGGTTCGCACGGGGCTTTTTCCTGGGGCGTGCTCGACCGGCTTCTGGAGGATGGCCGGCTGGAGATCGCAGCGGTGTCCGGCACAAGCGCGGGCGCGATGAACGCGGTGGCGCTGGCCGACGGCTTCGTTCGCGGTGGCGTCGAAGGCGCCCGCAAGAAGCTCGACGACTTCTGGCGTGCGGTGGCGGCGAAGGGCCGGTTCAGCCCGGTGCAGCGCATGCCGTGGGACGTCGCCTGGGGCAATTGGTCGATCGAGAACACGCCGGGTTATGTCTTCTTCGACACCATGTCGCGCGTGTTCTCTCCCTATGTCGCCAACCCGCTCGGCCTCAATCCCTTGCGCGACGTGGTCGCGCAGGAGATCGATTTCGACAATGTACGCGCCTGCAAGTCGATGGAACTGTTCATCTCCGCCACCAATGTCGAGACAGGGCAGTTGCGGGTGTTTTCCGATGGCGAGATCGACCTCGACACAGTGATGGCCTCGGCCTGCCTGCCGCAACTGTTCCGTGCCGTCGAGATCAAGGGCGAGCCCTATTGGGACGGTGGTTATGGCGGCAATCCGGCGCTCTATCCGTTCTTCAAGACGGCTGCCACCGAGGATGTGCTTTTGGTGCAGATCAATCCGGTCGTGCGCGAGGGAACGCCCAAAAGCGCCAACGAGATCCAGAACCGCATTGACGAGATCACCTTCAATGCCGGGCTGCTGCGCGAATTCCGCTCGATCGCCTTTGTCAAGGAACTGATCGCCGCCGGCCGCCTGCCGCGGGGCGAGTACCGGGACATCCGCATGCACCGCATCGACGCCGACGAGGCTTTCAAGGACCTGTCGGCATCTTCCAAGGTCAATGCCGAATGGGCATTCCTGGCCTATCTGCGCGATCTTGGCCGTACCGCCGCCAGCGACTGGCTGGAGGAGAACTATGATGCCGTGGGCAAGCGGCCGACGCTCGACCTCTCCGGCGAACTCGACGACGGCTTCAAGCCGGTGCGGGGTCCGGCGCCTGGCCGACGGGTGAAGGAATTTCTGGCGGCGCGCAAGAACCCCGAAGCGGAGCGCCGCCGGGCCTGAGCCCGCATCCGTCACACGGGTGTGACCCGCCTCGCGGCGCCAGCAAGTTCCTTCCGGCGCCAGCAACAACCATCGCGTGTGAAGCGCGCATCATCATGCTGACGCCTGCTGCCAGTGTCGTGCGGGCGCCGCTGTTCGCTGCCATCCCTCGGCCGCATCCGGAACGGTGACTGGCGGGCGAGGAATACTGTCACGAACAGCACCAGCAGGCGGTTTGTTCGAGGCTATGTCACGTCTCAAGTCCAGACGGCGGAACGCCATGGAGCAGACGCATCGAGGCGACCCGCCCCCGCTTTCGGAACATCTGTCTTGGTCAAGGAAGGGCAATCCGGACCTGAGTTGGGCGATCCGTTCTTTAAGCAATTCCAATGCATTACCTGAAATGCCGCGTGCCGGAATCATCCGTCAGGCCGAGGCCATCAGCATGGTCGACATCCGCGCCGGGGTGGCGATCGCTCCGCGCCGGCGTCGTGCCTGCGAGAGCGAAAGCGGCCCTGCGGCGCCGGGTCCCCAACGGCCGATCATGGGCCGCTGGCGAGCCGCGCCAAAGCCCCTCCGCATCTGTGCAAAAAACGTTTCGTGGCGGTCACACTCTGCCCGGCTTCGCAATGCTGCTGCAACTTTCCGACTATATTGCGTTGCAAACTTGATGTAGAAGCGCGCTTCGCCGATCACGGCAATTTGAACACGGCCTGGCGCGCACCCATATCGGCGACGCGCTCCTCGAGGAGGACGCAGTCCCGGCCAAACCCCGCAGTGGAAAAACGACGATGCCGAAAATCAGGTTTCACAAGCTTGCTGCCATTGTTGTGCTCATCGGGTTCGCCGCCTGGATGGCGACGGGCGAGTTTTCGTCCGTTGGCAGTGCCGCCGCCGACGCCCAGAAGGCGGCAGAGGCTGACAAGGCCAAGACGCCGGAGGCCGGCAAGCCGAACACGGCGCAAGCCGAGCCGAAGGCCGCGCCGCGCACCGTCGCGGTGGTGACGCCGCCGCGCAAGACCTATGCGCGCGCTATCCGCATTTCGGGGCTGACCGAGGCCGACAAGCGCGCGGTGCTGGCAACGCGCGTCGCCGGCATCATCGACAAACTGCCGGTCAGCCAAGGCCAGCACGTCAAGACGGGTGACCTGGTGCTGATGCTGGCGGCCGAAGAGAAAATCTCGAATGTCGACAACGCCAAGCAATTGCTGGCGCAACGCAAGGCCGAGCTCGACGCCGCCGAACGGCTGGCCAAGACCGGCAATCTGCCGAAGCTGCAGCTCGATACGGCGCGCTCGAATTTGACCTCGGCGCAATCGATGCTGGAGACCGCGCAGGCCGAACTCGACCGCAACGAGGTCAAGGCGCCGTTCGACGGCGTCATCGACAGGGTGCCGGTGGAACTCGGCAGCTCGGTCATGCAAGGCGGTGAGGTGGCGACCATCCTCAAGCTCGATCCAGTGATCGCGCGCGGCGAAATCAGCGAACGCGACCTGCGCTATATCAAGATCGGCGAAGAGGCCAATGTGCGCCTGGTCAACGACCAGAAGGTCACCGGCACCGTGCGGTATATCAGCCGCGACGCTTCCTCCCAGACCCGCACCTTCCGTGTCGAAGTGGCGATCCCCAATGCGGATGGCAGCATCCCCGCCGGCATGACGGCCGAGATCACGCTCAGCGCCGAACCGACCGACGCGGTTCTGCTGCCGCGTTCGGTGGTGACGCTTGGCGACAAGGGCGATCTCGGCATCCGCGCCGTCGGCGGCGACGACAAGGTGGCGTTCTACCCGATCGACCTGGTGGACGACACGCCGAACGGCCTCGTGCTCGGCGGAATTCCGAAAGATGCGCGCATCATTGTCGCCGGCCAGGAACTGGTGAAGGAAGGTGACATCGTCAAGCCCGTCGAGGCCGACCAGGCGACCATCAACAAGCTGATCGGCGAAGCCACCGCCGGTACGCAGTAGCGCAAGGCTCGGCGCCGTAACCTCAGGCGCTACCCGCCAGTTCGCCGCTCCCAAGAAACAGCAGGCATCAAGTCATGGATATCGTCAGACTCGCAATCCACAACGCCCGCCTCACAATATCCGCCCTGCTGTTCCTGCTGGCGGCGGGCTGGGTCGCCTATCAGTCGACGCCCAAGGAAGCGGAACCCGACGTTCCGATCCCGATGATGTATATCAGCCTGATCTACCAGGGCATTTCGCCGGAGGATTCGGAACGCCTTCTGTTGCGGCCGATGGAAAGCAAGCTGAAGAGCCTGAAGGGCCTCAAGGAGATGCGCTCGGCCGCCTTCCAGGGCGGCGGCTACGTGCTGGTCGAGTTCCAGCCGCAGACCAATCTGGCCACGGCGCTCCAGGACACGCGCAGCAAGGTGCAGGACGCCAAGGCCGACCTGCCGCAGGCGGCCGAGGAGCCGACGGTCAACGAGGTCAACGTCTCCGAGTTTCCGGTCCTCGTCGTCACTCTGTCGGGCGACGTGCCGGAGCGCGTGCTGACGGCGGCCGCGCGCGAACTGCGCGATCGCATCGAAGAGGTGCCGGGCGTGCTGGAAGGCTCGCTGCAGGGCGCGCGCGACGATCTGGTCGAAGTGGTTATCGATCCGGTGAAGCTGTCCTCCTACGGGCTGCAGCTCGACCAGGTGATGCAAGGCGTCGGCGCCTCCAACAGTCTGGTCGCGGCCGGCAATCTCGAAGGCTCGGAAGGCAAATACGCGGTCAAGGTACCGTCGCTGATCGAGACGCCCGAGGACGTCGCCAACCTGCCGGTCGTCGCTACACCCAACGCCGTGGTGCAGGCCAAGGACATCGCCACCATACGCTCGACCTTCAAGGACGCCGAGACGGTCACTCGCCTCGACGGCAAGCCAGCCATCGCCATCGAGGTGAAGAAGCGCATCGGCGCCAACCTGATCGACACGCTGAACCATGTCAGGGAGGTGTCGGACACCTTCATCAAGACGATGCCCGAGGGCATGCATGTCACCTACACGCAGGACAAGTCGGTCTTCGTCAACCAGCTCTTGGGTGACCTTCAGAACCACGTCATGATCGCCGTGATCCTGGTGTTCATCGTCATACTCTACGCGCTGTCGGGCCGCGCCTCGCTGCTCATCGGGCTGGCCATTCCATCGTCCTTCCTGATCGGCATATTGTTGCTTGCCATGATGGGCTACACGATCAACATGATCGTGCTGTTCAGCCTCATCCTGGCGGTCGGCATGCTGGTCGACGACGCCATCATCGTCACCGAGTTCGCCGAGCGGCGCATGAGCGAAGGCATGCCGAAGGCGGATGCCTTCGCGCTCGCCGCCAAGCGCATGGCCGGCCCGGTCATCGCGGCGACGATGACGCGCATCGCCGCTTTCTCGCCGCTCCTGTTCTGGCCCGGCATCATCGGCGACTTCATGAAATACATGCCGATCACGCTGATCGTCACGCTGTCGGCCTCGATGCTCTATGCGCTGGTGTTCGCGCCGACGTTGGGCGCGATCTTCGCCAAGGCGCCGAAGCATCACGAGGACGACAATCGCGACGGCTGGTACATGGCCATCGTCAAGCAGGCGGTGCGCTTCCCGATCACCGTCCTGGTGCTCACCGTGGCGCTGCTGTTCGGCGTCGGCTACGCCTATTCGAAATACGGCGCCGGCGTCGAGTTCTTCCCCAGCGTCGAGCCGGACTACGGCCTGCTCTACGTGCATGCGCGCGGCAATCTTTCGCTGGCCGAGATGGATGCCGCCACCAGGACGGCGGAGAACAGGCTGCTCGGCTGGCCGGGCGTGAAATCGGTCTATACCCGTGTCGGCAAGACCCAGGGCGGCGGCCAGGACATTCCCGAGGACGTCGTCGGCGTGATCCAGTACGAATTCGTCGACTGGCGCGAGCGCAAATCCGCCAACCAGATCCTCAGCGATCTTCGCGGCGTCATGGCCGGCATTCCCGGCGTCGATGTCGAGGTGCGCGTGCCGGAGGCAGGCCCGCCGACCGGCAAGCCGATCCAGATCAGGCTTTCGGCCGCCGATCCCAAGGGGCTCGACGACAAGGCGCGCGCGGTGGCGGCGCGGATCGCCAAGGTGCCCAACGTCATCGACATTTCGGACGGCCTGCCGCCGCCCGGCGTCGACTGGGCGCTCGAGGTCGACCGCGCCAAGGCCGCCCAATATGGCATCAGCCCGACCTCGGTCGGCACAGTGGTGCAACTGGTGACCAACGGCTTGAAGCTGTCGGAATACCGGCCGGCGGGCGCCGACGATGCCGTCGACATCCGGCTGCGCCTTCCGGAAGACCGGCGCACGCTGTCAACGCTCGACGAACTCAGGGTGCAGACCTCGCAAGGGTCGGTGCCGATCTCGAACTTCGTCGTGCGCAAACCCGAGCCGACGGTCGGCATCCTCAACCGCATCGACGGCGCGCGCACCGTGGTGGTGCAGGCCAACGTCGCCGCCGGAGCGCAGGTCGCCGCAGTACAGGAGCAGGTGACCAAGGCGGTCTCGGACATGGATCTCGGCAGCGGCATACGCTGGAAGCTCGCCGGCTCCAACGAGGACAGCGCGGAAGCGAGCGCCTTTCTCAGCAAGGCTTTCGGCGCGGCGATCTTCCTGATCTTCCTGGTGCTGCTGGCGCAGTTCAACAAGTTCACCAGCGTCTGGCTGGTGCTGTCCTGCGTGGTCATGGCGACGATCGGCGTGTTCCTGGGCCTGCTTCTGACAGGCGAGGCGTTCGGCATCGTCATGTCGGGCATCGGCGTCATCGCGCTGGCCGGTGTGGTGGTCAACAACAACATCGTGCTGATCGACACCTATGACCGGCTGCGCGAGGAGGGCTGGGACAAGATGGAAGCGGTGCTGCAGACCTGCCGCGAGCGTGCCCGCCCTGTGGTGCTGACGGCGGTTTCGGCCATCCTCGGCGTGTTGCCGATCGCCTTCGGCCTCGGCCTCGAGATCTTCCATCATGAGACGACGATCAATGCGCCTTCGACGCAGTGGTGGATTTCGCTGTCCTCGGCGATTGTGTTCGGCCTGTCCTTCGCCACCGTGCTGACGCTGGTGGTGACGCCGTCGATGCTGATGGTGTTCACCCGCGCCAAGGTCAAGCCCGGCGCGCGGCGAGGGTGGTTCAGCCGGCTGCTGCGACGCGGCAAGGGAGAGATACCGCCGCAGGAACCAACGGCCGATGGCAACGCCGAGCCGGCAATCGCCTTCCCGAAGGCCGCGGAATAGAGCGGTTTCGCAAGCCCGACCAAAAGGCCGCCCGGGAACTACCGGGCGGCCTTTTGCATTGTTCCCTCGGATTCAACCAGACGGCGAGGGCTCTAAAATGACGATCAGCACGATTCTCATCATCATCCTGATCCTGGTCCTGATCGGCGCGGTGCCGGCATGGCCGCATTCGCGCTCCTGGGGCTATGGGCCGTCGGGCATCGTCGGCGTCGTCCTCGTCGTGGTGCTTATCCTGCTTCTGATGGGCCGGATCTGACCGGCAAAGATTTGCAGCCGAGACCGCCGTTCTCATCTTTTCGGTACGCTCGGCAATCACGCTGCTTGGTGCCAGGCCGGCGCGACGGCGACGCCGATATCCTGCAAGGCTTCATGCACCGCCTGGTCCAAAGGGGTGTGCGGGATTTCACCGATGATCTCGTTCAGTCGCGCCGAGGCCAGCCGGTGCGCCTCGAAGCGCAGGTAGGACATCGAGACGATCTCGCGCCACATCGCCACGAACGGGCTGCCGGCGCGCAGCACCCACCAGGGCATGAAGCTTAGTTTAAGCTTGCGTCCGAGCGCTCTTTCGGCCGCCATCTTGATCTCGATGTCGGTGACGGCATGGCCCGGAAAATTCAGCGCCTCGTAAAAGCCGAGCTTGTCGAGATTGCGCGCCAGCGCGACGAAACCGACTGCGAAATCAGGCAGATAGGCCCATTCATGCACCAGATCGGCCGGGCCGGGCGCAGTGTAGATGCCCTTGCTCATCTTGACGGCGACGACGAGGTCGAACCAGGAGCCGTTGCCGGTGCCGCCGAAGAAATCGCCGGCGCGCAGAATGATCGTGCGCACCCGACCGGCCTCGGCTTCACGGCGGAACAGTTCCTCCATGGCGCAGCGGATCCGCCCTTTCTCGGTTGTCGGATGGAACGGCGTGTCTTCCGTGATCACCGCCGGCATCGGCGAGCCATAATTGTAGACGGTGCCGGGGAAGAGATGCAGCGTGCCGTTGGCCCGGCAGGCGGCCATGACATTCTCGGCCATCGGCAGGCACTTGCCCCAGTCGGTATAGATCGGGTTCAGGCCGTTGAAGATGATATCGACGCCCTGCGTGGCGCGGATCAGAGACTCGCGATCCAGCGCATCGCCGGCGACGGCCGTCGCGCCTGCAAGCTCAGCCGGCACCTTGCCGCTGCGGGTGATGGCGCGGACATCATAGCCTGCATCGATGAAGGCCTTGGCGACCACGCGGCCGAGCCGGCCGTTGGCGCCGAGGATTGCAATCTTGGTCATTCTTCGTCTCCTGTTTGCTTTGAAGCGACGGGACAAGCCCGCCGCCTTGGGGATATCTCGACGTCTGTTCAGCGGTTGCCGAAGAGGTCGCGGTTGCTGCCCGGGACGGCTGGCTTCCGGACGATCGCATCCGACTTCTCGATCGATGTGGTGATCGTCTTGTCGGTGCTGGCGACAGGCTTCTGGCTGGCATTGTTCGAGCCGAACTTGTCGCTGCTTGCGAAAGCGGCGTGGGTGGCGATGAGGAGGGCAGCGGTGAGTGCAATCTTGGTCATTTGGGGTACTCCTGATTGGCTGTGGCAGTGCGTATCGGTGTCCGCAGGCCAAATATGATTTCCTCATCAATGAATTGAAATTGACCATGCGTGCAGTTTTGATATGCATTTTTGAATGACAGATATCGACTGGAACCTGATCAAGAGCTTCGTCACGGTCGCTGAGACCGGCAGCCTGTCGGCCGCGGCGAGAAAGCTATCGGCAAGTCAGCCGACGCTTGGCCGTCACATCTCGGAACTGGAACAGGCGCTCGGCGTCATCCTGTTCAGGCGCGGGCGAAGCGGCTACGCGATGACTGAAGCCGGGGCCACTCTGTTCGAGCGCGGCAAGGCGGTGAGCGAGCAGGCGAGCGCTTTTTCACTCCTGGCGCTGGGTTCGGTCGAAGCGATCGAAGGCACGGTGCGCATCGCCGCCAGCGAGGTGGTGGCGGCCTATGTGCTGCCGGACATGATGGCGCGGCTCGGCATCGAGGAGCCCGGCATTGAGGTCGAGATCGTCGCTTCCAACCAGGTCGAGAACCTGCTGCGCCGGGATGCCGACATCGCCATCCGCATGGTCAAGCCGGCACAGAACGAGTTGGTGGCGCGCAAGGTCTGCGATATCGCGCTCTGCGCCTGTGCTTCCCTAGCCTATCTCGACCGGTGCGGCCGCCCGCGCGAGCCGGCCGACCTGCTCGACCACGCGCTTATCGGCTTCGATCGGAGCGACGAGATGATCCGAGGCTTTACGCATTTCGGCATACCGGTCACCCGGAACAGTTTTCGCTTTCGGGCCGACAACCAGATCGTGCTTTGGGAGGCGGTGCGGGCGGGAAACGGCATCGGCCTGGGCCAGGAGCCGCTGGCCGAGCGGGACCCCCTGGTGGAGAAGGTGCTGCCGGGCCTGCCGCTGCCCAGCTTGCCGGTGTGGCTGGCCATGCATCGCGACGTGCGCACCAGCGTGCGCATCCGACGCGTGGCGGATTTCCTTCACGAGGAACTGAAACGCTATTCGGCCGGCGCCGCGTCGGGAGCGAATTCGGCGCGGTGAGCCAATCCGGCCATCAGCAGGACGACGATCAGCAGGCCCGACATGGCGATGAAGATCGGGCCGAAGCTGGAATGCTCGGCGACAAAGCCGATCGCAGAGGGCGCCACGAGGATGCCGGAATAGCCCATCGTGGTGACCACGCTCATGCCGGTGCCCGACGACATGCCTTCCTGGTTGCCGCCGGCCGAAAAGATGATCGGCACCATATTGGCAATGCCGAAGCCGCACAGCGCGAAGGCCGAGATGGCGAGCCAGGGTGAGGGCGACAGGCCTGCGATCAGCATGCCAGCGGCAGCGACGATCGCCGAACCACGCAACGTCGTCACGGCACCGAAACGATTGCGCACACCATCGCCGAAGAAACGCATGATCGCCATGACGCCGGAAAAGGCGGCGTAGGCGAGGCCGGCAATGGCGAGATCGGCGCCAAGTTCCTGCCTGAGATAAAGCGCTGCCCAGTCGAGCACGGCGCCTTCGGAGACCATCGTCAGCAGCGCCATCAGGCCGACGAAGTAGACCAGCGGGTTTGCCGGCAAGGTGAATTTATGATGCTCGGCAGCCTGCGACCTGCCCTCGGCGACGATATAGGGCACCGCCGCCGCGATCGCCGCGAAGGCAAGTACCGTCACCACCGCGGCATGGGCGAGGTGGCCGTAATTCTGGATGGCAAAGCCGCCAAGGGCACCGCCGGCGAAACCGCCGAGGCTCCAGAAGCCATGCGAGGAGGACATGATCGCGCGCGACAGCCGCCGCTCGACCACCACCGCATTGGCGTTCATGGCGACATCCATGCCGCCGATGGAGCCGCCAAAGATGAACATGGCGACGGCAGCCAGCGGCACGTTGGGCGCCAGCGCTACGACCAGCAGGCCGAGGCTACCGCAGAGGCCAAACCAGCGCAGCACGGTGCGCGAGCCGTGTCTCGAGATCAGGTGCCCGCACCAGGTCATGGCGGTGACAGCGCCGGCGCCGAACAGCAGGATCAAAAGCCCCAGAGTGAACTTGGAAATGTCGAGCCGGGTCAGGAACACCGGGATCTGCGGCGCCCAGCTGCCGGTCAGGAAGCCATTGGCGAGGAAGATGGCCGCCACGGCCCATCGCCCGCGAATGGCGGTCTGCATTGCATTCGACGCGTTCATAGGCGAATCCGGTCAGAAAATGGCTTTGCACGGCAAATTAGATCGATTCAATTTTCAGTCAAGCGCTGCGCTCGGGAGGCATTTGGGCCAAACCGAACGCTTAAGGTAATCGGGGACGTGAGAGACCACCTAGTGGTCTTTGGGTCGCCTGGCTTCGAATTCGGCCTTCTTGGCGTCGGAGGCTTCGGTCTGGTGCAGCGCCTGCCATTGCCCGTAAGGCATGCCGTAGACGATCTCGCGCGACTGGTCCTTGCTCAGATCGACGCCTTCGGCTTCCGCAGCCTCGCGATACCAGTTCGACAGGCAGTTGCGGCAGAAGCCGGCGAGGTTCATCAAATCGATGTTCTGCACGTCGCCGCGCTCACGCAGATGCGCCACCAGCCTGCGAAAGGCGGCGGCCTCGAAGTCGCGTTTCTGTTCGTCGCTGAGTTCTGTCATCGAAACTTCCTCATAACGGCCCGGTGCGCGAGCCGAACATCTTCACTTGGTGTATATCGGGACGGCGATCGATCGCGTCAACGATCGGCGCCAGACGCTCAGCCCATGAAAGCGCATCCCCGCCGGTCGCGATCAGGTCCTGGCGGATTTCGATCAGCGCGTGGGCATAGCCGTTGACGATGGCGTGCCTGAACATGGTGTCGCCCCGCAGCGCGCCGTCATAGGGCTCGTTGTCGCCGACAACGAGGTTTTTGTCAGCGGCCAGCATGTCGATCAGCGGCCGCGCCACGCGGTCGTCGCGGTCCCACAGTACGCCGACATGCCACGGCCGCTGCCTGCCCTGCATGACCGGCGTGAAGGAATGCACGGAGAAGATAAACGGTGCCTTGCCGGAAGCCTGCGCGACCGAGGCGATCATGGCGCCGACGGCGTCGTGATAGGGTCGATAGAAGCGATCAAGCCGCCTTTCGCGCTCTTCCGGGGCGAGGGGATAGTTGCCCGTCACGACGGTGCCGTCATAGAGCTGACGGATCAGCGTCGGATCATCCTCGCCGCGATTGGGATCGATCAGCAGCCGGGAAAAATTGGCGAGCACCGCTGGCACGTCGAGCAAGGCAGCGAGTTCGCGCGTCACCGCCTCGACGCCGATGTCATAGGCGATGTGGCGGTCGAACGCGGCCGCCGGCAGGCCAAGGCTGCCATAGTCTTCAGGCAGGTCGCGTCGGGCATGGTCGGCAAGCAGCACCACGCCCCGCTTGCGATCGCCCTCGACGACATCGAAAGGCGCGAAAACTGTGGATCGGGTCATTGGCGGGAAATGGTCTGTTCGCTGGCTTCCGGGGAGGATGCTATCGTCTTTCCACGAAGACGACGCGGGCGCAATGCCGTTGTTTGGCCAAGGTTTCCGCTGAAATCTGGCAAGGGGCGACGGATCGCACGCCGGGAGCCTTCTTAAATCGATTGGAATTGGACAAAACGGCGCGTTGACATGCGCCCGGACTTTTCCGAAAAGGGGCGCAGAGAGATGCTGATGTGGTTCTTGAGGGGTTTCAGGATGAGTTCCGCCGGCGGGCGGCGCGTGCGCTTCGCCTTCGCCATGCCGCTCCTGACGCTCGCCGTGGGCCTGTCCGCGATGTTTGCGGCCTCGCCCGCACGCGCTGATTTCCGCGTCTGCAACGCGACGCAAAACCTGGTCGGCGTAGGCATCGGCTATCGTGCCAAGGCCGGCTGGATCACGGAGGGCTGGTGGCACATCGAAGGATCGAGCTGCAAGACGCTGATCGAAGGGCCGCTGTCATCAAGGTTTTACTATCTTTATGCAGAAGACGCCGAACGCGGCGGACGCTGGGACGGCCCGATCAACATGTGCGTGGCTGAAAAAGAGTTCAAGATCGCCGGCGTCACCGATTGCGTCGCCCGGGGCTTCCAGCGCGCCGGATTCCAGGAATACGACACGGGCGAGCAGGCAAGCTGGATGGTCCAGCTGACCGACGACCCCGCAACGGGAGGCGCACCAGCCGCCCCGGGAACAAACAGTCAATGAGACGCAGCCGCAAGGTCAAGATCCTAGCCACCATCGGTCCGGCCTCCTCTTCCGAGGAAATGCTGAAGAAGCTGTTCGAAGCGGGCGCCGATGTGTTCCGCATCAACATGAGCCATACGGATCACGAGTTGATGCGCATGCTGGTCGGACGCATCCGCGCCGTCGAGGAGACAGTCGGCAGGCCGATCGGCATCCTTGCCGACCTGCAAGGGCCCAAGCTGCGCGTCGGCAAGTTCGCCAACGGCAAGGAGGTGCTGACCGTCGGCCAGACCTTCACGCTCGACGACAATCCCGAGCCCGGCACCGCGGCCAGGGTCTATCTGCCGCATCCCGAAATCCTGAGTTCGGTCGAAGCCGGCCACCGGCTGCTGATCGACGACGGGAAGCTGGAGCTGAAAGCGGTCAAGGCCAATGGCAAGGCGATCGTCTGCACCGTCGTCGCCGGCACGACGATTTCCGACAGAAAGGGCGTCAGCCTGCCCGATACCGACCTGCCGGTCGGCGCGCTGACCGAGAAGGACCGTAGGGATCTCGACGCGGTGCTCGCCACCGGCGTCGACTGGATAGCGCTGTCCTTCGTGCAGCGGCCGGAGGACCTGGCCGAAGCGCGCAAGATCGCGCGCGGCCGGGCACTGATCATGGCCAAGATCGAGAAGCCGCAGGCGGTTGCCCGTCTGGCCGAAATCATTGAACTGTCGGACGCGCTGATGGTCGCGCGCGGCGATCTCGGCGTCGAGATGCCGCTGGAAGCCGTGCCCGGCATCCAGAAGCAGATCACGCGCGCCGCGCGCCGCGCCGGCAAGCCGGTGGTAGTCGCCACGCAGATGCTGGAATCGATGATCACCGCGCCCGTACCGACCCGCGCGGAAGTCTCCGACGTTTCGATTGCCGTCTTCGAAGGCGCCGACGCCATCATGCTTTCGGCCGAATCGGCCGCGGGCGCCTATCCGGTGGAAGCGGTGGCGATGATGAACCGCATCGCCACCAAGGTGGAAACCGATCCGACCTATGCCGGCATCATCAACGCCCAGCGCTCCGAGCCTGAAGCAACCGGCGCCGATGCGATCTCGCTGGCGGCCCGCGAAATCGCCGAGACGTTGAAACTGTCGGCGATCATCACCTACACGGCCTCCGGCACTACGGGCCTGCGCGCCGCGCGCGAGCGCCCGCAGGTGCCGATCGTGGCCCTGTCGCCGATCGTCAACACGGCGCGGCGGCTATCGCTGCTGTGGGGCACGCACTGCGTCGTCTCCCCCGATGCCACCGATCTCGACGACATGGTCGATCGCGCCTGCCGCATCGCGCTTGAAGAGGAATTCGGCAAGCCCGGCGACCGCGTCATCATCACCGCCGGCGTGCCGCTAAGGACGCCGGGTTCGACCAATATGCTGCGCATCGCCTATGTCGGATCGGACTTGGGCACCCGCTAAGCGCCGAGGACCTCAACGCGTCGCGATATTGAGAGCTCTTGCTGCCGCTTCGGCGTGGTCTATGCGCTGAAGGAAGCGACGCGCGCGGGCTATGGGATCTTGCAGATACTGATCCGGCCCCCGCATCTTTCGCCGATTGAGTTCGGCAGTGTCGAGCAGATCGAAATCAACCTTTTCCAGCGTGCAGTGCCAGTCGGCGCTGCGTGAAGCCCATCCTCGTTTGTGGTGTTCCAGAAGCCGTTCGCGGCTGGAATAGCCATGGTAGTCGAACGCGATCACGCCGTTGGTCACATAGACATGGTTTCCAGGATAGTTTCCGCTTGGAACGATCCGCTCGCCGTAGAATCCCTCCAGGGGAGGATAGCTGAGAAAAGTGCCCGCAAGGATGGGGCAGGCGCCGTAACCGAAGAAGATGCGGTCCGGCAGCGCCCAGAATTTTTCGGGATTTTTCTTTATGCCGTGTTTCAGGATGTACATGCCGCTCTGGCCCCAATACCGTTTTTCGACGACCGCTTTCGGAAGAGGCACATCAGGTCGGCGCCAACTCCGCTTCGGGTTCCTTGAGGTCGGCGCATTTGCCGGCGGCATAGGCATCGCCGGCGACCCGCGCTTCCACCGCCCTTGCCATCGCCTCCAGATCCACGCTCCTGCCGGCGACCTTCTCGATGGCTCCAACGACCAGATCAGACGCGATCCAGTCCGGCTTGTGGCCGAGATTGCGCACCCAGACGAGTTCGGCGCCGGCAATGTCGCGCTCCAGGCCGACCGAGTGGATATGGGCGTAGACGACCTTGTCGCGATCGCCCGAGATGATCACTGTCGGCGCCTTTATCTCGGCGTAGCGCGGCGCGGCTCCAAGCGCATAACGGTAGAGGCCGGCGACATCGCTGGCATTTGCGCGGAAGGCCGACGGCCTCAGCACCAGCGGGATCGAGGCTTTGGCGACATAATTCTCCGGCACTTTGTTGGGCGAGAAGACGCAGGTCGTGGCGGCGGCGATCCGCAGCATTCCTGCCGGATAGCTCAGCGTTTCGGAGAACAGCCGACCGATCACCGGAATGGTGGTCAGGTCGTAGTACCAGGCGGTTGCGCCGCCAGGCCACGGATGGGTCGCGGGTGCCAGGAATACCAGCCCGAGTGTCTTGTCGGCATGCTCGCGGCCGAAGGCGGTCGTCACCGCGCCACCGAAGGAATGGCCGACGATAATGGCCTGCTTCATGCCGAGATGGTCCATCAGCGCGGCGACGGTGCCGGCCTGCGACCGGGGATCCTCGTTGTTGCCGGGCCCGCGTCCTGACCAGCCGAATCCCGGCCGGTCGAAGAACAGCAATTCGGCGCGCCCTTCGAGCTGCGGCCTGAGCGGCAGCATCTGATCCCTGAGATTGGCGCTGGCGCCGTGGATGAAGACAACAGGCGGCAGGTCGGCCTTGGCGGGGCCAGGAACGTGGACGTAGTGGATGCGCGCGCCGTCGATGTCGACGAATTCGCCGACTGCCGGGTTGCGACGCTCGATCAGCCAGGAGCCGACGCGGGTGATGCCGACAAAGCCAAAGACGAGCGCCAGAAGGAAGGCGAAGACGGCATAGAGCAGGTTCATGTGGGATATACGAGAGGGAGTGGGGGAGTAGGGGAG